>CAVXVH010000019.1:0-136921 GCA_963765065.1 uncultured beta proteobacterium | reverse complement strand
CCAAAGTAAACGCAAATGATCGCCAACTAACCACGGCCGTAAGCTGTGAGCGACGCCAACGAAAGACCAATCACCGCGCCCCGCTTGGCTCGCACTCGCCTATTGTAGTGCTACCGCATTGGTGCGATTGGTGATGAAACCGCCTACAACGTACCTGTGCCTACTAATGCTACCCGCACGTTTCTACGCGGCGATCTGGCTCGAAAGCCAAATTCGTCAGGATCCGCACGCACCATGGTACTGAAGGCCCTCTTCCTGCCAGTTCTTCTACTTGCGGCACTTGTCTTGACTAGCGCGTACGCTCAGATTCCGACAGCGCAGCTGTCATTTGACCCATCCCAACCCACATCTCGGGACGTGCTTCGCATTACTGTCTATACGAACGACTACTGCGACGCGGCCGGCCCAACGGACTCCATTTCAGTATCTGTAACGTCGGGACTGATCCGAATCAACGCGCGCCTCACTTGCGCGCCGCTTGGTCCGATAATGCCCTTCGTATTTTCCAGAAACGTCGGTCCACTCCCAGCAGGTACATATGCGGTCCAGTACTGGGCGGACCATAGTATAGGTCCCACCTCCAGCGGGCTGATTCTCCGCGGCTCCAGCGCAATCGTGGTGACCCAGGGAATCGAGGCTATACCGATGCTGACGCCGTGGCTAGTTCTCCTGCTCACTCCGCTCTTGCTTGTTTTGGCCGCGCTCAAGAGGATAGGTTAGTCATGAGTTGCCGTCGTCTGGGGCTTGCCGCCTCCGCTTTGGTCGCGTCAGTGCTCGTCTCGCTCTCAACCTTCGGGCAGAGCTTGCAGTTCGACGATAAGCTGGCAGAGCGACAACTGCTGGTGCTCTTTGATCACGACCGACCTGATTCGCCGTCGATCGCACAGATCATCGACGCAGCAAGAAATTCGCTGTCCAATCCTCGATTGAGCAGCGATCTTGGTTTCCCCGTCGACGCGCGCAAAATGCTAAGCGCCATTGACGTTCCCACCAGGAGTGTGACTCCAGGTCTCGTCGAAGATCGGCGAGCAGCACGACAATTGCTCGACCAATATCTTGTCTTCACCTATGACACGATCAGTGCTGCGGTATTGGCAGAGGCGACGCTGCGTCGAGATGGGCGAGTGCTCGGAGTGCAACGAGACCGAGCCGTGCACTATTCTTCAGCTGGGCCAAATGATACGTACTTTTCCTACAGCCCAGTGCGACCTTACAACGGCGCGCATCAGTGGGGAATGGCCGCGCTTAATCTGCCCAATGCATGGTCGCGCGCACGGGGCAATGCGTACATCGCAGTTCTGGACAACGGTGTCTATTGCTCGGCGGACTCGCCCTGCAGTGCACACGGCGACTTGCTTAGTGTGAGAAATGTCTTCTCCAAGAACTTCACCGGGGTAGGACTTCCCACAGCAATAGACGAACTCTTGCGATCCGGGGTGAGTAAGGGACACGGGACGCATGTCGCTGGGATCGTCGCGGCCAGTTCGAACAACGGGGCAGGTGTTGCAGGAGCCTGTTGGAACTGTTCGCTTGGAGTCATGAAGATACTGTCGTTCTTTGGCGACGGGACCAGTGCACTTACATTCGCGTCTGACATTGGGATGCAGGTAGCCAACTTGAGCTTTGGGGACGAGAGGCCTATTGCGTCCCGCTTTACGTCATGTACCGATCAGGCGTATTCGCCAATGTGTCTAGCTATTCAAGACGCGAAGAATAGAGACGTTGCAGTGGTCGCCGCAGCAGGAAACGGATACGAAGAACGGATCCAGTTTCCGGCGTCGCATGTCGACACGATTGCGGTCGGTGGAATCGAGTACGGGGGAGGGTTTTGGAATAGCGGGTATGGCAGTACTTGCACGAGCCCTCCAACCGCGGGAGATCAATGTGGCTCGAACTATGGATCGCAGCTGGATGGGATTACTAAGCAGGTTGTTGCGCCTGCAAGGGATGTCGTCTCAACGTTCTACCCTGGAGCTCAGTGGGCCGCAGCATACTTGTGCGCCGATACATTTGGTCCAAGCTCCGGGATATTGTCGGCAGGTTATGGAGACTGTACAGGCACTTCTATGGCTGCGCCGCATGTAAGTGGAATCGTTGGGATAGTTCGATCGGTCAACCCGTTGCTGACGGCGCCGCAGATCAAGGCGCTCTTGTTGTCGGATGCGAATACCGTGGCTTGTACTGGTGCCGACCTTCTCAAATGCGGGGCGGGCATACCAGATGCGGACAGGCTCGTTGCTGCGGCCCTGGGAGGCAAGGCGTATATCAATCGGCTAACTCCTTTGTTCAGCTTCTACAGTGCGAATCGTCAAGATCACTTTTACACTGTCGTACCGCAGATGGGCGCATCGGCGGTGACGAGCAAGTTGCTTCCTACGTCATATACGGCGGCGCAGTATCCCTACGGCGCGATTGGGCCGCTGGTGTCGGGATACTCGGGTTTCCCGGGTGTTTCACTTGCGGGTTGCGGATTCAGTCCACCGTGCGACCCGTTGGTGCCACGAGCAATGGTTTCAGTGTTTACACTTGCACAGTCGCCAATCGTCGGCGGGCCAGACTTGGTTCCCCTGTACCGACTGAGTTGGGCGTGCCCGAACTCATCACAGTGCCCTCAGAATTCAGAGCAGGTGAGTCATGGCTATTCAACGGATCCGTCGGAGAGTTGGAACACGGTCGGGTACCGGCTTGACGGAATTGAGGGCTATGTGTTTCCGCGTTCAATGAATCAGCCTCCGGGTACAGTGAAGCTCTGTCGCAAGCGGGACGGCAACACCGGCGATTACATACTTTTTCCTGGAACGGCGCCCAACGGGACAAATTGCACAGGGACGACCGACGGCTACAGTCCAGGTAGCTACGATCAGGAAGTTGCATACACGGACTTTATCGGTTGGGTGTATTCAGCGCGAGTACCGCAGGCAGTAGCGGATCCACGCGTACTGGGAGCGCTCGCCACCATCATTGCTGAGTGAATCACAAAACGCCGCTCCAGGCACTCGGCGGCGACGAGATCAAGCTTTCGGGCTCGGACCTGCCGGTGCAGATCACCTTCCAGGTCGGCTGCATCATCACGGTGAAGGACGGCCAGCAGGTGAGCGTCGGCGAGGTGCTGGCGCGGATCCCGCAGGAGACGTCGAAGACGCGCGACATCACCGGCGGCCTGCCGCGGGTGGCGGAGCTGTTCGAGGCGCGCTCGCCGAAGGACGCGGGCATGCTGGCGGAGGTCACCGGCACGGTGTCGTTCGGCAAGGACACCAAGGGCAAGCAGCGGCTGGTGATCACCGACCTCGATGGCGTCGCGCACGAATTCCTGATCGCCAAGGACAAGCACGTGACGGTGCACGACGGGCAGGTGGTGAACAAGGGCGAGACGATCGTCGACGGCCCGGCCGACCCGCACGACATCCTGCGTCTCTTGGGGATGGAGGCGCTCGCGCGCTACATCACCGACGAGGTGCAGGACGTGTACCGGCTGCAGGGGGTGAAGATCAACGACAAGCACATCGAGGTGATCGTGCGGCAGATGCTGCGCCGGGTGCAGGTGACGGATCCGGGCGACACGCGCTTCATCCTGGGCGAGCAGGCGGAGCGCTCGGACATCCTGGACGAGAACGACAAGGCGACCGGGGACGGCAAGCGCGGCGCGACGTACGAGCACATGCTGCTCGGCATCACCAAGGCATCGTTGTCGACGGACTCGTTCATCTCGGCGGCGTCGTTCCAGGAGACGACGCGGGTGCTGACCGAGGCGGCGATCATGGGCAAGAAGGACGATCTGCGCGGGTTGAAGGAGAACGTGATCGTCGGGCGGCTGATCCCGGCGGGCACGGGGCTCGCGCACCACAACGCCCGCAAGAAGGCGAAGGCGATGGGACCGGAGGCGGCGCTGCAGGCGGAGTTGGCGGAAGCGGGCGTGGAAGCGGGGGCTCCCGCGGCCGCAGCACCTGCGACGACCGAGCAGCCGGCGGACGCGGCTTAAGTCACATCACGCATGGTCGCCGGCGGTCGCGCCGGCGGAGCACCGACGAAACGGGCCGGCAGCGATGCCGGCCCGTTTCGTGACGGCTGCTTCAGTCGGGCAAAAGGCGAGGACCGCGGCCCCTCGGCTACTCGTCGCCCTCCAGAATGGCGAGCACCCGTGCGGCGCAGGGCACCGGCGCGACGTACTGCGCCTTGGCGACATCGAACGTCATGCCGGGGATGCCGTCCGCATGCGCGTCGCGGCCATGCACGCACGTCCCCATCAGGGCTTCCATCCCGTCGACGATGCCGTCGCCGTCGGCATCGACATTCGGGTACGCGTATCCGATGTATTGATGCCCGTTGTTGTCGAAGCAGGTGCCGGGTCCGGATCCGCTCGCGTTCTCGGTGTACCCGGCCGCCAGCATCGCGACCAGCTCGCTTTCCGGAAAGAGCGCATACGTGACCGTCGCGGGGTGGTACTTCCGGAACAGCTTCGTCGTGAGCGGGGGCTGAGCACTCGTGTCGCAGCGCCACAGATAACCTTCCGTTCCGTCGAAACGATAGCCCACGCTTTCGAACGCCAAGCGACCCGCTGTGCTCGTAGTGTAGGCGTGGCGGACAGCAACAGAATTCGGATTGGTATCCGCCCAGCTCAACCGGAACAACGGCACGATGTCGGCATCGGAGTATCCCGTTCCGAGCGGATTGACGTGGGTGGTGAAGACGTGGACTTGAGCGGTTGGCGCCGGATCGTAGGGGCAGGGACTCCACAGGCATGCTGGGCCAGGGTAGCGGGGGTACGCGGCCACGGAGGAACCGACAGTGCCATACATGACCGCGCCGCCCGCGGCATGTGGCTTGAGCTTGCCCCAGACGGCGGCGCGACCCATTTGCGGAACCGTCGTGTAGAAGTAGTCGACACCTCCCGAACTGTAGAAGCTGAACAGCGGCGTCAGCCGATTGGTGAGTTGCTTGCCGCCTACCGTGCCCAGCGAGCGGCGCACGGCCCCACCGGCATCTGGCAGGCCGTGACCGAACTCGACGTGATGCGGCAATCCGTCGACGGTGCTGCCCGAAGGAGGGTTGTGTGGTGGCAGCGACGTGTTAGTGGTAGCTGTGATGGCGCGCTTGGTCTGGGCGAAGTCGAGCAGCGGGTTGTTGGAGCGCACCAGTGCCGCGATTCCAGTCACGAAGGGCGCCGCCATCGACGTGCCGCTGCAGGGGCCGTAGCCGTCGGTCGGTGGCGTCTGCGCATCCGTGCATGGTGGTTCGCCCGTCTCATAGCCCCAGTGGCCACCGGTGTAGAACGTCGAGAGGATGTCGGATCCCGGCGCAATGAGATCGAGCCGCGACCCATAGTGCGAATAGGCCGCCCGTGCGTTGTCGAAGCGCAGCGCAGCGACGCTGATCACCCGCGGATCGGTACTCGGTGGCGCCAATTCATGCATGGGAATGCGCGGGTCAAGGTTACTGAAGGACGCATTGCCGGCGGAGTTCACCAGGACAACCTGGTGGTCGGCGACAGTCGTGATTGCTAGGCACCATTGCGCATAAGGTGCGGTGCCGCATTGCGACGGGTTGTTCCAGAAGGCCTACATGCTCAGGTTCACTACTTGCGCGCCTCTGGAGGCGAAATCGATGATCGCTGCAACTGCACTGCTTTCGAACGCCTGAACACTGTCAGACGCCGTGTTGGTGATTCGACCGATCATCAACGAGCAGCTCCAGCACACGCTGGAAACACCCACGTCGTTGGATGCGCCATCGCTATTCGATGACGCGCCGATAATGCCCGCTACATGCGTCCCGTGCCCGCGTGTGTTGTCTCCGAAAAAGTCAAGCTCGTCCACGTTGGCAGTCGATTGCGCATAGTTCCATGAGAGCTGCGGACGGAAGTTGCCAACGAGGTCGGGATGCGTCGCTTCGATGCCGTTGTCGACGGTCGCCGCATACGCTCGTCCGCGTTGAAGGTCCCAGGCACTCGGCAGTCCTATACGAGGCAGGCCCCATTGATAATTGGCCGGCGGCGTGGGCGGTGCACCTGGGTAGAACGGATCTTCTGGCGTCGTCGTGGAAAACTGTACGAGTCGATCGAAGTCGGCCCAAAGAACGGCCTCGTGAGCGCGGATTCGCGCCACTACATCCGTCAGTGCTTCGCTGGTTACCGACTCGTCGTATGACAGCACGAGGTAACGGTCCAGCAGCGCATCTGCGCTGTACGCATCGAGACCTGCGAGAACCTCGGCTGCAAGGCGGTGGCTCCGAATGAATCGGGCGCGAACAGGAGTGGCAAGCGCTTCAAGAGCGGGCGGCAGGGCGCGACGTTGTGCAATCAGATCAACGATCGTCTGCGGTACCTGCGGCGCCCTGATCGGGTCGAATAGCACGACGAGCTGTTGCGATGGAGGCCGATCGGCGGACCAAGCTGCTGCGGTGATCAATGCTGCAGCCAAAGCTGCGACCGTGGATATGCAAACTCCAAAGTACTTTCGTGGGTCGCGCATCGAGCTTCATCCCCTTTGACTTCGCAACCGTAGAAAGGCCAGGCCCGCGATCGCCGCAGCGAGCAGCATCAAGGCTGCATCGGAAGTGGCAGGTATGGCATCGGTGTTGGTACCGACTGCGGGGAGCACCTGAAATGCGAGAGGCGCTGAGAGCGTTGCGCCTACACAAATGCCCGTCACCCGAGCGATGTAATCGCCAACGGGAAGGTATCCAATGTCGGCGCGTGTATCGATGGGAGCTGGCACACTGAAACAGCCTCCCTCTAGCCGTATCTCGATAAGATTGTTCGGCAATCTGGTGATGGCGGTGACATGCGCACCCGCCGCCCCGTTTCCCACAATTCGAATGTGAATGAAGTCGGATTCGGTCGGCGCCGGTGGTTCAGCGGTCAGGACCACCTGGGCCAAGGCGGTGGGTGGTATTGCCAGGATCAGGAGCGCAAGCGTGGCGGCCGCGAGCCGAGCCGGAAACATGGAACCGACGTGCTTGAGAAGCGTCATGTCTACTCCTTCACCCAGTCTGCCCGAGCGTGTGCGGCGGTCCAGCGGTGAATCGTCGTTCACGCAACTCCCACCATTTTCGTTTACGAGCGATATGCCATGACGTAGAGAACGGGCGGTGTGCTCGCATCGCCAGCAATCGTGGTGCATGTCCCGCTGGCGAGGTTGAAGGTGATGTGGATTTGCTGGGCTCCGACTGTAGGTGGTCGGGAGGCGGCAGCCTTGAACATCGCGGTCCAGTTCGCGCACGTCAGCGAGGAGATCGAGTTGAGCGTCCCTTCGGTATTGCAGATGCGGTACCAGTCCGATCGCAGGGGGCTCTTGAAATCAGACGTCCCCGCTGCTGAAGACGTAGAAGTTGTCGGGCACGAAGTTGCAAGATAACCAGATGGCTGCCGCAGGTTGCGAGACAAGCCCTGCGAGCACGGAGCATATGACCAACGCATTTTTCTTCATTGTCGCTTTCCTCCCGAGTTCCTTTGCGGCGCAGTTGCCCACGGACTGGAATGCTGGTCAGTGTCCGCCTTTGCCCTACGACTGACTACTCGCGCGACGCAGGTTGCTTGACCTGAAGCAACACGGGTCGACATCGGCCTGATGGGAAAACGGCGGCACTCGTGTCGCTCTTCGCCTCCGCGCAGGAGACGTCGAAGACGCGCGACATCACCGGCGGCCTGCCGCGGGTGGCGGAGCTGTTCGAGGCGCGCTCGCCGAAGGACGCGGGCATGCTGGCGGAGGTCACCGGCACGGTGTCGTTCGGCAAGGACACCAAGGGCAAGCAGCGGCTGGTGATCACCGACCTCGACGGCGTGGCGCACGAATTCCTGATCGCCAAGGACAAGCACGTCACGGTGCACGACGGGCAGGTGGTGAACAAAGGCGAGACGATCGTCGACGGTCCGGCGGACCCGCACGACATTCTGCGCTTGCTGGGGATGGAGGCGCTGGCGCGCTACATCACCGACGAGGTGCAGGACGTGTACCGGCTGCAGGGCGTGAAGATCAACGACAAGCACATCGAGGTGATCGTGCGGCAGATGCTGCGCCGGGTGCAGGTGACGGATCCGGGCGACACGCGCTTCATCCTGGGCGAGCAGGCGGAGCGCTCGGACATCCTGGACGAGAACGACAAGGCGACCGGGGACGGCAAGCGTGCGTCGACGTACGAGCACATGCTGCTCGGCATCACCAAGGCGTCGCTGTCGACCGACTCGTTCATCTCGGCGGCGTCGTTCCAGGAGACGACGCGGGTGCTGACCGAGGCGGCGATCATGGGCAAGAAGGACGATCTCCGCGGGTTGAAGGAGAACGTGATCGTCGGGCGGCTGATCCCGGCGGGCACGGGGCTCGCGCACCACAACGCCCGCAAGAAGGCGAAGGCGATGGGACCGGAGGCGGCGCTGCAGGCGGAGTTGGCGGAAGCGGGCGTGGAAGCGGGTGCCCCCGCGGCCGCCGCCCCTGCGACCACCGAGCAGCCGGCGGACGCGGCGTAGCGGAGTTTCACCGCATTACCGCCGGCGAACGCGTCGGCGGAGCAAGAACGCAACGGGCCGGCAGGCGACTGCCGGCCCGTGTCGTTTGGTGCGAAGCAAGCCGTCGGTACTTCCCGGGGGTGCCACGGCTCGACTGCGAAAGCAGACACGGCACGCGCGCGACGGTGCGCACTCCGTTGACCAGGATCAACACGTAGCGATCGCATTGGTGCCTTGCCGGTTCCTTGTTGACCCGGCAGCGCGCGAAGCTAGGATGACCGCACAGACCACCCAGCTCATCGAAGGGAGCCTCCATGCAACGCGCGTTTGCGCGACCTATCCATGTGCTCGCCATTGCGGCAGCGCTTTGTAGCACCTGTGCGAGCGCCTACGACTGGACCGTGGACGCGCACGTTACTGTGATCCAGCCATCAAGCGTCGGCGCGCTGTCTTCGAGCTCCACGGCGGCCGCCGCCGTCTATCTGATGATCGACGCGTCGGTAGGTAACTGCACGGCAAATTCGAACTGGCTCTACTGGGCACCGCGCTACTTCGGCAGTGATCCAACCATCCCGCAGATCGAAGTCGAGCGGCAGTTGGCGAATACGCGCGCAATTCTGTCGACGTTGCAGCTGGCGATGACGCTGGGCTACAAGGTCAGGTTGCACGGATTCAATGCTGCGTCCGGGTACTGCCAGCTCGAATTCGTCACGGCGCTCAACGCGCCATGACGCACCGAGTCCTGCGGCTCGGCCTGCTTGCGGCGCTGCTGCAGCTTGGTTGTGGCGCTGCCGCGCAAGTGCCGTCGACCGTTGCCCCAACGGGACGCCCGCTGACCCCCGGCACGCTTCCGGAGTCTGCGACGCTGGTCGAGTCGGCGGTGCAAAGTCTCGGGCCACGTCCACCGCCCGGCATGACGGCGGGGCCTCCGCTGGCGACGATACGGCTCCTACAGCCGGCCAGCCCGCCAGGCGGGCCAGCCTTGCCGGTTTCCGCAGTGCGTGTGCTGACGCCTTCGCGGCTTCCCGGGACAACTTCGTCTGCCGACTGATGCACGCGTGCTATCAGCAAGCACGGCACCTCCCAAGTGACGACGGGGTTGGCAAGCCCGCATGTGTTGGTTCCTAGCCCGCCGCCGGGCGCGCCCGATCACTCGCCGGCAACGATTCGAGTGCTAGCTCCCAGCACTCCGCCAGGCGGCTCTTGATCTATTAGTCCGGCAAGGGCTCTCGCAAAGTGGATTCGATAGTGGGCCGAACGGTATACGGAGCTACGAATATTGTTGAAATCTTGAACGGCTGCCGTTGCACATGCGAAACTTAGTTTGCGTGTTATGCCTGCTCTGGAGCCTCGCCTGCAATGGTGAAGCCATCTCCACGAGCCCATCAAATCCGACGTCTAGCGACGTAATATCGATCACGGTGAGCGGAACGCTCGCAAGCGTTTTTGATAGTGCTTACCTGCTCAATTCGCGTGTTGTTGGAAACACGGTGCGAATTGAGGTTTGTGTTGTGCATGGCTTGAACGCAGGAAATCCAAGCTACCAAGTATCAGCGAACGTTGGACCGTTGCCTTCGGGTGCGTACGTTGTCGAAAGCTATCGGGTGTTCTGTTTGGTACCGACTAGCACTCCATTGCTGACAGCCACTGCGCCGCTCAGCGTGTCGCTTGCGATAGAGGCCATCCCCGCAGTTAACAGCATCGGCCTGATGACACTGATCGTCACCTTGCTTCTCGTTGGCGCACGCCAGCGTTACCTGCAAGGCTAAAGCAGACAATTCGATGCGAATACTCCTGCACGCTTTCTTCCTACTCCTTGCGACGCATGCAACTGCAATAGGCGCGGCAACGACGAGTGCAATTGAAGAAGATCAAAGATATCCATTTCTCCGCGAGATCATCGTTCGCCTCGATCAAGCGAGCGGGAAATGGCCGGATTTAGACTCGCTGATAGAGCGCCTGAACCTCGGAGACCGAGTGGTAAGTTCCGGCCTCGGGGAACCCGTTGCTGCCCGCTATCTTGTGCAAAATCGAGTTCTTTCAAAGTTTCTCTCCTGGCTTCCGGCCAGTGACGCTCGCGTTAGATTGCATGAGGCAATCGTCCTGACGTATTCGGACAACTCGCACGCAAGTGCTGCCGAGAGTCTGCTGCGCGACAATGCAGCCGTTAAACACGTCGAGCGGTCACGGGGTGCGCAGTTCGCGAGCAGCCCCAATGATCCACTTCTGATCAATGGCTACGTGGACGTTGACGTTTCACGGTATCAATGGGGTCCGCAGCGCCTCAATCTGCTCTTGGCATGGGAAAAGGTGCGTGGCACGGCATACACCGCGATCCTGGACAACGGAATTCAGGTCCACGGATTCAACAGTACGATTCATGAAGACCTGGAACCGAATTTTCGGCGACAGTTTGCGTATAACTTCGAGCTCCTTAATGGCGTAACGAACCCAGGGCAACATGGTGGCGGCAACAATTCCGCCGATAACGTTGATGAGGAACCCTTCAGCATTTACGACATCAACAACAATCTGATTCAAGCGAACATTGCGGGACATGGAACCCACACGGCCGGTATCGTGGGAGCGAAGGCCAACAACTCGCTCGGCGTCGCCGGGACCTGCCAATATTGTTCGTTGATGATCGGTCGGATTACCGCGTTTACGGGCGGTGGAAGCGCCTATCCTTCCATGCCAGCCATCGCCAGCGGTCTCGCCTGGATGATTTATTCTGGGAGTCAGGTGATCAACAACAGCTTTGGAGGGCCGCCATCGCAAGGGTACGACTGCACAAGCTTCAGCAGCGTCTGCGATTCGCTGCAGGCGGCTGCTAGCAATGACGTCGTAGTCGTGGCGGCGGCCGGAAACGATCGAGTCGGCGTCGATTTCTTTGCCAATCAATCAGGTGTCATCGCCGTAGCAGGTGCTCAATATGATTCGAGCGGAGCGGCGTTTTGGGACGGGTCCGTGCAGAATGGGCGTTCATTCGGGTCGAATCGTGGAAGCGAAGTTGCAATTGCGGCTCCGGCTGCAAGCGTAATTTCTAGCGTCTACACTGGCACTGACTGGAACTCGGGTTTTCCGGACTCACGGTTTGCTTGCGGTGATGGATTTCCCTCCGGGTACTACGCCGGTTATGGGATTTGCACTGGCACATCGATGTCTACAGCATTTGTTTCTGGCATCGCCGCGCTTACTCGATCAGTGTTTCCTACTGCGACCAGAAATCAAGTTCGAAGTTTTCTCGTTGATACGGCTAAGCCTTGCGCGAGCGATCCTAACGGCTACTGCGGGGCCGGCTTCGCCGACGCGATGGGGGCCGTTACAAAGGCACTCGGAGGTGCGGGGGTTGCTAACCGCCTGACTCCACTTTTTAGCTTTTATAGTTCGGATCGGTACGATCATGTCTATACAGCTGTTCCTCAGATGGGAACTGCAGCCATCTTGGGAACGTTGCTACCCACTTCATACACCGGCAATCAGTACGGATATGCCTCGATCGGCCCGTTGTCGCCTGGCTACGCTGCGTTTCCGGGCGTTCCGCTGAGTGGCTGTGAATTCAGTCCGCCCTGTGACCCGCTCTATCCGCGAGCAATGCTGTCCGTTTTCACGACATTCAGGAACCCGAACGGGCCGAGTCCTGACCTCGTCGCGCTATACCGATATAGCTACGCGTGCCCAAATTCTGTACCGACATACTGTGGCAATCATGAGCACGTTAGTCACGTTTACTCCGCCGACCCGAGCGAAGGATGGACAAGCGCAGGCTACAAGCTGGACGGAGTTGAGGGTTACATATTTCCGAAGACTATGTCACAACCGCCCGGAACCGTGAAACTCTGTCGTCGCTATTACCCGGCACACGACGACTACATTCTGTTTCCCGGAAGTGGCTCGTCGGGTACTGACTGTTCTGCCTACACCGACGGCTATACCCCCGGGGGTAACAACTACACGAGCGATGTACTCGGGACGGATTGGATTGGCTGGGCGTACCTAGTTCGATCGCCTCAGCCTGTTTATTCTCGGCCGCTGGTCATGTCGATTATCTACGACGATGACTGAGGCGGCGCCCGTCGGGGGCCGCCTGAAAAGTATCGCGACTTGACGGGCGGCCTGCCGCGGGTGGCGGAGCTGTTCGGGGCGCGCTCGCCGAAGGACGCGGGCATGCTGGCGGAGGTCACCGGCACGGTGTCGTTCGGCAAGGACACCAAGGGCAAGCAGCGGCTGGTGATCACCGACCTCGATGGCGTCGCGCACGAATTCCTGATCGCCAAGGACAAGCACGTCACGGTGCACGACGGGCAGGTGGTGAACAAAGGCGAGACGATCGTCGACGGTCCGGCGGACCCGCACGACATTCTGCGCTTGCTGGGGATGGAGGCGCTGGCGCGCTACATCACCGACGAGGTGCAGGACGTGTACCGGCTGCAGGGCGTGAAGATCAACGACAAGCACATCGAGGTGATCGTGCGGCAGATGCTGCGCCGGGTGCAGGTGACGGATCCGGGCGACACGCGCTTCATCCTGGGCGAGCAGGCGGAGCGCTCGGACATCCTGGACGAGAACGACAAGGCGACCGGGGACGGCAAGCGTGCGTCGACGTACGAGCACATGCTGCTCGGCATCACCAAGGCGTCGCTGTCGACGGACTCGTTCATCTCGGCGGCGTCGTTCCAGGAGACGACGCGGGTGCTGACCGAGGCGGCGATCATGGGCAAGAAGGACGATCTGCGCGGGTTGAAGGAGAACGTGATCGTCGGGCGGCTGATCCCGGCGGGCACGGGGCTCGCGCACCACAACGCCCGCAAGAAGGCGAAGGCGATGGGTCCGGAGGCGGCGCTGCAGGCGGAGCTGGCGGAAGCGGGCGTGGAAGCGGGTGCCCCCGCGGCCGCGGCCCCTGCGACCACCGAGCAGCCGGCGGACGCGGCTTAAATCACATCACGCATCACCGCCGGCGTTCGCGTCGGCGGAGCATCAACGCCACGGGCCGGCCGGCGACTGCCGGCCCGGTGCGCTTCATTCAGACTGGAAAGTCCGCGCGTGATCGCGACCGACGAATCCGGAGTGAAACCGCGCCGGACAGACGCAAGCCCCTTCCGACGCGAACCCAGGTCCGCAGGACCGACCGAACGGCCAAACGCCGCTACCGGACGACAGCACGCATCCGCAGAAGCGGCCTCCGGGGTCGAGCCAGTCGGTACAGTCCGCTTCTCCGTTCCGACGCTGCACATGCGAGCAACGCCAAGGGCGACCCCGTGGCGATCGGCATGATGTTACAGCGGGGAACACATGACAACGCCGAGCGGGCCATAGCCCTCGGAAACGTAATTCCTCAACAGCATCTGCTGACGAATGCCGAGGTTTGTCGTGTAGCGGTGATTGCTGTCTGCCCTCGCATTCCAAAGTCGGAAAACGGGAATGGTGCCTGGCGAACATGAGCCATCGAGTGCGGGCAACGTGATCCGAAACACTTCGTCGCTCTCCTTCTGCCACGATTGCGCAAACCGCTGGGCCACGTCCGAGCACTCAGCGCTGCTTGCCGAATAGAAGTGCGAATCGAGCCCAGCGGACGGAAGTCCGTAGAAACGACAGACTGGATGACCAGTGCCAGCCGATGTGCCAGCGGGATACGCAAAGAAGCGCTGACCAGTGCGACTCCAGCCGGGATGAACATGGCGATCAAGATCGGCGATCTCGCTCTCGCTCATCGTGACAAAATAGTGATCGATCTGTGCGTTATAGAACTCTAGGACCTGGCTGGTGCCGACCGGACCGACCGTGGGGCCAATGAACCGCCCGTATGAATTGGCACCCTTCGGCACCGCGATTGTGTTGACAACCGCATCTGTGGTCGTATCCAGTACGGAAACACTCCGGTCGTTCGAGTTCATGACGTACAGATGCCGGCCATCCGGAGTAAGCGACATACCGCGCGCGCCATGGCCCACCGGAACCAGAGTCCGCACTGCGTTCGTCGCAGTGTCGATCACTGCCACCGACGTCCCATCGGACACGTACAAGCGCGCGCCGTCAACGCCAGCAACTACACCATAGACATTCGGTCCCATTGCAATGTTGGCGGTCACTGCGCCCGTCTGCGTTGATATCACTGATACATTGCCGTTCGTCAAGCTGACATACTCAGTCACGTACACATAACGGCCGTCCGGACTGACCGCAATGCCTTGAGGTATGCCACTCACCGGAAGATTCGCCGTGACTGCCCTCTCCGACGTCGAAATCACGGCAATGCCGCCAAGCGTCGCGACAAACAGCCTTTCTCCATTTGGATCCACGACGAGATCGGTGCCTGCGCCCACACCGATGGACGCAGTTACGGCGTTTGAGGAGGTATCGATGACCGATATGGAGTTCGAAGTCTGATTCAAGACATAGAGCTCGCCGCCGCTTGGCGAGATCGCGGCCGCCGTGGCATTGTCTCCAACCACAATGGTGGCTACAACTTGCTTGGATTGCGTCTGAATAACGGAGACCGCTCCATGCCCGAACGCTCCGTTCTCGAAGATCGAGACAACGTAGGCGAACGTGCCGTCAGGATGCACCGCGACCGCACGGGGCGTGAGGCCAACGGCAATGGACTCCCCCACCAGCGCTTGCGCAGCCGCATCGACGATGCTGACGAGCCCTGAGCTGGAGCTGGTGTTGGCGACGTATACCAGTGGTGCGGCCTTGCTCGAGGCATGCGCCAATGCGAGACCAATGCCAATGCAGGCCAACGCCAGGCGCGAACGTGCGAGATGACTCATGATGCGTCAATAGGAGACGACCTGAAGGAACTCCTGGACCGAGCCGCCGGGTCCGATGCAGGACACCGTCCATTTGTAGAAGTACGGCGGTAGACTTTGCGAACCCCAGTCATAGGATGTGTAGAACGGGAAGGGCACGTCGTACCAGTATTGCAGCGGACCGGGGTATGGGCCCTTCTCGGCGTACAACGAGCAACCAGTCGCGCTTGTGCTGTCATAGCGAAATGTGAAGAGTGTCCCGCCCGGTATCCAGACGGTCTGACCGTTACGCGGTACTCCGTTCAACGTCCAAGTAGCCGTAGGGGGCGCCGGCGGCGGCGGGACAATTGTCACCGACGCCACAGCCGTGTTGTGGGTGCCGTGCGCACTGACGCAATCGATGTGCCACTGATATGACCCCGGATCCAGTTGAACGAGCGACTGCCCTCCGTTGGTCCAGTCATAAGATGAATAGTAGTTGGGCACCGTATACCACAGCCCGCCGTCCTTGTACCCGGACAACGTGCACGATTGGGCGCCACGTGAGTCATAGCTCAAGTAGAACTGGTGCGTACTGTCGAAGGGTGGGAACGGGTTGGGGTTGATCCGATCATCGAGGCGAAACTCGGCGGTCGGTAGTGCCTTTGCTGTCGTGGGCGGATTGTCGAACGCCCACGGAATCCATATTGACCGACCGCTCTTGTCCTGCGAGTCCAGAAAGTGACCAAAGTTGTAGCCTAGAGCGAACTCCAGCCCTTGTGGCGAAACAGGTCCCCACGTGGCGTTCGTGTACGCAGCCAACGCTGCTATGTGTGGTGCAGCGAACGACGTACCAGATAGTCGCGTCCGTGTGGAATGAACCGTTGGGGGCCCGGTTTGCGTAGGCGCGTCGCCCCACGTCGTATAGATGCTCTTTGACGGGGCCCACATCTCCACACAGCTACCATGATTGGAGCCCTCGGCATCCTGGGCGAGCCCCGCATTGCGATACGCATTGAAACCGTTCAGCTTCACTGCTTGCTGTCCATTTTCGTCGATACCACCAACGACAATGATTCCATCTACGTTGGAGGGTACGTCGTAGGAAACGTCGCAGGCGTTTCCTGAAGAGCCGAACGTGGTGTTTCCTGCAGACTGAACGATGAGAGCACCTGGATATCCCGGCGCGGGGGTTGCGATGTTGAGAAAGCGCTGGCCGAACGTACCGGTGGAACGGAACGCCGCATCGTTCAACGAGATGTTGATGACGCCCATCCGACCCCGAGCCGCGATATCAGCTTTGATCATGTCGAGTCCCGGGTGCACGAGTGAGAGCGGGGCACCACTTATCGAGCAATTGTCACCTGTCGTGGGGGAGGGGGAATTGTTGAGGGCATACGAAACTATGGGCACACCGCGATTCATGCCCCAGACCGCCGATGTAACCGTGTTCTGGCCCGAGGCTATGCCAGCGATTGCCGTCGCATGCGCATAGCAGCCGACAGGATATTGCGCGAACGGATCGATGAGGTTGCGACTAATGATACTGGGTAGGTCGGCGTGGACGCCGATCCCGGTATCGAGTACATACAGGGTGACGACATCGTTGGGCGATGCGCGACTCCCTCCAAGTGCGTTTGTTCCCCAGGACAATATCTGTCCGTTGGGACCCGTGGACTCGGTCCACAGGCTACCGCTTTTGCGCAGCCACCGATCGGGAGTGATGCGTGTTACGCGTGGATCTTTTTCGAGCGCAGAAACTTGGACGTCGTCGAGATGTGCGGAAAATCCATTCCCGATCCAACTTATCATCGAATACGGCCGAAGACTGTATTGACGAGCCAACGCCTGAAGAAGATGGCGTGCCTCCGGCTTGTTGTACTCGGGCATTCCATCGTCGGGCGGGCTTGTGCGCTGGTACGCGTCGGCCGCGTCGTCGGTCAGGTCGATCCAGTACCGGATTCGACCTTCAGCGTCCCTGATAGGTAATGATCGGGTCCACTCAGCGGCCTGTTGCGATTGGCGTGTGAGCTGGTACTCGGGAAAGCTGAATGGGGGAAGTGTGATGCGTGGTTCTGGGGGTTCGGAAACAACTTGAGCATCGAGGCGCATGGCAGTGATGCCCAGCATGTTTAGGACGACGAGTGCGACTAACGTCCTCATCGAACTGAAACGGTGGTTACGTGCAAGGTTGCCGGCTCGCATCGCAATCCTTCCTCAATCGCCTGGGTTGCTGCAATTTGCGTCCGATGGCGCAGTGGAGATGCGTGGAATGGGGGCGTTTGTCTGCAGTCCCATTCAACGCAACGTCATTCTTGCCTTGCGGGAGGCGGCGGTTTTGATTGTGGTCAAGTCGCACATTCGTGGGCAGTTGCGTGCTGGGCTGTTGACCGTTTCGCACGGGGATTCCCGGCACCATTGGGCGCAAATCGGCAAGCGCCAAGGGCGAGTCAAGGACGGCGACGTCATCAAGGCCGGCAAGGTGCTGGCGACGTGGGACGCGACCGCGCGTCCGATCATCACCGAGTACGCGGGCACGGTGCGGTTCGAGCACGTCGAGGACGGCGTGACGGTGGCGAAGCAGGTCGACGAAGTGACCGGCCTGTCGACGCTGGTGGTGATCGACCCGAAACGCCGCACCGGCAGTGCCGCGAAGGGCGTGCGGCCGCAGGTGAAGCTGCTCGACGGCAAGGGCGACGAGATCAAGCTGGCGGGTTCGGACCTGCCGGTGCAGATCACCTTCCAGGTCGGCTGCATCATCACGGTGAAGGACGGCCAGCAGGTGAGCGTCGGCGAGGTGCTGGCGCGGATCCCGCAGGAGACGTCGAAGACGCGCGACATCACCGGCGGCCTGCCGCGGGTGGCGGAGCTGTTCGAGGCGCGTTCGCCGAAGGACGCGGGCATGCTGGCGGAGGTCACCGGCACGGTGTCGTTCGGCAAGGACACCAAGGGCAAGCAGCGGCTGGTGATCACCGACCTCGATGGCGTCGCGCACGAATTCCTGATCGCCAAGGACAAGCACGTCACGGTGCACGACGGGCAGGTGGTGAACAAGGGCGAGACGATCGTCGACGGCCCGGCGGACCCGCACGACATCCTGCGGTTGCTGGGGATGGAGGCGCTGGCGCGCTACATCACCGACGAGGTGCAGGACGTGTACCGGCTGCAGGGCGTGAAGATCAACGACAAGCACATCGAGGTGATCGTGCGGCAGATGCTGCGCCGGGTGCAGGTGACGGATCCGGGCGACACGCGCTTCATCCTGGGCGAGCAGGCGGAGCGCTCGGACATCCTGGACGAGAACGACAAGGCGACCGGGGACGGCAAGCGTGCCTCGACCTACGAGCACATGCTGCTCGGCATCACCAAGGCGTCCTGTCGACCGACTCGTTCATCTCGGCGGCGTCGTTCCAGGAGACCACGCGCGTGCTGACCGAAGCCGCGATCATGGGCAAGAAGGACGATCTCCGCGGGTTGAAGGAGAACGTGATCGTCGGGCGGCTGATCCCGGCGGGCACGGGGCTCGCGCACCACAACGCCCGCAAGAAGGCGAAGGCGATGGGACCGGAGGCGGCGCTGCAGGCGGAGTTCGCGGAAGCGGGCGTGGAAGCGGGGGCCCCCGCGGCCGCGGCCCCTGCGACCACCGAGCAGCCGGCGGACGCGGCGTAAGTCGTCACCGCATCACCGCCGGCGAACGCGCCGGCGGAGCATCAACGCAACGGGCCGGCAGGCAACTGCCGGCCCATGTCGTTTGGTGCGCAGCAAGCCGTCGGCGCCGTACGGGCCTGCCACGGCTCGACCACGAAAGCAATGGGATGGACGCCCCGACCCGCAACGGCATCGTTGTGCCAAAGTGGAAGTGTCACCTACCACTTGAACCGAGAGGGGCGTCCACATGAAGGTTACGACGATCGGCGGCGATTTGGCAAAGAGCGTGTTCCAGGTTCACGGTACCGATGAGCGAGGGCATGTCACGTAACCGAGCGCAACCAATAGTAGCCCAGTGATGCCGTAGATCGCAGGTTTGGCGATGGCGGTCATACCAGGTGGCGACGGTGATGACCACCGGACGTATCCACTGCGACCAGGCACTGAAACCCTGCGGGTCGGTGAACGACAGCGGGTTGTTGTAGACGTAGGCATACCGGTTGAACGACTGCGGATTGGTGGCGTCCTGGAGGATCGGATCGGCGCTGACGAAGCGGCTGGCCACCGGGTCGTAGATGCGGCCGTTCATGTGCACGAGGGTGAACGGCGTGTCCAGGTGCTCGTGGCCGGTGAATCCTCGTGCCGTGGCGGTCGACGTCGGCGCGAAGCTGCCTCTGCGCGCCCCCCACTCGTCGAAGCCCAGGTAGACCGTCTGGGCGGTCGCGCTGTCGCGTTCGGCGACGATGCTGCCGATGTGGTCTCGGTACCAATAGCGCCGGCCGAGGGTATTCGCGGTAGTCTGGGTCACGACGCCGATGATCCCGTCGGGCGTGGCGAGGTACGCCTTGCCGGTCGTGGTGGCGCCCTGGATCGAGACCTCGAAGAACTGGCGGCCTACATACAATGTCAGGGTTCCGTTCGACCCGCTTTCGATGGTGCGCTCGTGATCGGCGTCGTATCGGAAATCCATCTGCCTGCCACCGCTCGTAAGAAGACTCCAACAAACTGATGTCTAGAGAGGCGCCTAGAAGAGCGGCGGCGGGAGAGCCCTTAGGTATCGCGCCGCGTCCACGCCCGCTCCGTCTATCGAAGATGCAAGTGCAGCAACAACTCTCGACAGGAACAACACAAGTTCACCGACCGATAGATGCCACCGCAAGCAACTTGCGCCGTCAAACACAAGCTCCAGAGTAACATCGTCAGCGGAAACACTTCCTAACAACGAGTATCCTTCTCCGATATCCACTCGAATGTGCTCAACAGATGAGATAAGGTAAAGTTGCCGAATGAGCGAATAGAGGAACGGAAAAGAATCGACTCGCACACACGTTGACGTAGCATCTGCAAATCGGAGTTCGGTAATGAACTGCCCGTAAAGGTCGTCGTACGTGCTGATGGTGATGCTTTCCGCGGCGTCCAATCCGGTCGTCGGGCCGACGCCAATTCCCAAGACCTCGCAAAATGGCGAGGTCACTTGGGGTACGCTCCGGTGATGCGCCACACCGTCTGCATTCCTTGGAAGCTGGGGCCCCACTCAATCCGCAACACCAGTCGCACCGTGTTCAAGAGACTTTGCCCATGTGGTGACTCGCCACTGTCGGTGACTTACACGGGAAACGTAATGAGGTCCTCGTTCGTTGGCCAAGCCGACACCGCCGCGGCCTCCAAGCAAACAATCACACCGTCGCGCAGAAACACATTGAACGAAATTGCTCCTTGCCCTCCATCTTCTACGTCCGGGTGCGCCGCCCATGCAACCGGTACATTCTCGGGCGAACCCGGCAGGGGGAGGCCGGTCGCAGCGATGCAAGCATCGCACGCGAAGTCGGTGAAGAAACCAAACCCGGTGTACCTGCGCCCCACCACACGAAGCCGCGGTACTTGCTCACGCAGCATCACCAACCACGGCGCCGCCCCTTGGAGCGCAACGTCGAGTGCCTTGCGTTCAAGGTCAGTAAGACCCGTCTCCATGACTGCGTTCACGGCACGAACACCGTTCCAATCTTCGCAATCCCGTTCTGCACGAAGCCACGGATCGTCACGTTGACACTGTCTATGGTCAGTACTCGTGTAAATGGCCCAGCCGACAGCGACAGAGCATCGACTTGGTTTTGAATCTGGACAAAGGCCCGCTCCGGCGAACCGAAGGTACGCACCAGAGTGTCCAAATTGTGAAGTTCCTTGCCGAACGCGTGCCCAATCTTGTTGGCGAAGTCCAAACCATACCGCTTGGCAAGCATTCTTGCTTCTTGCCCGCTCAGGTTCTCCATCGCGGACAGCGCACGCTGCGCCATCGCCATGTCGTTGGCAGTGAGGTTCGCCTCTCCGAGCAACACCCTCAGCTCACCAACATCACCGCGCAGTATTGCCTGACGTACTCCGGCCTCAAGTGTATTGGTCGGATGTGCGAGCGAGTTAAAGAGGTACGAGAAGGCGCCGGTCGCTGCGCCGTTGGCGAACTTTCCGCCGGCAAGCCGTGCGGCGGCGCCGCCGGCTACGATGGCACCGACGAATCCCGCGACCTTGTTGCCGCCCGTGACCGAGCTGACATTGGGGCCGGCCGCTTCGGCAAAGGCTGCGGAGATCGCACCGTGGCCGCAGCTGCCGCCGGCGACCGACGCGCTGGCGCAGCCTGCCGCACCATGAAGAACGACCCGGCCCGGCGACCCGCTGCCCCAGAACGCCGTACCGTACTTGTCGGCCAGGAAGGTCGCAGACTGTCCGACACCGTAGAACGCGACGGCGCTGAACGCACCGTACACCGCGCTCTCGATGTTGCCGCCCTGAATGCCGCCCGCGGCGAACCCGGCCGCGGCGGCACTGGCGAAGCCGTTGGCCAGCGTGCTGCCGAAGAGTCCAGCGCTGCCTCCGACGGCGCCAAAGACGCCTGACGCCCCGAACGCACCCCCGGGTCCGAGGACGTACCAGGTGGCGACGGTGATGACCACGGGCCGTATCCACTGCGACCAGGCGCTGAAGCCGTGCGGGTCGGTGAACGACAGCGGGTTGTTGTAGACGTAGGCGTAGCGGTTGAACGACTGCGGATTCGTGGCGTCCTGGATGATCGGATCGGCGCTGACAAAGCGGCCGGCCACCGGGTCGTAGATGCGGCCGTTCATGTGCACGAGTGTGAACGGCGTGTCCAGATGTTCGTGGCCGGTGAATCCTCGTGCCGTGGCGGTCGACGTCGGAACGAAGCTGCCTCTGCGCGCTCCCCACTCGTCGTAGCCCAGGTACACCGTCTGGGCGGTGGCGCTGTCCCGTTCGGCGACGATGCTGCCGAGGTGGTCTCGGTACCAGTAGCGCCGGCCGAGGGCATTCGCGGTCGACTGGGTCACGACGCCGACGATCCCGTCGGGCGTGGCCAGGTACGCCTTCCCGGTCGTGGTGGCGCCCTGGATCGAAACCTCGAAGAACTGGCGGCCTACGTACAATGTCAGGGTTCCGTTCGACCCACTCTCGACGGTGCGCTCGTGATCGGCGTCGTAGCGGAGATCGATCCGCCCGCCACCGCTCGTGAGGTAATCGGGATAGTTGAACGGCGTCCACGTCACGCTGGTCGTGCCGTCGGTCAGGACGTTGCCGGCGGCATCGTATTGATAGGAGCGAGCGCCGGCGGATTGCAGGCGATGCGTGTTGGTCGTCGGCGTGAGGATCAGTCCGGCCTTGTTCCTGAGATTGCCGAAATCGTCGTATTGGAACGTCCTCGAAGTGCCGCACAAGGTGGCGACGTTGCAGGTGACTTGCTTGACGCGATGGATCTCGTCGTACGCAAACGACTCGTCGTACGTCAGGCCGTCCCCGCGCTGATCCCTGCGCGAAGTGAGATTGCCGAGATGATCGAAGCTGAAGGTCGCGTTCTGCAGCAAGCCGCTGACAATGGACGCGATGCGGCCAAGGCCGTCGTAGCCGCGGGCCTCGCCGACGCCGCCGATCGAGGTCTGATAGGGCTGGCCATCGTCATAGCGTGATGTCGCCGCCCAATGAACCACGGCCGGGTTCGTCGCCTCACCGACCTGGCTTGCGTAGCCCGCAGCGTTGAACGTCTGGCGGACCGCGTATCTTGGCGTGGTGGCGTCGACTTGCGGGTAGCCGGTGTAGGCAGGGCGATTCCTGTTGTCGAAGAGCGTATAGGCGTCGAACGATCTGACGACGGAGGCGACGTCCCTGATGTCGGTGACCGTCTTATAGAGCCGACCGTATTGGTCGTACTCTAGGCTCTTGGCGGCTCCGGCCGTGACCGCGTTGCGGCAGAGCTTTCCGGTCTTTACCAGCGACACCGTCGAGCAGGAGGTGATGTCGTCGAAGGTCCAGGTACTCTGGAACGTCGTTGCCCCGCGTTGCTCGACCCGCTGGACCAGGCGGCCAAGGGAATCGTAGGTCTGACTGCTTACCGCCCCGTTGGCATCGGTCTGTTGCAGTAGCTCGCCGACGCCGCTGTACGCATAGGTCCAGGTTCCCATGTCGGGATCGGCCATCTTGACCTTGCGGCCCCGCTGGTCGAACTCGGTCGCGATCTGGTATCCGCTTCGCGTGGCGTCGGCCTTGCACCGACGTGTCGCAGGCGCGAAGCTCGATGGCGTCACGCAGATCAGATTGCCGGCGGCGTCGTAGGCGTTGGTCGTCGACTTTCCGTTCGCCTCGACCGCTTCGACGACTTGGTTCTGGCTGTTGACGACCCGGCTGGTGACTTCCTCGCCGGTGGTGTTGCTGCGGCGCGTTTCGATCTTGGCGCGATTGGCGACAACACCACCGCCCGCTGCGTCGGTGTGCGAGACGACGAAATAGCTGGTCCTTACCGTCCCGATGGGCCGTGTCTCGAGCTCCAGACGATTGAGCACGTCGTATTGATAGGCCGTGGTACGGCTGACGGAAGCGCCTCCGGTGCTCGCGTACGGACGCGTTTCGGAAGCCTTGCGGCCCAGGGAATCGTAGGCCGTCCTGCTCTCCACGAAACCGGAGTTCGCGAAGTTCCTGACTTCGATGCGCCGCTCACGCTGGAGCTGGTCGAAGTAGACTCGCTTCTCCGGCGCTCCGCTCGTCCTTTCGACGATGCGGTAGACCTCTCCGGCGGCGAGACCTGCGGCCTCCATCGTCCGGCTGGTCTGGCTGAGGAGTCCGTTGGGAGTGTTCGGCGAACACAGCTCGATTGCCGGGTCCGGGTTCGAAACCTTGCACACGCTGCTTCTGACCGGGCGCCCGAACCCGTCATGCTCGCTGTACGTCTGTATGCGGTCAGGCGCCGACTTCGCGCGCACGCCGCCGAACCGGGCGTCATGGAGCATGCGCTCCCGGATATCTATTGGAGCAGAGGGATCGCCGATCTTGTCGATCAGGATCGGGAAGCGGCCGGAAGCGTCGTAGGTCACCCGGGCTTCGCGTTGCTTGAGCGTCGAACCCTCGTAGAACTGAACCAGCGAGCTGCTCTTGTTGCCGAACGCATCGTAGGTGTAGCTTGTTCGTTGTCCTTGGCTTCGATCGATGCAGCCGCCGGCGGCGTTGTAGCAGTCCGGCTCGATCGTTTCCGATCGCAACTGGCCCCTTGCGCTGGGTGGATCGACCCCACAGTCCGGTCCGGGCAGGCAGTAGTAGCTAAACTCCGACTTTCTTACCGAGGTGGCAGGATCGGCGGGCGCTTGGCTCGTGACCATTGACGCCGTGAGCCGGCCGAGAAGCCACTGAGTGGTCTCGTTGACGTAGTTGTTGACGGTGGTCTTGACGTGCCCGGCACCACCGGAAGGACCATCATACGTCGTCACGACGACGGTCCCAACATTGCCGAAACTGTCCCAACCCGTCATGTCGGTTCGCGTTCTGGGCAGCTTGGTGCCGGGATCCGCCCAGTTGTTCAGCTCCCAGGACTCCTGTTCGCTCTGCTTCTGTACCGTGCGATAGACCGACCCGATCGACTCGGAAACGGGCGTGGTCTCGTAGAGGTTGGTTACACGGTTGACCAAACGCATCGGCCCACCCGCCGCCGGGGCGCGCTTCTCGATCGACGCGGTCATGCCATGGCGCGGCCAGGTCTGCTCGAAGGTGGTGATCGTTTCGACGCCGTTGATGTCGACCACGCGACGCTGATTGAACCCGAGAAGGCCGCGTCCATCTGACCGTCCCTTAAGACCCGTATAGGAATAGGAGGTCGTGACCAGGACGCCGCCGCCGTTGCCGTCGGATGCACTGTGGCTGCTCACGACATACATGGGCGACTGGATCACGAGCTCGTTGCTCGCGGCCGTCACCGTGCCGCGACTGTAGACGGCGGGTGTGGTCGGATCCGTGAGCGACCGATACGCAACGTCGATCCTCGCCGACAGGCCGTTGATGATGTGCTCGATGCGGTTAGCGGTCGGCCCGGTCGTCTTGAAGGCCGTCGCGCCGTTGTTGAACGTGATGATGTCCGACCGGCCGTCGCCGTTCAGGTCGGCGATCTTGGTCGCGCGATCGAATGCGCCTTGGGTGGGCGAAACGCCGGGCCCGTCCCAATCGGGGCGCGATCCACCATTGGTACAGACGAAATCGACCCCTGCCGACAGGCACACGCGCCACTTCAGGTTCGCGGTCAGCGGAATGGCGAAGTCGGTGCGGCCGTCACCGTCGAAGTCGCCAAAGTACAGCTTGTTCATGTCCGTCGAGTTGGGCGTCCCCGTCGGTCCATTCCAATAAGTCTCGCAGCTCGCGGCTGGCGCGTCGTAGAAGCTGCCGTCGCCGCGCGCCAGGCACACGCGCCAACGACCGTCGACATAGCCCGGTTCGCTCGGCTGCATCGGCGCCGCGAAGTCAGCCATGCCGTCGCCGTTGAAGTCGAATACCCCCAGCTTGCTGACCTCTCCGGTCGTGAGCTGGAGCCAGGCATTGGAGCAAGACAGGGCGTTGCTGAAGGACAGACCCGCTTCGCCCCACCGTGACAGGCAGACGCGCCACTCTCTGGTTTGCGAGCCATCGTTCTTTCGTTGGATGAAGTCCGCGCGCCCGTCGCCATTGACGTCGGCGACTACGACATCGCGATCACCCGAGGCATCGGCGCCTTCGAGTCCCCCATCGACCGAGCGCGGCCCTTGCGCGTCGTAACACGCGAATTGAACGGCGGTCGAGGTCGACGACGACAGGCAATAGCGGTAGACATCGCCGGGGACCCCATCGAGAAAGAAGGCGACGTCGACCCTTCCATCGCCGTTGAAGTCGCCGTAGACGGCGAACGAACGGGGTGCACTGGGGTAGGTCGGGCCGCCCCCAGGCAGCGTGCCGGGCAGCAGCGGAACCTGCGCGCAGGACACGAGTCCCGTTCCGGTAGCATTGGTCAAGCACACCCAGTATTGCGAGTATCGGGCGCCAGACAGGCCCGCCCCAAACACGAAATCGGCACGACCATCGCCGTTGAAGTCGCCCACGCCGATCAGGCCATTCCCGCTTGCGCGGCCGGTGACGTCAGCTGCTTGGCAACGGCCACGTCGAACAGGTAGGCAGGCCGCCGGGACACACCGACAGGGTGCTTGCGGCGCCGTTCTCCCAGACGATGTCCGACCGGCCATCACCGTCCACGTCCGCGGCGTGAGAGGTGAGATCGTTCTGCCCGATGAAGAGATTGCCTCCGGAGAAGCCCGTCGAAAGCGAGTTCCAGCTGAAGGTCGTTGCCGGCAGGCAGACGTTCGCGGCATCACAGTGCTGCACCTGTTCGATGCGCGAGCGCGCCGGCGGCGGGTCGTTCTTGTACGTGATCACGTACTTCGAGACCAGCGTGCTGTTCGCGGGCTGTCGTCAGACATCGATCGCCTGGTTGCAGCCCGGCACCGTCCCCATCTCGGTGTGGAAGGCGGCGTTGATGTACGTTTCGATTTGCGTAATGCGTTCTGCGAGGCGTGACTGGCCCGCACCGCTATCGAAGAGCACCGACTCTTCGCGCGGTTCGCGCCGGAAGTAGACGAACTGCCGCGTCGCGTTGGGTGCCGCGGCATTCATCGTATAGGCGATGGCCGTCGGGAAGAACGACGTGTCGGGGTAGGCGCCCTGCGGCGTGAATCCGGCGCCCTGCACCGCCCAGTCCGGCTGGCAACCCGCGCGCGTGGGCTCGATCTCCAAGGAACCGGCACCCCGATTCGTGCCGTCATAGTCGATCGTCATGCGATTCCCGCTGCGATCCCAAACTTGATCGAGCAGGAAGAAGCGGACGCTGTTGTAGCGATTAGCCTGTGACTGACCATCCGTCAAGACCCACCATCGGCTCCCGAAATCGAGTATGCGGCCGTCCTTTGTCCAGACCCTGAATCGGGACGGACCGAAGACGAGCGGCGATTCGTCGTACGCGACGATCTTCGCGTAGCTGTCACGCTCGGTCCGGTATTCCCCGCTAGCCCCCGTTCCGCTGATGCGGATCAGCCGCTCGCCATCCAGGCAATACTCGTCGTTCGAGGTGTTGTTGTCGTAGTTGATCGGGGCGCGGTAGCCGTCGGCGGCGATGGTCTTGGGACAGCGTTGGATCACGGAGAGACCGGTGATCTGCCAGCCGATGCCGAGGGCACCGTCACCGGCTTGGCTCGAATAGACGAGTGAGAGATCCGGCTGCAGTCCTGCGGCGCCGGGCGGAACGGCGATCGGCATGCGATAGATCGCCGCTCCGGCATCCGAAACCGCAAACGTTCCGGGAATGGTCCCGATCGAGCTTGTCGCCGGCAGCGGCAAGTTCTCGGCGACCGGCACATCGGCGACGACTACCGTGCGAACCGCGTCGCTGGATAGCGAGCCGGCATCGGTGGCGCGAAGTCGAAGGAGATAGACGCCACTTTCGGTGGGTGTCCAGTTCAGCGGCACCGTGAAGTTCGTGGCCCCCGAGCCTGGAGGTCCCGTGGCGACGTCGTTGACGAAGAACTGGGTCGCGACGTTCTGGCCGATGTCGGTATCCACGATCTGCACGCTGAAACTCAGAGGCGCATTCGGCACCGCAATGCCAGTCGGCGCGGTTGCCCAGCTTGCAGAGGGCGCGGAGCCCGGCACGACCGTGATGGACAAGAGCGCCGGTCTGCTCGACAACGCGCCACGCTTTGCGATCACCGAGTATGTTGCCGGGCCGGCGGCGACCGTCGTTACCGTTAGCGTGTTGCCAAGCGAAACCGTGCCGGCCGCGATGCCTGGTCCGCTCCAGTTGAAGGGGCCAGCGCGTCCCTTGCAGGTGGCCGTAAGCTGAATGCTCTGACCGGGAAACGGGGACACAATATTCGACGTCAGCACGCAAGACGGCCGAATCGCGCTGATGACGAATCCGTCCCAGTCATCCCAGCTACCTTGCGCTAGCGAGGGGGGCGCAGACAGCAGGGCCAGGAACAATACGAGCGCAAACCGGCCGCTCGGACTCATTGTCGCGTCCCTTTCGCGCACTCCACGTTCAAATGCCAAACGTCACGGGCTGTACGGGTCCGTCTTGCGATTACCACCCCGGCGGCGGACGTTCAGTGTCGATCGGGCCGCTGGCCTGGAACGGACTCGCCGGGCCGACGGTCGTGAGCGGAAGCGCCGGTGCGCTCAAGCTCGGGGGACGGAACGTGGCCGGCGGTGAAGCAATCGGCAAAGGGCCAGAAACCACGGGCGGTCGAACGCCGGCTGGACTCGTCAGTGGAGGCGCCTGTGCTGCTAACGCAGGGGCCCGCCACCCGAGCGGCGGCACGTGCAAGGGCAGGGCTGGAGCGGAGAGCGCGGG
Organism: uncultured beta proteobacterium; assembly: GCA_963765065.1. GTDB lineage: Bacteria > Pseudomonadota > Gammaproteobacteria > Burkholderiales > Casimicrobiaceae > VBCG01. The sequence continues at coordinate 108,414 of CAVXVH010000019.1, read as the reverse complement.
CCTGCGCGCAACCGGTTGCGGCGTCTGTGCGCTGGCGACGATGCTGATGGTCGCCAACGCCATGACCAGTCCGCGTCTCACTGCGGCCCCATACTTGCATTGCATGTCCATGCTCCCCCGTTGCACAGGAATGCTGACTCGTTGCCACCTACTCCTTGAGCCGGGCGCTGCTAACAAAGCAGTTGTTGTAGGTGTCCTGCGAAATTTCAACCTGGACCTTCAGCGCCGACGCCTTGGCCGTGAGAAAGGCCATGTACCAGTACTTCGAGTACGTTTGACTCGGATCAAACGTCGCCACGCCGTTTACACACGGATTCGGCAATTGACCTGCGAGTCCCGTGGGTATCCCGCCCACAAAGGTAACGAACCCGCTGTACTGCGGAACCCAACTCACGACGCCGACGTAGTCGATCGTCATGTTGTCGTAGACGGCCGCGCCGGCCACGGATGCGTGTCCGAAAACCAACGCCGCGACAAGCTTGGACAGGTGGCGCAAAGCGCTCTTGGAAGACATCTCATCGCTCCACTGGATCCTGCAGCGCGCTGCTGCACGCGGGAAGCTACTCGCACGGCTGCGGCAAGTCAACGGAGCTGCGTGTGGCGCAATCGAGTCACCGCCGACTTCGACGGCGGCCCGTTTCGGTCCAAGTGCTTCCTTCGCTCGAGGTGAGTGCGGGCCCGCCCGCTGATGCTGGCCCAGAGAAACGTGCTGATGTCGTCGATCGGCGAGCCGGGCACGCAGCTGACGATGCGCACGTTCCACATCGGCGGCGCGGCGTCGCGGACCGCGGTGGCCTCGCAGGTCGATTCGAAGTCGGCGGGCACGGTGCGCTTTTCCGCCTTGATGCGCTACGTCACCAACGCGAAGGGCGAGCCGGTGGCGATCGGCCGTTCCGGCGAAGTGACGATCCACGACGACGCCGGCCGTGAGCGCGAGCGCCACAAGGTGCCGTACGGCGCCACGCTGCAGGTGAAGGACGGCGACGTGATCAAGGCCGGCAAGGTGCTGGCGACGTGGGACGCGACCGCGCGTCCGATCATCACCGAGTACGCGGGCACGGTGCGCTTCGAGCACGTCGAGGACGGCGTGACGGTGGCGAAGCAGGTCGACGAAGTGACCGGTCTCTCCACGCTGGTGGTGATCGACCCGAAGCGCCGCACCGGCAGTGCCGCCAAGGGCGTGCGGCCGCAGGTGAAGCTGCTCGACGCCAAGGGCGACGAGATCAAGCTGGCGGGTTCGGACCTGCCGGTGCAGATCACCTTCCAGGTCGGCTGCATCATCACGGTGAAGGACGGCCAGCAGGTGAGCGTCGGCGAGGTGCTGGCGCGGATCCCGCAGGAGACGTCGAAGACGCGCGACATCACCGGCGGCCTGCCGCGGGTGGCGGAGTTGTTCGAGGCGCGCTCGCCGAAGGACGCGGGCATGCTGGCGGAGGTCACCGGCACGGTGTCGTTCGGCAAGGACACCAAGGGCAAGCAGCGGCTGGTGATCACCGACCTCGATGGCGTCGCGCACGAATTCCTGATCGCCAAGGACAAGCACGTCACGGTGCACGACGGGCAGGTGGTGAACAAAGGCGAGACGATCGTCGACGGCCCGGCGGACCCGCACGACATCCTGCGGTTGCTGGGGATGGAGGCGCTGGCGCGCTACATCACCGACGAGGTGCAGGACGTGTACCGTCTGCAGGGCGTGAAGATCAACGACAAGCACATCGAGGTGATCGTGCGGCAGATGCTGCGCCGGGTGCAGGTGACGGATCCGGGCGACACGCGCTTCATCCTGGGCGAGCAGGCGGAGCGCTCGGACATCCTGGACGAGAACGACAAGGCGACCGGGGACGGCAAGCGTGCCTCGACCTACGAGCACATGCTGCTCGGCATCACCAAGGCGTCCTTGTCGACGGACTCGTTCATCTCGGCGGCGTCGTTCCAGGAGACCACGCGCGTGCTGACCGAGGCGGCGATCATGGGCAAGAAGGACGATCTCCGCGGGTTGAAGGAGAACGTGATCGTCGGGCGGCTGATCCCGGCGGGCACGGGGCTCGCGCACCACAACGCCCGCAAGAAGGCGAAGGCGATGGGACCGGAGGCGGCGCTGCAGGCGGAGCTCGCCGAAGCCGGCGTGGAAGCGGGGGCCCCCGCGGCCGCAGCGCCTGCGACCACCGAGCAGCCGGCGGACGCGGCTTAAGCGCCGACCGCATTACCGCCGGCGAACGCGTCGGCGGAGCATCAATGCAACGGGCCGGCAGGCGACTGCCGGCCCGTGTCGTTTGGTGCGCAGCAAGCCGTCGGTACCGTACAGGTTTGCCGCGGCTCGACTGCAACTCCAGTCAAAGCGCGTTCGACTGTGCGCACCCCATTGACCTGGATCAACGCGTCGCAATCGCATTGATGCACTGCCGGTTCCTGTGTTGACCCGGCCGCACGCGAAGCTAGGATGACCGCGCGGACCACGCAGTTCATCGAAGGGGAGCAACCATGCAACGCGCGTATGCGCGACCCATCCATGCGCTCGCCGTTGCGGCGTTGGCCATTCTGGCACTTGCGTCAACCGCAGTTGCGGCGCCGTTTGCCTATGTTGTCAGCGGATCGACCGCGGACCGCCTGGCAGTCATAGATACGACAACGCAGGTGTTGCTGCCGGCGACGGTCGCCACCGGCGGGAGAGACCCACATGGTGTCGCACTGACGCCGCGGGGCGACGTGCTGCTGGTTACGAACCTGTATAGAGCGAGCTCCCCGGGAGGGTTCGGCCCCGGTTCGATGTCGATCATTGAAACGGCGAGCTACAGGATTCTGGGGACGTTGGATATGGGCATGGGTGCGGGCGGTGTTGCCGTTTCCCCGGATGGTCGCCATGCGGTGGTCGCGAACACGCAAGAGGGAACTGTCTCGGTGGTCGACGTCAACGCCAGAGTTGTCAAGGCAACGATTCCCGTTGCGGGCACGCCGGTTGAAGTAGCCACGAGCCCGGATGGGCAGGTCGCATACGTCGCCGCTCACGCGCTGACGTTCATCGCTCTCGAAGGGAATCCCGCAGCAATCGCCACGATCAGTTTCCCACAGCGCACGATGGCTGGCACGGGAGTCGCCGTCAACACCAGTGGCACGATCGTCTACGTCGCCGTAACAGGCGGAGCGGGGACGGGAACGGTGATCGCGATCTCGACGGACAGCAGGAGCATCGTCGGAACCGTGGCCGTCGGACAGTGGCCGCGAGGGATTGCCGTCAACGGTTCGGGAACACGGGTCTACGTCGCAAACGCGAGCAGCAATACCGTCTCCGTCATCGACACGACTTCGATGGCCGTGATCAAGGACATTCCGGTGGGCTTGTTTCCACGGGGGATCTCGGTAACGCCAGATGGGCGCTTCGTTTACGTTGCCAACAATGGCGAAGCGAGTGTCAGCGTGATCGATGCACAGGCAAATGCGGTGGTAAACACGATCACTGGCGGCGGAAGTGCGTTCGGTGTGTTCATCGCCCCGGGAGTAGGTCCCGCGATGACCCAGGTCGTCGAGTTCTACCATGCAGCGCGCGATCACTACTTCATGACGTCGGATGTACAGGAGGCGAATGACCTGGACTCGGGAACGCATGTTGGTTGGACGAGAACGGGCGCCAGCTTCGCGGCATTTGCATCGGGACAGTCGGTCGGACTGGGATCGCCGGTGTGTCGCTTCTATGGACTTCCGGCGGCCGGGCTTGATTCGCACTTCTACTCGGTGAGTTCCGTCGAATGCGACGCGGTAGCGCAGCCGCCTTTCAGCAGTTCTTGGATGAAGGAAGGCGACAACGTATTCGAGTCGCCGCCACCTGATTTTTCGAGCGGCGAATGCCCTGTCGGCACGGAGCCGGTCTTCCGCCTGTGGAACAATCGGGTCGACAGCAATCACCGGTACACGCGGAGTCGCGTCGTCAAGGCCGAGATGATCGCCAAGGGGTACATCCCGGAAGGGTACGGGCCCGACGCGGTCGCGCTTTGTGCCCCGAAGGCAAACTAGACGTCAGGACCGCCTCCGCGCACGCGATCACCGAGCAGCCGTCGGACGGGGCGTAATCCTCCACAGGCATCACCGCTGGCGTACGCGTCGGCGGAGCATCAACGCAACGGGCCGGCAGGCGACTGCCGGCCCGTGGCACTTCCCCGTGCGCCCCTTGGATTGTCACTTGACACGCGTCAATCCTGCCGCACCTCACCGGGCGTACTTTCTCCTCTGGTTCATCCACGGAGTGCTGCCATGTCGTCGTGCAAATCGATCGTCGCAGGGCTTGCGCTGCTGTTCCTTTCGTCCGCTGCACAGGCAAGCAGCGAGTGGGGATGGCTGGATTGGATTGCCGTGCGTGCGACCGACGGCCTCGTCTACTTTGCTGTCGAGGTTCCGGTGTATGGAGGATTCCCGCCACGCACGCCTCGTCCGCCCTGCGCGACGCAGGGCTACTGGATACTCGGCGATATCGCGAAGCCGGCCGTGCGCCTTCAGTACGACCTGCTCGTCCGTAGCCAGACTCATGGCATTCGGGTGCGGATCGACGGCACCGGCGCATGCGGCACCTGGCCGGATGCCGAGGACGTCGAGACCGTCCAACTGGGGTAGTGGCGGGCCCTGCAGGCGCCACGGGCGACGCCTCGCCGGACGTCGACCGATCACGCCTCGACCGATCGGTCGAGTGCCCAATTGGCGCCGACGGGTCAACATCGGTGCATGCCGGGTACTTGCCGGTGGTGCCAAAATGGAGGCAAAATGAAACCGTTGCGTCTGCCCCAGGCCGCCACCATGCCCGTTACCCTGTCGATCAAGAACGCCCCCGACGACGTCGTCGCGCGCCTGAAGCTCCGCGCCGAGCGCAATCACCGGTCGCTCCAGGGCGAACTGCTGGCGATCATCACGGCGGCTGCGAGCGAACCGGAGCCGCTCAAGCTCGACGCGCTCGAGGTCCTGGCGCGTGTGCGCGCCAAGCTCCCGCCTTCGCCCAACGAAGCCGCGGCCATCGTCCGGCGGATGCGCGATGAGCGGGCGAATCGTCGTCGTTGACGCATCGGCGGTTTCGGCGCTGGTTTTCGGCGAGAAGGCTGCCGAGGCGGTGGCGGCTCGCCTGGCCGGGCACCGTCTCGCTGCACCTGAACTCCTGCTCGCGGAGCTGGCCAACGTGGCCACGATGAAGGTGCGCCGAAAGACGTTGGAACCCGCGTCGGTGGTGAAGGCGCTCGCCGACGCTGACTCTCTCGGAATCGAGTTGCACCGTATTCCCGCTCGCGCGGGCTTGTCGGCTGCGCTGCAGACGGGTTTGACCGCCTACGACGCGGCGTACTGGCTGGTGGCGCGGGCGCTTTCCGCCGAACTCGTCACGCTCGACCGCAAACTCGAGCGCGTAGCCAAGGCTTAGCCAAACGATCGATTGCGTAAGGGATAGTGATGCATTAGCATCTGATGCATGCGCACCACGCTCGACATCGCCGACGACGTCCTCCGCGCCGCCCGGGAACTGGCCCGGCGCGAACGCAAGACGATCGGTGAGGCCGTTTCGGACCTGGCGCGGCGCGCACTGATCGCGACGCCCGAGGGGACCTCGGCTGGCGAGCCAGAGGCCGTCTACGGTTTTCGGCCGTTTGCGAGCCGGGGCGGCATCGTCACTAACCAGACTGATCGACGCCCTTCGCGAGGACGACGCCGCCTGATGCAGGCACTTCTCGATGTCAACGTGCTGATCGCCCTGCTGGACGCACGATCACACGCTGCACTCCCGCGCGGCCGCGTGGTTTGCCCGGAACGCCACGAAAGGATGGGCGTCGTGCCCGATCACGGAGAACGGGTGCGTGAGGATCATGGCGCACCCCGGCTATCCGAACCCTCTACCTGTGCACGCGGTGGCCCGACGCCTAGGCGAGGCCGCGTCCCATCCGCTGCACGAGTTCTGGCCCGACGAACTCAGCCTGCTGGACGGACGGGCTGTCGATACGACGCGCGTCCACGGCCCGCGACAACTGAGGGACGTCTACCTGCTTGCCCTTGCGGTGCGTCGAGGGGGCCGCTTCGTCACGTTCGATGCGTCCGTCGGGCTCGAGGCCGTTCCTGGCGCACAGCCCAAGCACTTGCTGGTGCTGTAGGACACGCCGGGACGATCCGCCGAGGCGCAGCGGCGGTCGCGGCGTTCAACGGCTCAGGCAGCGAGCGCCGCCGTCTCGTCCTCGGGCACGCGCGACGCCTCGGGCCAGACGCTCTCGACCAGGCCGACCAGCGCGACGAGCGCCGGCTCGGCGCTGCGCGCGCGCGGCCACAGGAAGCGCAGCGAGGTCTCGATCCGCGCGCGGGGCCACAGGCAGACCTCGCCCGCGGCCTCGGCCTCGAGCGCCACGTCCTCGCGGATCAGCGACACGCCCACGCCGGCGACGACCAGTGAGCGGATCACCGCCTCGTTGTCCGCCTCGACTACGGTCGTGGGGGAGAGACCACGTTGCGCGAAGAAGTGCATCGCGAGCGCGTGGTGGGTGCTGATCGGCGGCGTCATGACCCAGGGCAGGGCCGCGGCGCCGGCATCATCCGCGGCGGCGATGCGATCGGCCCAGGCGGCCGGGCCGGCGACGCGGTAGACGATCGGCCGCAGCGCGAGCGAGGCCACGGAGGCGTGCGCGAGCGGGCCGTAGTAGAAGCTCGCGTCGAGCTCGCCGTCGCGGACCTTCTCGAACGCGGTGCCGGATACCTCGTGGTGGAGCTCGATCTCCAGCAGCGGATGCCGGTCGACCGCGGCAGACAGCAGCGCACCGAGCCGGAGCAGGTCGGGGTCCGAAACGGTGCCCACGCGCACGCGCTCAGCCACCTGGCCGCGCATCGACTGGGCGAGGCCGCGCAGGGCCACGGCCCGCTCGACGATCTCGCGGGCCGCGGGCAGGAGCTGCCGCCCTGCGGCCGTCAGCGACATGCCGGTGGTCTCGCGCTCGAACAGGGCAACGCCAAGTTCTTCTTCCAGCGCGCGAATCTGTGCCGAAAGCGCGGGTTGGCTGACGTGCAGGCGCTCCGAGGCCCGGGTCAGATGGCCCATTTCGGCAACGGTGGCGAAACTGCGCAGTTGGTAGAGTTCCATGGTCGGGTATTCCCGGGTCCATCCTACTGGAGCAATTGCTGTGCCGCAACAAGGACCGTTCGATAGATAAGTGGGGGCGATATGGCCGATCCAAACGTTCGATTGGCAATCCGCGAGGCGCACACGTACATTGCCATTGTGCACTGCGGCAATCCCGGGTGCACCGCAATTCCGGGCCCACCGGCCCACAGGAACGGAAACATGAGCCTCAACCGACACAACCCCTTCGTCGCAGCCCTTTCCACACTCGTCGAGCCCACGCCGGCCGCGCCGGCCAACGCCACCCAGTCCACGGGTGCGCCCAAGACGGATCACCTGACGTTCCGGGAGCGCCTCGAGTCCTGGGCCGCCATGGGCCCGGCCTTCGGCACCGCTCCCGACACGCCCGCAATCGAGTTGCCGGAAGATGCGCCCATCGAGGCGACGATCGAGGCGCGGGTGCGCAAGCTGTATCCGTATTACTACTGACCTGTCGGGCATCGATTAGTCCCGGCACCGGCGACGCGGCGTACGGCGTCCGCCGGCGTCACTTCGTTGCCCGCGGCGACCACGGTCCGCCGTCGCGCGACGACCCGGCAGCGAGACTAACCGCAGTGCAACAGGCACGTTGACACGATCTCGCTTTCTCCTTAAAATTCCAAGTCTTTCCTGCGTCGACTCCTGCCCGGAATTCAAGGGCGGTGCGAGACGGCGCGGGGCGTACCCGGTCGCGATGTCGATCGAGGCGCAACAAGGGTGGCCCGGGCGGGTGCAGCTTCCGCGCTTGGGCCATTTCGATTTCGGCAGCAGCAAGGCAGCGGAAGACCCGGTCGGTCGACCGTCCGGGCGACGAGCGCTGCGGTGTGCAGGACGACGCGCGGAGTGTCGCGCGGGCACCGCAACTCGGGACAATCCGGCGGGTTCACGAAAGCAGCGTAAAGCACAACGCGGAAGAGTCATGCCAACGATCAATCAACTGGTGCGCAAGGGCCGCGAGCCCGTCGTGTCGAAGAGCAAGGTCCCGGCGCTGCAGCAGAGCCCGCAGAAGCGCGGCGTGTGCACGCGCGTGTACACGACGACGCCCAAGAAGCCGAACTCCGCGCTGCGGAAGGTCGCCAAGGTGCGCCTCACCAACGGCTTCGAGGTGATCAGCTACATCGGCGGCGAAGGCCACAACCTGCAGGAACACTCGGTGGTGCTGATCCGCGGCGGCCGCGTCAAGGACCTGCCCGGCGTGCGCTATCACATGGTGCGCGGCTCGCTCGACACCGCGGGCGTCAAGGACCGCAAGCAGTCCCGCTCGAAGTACGGCGCGAAGCGTCCGAAGAAGGCCTAACTGAATTCGGCGCAAAGTGCACCCCTACTTTGCGCCGGTAGAGCTAACGGAAAATCGCTGGCGGAGCCAGTCGATTTTCCGCGGTAACTGATACCAAAAGGCGAGTCTATGCCCCGTCGTCGCGAAGTACCGAAGCGCGAGATCCTGCCCGACCCGAAGTACAAGTCGGTCGAGGTCGCGAAGTTCATGAATGTCCTCATGGAAGCCGGCAAGAAGTCGGTCGCCGAGCGCATCGTCTACGGCGCCTTCGAGTCGATCTCGAAGAAGGGCGGCAAGGACCCGCTCGAGGTGTTCACGCAGGCGCTGCAGAACGCCCGGCCGATGGTCGAGGTGAAGAGCCGTCGCGTCGGCGGCGCGAACTTCCAGGTGCCGGTCGAGGTGCGCCCGGTGCGCCGCATGGCGCTGGCGATGCGCTGGCTGCGCGAGGCCGCACGCAAGCGCGGCGAGAAGTCGATGGGCCAGCGGCTCGCCGGCGAGCTGATCGACGCCTCCGAGGGCCGCGGCGGCGCGGTGAAGAAGCGCGAGGAAGTGCACCGCATGGCCGAGGCCAACAAGGCCTTCTCGCACTTCCGCTTCTGACCGCTTCTGATCTCGCGAGACCAGCGCGCAGCGAACAACGACGATACGCGACGATACGAACAGCAAGAGACCGGCCGCGGCCGGGATGACCCCCGGCCCGCCGCAACGATCTCAAAGGCAATACCGTGCCCCGAATTACGCCCATCGACCGCTACCGAAACATCGGCATCAGCGCGCACATCGACGCCGGCAAGACCACGACCACCGAGCGCATCCTGTTCTACACGGGGGTGTCGCACAAGATGGGCGAGGTGCACGACGGCGCGGCGACGACCGACTGGATGGAGCAGGAGCGCGAGCGCGGCATCACGATCACGTCGGCCGCGGTCACCTGCTTCTGGAAGGGGATGGACGCGAGCCACCCCGAGCACCGCATCAACATCATCGACACGCCGGGCCACGTCGACTTCACGATCGAGGTCGAGCGCAGCATGCGCGTGCTCGACGGCGCGTGCATGGTGTACTGCGCGGTCGGCGGCGTGCAGCCGCAGTCCGAGACCGTGTGGCGGCAGGCGAACAAGTACAAGGTCCCCCGGCTCGCGTTCGTCAACAAGATGGACCGCCAGGGCGCGAACTTCTTCAAGGTCTACGACCAGATGAAGCAGCGCCTCAAGGCGAACCCGGTCGCGATCCAGGTGCCGATCGGCGCCGAGGAGAAGTTCCAGGGCGTGGTCGATCTCGTGCTGATGAAGGCGATCTACTGGGACGAGTCGTCGCAGGGCATGAAGTTCGACCTGCGCGAGATCCCGGCCGAGCTCGTCGACACCTGCAAGGAGTGGCGCGAGCGGATGGTCGAGAGCGCCGCCGAGGCCAACGAGGAACTGATGAACAAGTACCTCGAGTCCGGCGAACTGTCGGTCGAGGACATCAAGAAGGGCTTGCGCGTGCGCACCGTCGCGAGCGAGATCGTGCCGATGCTCTGCGGCTCGGCGTTCAAGAACAAGGGCGTCCAGGCGATGCTCGACGCGGTGATCGACTACCTGCCCGCGCCGACGGACATCCCGCCGGTCACCGGCGAGCTCGAGAACGGCCGCGAGGGCTCGCGCCGCGCCGCCGACGACGAGCCGTTCGCGGCGCTCGCGTTCAAGATCATGACCGACCCCTACGTGGGCCAGCTGATCTTCTTCCGCGTGTACTCGGGCGTCATCAAGTCGGGCGAGACGGTCTACAACCCGACCAAGGGGCGCAAGGAGCGGCTCGGGCGCATCCTGCAGATGCACGCCAACCAGCGCGAGGAGATCAAGGAAGTCTACGCCGGCGACATCGCCGCGGCGGTGGGCTTGAGGGAAGCCACGACCGGCGACACGCTGTGCATCCCCGATCACGTGATCACGCTCGAGAAGATGATCTTCCCGGAGCCGGTGATCCACGTCGCCGTCGAGCCCAAGACCAAGGCCGACCAGGAGAAGATGGGCATCGCGTTGAACCGCCTGGCGCAGGAGGACCCGTCGTTCCGCGTGCGCACCGACGAGGAGTCGGGCCAGACGATCATCTCCGGCATGGGCGAGTTGCACCTCGAGATCCTGGTCGACCGCATGAAGCGCGAGTTCGGCGTCGAGGCCAACGTCGGCGCGCCGCAGGTCGCGTACCGCGAGGCCATCCGCAAGCAGGTCGAGCAGGAAGGCAAGTTCGTCAAGCAGTCCGGTGGCCGTGGCCAGTATGGCCATGTCTGGGTCAAGTTGGAGCCGAACGAGGCCGGCAAGGGCTTCGAGTTCGTCGACGCGATCAAGGGCGGCACCGTGCCCCGCGAGTACATCCCGGCGGTGGAGAAGGGCCTGCGTGAGACGCTGCCGAACGGCGTGCTCGCCGGATTCCCGGTCGTCGACGTCAAGGTGACGTTGTTCGACGGCAGCTATCACGACGTCGACTCGAACGAGAACGCGTTCAAGATGGCCGCGTCGATCGCCTTCAAGGACGGCATGCGCAAGGCGAGCCCGGTGCTGCTCGAGCCGATGATGGCGGTCGAGGTCGAGACGCCCGAGGACTTCATGGGCAACGTGATGGGCGACCTGTCGTCGCGGCGCGGCATCGTCCAGGGCATGGACGACAACCCGACCGGCAAGGTGATCAAGGCCGAGGTGCCGCTCGCCGAGATGTTCGGCTATTCGACGACGCTGCGCTCGCTGTCGCAGGGCCGCGCCACCTACACAATGGAATTCAAGCACTACACCGAGGCACCGAAGAGCGTCGCCGAGGCTGTCATCTCCAAGAAGGCCTGACTTAAGGCAAGCACTCCAGAGGAACCGAATCATGGCCAAGGGCAAGTTTGAACGGACGAAGCCGCACGTGAACGTGGGGACGATCGGTCACGTGGATCACGGCAAGACGACGCTGACGGCGGCGATCACGACGGTGCTGTCGAAGAAGTTCGGTGGCGAGGCGAAGGCGTACGACCAGATTGATGACGGCGCCGGAGGAGAAGGCGCGGGGGATCACGATCAACACGGCGCACGTGGAGTACGAGACGGCGAACCGTCACTATGCGCACGTGGACTGTCCTGGGCACGCGGACTACATCAAGAACATGATCACCGGGCGCGGCGCAGATGGACGGTGCGATCCTGGTGGTGTCGGCGGCGGACGGGCCGATGCCGCAGACGCGGGAGCACATTCTGCTGGCGCGGCAGGTGGGGGTGCCGTACATCGTGGTCTACCTGAACAAGGCGGACATGGTGGACGACAAGGAGCTGCTGGAGCTGGTGGAGATGGAGGTGCGGGAGCTGCTGTCGAAGTACGAGTTTCCTGGGGACGAGACGCCGATCGTGACCGGGTCGGCGAAGCTGGCGCTGGAAGGCGAGGACAGCGAGCTGGGCGGTGAAGTCGATTTCCGGCTGGCGGAGGCGCTGGACACGTACATTCCGACGCCGAAGCGGGCGATCGACAGGCCGTTCCTGATGCCGGTGGAGGACGTGTTCTCGATTTCGGGCCGCGGCACGGTGGTGACGGGTCGGGTGGAGCGCGGGGTGGTGAAGGTGGGCGAGGAGATCGAGATCGTCGGGCTGCGGCCGACGCTGAAGACGGTGTGCACGGGCGTGGAGATGTTCCGGAAGCTGCTGGACCAGGGGCAGGCCGGGGACAACGTGGGGGTGCTGCTGCGGGGCACGAAGCGTGAGGAAGTGGAGCGTGGTCAGGTGCTGGCGAAGCCGGGGTCGATCACGCCGCACACGAAGTTCAAGGCGGAGGTGTACGTGCTGTCGAAGGAGGAGGGCGGTAGGCACACGCCGTTCTTCAACGGGTACCGGCCGCAGTTTTATTTCCGGACGACGGACGTGACGGGGTCGATTGCGCTGCCGGCGGGGACGGAGATGGTGATGCCTGGGGACAACATTGCGATGGACGTGGCGCTGATTGCGCCGATCGCGATGGAGGAGGGGCTGCGCTTCGCGATTCGCGAGGGTGGCCGCACCGTCGGCGCCGGCGTCGTCGCCAAGATCATCGAATAGTCGTTCGGCCGAAAAGTACAAACCTACTTTCGGCCGGAACAGCAGAACAGCGCGGAAGGCTCGGGGCGGCCCGTCGCCTTCCGCGGAGAAACGGCAACGCAAAACCGGGCGTGGTGCGCGCGGTTGAGCCAAGGCACATCAATGCAAAATCAACGCATCCGGATCCGTCTCAAGGCGTTCGACTACAAGCTGATCGACCAGTCGGCGCTGGAGATCGTGGAGACGGCCAAGCGCTCCGGCGCCGTCGTCAAGGGGCCGGTGCCCCTGCCGACGAAGATCGAGCGGTACAACGTGCTGCGCTCGCCCCACGTCAACAAGACGTCGCGCGACCAGTTCGAGATCCGCACGCACCTGCGGCTGATGGACATCATCGATCCGACGGACAAGACGGTCGACCAGCTGATGAAGCTCGACCTGCCCGCCGGCGTGGACGTGGAGATCAAGCTCCAGTAACGAAGCACTGCAGCAAGGCCGCGGCAGCATGGCGCGCGGCCCGAGACGAACCGCCGGCCAATTGCAGCCGGCACCCGGCGCAGCATCCGGGCCAATACGAAGAGAGAGGTTCCTATGACACTCGGACTTGTCGGTCGCAAGATTGGCATGACCCGCGTCTTCGCCGATGACGGCACGGCTGTGCCCGTGACGGTGCTGGACGTCGCCAACAACCGCGTGACCCAGATCAAGACCCCCGGACCGACGGCTACGCGGCCGTGCAGGTCACGTACGGGAAGCGCCGCCCCTCGCGGGTCGGCAAGCCGCAGGCCGGCCACCTCGCGAAGGCGGGCGTGGAGTCGGGCACGATGCTGAAGGAGTTCCACGTCGGTGCCGACGACCTCGCGAAGTTCAAGCCGGGCGACGTCGTCGGCGTGGACACGTTCGCGGAAGGCCAGCTGGTCGACGTCACCGGCACGACCAAGGGTCGCGGCTTCTCGGGCGTGATCCGCCGCCACAACTTCAGCTCGAACCGCGCCTCGCACGGCAACTCGCGTTCGCACAACACGCCCGGGCTCGATCTCGATGGCGCAGGACCCGGGCCGCGTGTTCCCCGGCAAGAAGCTGCCGGGACAGTACGGCAACGTCACGCGCACCGTGCAGACGCTCAAGGTGGTCCGCGTCGACGCCGCGCGCGGCCTGCTGCTGGTCAAGGGAGCGGTGCCCGGCGCCGACGGCGGCGCGGTGATCGTGCGCCCGTCGGTCAAGACACCCGCGAAGAAGGGGGCCTGACCATGGACCTCAAGCTCATCAACGACAGCGGCGCCGCCGCGACGGTCGCGGGCTCCGACGCGCTGTTCGGCCGCGACTACAACGAGGCCCTGATCCACCAGGTCGTCACCGCCTACCAGGCGAACGCCCGGCAGGGCACGCGCGCCCAGAAGGGGCGCAGCGACATCAACAAGTCCCACAAGAAGCCGTGGAAGCAGAAGGGCACCGGCCGCGCCCGCGCGGGCCAGGCCAACAGCCCGCTGTGGCGCGGCGGCGGCAAGATCTTCCCGAGCTCGCCCGACGAGAACTTCTCGCACAAGGTCAACCGCAAGATGTACCGCGCCGGCATGGCGTCGATCCTCTCGCAGCTGGTGCGCGAGAACCGCCTCGCGGTGGTCGACGGCCTCGCCGTGGACGCGCCGAAGACCAAGCTGTTCGCGCAGAAGATCCGCGCGATGGGCCTCACCGGCTCGGTGCTGGTGGTCACGGACAAGCTCGACGACAACGTGTTCCTCGCCTCGCGCAACCTGCCGGACGTACTGGTGCTCGAGACCCGCGAGGTCGACCCGGTCAGCCTGGTCCGCTTCGAGAACGTGCTGCTGACCAAGGCGGCCGTCTCCGAATTCGAGGAGATGCTGGGATGAACGCCACCGTCGCCACGCCCGTCAGGTTCGACAGCGAGCGCCTCATGAACGTGCTGCTCGCGCCCGTGATCTCGGAGAAGGCCACCTTCATCGCCGACAAGCACGAGCAGGTGGTGTTCCGCGTCGTGCAGGACGCGACCAAGCCCGAGGTCAAGGCCGCGGTCGAGCTGCTGTTCAAGGTGCAGGTCGAGAGCGTGCAGATCTCGAACGTGCACGGCAAGGAAAAGCGTTTCGGCCGCTTCACCGGCCGCCGGCGCAACTGGAAGAAGGCCTACGTGTGCCTGAAGCCGGGCCAGGAAATCAACTTCGCGCAGGAGGCCTGACATGCCACTCGTCAAGGTCAAGCCCACGTCCGCCGGTCGGCGCGCGCTGGTCAAGGTCGTCAACCCCGCCCTGCACAAGGGGCGGCCCGTCGACGCGCTCACCGAGAGCCAGAAGCGCGGCTCCGGCCGCAACAACAACGGCCACATCACGATTCGCCACCGCGGCGGCGGCCACAAGCACCACTACCGCATCGTCGACTTCCGCCGCAACAAGGACGGCATTCCGGCGAAGGTCGAGCGGCTCGAGTACGACCCGAACCGCAGCGCGCACCTGGCGCTCCTGCTCTACAAGGACGGCGAGCGCCGCTACGTCATCGCGCCGCGCGGCGTCGCGGTGGGCGCGGAGCTCATGTCCGGCGCCGAGGCCCCGATCAAGGCCGGCAACACGCTGCCGCTGCGCAACATCCCGGTCGGCACGACGATCCACTGCATCGAGATGAAGCCCGGCGCGGGCGCGCAGCTCGCCCGCTCGGCGGGCGCGGCGGTGCAGCTCCTCGCGCGCGAGGGCATGTACGCGCAGCTGCGGCTGCGCTCCGGCGAGATCCGCAAGGTGCACGTCGACTGCCGCGCCACGATCGGCGAGGTGGGCAACGAGGAGCACAACCTGCGCTCGATCGGCAAGGCCGGCGCCAACCGCTGGCGCGGCTGGCGTCCGACGGTCCGCGCCTGGGCGATGAACCCGGTCGACCACCCGATGGGCGGGCGCACCAACGGCGGCAGCCACCCGTGCTCGCCGTGGGGCACGCCGGCCAAGGGCTACAAGACGCGCAAGAACAAGCGGACCGACGTGATGATCGTCCGGCGCCGGCACGCTCAGAAGGGATAACGCATGGCACGCTCTATCAAGAAGGGCCCGTTCGTCGATGGCCACCTGGTAGCGAAGGTGGAAGCGGCGCGCGCGATCTCGGACAAGAAGCCGATCAAGACCTGGTCGCGGCGCTCGACGATCACCCCGGATTTCGTGGGGCTGACGATCGCCGTCCACAACGGCAAGCAGCATATCCCCGTGTACGTGACCGAGAACATGGTCGGCCACAAGCTCGGCGAGTTCGCGCTGACCCGTACCTTCAAGGGCCACCCGGGCGACAAGAAGGTCGCGGCGCCGGCGGCGAAGAGGAAGTAAGGAGAAAGCGATGGAAACCACCGCAACGCTGCGTGGCGTGCGCCTGTCGGCCCAGAAGGGCCGGCTGGTCGCCGACATGGTGCGCGGCATGCCCGTCGGCCGCGCGCTCGACGTGCTGGCCTTCAGCCCGAAGAAGGGTGCGCGCATCATCCGCAAGGTCCTGGAGAGCGCGATCGCCAACGCCGAGCACAACGACGGCGCCGACATCGACGAGCTCAAGGTGACGACGATCTACGTCGACAAGGGCACGACGCTGAAGCGAATGAGCGCGCGCGCCAAGGGCCGAGGCAACACGATCGGCAAGCAGAGCTGCCACATTCGCATCGTGGTCGGCGACGGCAAGAGCCCCGTTCCCGCGAAAGCGGGAAGCAGATAGGAACGAGCATGGGACAGAAGATCCATCCGACCGGGTTCCGCCTGGCGGTCAACCGCAACTGGACCTCGAAGTGGTTCGCGAACAGCAAGCACTACGCGGACGTGCTGAACGAGGACATCCGGGTGCGCGAGTACCTGCGCAAGAAGCTGTCGCACGCGTCCGTGGCGAAGATCTCGATCGAGCGTCCGGCGCGCAACGCCCGGATCACGATCCACAGCGCGCGCCCGGGCGTGGTGATCGGCAAGAAGGGCGAGGACATCGAGACGCTGCGCGCCGACCTGCGCCGGATGATGGGCGGCGAGGTGGGCCTCAACATCGAGGAGATCCGCAAGCCCGAGGTCGACGCCCAGCTCGTCGCGGACTCGATCGCCCAGCAGCTCGAGAAGCGGATCATGTTCCGCCGCGCGATGAAGCGCGCGATGCAGAACGCGATGCGGCTCGGCGCGCAGGGCATCAAGGTGATGAGCGCCGGGCGCCTCAACGGCGCCGAGATCGCGCGCTCCGAGTGGTACCGCGAGGGACGCGTGCCGCTGCACACGCTGCGCGCCGACATCGACTACGGGTTCTCCGAGGCCCGCACCACCTACGGCGTCATCGGCGTCAAGGTGTGGATCTTCAAGGGCGAGGTGCTTGCGCACAACGCCGAGCCGGCGACCGCGCCGGCGCCGGCGGCCGATGCGCCGAAGCGGCCGCGCCGCGCAGGAGCGAAGAATGCTGCAGCCAGCTAGAAGGAAGTACCGCAAGGAGCAGAAGGGCCGCAACAAGGGCGTCGCCACCGTCGGCAGCAAGGTGTCGTTCGGTGACTTCGGCCTGAAGGCGGTCGGGCGCGGCCGGCTCACCGCGCGCCAGATCGAATCGGCGCGGCGGGCGATGACGCGCCACATCAAGCGCGGCGGGCGGATCTGGATCCGCATCTTCCCCGACAAGCCGATCTCGCAGAAGCCGGCCGAGGTCCGCATGGGCAACGGCAAGGGCAATCCCGAGTACTACGTCGCGGAGATCCAGCCGGGCAAGGTGCTCTACGAGATGGACGGCGTCGAGGAGACGATCGCCCGCGAGGCGTTCGCCCTCGCCGCGGCGAAGCTGCCGATCCGCACGACGTTCGTGCATCGCATGGTCGGCTGACGGGAGCACGAGTGATGAAGCGATCGGAAGCGAAGAAGGCGCTCGTCGGCAAGACGCCGGCCGAGCTCAAGACGGAGCTCGACGCGCTGCTCAGGGAGCAGTTCGGCCTGCGCATGCAGAAGGCCACGCAGCAGCTCCAGGACACGTCCAAGATGAAGTCGGTGCGGCGCAGCATCGCGCGCGTGCGCACGCTGATGCACCGGAAGGCGGGTGAGGCATGACGGAGAAGGTCGAGGCGCAGGGCGTGCCCGCGCGCAAGCCGCTGATCGCCACGCTGGTCGGGCGCGTGGTCAGCGACAAGATGAACAAGACGGTCACCGTGCTGGTCGAGCGCCGCGTCAAGCACGCGCTGTACGGCAAGGTGGTGACGCGGTCGGCGAAGTACCACGCGCACGACGAGAACAACGAGTGCAAGGCGGGCGACCTCGTCGAGATCGTGGCCACCCGCAAGCTGTCGCGGTCCAAGGCGTGGCGGGTGTCGAAGCTGCTGCAGAAGGCGGCCGTGGTGTGACGGCGCCCGCCGCGGCAGCGGCGGCAGGGGTTGCGTGAGGGCAAGAAGCCTGCCATAATCGCAAATTCGCTTCCCGCAAACTTCCGGGCGGCACTTCGCGCAGACGGTGCGGGGTGCGCCGGCGGCGCGAGGGGCAAACCCGCGCGAGCGCGGTCGGAGGGTCGACCGGGCCAGCGCCAACGGGATCCAAAACTGACCGCCGTTCCCGCGCGAACGTGGTAGCGCGACGGGACCGCCAGCGGCCGGTGGCGAGGGCGACCTCCGCACCGGCGGCGGAATCAAGTTGGAGAGCAGGAAGTCATGATCCAGATGCAGACGGTGCTGGACGTCGCCGACAACACGGGCGCGCGTTCGGTGATGTGCATAAAGGTGCTGGGCGGCAGCAAGCGCCGCTACGCGCACATCGGCGACGTGATCAAGGTGTCGATCAAGGACGCCGCGCCCCGCGGGCGCGTGAAGAAGGGCGAGATCTACAACGCCGTGGTCGTGCGCACCCGCCAGGGCGTGCGCCGTCCGGACGGCGCGCTGATCCGCTTCGACAAGAACGCCGCGGTGCTTCTGAACCCCAAGCTCGAGCCGATCGGCACGCGCATCTTCGGACCGGTCACGCGGGAGCTCCGCACCGAGCGGTTCATGAAGATCGTGTCGCTGGCGCCCGAGGTCCTCTAGGGAGACCGGCGATGCGCAAGATCAGGAAGGGCGACAACGTCGTCGTCATCGCGGGGCGGGACAAGGGCAAGCGCGGCGACGTCGCGCGCGTCGTCGACGCCGAGCACGTGATCGTCGGCGGCATCAACTCGGTGAAGCGCCACACGCGGCCGAACCCGCTGAAGAACCAGCCGGGCGGCATCGTCAGCAAGGACATGCCGATCCACATCTCGAACGTCGCGATCTGGAACCCGGTGACGGGCAAGCCGGACCGCGTCGGCGTGCGCGTGCTCGAAGACGGCCGCAGGGTCCGCTTCTTCAAGTCCAACGGCGAGCAGGTCGGCATCTGACCGGCGCGAAGAGGAGATACGCGAGATGGCTCGCCTGAAGGAAACCTACCGCAACGACGTCGTGCCCGCGCTGGTCAAGCAGTTCGGGTACAAGTCGATCATGGAAGTGCCGCGCATCGACAAGATCGTCCTCAACATGGGCGTCGGCGAGGCCACCTCCGACAAGAAGCTGCTCGACAACGCGATCGGCGACATGCAGAAGGTCGCCGGCCAGAAGCCGGTGATCACCAAGGCGCGCAAGGCGATCGCCGGCTTCAAGATCCGCGAGGGCTACCCGATCGGCTGCATGGTGACGCTGCGCCACGACCGCATGTTCGAGTTCCTCGACCGCCTGATCTCGGTGGCCCTGCCGCGCGTGCGCGACTTCCGCGGCGTGTCGGGCAAGGGCTTCGACGGCCGCGGCAACTACAACATGGGCGTCAAGGAGCAGATCATCTTCCCCGAGATCGAGTACGACAAGATCGACGCGCTGCGGGGGATGAACATCACGATCACCACGAGCGCGAAGACCGACGCCGAGTGCAAGGCGCTGCTCGCCGCGTTCAAGTTCCCGTTCAAGAACTGAGGCCGTCATGGCGAAACTGTCCCTGATCAACCGGCAGCACAAGCGCGAGAAGCTGGTCGCGAAGTTCGCGAAGCGGCGCGCGTCGCTGCAGTCCGTCATCGACAATCCGAAGGCCTCGGACGACGACAAGTACGCAGCCCGGCTCGCGCTGCAGGCGCTGCCCCGCAATGCCAACCCCACCCGACTGCGCAACCGGTGCGCGATCACCGGCCGCCCGCGCGGCGTCTTCCGCAAGTTCGGCCTCGGCCGCAACAAGCTGCGGGAGTACGCGATGCGCGGCGAGGTTCCGGGCGTGGTCAAGGCGAGCTGGTAAGAGGTGACAGATGAGCATGACTGATCCCATCGCCGACATGCTGACCCGCATCCGCAACGCGCAGATGGTGGAGAAGGCGACGGTCGAGATGCCGAGCTCCCGGGTCAAGGTGGCGATCGCCGGCGTCCTCAAGGACGAGGGCTACATCGACGGCTTCCGGGTCACGGAAGAGGCGAAGCCCGTGCTGGAGATCGCGCTGCGCTACCACGCCGGACGACCCGTGATCGAGAAGATCGAGCGCGTGTCCAAGCCCGGGCTGCGCATCTACCGCGGCAAGGACGACATCCCGCGCGTGATGAACGGGCTCGGCATCGCCATCGTGTCGACCTCGCGCGGCGTGATGACCGACCGCAAGGCCCGCGCTTCCGGCGTCGGCGGCGAAGTCCTCTGCATCGTGGCCTGACGGGGAGAACGACGACATGTCCCGTATCGGCAACAACCCGGTCAAGCTGCCGCCGAAGGTCGAGGTGGCGCTCGCCGCCGGCGAGATCACCGTCAAGGGCCCGCTCGGCGCGCTGTCGCGCACGTTCGGCTCGGACGTCTCGATCGAGAAGAACGGCGACGAGCTCGTGTTCAAGGCCGCCTCGCCCGAGGCCGGCCCGATGCACGGCACGCTGCGCGCGCTCGTCGCGAACATGGTCAAGGGCGTCACCGACGGCTACGAGCGGAAGCTCACGCTGGTGGGCGTCGGCTACCGCGCCGCGGCCGCGGGCGACAAGCTGAACCTGTCGCTCGGCTTTTCGCATCCGGTGGTGCACCAGATGCCCAAGGGTGTCTCGGTGGCGACGCCGGTGCAGACCGAGATCGTGGTCAAGGGCATCGACAAGCAGGCCGTCGGCCAGGTCGCGGCGCAGATCCGCGCCTATCGCCCGCCGGAGCCCTACAAGGGCAAGGGCGTGCGCTACCACGGCGAGCACGTGGCGCTCAAGGAGACGAAGAAGAAGTAATCGCGCGGCCCGGGGCGATGCCTCGGGCGGGGCCAGGCACCTGGACGCGAGGGCAGCACGCCCCGCGGCACGAGGCAGAAGAGGCAGGATATGGCAATGAACAAGAAGCAAGCTCGCGTTCGCCGCGCCCGCAAGACCCGGGTGCGCATCGCCGAGCAGCGTGCGGCGCGGCTGGTGGTGAACCGGTCCAACCTGCACATCTACGCGCAGATCGTCGCCGTCGGCGGCGACAAGGTGCTCGCGAGCGCGTCGACGCTCGAGGCCGAGGTCCGCAAGGACATCGCCAACGGCGGCAACAAGGCCGCGGCGGCGGTGATCGGCAAGCGCATCGCCGAGCGGGCGAAGGCGATCGGCGTCGAGACGGTCGCGTTCGACCGCTCGGGTTTCCGTTTCCACGGCCGCGTCAAGGCGCTGGCTGAAGCGGCCCGCGAGGGCGGCCTCAAGTTCTGAGGGATCCATGGCAGAGCAACGTCGTAGTTCACGCCAGCAGCAGCAGCAGGACGACCGTGGCGACGGCCTGCGCGAGAAGATGATCAGCATCAACCGCGTCACCAAGGTGGTGAAGGGCGGTCGCATCCTCGGCTTCGCGGCGCTGACGGTCGTCGGCGACGGCGACGGTGGCGTCGGCATGGGCAAGGGCAAGGCCAAGGAAGTCCCGGTCGCGGTCCAGAAGGCCATGGAGGAAGCCCGCCGCCGCCTGGTCAAGGTGCGCCTGAAGAAGGGCACGCTGCACCACTCTTCGATCGGCAAGCACGGCTCGACGACGGTGTTCATGCAGCCGGCGGCCGACGGCACGGGCATCATCGCCGGCGGTGCGGCGCGCGCGGTGTTCGACGTGGTCGGCGTGACCAACGTGCTCGCCAAGACGCACGGCCCGACCAACCCGTACAACGTGGTGCGCGCAACCCTCAACGGGCTGCTCGCGCAGAACGCGCCGGCCGACATCGCCGCGAAGCGCGGCAAGTCGGTCGAGGAAATCCTGGGGTAGCGAGATGGCTGACGCCAAGAAAATCAAGGTCACGCTGGTCAAGGGCGTGTCGCGCACGACCAAGGGGCACCGCGAGACGGTGCGCGGACTCGGCCTGAAGTGGACCAACCACACGGTCGAAGTCATCGACACCCCCTCGGTGCGCGGAATGATCAACAAGGTGAGCTACCTGCTCAAGGTGACGGCGGAGTAGCGAAAGCGAAGCTTTCCGGAAGCGCCGTCATCCCCGCGACAGCGGGGATCCCGCCGCGCCGGGGCTTGGCAAAGACACTGGGTCCCCGCGTGCGCGGGGACGACGATGGCAGGATTTGGAGCGAACGATGCGTCTCAACACGATCAAGCCCGCCGCGGGCAGCAAGAAGGCGAAGCGTCGCGTCGGGCGCGGCATCGGCTCGGGCCTCGGCAAGACCGCGGGCCGCGGGCACAAGGGGCAGAAGTCGCGCTCGGGCGGTTTCCACAAGGTCGGCTTCGAGGGCGGCCAGATGCCGCTGCAGCGCCGGTTGCCGAAGCGCGGCTTCGTGTCGCGCTCGCGCGACGACACGGCCGAGGTGCGCATGTCCGACCTGGCGAAGCTGCCGGTCGCCGACGTCGACCTGCTTGCGCTCAAGGCGGCGGGCCTCGTCCCGCCGACGGCGAAGACGGCCAAGGTGATCAAGACGGGCAAGCTCGAGCGTGCGGTGAAGCTCTCGGGCGTGCTCGCGACCAAGGGTGCCAAGGCGGCCATCGAAGCCGCCGGCGGCAGCGTCGCCTGACGGCGGCGCAAGACGAAGGCGACGGGGAAGAAAGTCAGGTAAGCGCGTGGCGACGGTCAATCCGGCACTGAAGACGGGAACGAAGTACGCCGACTTGAAGCGGCGGCTGTGGTTCCTGCTCGGCGCCCTCATCGTCTACCGGATCGGGACGCACATCCCGGTGCCGGGCATCAACGCGTCCGTGCTGGACGAGCTGTTCCGCTCGCAGCAGGGCGGCATCCTCGGCCTGTTCAACGTGTTCTCGGGCGGCGCGCTGTCGCGCTTCTCGATCCTGGCGCTGGGCATCATGCCCTACATCTCGGCGTCGATCATCATGCAGCTCTGCACGGTGGTCATCCCCTCGCTCGAGGCGCTGAAGAAGGAAGGCGAGGCCGGGCGCCGCAAGATCACGCAGTACACGCGCTACGCGACCGTCGGCCTCGCGTTCTTCCAGGCGCTCGGCATCGCGATCGCGCTCGAGGCGCAGGCCGGCCTCGTGGTCGAGCCCGGCCCGTGGTTCCGCATCGTGACCGCGATCACCCTCGTCACCGGCACCATGTTCCTGATGTGGCTCGGCGAGCAGATCACCGAGCGCGGCCTCGGCAACGGCATCTCGCTGCTGATCTTCGCCGGCATCGCCGCGGGCCTGCCGTCCGCGATCGGCCTGCACCCTCGAGCAGGCGCGCACCGGCGCGTACTCGATTCCGCTGGTGCTCGGCATCGGCGCGCTGGTCGTCGCGGTCACCGCGTTCGTCGTGTTCGTCGAGCGTGCGGTGCGCAAGATCCTGGTCAACTACGCGAAGCGCCAGGTCGGCAACAAGGTCTACCAGGGGCAGAGCTCGCACCTGCCGCTGAAGCTGAACATGGCCGGCGTGATCCCGCCGATCTTCGCCTCGTCGATCATCCTGTTCCCGGCGACGCTCGCGCAGTGGTTCGGCTCGGGCGAGGGCACGGTCTGGCTGCGCGACCTCGCGGCGTCGCTCGCCCCGGGCAGCCGGTGCACGAGCTGCTCTACGCGGCGGCGATCATCTTCTTCTGCTTCTTCTACACGGCGCTGCAGTACAACCCGAAGGAGACGGCGGACAACCTGAAGAAGTCGGGCGCGTTCATCCCGGGCTACCGGCCGGGCGACCAGACGGCGAAGTACATCGAGAAGATCACGCTGCGGCTGACGCTGCTGGGCTCGCTGTACCTGGTCACCGTCTGCTTCATCCCGAACTTCCTGATCGCCTGGAAGAACGTCCCGTTCTACTTCGGCGGAACGTCGCTCCTGATCATCGTGGTCGTGACGATGGACTTCATGACCCAGGTGCAGGCCTACATGATGTCGCAGCAGTACGAAAGTCTCCTCAAGAAGGCGAACTTCAAGGGGGGGTTGCCGACGCGCTAGAGGCCACGCCGCAGCCCCTGCGCGCGCGGGGGAAGGGCTCGGGGCTGCTTCGCATCCGGTCGATGCATGGCGAAAGAGGACACGATCCAGATGCAGGGCGAGGTGATCGAGATGCTGCCCAACGCGACCTTCCGGGTGAAGCTCGAGAACGACCACGTCGTCCTCAGCCACATCTCGGGAAAGATGCGGATGCACTACATCAAGATCCTGCCCGGCGACAAGGTCACGGTCGAACTGACCCCGTACGACCTCTCGCGCGCCAGGATCGTGTTCAGGGCGAAGTGATTCGGGGATCAGGCAACAGGTAACAGGGATCGGAACCGCAGCGTCACCGTGGCGCGCCATCGAGGCGCGGCGGGCGACGAGGGGAAAGACAATGAAAGTACTGGCATCCGTCAAGAAGATCTGCCGCAAGTGCAAGATCATCCGCCGCAACGGCGTCGTGCGCGTCATCTGCGCCGACCCGCGCCACAAGCAGCGGCAGGGCTAGAAGGCAACGAGGAACGAGCGAAATGGCACGTATCGCAGGCGTCAACATCCCGAACCACCAGCACGCGGTCATCGCGCTGCAGGCGATCTACGGCATCGGCCCGACGCGCGCGCAGGCGATCTGCGTCGCCACCGGCGTCAAGCCGTCGACCAAGATCAAGGATCTCTCCGACACCGAGATGGACAAGCTGCGCGAGCACGTGGCGAAGTTCACCGTCGAGGGCGACCTGCGCCGCGAGATGACGATGAGCATCAAGCGGCTGATGGACCTCGGCTGCTACCGCGGCGTGCGGCACCGCAAGGGCCTGCCGGTCCGCGGCCAGCGCACGCGCACGAACGCCCGCACGCGCAAGGGCCCGAAGAAGGGCCGCACCGTCGCGCTCGGCAAGGGCGCCGCGAAGTAACCCCAGGAACCGAGAATGGCACAGCAATCCTCGCAGAAGCAGGCCGCCGCGGCGCGCGCGCGCAAGAAGGTCAAGAAGCACGTCTCCGACGGCATCGCGCACATCCACGCGTCGTTCAACAACACGATCATCACGATCACCGACCGGCAGGGCAACGTGCTGTCGTGGGCGACCTCGGGCGGCGCGGGCTTCAAGGGCTCGCGCAAGTCGACGCCGTTCGCCGCGCAGGTCGCCTCCGAGGCGGCGGGCCGCGCCGCGATCGAGTGCGGCATCAAGAACCTCGAGGTCCGCATCAAGGGCCCCGGTCCCGGCCGCGAGTCCGCCGTGCGCGCGCTGAACGCGCTCGGCATCAAGATTTCGCAGATCGCCGACGTGACGCCGATCCCGCACAACGGGTGCCGGCCGCCGAAGCGGCGCCGGATTTAACGAACCGATTAGAGTCGGTCGGGCGAAAGGCGCCCGACCGACGCTCTGAGACCTTAGGACAGCAACGTGGCTCGATACACCGGACCCAAATGCAAGCTGGCGCGACGGGAGGGGACCGACCTCTTCCTGAAAAGCGCGCGTCGATCGCTCGACTCCAAGTGCAAGCTGGATGCCAAACCCGGTCAGCACGGCCAGAAGTCCGGCCTGCGCACCTCGGACTACGGCAAGCAGCTGCGCGAGAAGCAGAAGATGCGCCGCATCTACGGCCTGCTCGAGCGCCAGTTCCGCCGCTACTTCGCCGAGGCGTCCCGCCGCAAGGGCTCGACCGGCGAGAACCTGCTGAAGCTGCTCGAGTCGCGGCTCGACAACGTCGTCTACCGGATGGGCTTCGGCTCGACGCGCGCCGAGGCGCGGCAGCTCGTCACGCACGGCTCGATCATGGTGAACGGCAAGCGGCTCAACGTGCCCTCGGCGCTGCTCGGGGCCGGCGACGTCGTCTCGATCGCCGACCGCGCGAAGGCGCAGCTGCGCATCGTCGACGCGCTGCAGCTCGCCGAGAAGGTCGGCTTCCCGGCCTGGGTCGAGGTCGACGCCAAGAAGATGATCGGCACGTTCAAGGGTGCACCCGAGCGCACCGACTTCGGCCAGGACATCAACGAGAGCCTCGTCGTCGAGCTGTACAGCAAGTAAAGCCCGGAGAGGTCGGCCGCGCCGCGAAGCGGCGTTGCGGCCGACGTTTCCATTGGATGTCTTCCGGAAAAGGGTCCCGCATGCAAAGCAACGCACTGTTGAAACCGCGCATCATCGACGTGCAGAGCATGTCCCCATTCCACGCAAAGGTGGTGATGGAGCCGTTCGAGCGCGGCTACGGGCACACGCTGGGCAACGCGCTTCGCCGCGTGCTGCTCTCGTCGATGCCCGGCTACGCGCCAACCGAAGTCAAGATCACGGGAGTGCTGCACGAGTACTCGGCGCTCGACGGCGTCCAGGAGGACGTGGTCGACGTGCTGCTGAACCTCAAGGGCGTCGTGCTCAAGCTGCACAACCGCGACCACGTGATGCTGCGGCTCGCGAAGAGCGGCGAGGGCCCGGTCACCGCCGCCGACATCGAGCCCAACCACGACGTCGAGATCATCAATCCCGACCACGTGATCGCCCACCTGACCGCGGGCGGCAAGGTCGAGATGGAAATCCGCGTCGAGAAGGGCCGCGGCTACCAGCCGGCGACCACGCGCGCGAAGCCCGAGGGCGGCCGCGCGATCGGCTCGATCCTCCTCGACGCCTCGTTCTCGCCGGTGCGCCGCGTCAGCTACGCGGTCGAGAGCGCCCGCGTCGAGCAGCGCACCGACCTCGACAAGCTCGTCCTCGACATCGAGACCAACGGCGTCGTCGAGCCCGAGCAGGCAGTGCGCTACGCGGCGTCGGTGCTGGTCGAGCAGCTGTCGGTGTTCGCCGACCTCAAGGGTACGGACTCGACCGCTACGCACGTGCCGTCGCCGCAGGTCGACCCGGTGCTGCTGCGCCCGGTCGACGACCTGGAGCTCACGGTGCGCTCGGCGAACTGCCTCAAGGCCGAGAACATCTACTACATCGGCGACCTGATCCAGCGCACCGAGACGGAGCTCCTGAAGACGCCGAATCTCGGCCGCAAGTCGCTGAACGAGATCAAGGAAGTGCTGGCCTCGCGCGGCCTGTCGCTCGGCATGAAGCTCGAGAACTGGCCGCCCGCGGGGCTCGACCGGCCGTAACGGCAGCCTAGAGACCAAGAAACGAGCGCGGTGGAAAGCTGCGCCACAGAGTGAAGGACTGAAGACATGCGTCACCGCCACGGCTTGCGGAAGCTGAACCGCACGAGCGCGCACCGCCTCGCGATGCTGCGCAACATGACCAACTCGCTGTTCACCCACGAGGCGATCCGCACGACGCTCCCGAAGGCGAAGGAGCTGCGTCGCGTCGCCGAGCCGCTGATCACGCTGGGGAAGGAGGCTACGCTCGCGCATCGCCGGCTTGCCTTCAATCGCCTGCGCGATCGCGACGTCGTGACCAAGCTCTTCAACGAGCTCGGCCCGCGCTACCAGGCGCGCCCGGGCGGCTACATCCGGATCCTCAAGTTCGGCTTCCGTCAGGGGGATGCCGCGCCGATGGCCCTGGTGGAGCTGGTCGACCGACCCGAGTCGACCGCGCCCGCAGCCGACGCGGAAGCCGCGAAGGCCTGACACCGCGGTCCCCGCAGTCCGGAGAAGGCCGGGTGCTTGCCCGGCCTTCGTCGTTTCCGGGACCTCGTCGCGCGTTCGTCACCACTGCCGACGCCGCGGGGGCGTTCGTGTAGCATGGTCCGACATGAACGGCTCGGTACTCGTCACCGGCGGCGCGGGCTACATTGGCTCGCACGTCGTCGCCGCACTCGCGCGCGCGGGGACGAAGGCGATCGTCCTCGACGATCTGTCGAACAGCTCGCGCGGCGTCATCGACCGGCTCGCCGCGGTCACGGGCGCCGACGTGCCGTTCGTCGAGGCCGACGTCCGCGACGCGAGCGCGCTGCGCGCCACCTTCGCCACCCACCCGATCACCGCGGTCGTGCACTGTGCCGGGCTGAAGGCGGTCGGGGAGTCCGCGGAGCGGCCGCTGGCCTACTGGGACGTCAACGTCGGCGGGACGTTCGCGCTGGCGCAGGTGATGGGCGAGGCGGGCGTGGCCACGCTCGTGTTCAGCTCGTCGGCGACCGTCTACGGGCAGCCGGACGTGCTGCCGGTCGCCGAGGACGCGCCGGTCAGGCCGCAGAGCGTCTACGGGCGCACCAAGCGCACCGTCGAGGACTTCCTGCGCGACCTCGCGCATGGCAACGCGAACTGGCGCATCGCCATCCTGCGCTACTTCAACCCGGCCGGCGCCCATCCGTCGGCGCTGATCGGGGAGGCGCCGCGCGGACGGCCCAACAACCTGGTCCCGCTGCTGTGCCGGACCGTGGCCGGGGACTATGCCGAGCTGTCGATCTACGGCACCGACTGGCCCACGCCCGACGGCACCGGGGTGCGCGACTACATCCACGTGGAGGATCTCGCCGAGGGCCACGTGGCGGCGTTGGCGTGGCTCGCGCGGAACCCGGGCGCGGCGACGATCAACCTCGGGCTCGGGCGCGGCTATTCGGTGCTCGAGGTGGTCGAGACGTTCGAGCGCGCGTGCGGACGGCGCGTCACCCGGCGCTTCGTTCCGCGCCGGGCTGGCGACGTCGCGTGCGTCTACGCGGATCCCGGGCGCGCGAACGCACTCCTCGGTTGGCGCGCCGAACGCGACCTCGACGCGATCTGCACCGATGCCTGGCGCTGGCAGCAGGCCGGTGGCCGCTACGAAAAGTAGGGTCAGACTCGACTTGCACAGAAAAGTAGGGTCAGACTCGACTTTCGCGACCTTCGATAAGCCGGCCGCGAATTGGCGAAGCGAAAGTCGAGTCTGACCCTACTTTTCTGGCGCCACTTTTCGAACTTCAGTTACCGGCACGCATGTTCCGCTTCTACGTCGCGCGGGCGCGCTTCGACGCCTTCCTGGTGGCCGACCGGCTGAACCAGGCAGGGATCCGGGCCCACGTGTTCAACCAGCACGCGTCGAGCATCGTCGGCGACGTGCCCCCCGACGTCGCGCAGC
Organism: uncultured beta proteobacterium; assembly: GCA_963765065.1. Taxonomy (GTDB): domain Bacteria; phylum Pseudomonadota; class Gammaproteobacteria; order Burkholderiales; family Casimicrobiaceae; genus VBCG01. Next base: position 79,792 of record CAVXVH010000019.1, on the reverse strand, counting down.
CGCAGGTCTGGCTCGAGCGCGAAGCGGATCGCGAGCGGGCCGAGATCCTGCTCGCCCGGCTCACCGAGGAGGCGGCGCGCAGCGGCACCGCGCACTGCACGGCCTGCGGCGAGGACTCGCCGTCGAACTTCGACCTCTGCTGGAACTGCGGGCACCAGCTCGCGTAGCAGGCCGCGAGCGGGTCAGGCGGCGCGGGCGGGCGGCGCGGCAAACGCCTGCACCGCCCCGGCCATCGCGTGGCCGTTCTTCACGCAGTCGCTCACCGATACGCCGCCGCGCCAGTTCGCGCACCAGAACAGCCCGGGGAATGCCGCGGCCGCGCGATCGACCGCCGCGATCCGCTCGAGGTGTCCGAGCGTGTACTGCGGGATCGCGTGCGTCCAGCGCACGATCTCGTGCCACAGCGGCCTGCCCGCGCCGACCAGCGCCGCGAGCTCCTTTTCGACGGCGCCGGTCAGCTCGCCGTCGGGGAGCGTCGTCATCTCGGGATTGCGCAGGCCCCCCACGAACGTCGTGAGCAGCACGTGTCCCGCCGGCGCGCGGCCCTCGAACATGCTGCTCGAGAACAGCGAGCCGAGGATGTGCCGGCGCTCCTTCTTCGGCACCAGGAAGCCGAAGCCGGCGAGGTCGTGACGCACATCCTCGCGGCGGTAGGCCGAGGCGACGACCGACACCGGTGCGTAGCGGATCGCCTCGAGCGCGCGGGCGAGCGGCGCGGACAGCGGCTCGAGGAACGCCGCAGCGCGGTAGGCCGGGGCGGCCACCAGGAGGGCGCGTGCGGTGAAGGCGACCGGTGTGCCGGCGCGGAGCGCACGCACCTCGTAGTCGCCGCCGGGACGGCGCACGATCGACTCGACGCGCGTGCCCGGAAGATAGTGGGCGAGGCGCCCGGCGAGCGCACGCGGAAACACCTGCAGGCCGCGGTCGAAGCTGAAGCTCATGGCGGCGTTCTTCGCCTTCTCCGGGTTCTTCCGGCGCTCGCGCGCGCCCATGATCTGGCCGCGGATCAGGCTGCCGTACTTCTGCTCGAGCGCGTGCAGCCTCGGGAACGCGGCCGGTACCGAGATCTGCTCGGGGTCGCCCGCGTAGATGCCCGATACGAACGGATCGATCGCGTAGTCGAGGAACTCGTTGCCGAGACGGCGGCGCACGAACGCGGCGATCGACTCCTCGGCCTGCGGCGGCGCGGCGGCGATGAACGGTTCGCGGAACAGGCGCAGCTTCGCTCCGAGCGTGAACGCGCCAGTGGTCAGGAACGCGCCGGGAGACGTCGGCAGCGCGACCAGCGCGCCATTCTTCACCACGTAGCGCGTGTTCGCGACCGTGCTCGCATCGCGGCGGGCCTCGGCGACGCCGACCTCCGCGAAGAGCTCGTTCAGGAGCGGCGTCGTGTCGAGCGCGCTGTTCGCGCCCGTCTCGTAGAGGAAGCCATCGCGCGCGCGCGTGCCGATGACGCCGCCCGGCGCGTCGTTCGCGTCGACGACGCCCACGACCAAGCCGCGTTTCTGCAGCTCGAACGCCGCGACGAGGCCGGACAGGCCGCCGCCGAGGACGAGCACGTCGAATGCATGGGGTGTTGCGTTCATGACGATGGACCGTTGAGCGAGGGGAAATGGCGGTGCGATCAGCCGCCGGGCGTCGGCGCCGCGGAGGGCGGCAGCGACAGGGCAGCGCGTCGTTCCGCGCGCTGGATCGCGGTGGCGAGCTCGGCGTAGGTCGGTGTGCCGGGGGGCATCTGCGCGAGCAGGTCCTTCCAGTAAGCCGCCGCCATGCGGAAGTCACGGCGCTCGTAGGCGGCGCTGCCGGCCATCTCGAGCGCACGGGGATTGCGGCCGTCGAGCGCAAGGGCGCGGCCGATCAGCTCGGTCGGCTTGCCGGCGAGCGCGCCGCCTTGTGCCATGCCGAGCGCGTCGGCGTACTCGCACCAGACCTCGGCATCGCGGGCGACCTTCGGCGCGACCTCGAGCGCCTTGGCGAAGTTGCCTGCCGCCTCGGTGAAGCGATCCTCGGCCATGTCGAGGCGCGCGAGCGACACCAGGGCGCGCCCGTCGCGCGGGTTGGCCGCGAGATGGGCGTCGAGCTGCCGCCGGAAGGCCGCCGGGTCCGAAGCGGGGGACAGGTCGGAAGCCTGCACCGTCGCCGGCGACACGTCGATCGCTTCGGGATTGCCGAAGACAAAGTAGAGGCCGATCGCGGCAAGCGGCAGCAGCAGCGCGACCGTCGCCGACGCGACGCGGCCGCTGCCGCGACCCGCGGGGCGCTCCTCCGACGCGACGTCGGCGAGCAGCCGGCGCTGCAGCTCGGCACGCGCAGCATCGTAGTCGGCCGGTGCGAGCGCGCCGGAGGCACGCTCGTGATCGAGGTCGGCGAGTTGCCCGCGATAGACGTCGGCGTTCAGCGCCGCGCGCGACGCACCGCGCCCGGGCGGCTTGCGCGAGACGAGGCGCGGCAGCACGAAAGCCAGCGCGACGGCGATCATCGCGGCGACCGCGAGCCAGAACGCAGGCGTGTCAGATTCACTCATGGTGCACGTGGACAACGACGTGAATTATCCGCCGTTGCCGAAAAAAAAGGCGGGGCCGAGAGCCCCGCCCTTGATCGACGTCAGACGTGCTACTTCGCGGGTGCCGCGGCCGGCGTCTGCGCCGGTGCCGGCGCCGCGGTCTTCATGAATTCGCCGCGGCGCTTCGCCATCGCCTCGTCGAGCAGCTTGATGCCCTCCTGCGAGTAGCCGATGCCCTTGTTGATCGACGCGGTGGACTCGTCGGGGGCGTGGAAGGCGGCGCCGTTGGAGGCGGTCCACCATTCCCAGTGGATGTGCGCGTTGTAGTGGATCTCCCGGGCCTTGTTGAGCGTCGCCTCGTCGACGCCGAGGTTCTTCGCCTCCTCGAACTTGTCGACGAACCGGGTCAGCGCGTACTCGGCCTGGCGCAGCTTGCCCTGGTGGCGGTGCTTCATCGAGTCGATCACGTATACCGCCTGCTTCTCGGTCCAGTCGCTGTGGCACGTAAGGCAGGTTTCCTTGATGTAGTGCTTGGGCGTGGTCTGCCAGTGCGAGGTGAAGGTCTTGCCGGTCTTCTTGTCCTTGACCTTCGGCATGTGGCAGCTCGAGCACTCGACGCCGGCCTTCTGGTGCTTCGAGCCGTAGTAGTTCTCGGTGTCGGGGTGCTGCGCCTTCCACAGCAGGGCGCCGGTGATGCCGTGGCGGAAGTCGCCGAACTTGAGGTCGGTGTAGTGCTTGCCGATCTCGTCGACCTTCTTGAACGGGAAGTGGTTGGTCCGCGAATCGCTCATGCCGATCGGCTTGCCCGTCGTCGGATCGGTGCCGGGGTTGCAGTTGTACTCGACGTGGCACTGGCCGCACTGCAGGTTCATGTCGTAGCGGTCGAGGGTGGCGATCTTGCGCGTGAAGCCGCGCACGCCGAGGTCCTTGACCTCGATCTTCGCGGCACGCGGGTCCTTGTGCCACAGCGTGTCCTGCTCCGGCCGCGTCAGCGCCTGGATCAGGCCGTCGCGGATCACGCGCGGCCGCGCCGAGTGCGGGTCGTGGCAGAAGAAGCAGTTGAGCGCGTGGTTCGTGTCCTTGACGAACTCCTGGACCTTGGACGTGCGGCTCCACTTCGCGCCCGGCACCGGGTCGCCGAGGTAGGCCCAGTCGAGGATGTGGTCGGCGGTCTTGCAGGACATGCAGACGGGGTTGGCCGCCGCCGCCGTGCCCGGCTTGAACACCTTGTGATCCTCACCGGGGTACTTGTCCTCGACCACGTCCCAGACCTTGAAGTTGCCGCCGGCCTTGGCGAGCCCGCGCCAGCCCTCCTTGTTCTCGAAGCGGCCGCCGAACGCGCGGTCGACGACGTACTGGTCGTAGAGCATGAACGCGTGCGAGCGCGGCTCGTTGTGCTCCTTGGTGAAGCCGTGCGGGCTCATCAGCTTGTCGAACGCCGGATTGGGCGAGGGCCCGGTCGCGAGCGACTTCGACCTCCGCGCCGGCTTCTCGTAGTTGATCTGGTACATCGTCGTGAACTGGTTCTGGTGGCACGCGCCGCAGACCGCCGGGTCCATCTTCGTCACCGGCCGCGACTTGACGCTGGCGAGGTGCGCGCCGATGCCGTCGTGGCAGGCGTCGCACCCGACGCCCTTGTGCTTGCCGGCGATGTGGAAGTCCTTGATCGGTGCGTGGCACGCGTAACAGGCCGACGCGTCGAACGCGGCGGGCTTCGCCGCGGGCTTGGCGGCCGGCGCGGCGGTCTTCATCGGCGCCGCGGTTTGCGCGTGCGCGGGCACGACCGCCAAGGCGGCGGCTGCGCATGCAAGGCTGGCGATGCGCGCGAGGGCGCGGGTCAGGCTACGCATGATTCTCCCCAAAGGACACGACGATTCTCGACTCGTCGCAAGGGAGTCTAGCGCCGCATGCGCGACGCCTCATGCGCTCGCAACCGTTCCTTAATGCAGGTCAAACTGCTTTGCCGAATACTTGTTGCGGCGCAGCAAGTGCGCTGCGGGGTGCGGGCGCGACAGGTCGAGCGGCGTCCGTCGTGCCGCGACAATCAGTGGACCACGCGGTCCGCGCGCGCGAGGACGGAAGCCGGCATCACGATCTTGAGGTCGCGAGCGGTGCGAAGGTTGACCACCAGTTCGATCTGGGTCGACTGCTCCACGGGCATGTCAGCGGGGCTGGCGCCTCTCAGCACCTTGTCGACGAAATGCGCGGAGCGCCGGATCTGCGTCGGCAGGGGAGCGCCATACGAGAACAGGGCCCCGGCGTCGACGAACTCGGAGCGGTGTCCGACGACGGGGACGCTGGCCCTGCGTGCGAGTGCGATCACGAAGTCACGCATGTTGTAGGTGATCGACGAGTTCGTGAAGATGACGTCGACGCGCTGGGCGACGAGGCGGGCGATGGCGGCCTCGACATCCCGTTCACCCTTCACGGCGGCCGACACCACGGCGATCCCGTGGGTCGGGACGAGTGCGGAAAGGGCGTCCTGATCTGCCTTCCAGCGCGGATCGGCGGGATCGCCGAGCACGCCGAGGCGGCGCGCACGCGGCATGGCTTCGCGCAGGATCTCGAGCGCCTTTGGCAGCAACGTGCTTGCGAGCGTGGCGACTCCCGTCACGTTGCCGCCCGGGTGCGCCAGGCTTGCTACGAGACCGAACCCGACGGGATCGGTTCCCGTTGCGAAGACGATCGGGATCGACACGGTCGCGCGCCGCGCGACGATCGCGGCGTTCTGCGGCGGTGCGTAGATGAGGTCCGGCGCGCGCGCGACGAGACCGTCCGCGAGTGCGGGCAGCTTCGCGTGGTCGTCGTCCGCGAACACGCGATCGTAGGTCACGGTGCTGCCCTCGATCCAGCCGAGCTGACGCATCTCGTCGAAGAACGGTCGCAACGTCGTTGCTTCCTTTGCCGACGTGCTGGGGGCGAGGATGCCGACGCGGCGCGGGCGCGTGGCTGCGGCCTGCGCGAATGCGTGCTGTGTGGCGCACGCCATCGCCGCGACAAGTGCGCGAACGACACGACGGCGCTGCACACTGGCGTTGCGCGGTCCGTGCAGGTAAATGCTGTGCCCGTCAGGCATGCCTGCAGCTTGCCTGCCCGGGAGCGCCGGGGCAAGGGCGCTAGGGAGCGTCTGCGCAACCCCCGCAACGGGCCGTCGCGACCCAGCGCGGGTTGCGCAGAGGCTCCCTAGGGGAGGCGTCGATCGATCGTGAGCGACATTCCCGACGTGCCGAGCTTGACCGGCTGCGACAGCCCCTCGAGGTCACCCGACGCGGGCATCGGACTGCCCGAACGGGAGACGCGCGCGCCGACGATCACCTGGCCGTGGTCGGAAAGCTTGGCCGTGGGCGACATCGCCATTGAATCGTCGAGCGTGAACTCGAGCGGCAGGTCCTTCACCTTCTTCCCCTGCAGCAGCGCGAGCGGCATGCGCGAGCCGTCCGCGGGCCGCGCGAAGACGATCACGGCGTCGTCCGGGGAGACGTTTGCGGCGAGCGTCGGTGCCAGCGTGACCTTTCCTGCGACGCGGCCGCCAGTGGCGACAGGCGCCGTAGTGCTCGCCGCCGCCTTGGCCACCGCGGCTGGCGCCTGGACGGCGGGTGTTGCCGGGCGGGGCGCCGTTGCAGCGACGGCGGCAGGCATCCCGGCGAGCTGCCGGGCCTCCGCGATGCTGCCTTCGATCGACTGGGCGATCGGCGAGCCGGGGTCGACGTTGGCGCGCGCACGCTCCCAGTACTCCGCGGCCTTCACGTACTGCTTGCGGTTGAAGGCGATCGTCCCGGCGAGCGCGTTGGCCTTCCACTGCGAGGGATTGGCCTTGAGCGCGCGCTCGACCAATTCGGCGGGCTTGCCCTCGAGCGAGCGGCCCTGCGCCACGCCAAGCGTATCGGCCCAGTCGGCGATCAGGTCGGCGTCGTTCGGCGCGAGCGCCACCGCGCGCTCGAAGGCGTCCGCGGCTTCGCTGGCGCGGCCGGTCACGTAGTACGTGCGCGCGAGCACGACCCAGCCGTCGATGTTGGACGGGTCCTGTGCGAGCTTCTCCTTCACCTGCCCGATCATCGCTTCGATCTGATCCGGCGACGTCGCGTGGTCAGCGCCGTCCGCCGACGCGGCCAGCTTCGCGGCATCGGGGGAGAGCGCCGCCGGCGTGCCCAGCGCGAGGTAGAGCGCTACCGCCGCGATCGGGAACACTGCGCCGATCCCCGCGGCAGTCCAGGCGCCGGAACGACGCGGCGTCGCCGCCACATCCGGCTCGGACCGGCGCGTCTCGTCCAGCACGCGACGGTCGAGCTCGGCGCGGGTGATCTCGTACTGCTCGGCCGAGACGACGCCGTTGCCGAGGTCGGCCTCGAGCTCGGCGCGCTGGTCGCGCAGGACCGCGAGGTTCGACGACTCGCGGTCGATCGAGGCGACGTGCCGGCGCGTGAGCAGCGGCACGAGCACCCACGCGCAGGCGGCGGCGAGCATCGCCGCCGCGATCAGGACGAACGTGGTCACGCGGGGTCCTTCCTGTTCGGCGACGCGAGCAGCGCGTCGGCACGCGCGCGCTCTTCGGCGGTGAGGGGCGGGGCCTCGGGCGCCGCCCGGCGCTCGCGCATGATCCGCAGCAGCACGAAGGCGCCGATGAAGAGGAGCAGCGCCGGTCCGCCCCAGAGCAGCACCGTCGTCGCCCTGACCGGCGGGCGATAGAGCACGAAGTCGCCGTAGCGGTCGATCATGTACGTGATGATCTCGTCGTCGGACTTGCCGGCGGCGATCTGCTCGCGGATCTGCCGGCGCAGGTCGACGGCGAGCTCGGCGTTGGAGTCGGCGATGGTCTGGTTCTGGCAGACGAGGCAGCGCAGCGTCGCGGACAGCTTCACCGCGCGCGCCTGGGCGACGGGATCCTTCGCGGTCGGCGCCGCGTCCGTGGCGATCGCGGCGGGACGGCGAGCCCCAGCGCCACCGCGAACGCGGCGGCGAGGGGGAGATCGTGGCTCGGTGCGTCATGATTTCTGCATTCGCGCACGAGCGGCAGGATCTTCTTCTCGAGCGCCTCGACGGTGACCGGGCCGATCTGCTTGTAGCGGATGACGCCCTCCTTGTCGATCACGAACGTCTCCGGCACGCCGTAGACGCCGTAGTCGATGCCCACGTCGCCGTCGCGATCGACGACCGAGACGGTGTACGGGTCGCCGTGCTGCGCGAGCCAGCGCTTGCCGTCCGTGCGCTCGTCCTTGTAGTTGAGGCCGACGAGCGGGACGAGCTTCGCGCGGCCGAGCTCGACCAGCAGCGGATGCTCCTCGCGGCAGGAGACGCACCACGACGCCCACACGTTGAGCAGCCACACCTGGCCCTTCATGTCGGCCGTGCCCATGGTCCTGTCGGGGGCGTGCAGCTGGTTGCGCACGAATGCGGGTGCCGGCTTGTCGATCAACGGCGACGGCACCTCGCGCGGGTTCAGGCTCAGGCCGACCAGCAGGAAGGCGAAGAGCACGGCGAAGACGCCGAGCGGGATCAGGAACTTGCGGTTCATGGGGGCGGCGCCGTCGCCTATCGGGCCGTGGCGGCGCCGACGGGCAGCGTCGCCTCGCGGCGTGCCGCGAGACGGTAGCGGCGGTCGGTGAGCGCGACGAAGCCGCCCAGCGCCATCAGCATGCATCCGCCCCAGATCCAGTCGACGAACGGCTTGTGGTAGATGCGCACGCTCCAGGCCTCACCGTCGACCGGCTCGCCCAGCGAGACGTAGAGGTCGCCGAACACGCCGCTGTCGATCGCCGCCTCGGTCATCGGCATGCCCTGCGCGTTGTAGACGCGCTTCTCCGGGTAGATCTTCTCGAACGAGACGCCGTTCTTCGCGACGTCGAAGATGCCGCGCGCCGCGCGGTAGTTCGGGCCGATGCGCTCGCTGGTGCCGTTGAACCGGAACGTGTACCCGCCGACCGAGACGGTCTCGCCGGGCACCATCCGCACGTCGCGCTCGGTCTCGTAGCCCTTCACCATCGTCACGCCGACGATGAACACGGCCACGCCGAGATGCGCGAGCTGCATGCCCCAGTAGCCGCGCGGCTGCTTGGCGAGCAGGGCCATTGCGCCGCCTGCGCGCCGGCGATGCGCTCGCGCAGGTTCACCACGGTGGTGGTGACGATCCACAGCGCGAGGAACAGGCCGAACGCGACCATCGGCGACCACTTGCCGCCGAGGAACGGCAGCCCGATCGCGAGGATCAGCGAGACGACGAATGCCCACCTGAGGCGCGTGACGAGGTCGGGCAGCTCGGCCTTCTTCCAGCGCGCGAGCGGGCCGACGCCCATCAGGAACACCAGCGGCGCCATCAGCGGCACGAACACCGCGTCGAAGTAGGGCGGGCCGACGGAGATCTTGCCGAGGTTCAGCGTGTCGAGGAACAGCGGGTAGAGCGTGCCGAGCAGCACCGTGCCGCAGGCGATGGCGAGCAGCACGTTGTTCGCGAGCAGCAGCGACTCGCGCGACACCGGCTCGAAGTGTCCGCCGATGCCCACCTTGGGCGCGCGCAGCGCGAAGAGCGCAGCGAGCCGCCGACCACCAGCGCGAGGAACAGCAGAATGAACACGCCGCGCTTCGGGTCGGTCGCGAACGCGTGCACCGAGGTGAGCACGCCGGAGCGCACGAGGAACGTGCCGAGCAGCGACAGCGAGAAGGCGACGATCGCGAGCAGCACCGTCCAGCCCTTGAAGGTGCCGCGCTTCTCGGTGACGGCGAGGGAGTGGATGAGCGCGGTGCCGACGAGCCACGGCATGAACGAGGCGTTCTCGACCGGATCCCAGAACCACCAGCCGCCCCAGCCGAGCTCGTAGTAGGCCCACCAGCTGCCGAGCGCTGATGCCGATGGTGAGGAACATCCACGCGAGCGTCGTCCACGGGCGCGACCAGCGCGCCCAGGTGGTGTCGAGCCGGCCGTCGAGCAGCGCCGCGATCGCGAACGCGAAGGCGACCGAGAAGCCGACGTAGCCCATGTAGAGCAGCGGCGGGTGGATCACCATGCCCGGGTCCTGCAGCAGCGGGTTCAGGTCGCGGCCGTCTGGCCGGTCGGGAACAGGCGCTCGAACGGGTCGGAGGTGATGAGCATGAAGAGCAGGAAGCCGACGGCGACGAGCCCATCACCCCGAGCACGCGCGCGACGATCCGCTCGGGCAGGTGGCGCGACACAGCGCGACTGCGACGCCCCACCCCGAGAGCATCAGCACCCACAGCAGCATCGAGCCTTCGTGCGAGCCCCAGGTGGCGGCGAACCGGTAATGGAGCGGCAGCTGCGAGTTCGAGTTCGTCGCGACGTTGAGCACCGAGAAGTCGTTGTTGACGAACGAGGTCGCGAGCAGCGCCACGCGAGCAACACGAACAGGAACTGGCCGATGGCGACCGGGCGCGCCGTGGCGATCCACGCCGGATGCGCCGAGTGCGCCGGCCAGCGGCAGCGTGCCCTGTGCGACCGCGAGCAGCAGGGCGAGGATCAGGGCGAACTGGCCGAGTTCGGGAATCATCGGGGGCCTATCATTTCACCAGCGTCTTGCGGCGCACTTCTCGTTCGCCATCGAGTGCGCCCGCTTGACGGCCTCGGCGGCCTCGGGCGGCATGTAGTTCTCGTCGTGCTTGGCGAGCACCTCGCTCGCGGTGAACACGCCGTCGGTGCCGAGCTTGCCCTGCGCGACCACGCCCTTGCCCTCCTTGAACAGGTCGGGAAGGATGCCCGTGTAGATCACGGGAATCGTCTTCGCGGTGTCGGTGACGTTGAAGCGCACGACGACCCCCTCGCGCTTCACGCTCTTCTCCTCGACCAGCCCGCCGACGCGGAATGTGCGTCGCTGCGGCGCCTTGTTCTCGACGACGTGCGTGGGGGTGAAGAAGAACACGAGATTCGACTGGAAGGCGTTCAGCACGAGCGCGACGGCGACGCCGAGCACGGCGAGTCCGGCGGCGATCCAGGCGAACGGCGGTGGCGAGGTTTCATGGCGGTACCTTGCAGCGATGCGGGGCGGCTAGCGCGCACCCCGGGGGTTCGTGGCGCGCACGGCGGGTGACAGCGCCGACGCCGCGGCGGTGCGGGCGGCGGCACGTCGTCGTGCGCGGACGGCGAGGATCTCGACACGAACACGAGCGCGTGACGCCGTACGCGCCGATGATGAAGTGCCAGTGGTTCACCGCAGGGCCCCCGCCGCGCCCCGGACGTCGGGCAGCGCACCCACCCGGCGGCGTCGCGCTCCCGCTCGAGGACGATCGCGCGCACGCGCGCCAGCATCACCGCGATCGAGTAGAACCAGAACGCGAAGCTCATCACCAGCATGCCGGCGAGCATCGTGGTCTCCATCGACGATCCGGTCCACTTGACGGACGCGCCCTGGTGCAGCGTGTTCCACCACTTCACCGAGAAGTAGATGATCGGCATGTTCACCACGCCGACGATCGACAGCACCGCACAGGCGCGATCGGCGCGGCGCGGGTCGTCGAAGGCCTTGGCGCAGCGAGATGATGCCGAGGTAGAGGAAGAGCAGGACCAGCTCGGAGGTGATGCGCGCGTCCCACACCCAGTAGGTGCCCCACGTCGGGCGGCCCCACAGCGCACCGGTCCACAACGCGATGAACGTGAACATCGCGCCGGTCGGGGCGATCGCCCGCGCCATCATGGCCGAGAGCCGCGTGTTGAAGACCAGCGTGAGCGCGCCCCAGAAGGCCATGACGAAGTAGAGGAACATCGACATCCACGCCGTCGGCACGTGGATGAAGATCACCCGGTAGACCTCGCCCTGCTGGAAGTCGGTCGGCGCGACGCCGAAGCCGAGCCAGAGCCCGATCGCCGCAAGGATCGCCGCGCCCCACGCGAACCACGGGATCAGCGTGCCCGCGACCGGGTAGAAACTCGCAGGTGACGACAGCTTGAACCAGTTGAGGGACATGGGGGTTCAGTCCCGAAGGGCCGTCCCGAGGGACTGATCCGCCCCCACTGGGGGCAGCGAACGAAGTGGGCGTGGGCGTCGTTTCATCTCAGTCGAGCGCAATGCGCACTGCCGCGGCCGCCGCGAACGGCGCGCCGACTACCGCGAGGGCAAGCCCCGCGCCGAGGAGCGAGAGGTTGGCCGTCGCGCCGAGCCCGGCCCGCACCGCATCCACGGCACCTGCGCCAAAGATCAGCACGGGCACGTACAGGGGCAGGATCAACAGTGCCAACAGCCCGCCGCCGCCCTTCAGCCCCAGCGTCAACGCCGCGCCGATCGCCCCGAGGAGCGACAGGATCGGCGTGCCGAGCAACAACCCTGCCGCCAACACGGTCAGGCTCTCCCCGTCCATGTAGTACTGCAGGCCCAGCATCGGGGCGAGCAGCACGACGGGCAGTCCGGTCGTGAGCCAATGTGCCGCGATTTTACCGGACACGAGCGCTTCGAGCGCGTAGGGCGAGAGCGCGATCTGTTCGAGCGTTCCGTCGGCATGGTCGGTGGCGAACAGTCGGGGCAGGGACAACAGCGAGGCGAGCAGCGCGGCGACCCACAGCACACCCGGCCCCATCGTCGACAGCAGGTTGCGCTCCGGGGTCGTGGCAAGCGGGAACAGCGTCACGACGATCACATAGAACAGCAGTTGGACGCCGAGTTCCGCGCGCGAGCGGAACGCGAGCCTGAGGTCCCGCGCCAGCGCCCAACGCACGCCGGCGAGGGCGCCGTCCGAGGCAACGGGCGCCAGGGCGGTGGCTGTCGCTGGGGCGGGTGCGCTCATCGCACGATCGTCACGCGGGCACGGTGTCGCCGAGGACCAGCGACTGCACGCGCGAGGGCTCGAGGCCGAGGGACTGGTGCGTGGCCGCGACCACGATCCCGCCGCGATCGAGGTGATCGTGGACGAGGCGCGCGAGGAGCGCAGCGCCGGCGGCGTCGAGCGCCGTGACCGGCTCGTCGAGGATCCAGAGCGGGCGGCGCGAGACGAGCAGCCGGGCGAGGCCGATGCGCCTGCGCTGGCCGGCGGACAGCACGCGCGACGGCAGCGACCGACGCTGCGACAGCGCGACGGCGTCGAGCGCGCGATCGATGTCCACCCGTGGCGCCGACGTGCCTGAGAGCTCGACCAGCGAGACCAGGTTCTCCTCGGCGGTCAGCTCGTCCTTCAGCGCCGGCAGATGGCCGGCATAGGCGACGACCGCGCGCAGCTCGGCCGAGAACGGCTCGACGCGGCGTCCGTTCCAGCGGATCTCGCCCGCCGCCGGCGCGGACAGGCCGGCGAGCATGCGCAGCATCGTCGTCTTGCCGGTACCGTTCGGCCCCGTGACGACCAGCGCGTCGCCCGCCTTTACGCGGAATCCGACGTCCCTGAACAGTTCCGCGAAACCGCGGCGCGCGGCGAGATTCTGCGCTTCGAGCATCGAATGATGGGTGGCGGGGGCCGTGCAGGTCGCGCCGGGACGCTGCCCCGGAGCTGCTTGCGGTGGGCGAATTATACGGAGGGGTGTCTTGCCGGATTTGCGGCATGTCAATATGGGGGTGTGCCGCATTTCCGGCCACGACGGGACGCCGTTCCCGGCAACGACGAATTCGTACCGAACGCACGCGATCTGGGGCCGATCGTGCCGCCATTCGCGTGAAAACCCGCCCTGTGGCCGAACCTGCCATCGCATTATCATTGCCCGATGACCGACCCGAACCTCCGCGAAGCCTCGCTCGAGTACCACCGACAGTTCCCGCCAGGGAAGATCGCGCTGGCGCCGACCAAGCAGCTCACCAACCAGCGCGACCTGGCGCTGGCGTATTCCCCCGGTGTGGCCGCCGCGTGCGACGAAATCGTGCGGGATCCGGCCGAGGTGTCGACGCTCACCTCGCGTGCCAACCTGATCGGCGTCATCACCAACGGCACCGCGGTGCTCGGCCTCGGGCCGATCGGACCGCTCGCCGCCAAGCCGGTCATGGAAGGCAAGGCGGTGCTGTTCAAGAAATTCGCGGGCATCGACTGCTTCGACCTCGAAATCGACGAGCGCGACCCCGACCGGCTGGTCGACATGATCTGCGCGCTCGAGCCCACGTTCGGCGGCATCAACCTCGAGGACATCAAGGCGCCCGAGTGCTTCACGATCGAGCGCAAGTGCCGCGAGCGGATGAAGATCCCGGTCTTCCACGACGACCAGCACGGCACGGCGATCATCGTCGGCGCGGCGCTCCTGAACGGCCTCGCCGTCGTCGGCAAGCAGATCGGCGAGGTAAAGCTGGTGTGTTCGGGGGCGGGCGCGGCGGCGCTGGCGTGCCTCGACCTGCTCGTGGCGCTCGGCGTGAAGCGCGAGAACGTGTGGGTGTCGGACATCAAGGGCGTCGTGTACGCGGGCCGCACCGAGGAGATGGACGAGCACAAGGCGCGCTACGCCAAGGCCACGCCGGCGCGCACGCTCGCGGAGATCCTGCCGGGGGCCGACGTGTTTCTCGGCCTGTCGGCGGCGCGCGTGCTGAAGCCGGAGTGGCTGCCGTCGATGGCGGCGCGGCCGCTGATCTTCGCGCTCGCGAATCCGGAGCCCGAGATCATGCCGGACCTCGCCAAGGCGGCGCGGCCTGACGCGGTGATCGCGACTGGGCGCTCGGACTTCCCCAACCAGGTCAACAACGTCCTCTGCTTCCCGTTCATCTTCCGCGGCGCGCTCGACGTCGGCGCGACGCAGATCAGCGAGCCGATGAAGCTCGCGGCGGTACGGGCGATCGCCGACCTCGCGCGCGCCGAGCAGTCGGAGATCGTCGCGCACGCCTACGGTGCGCAGGACCTCGCGTTCGGCGCCGAGTACCTGATCCCGAAGCCCTTCGATCCGCGGCTGATCGTGACGATCGCGCCGGCGGTCGCCAAGGCGGCGATGGACTCGGGTGTGGCCACGCGCCCGATTGCCGACTTCGAGGCCTATCGCGAGCGCCTCACGACGTTCGTGTACCACTCCGGCCTGCTGATGAAGCCGATCTTCCAGGCGGCCAGGAAGGCGCCGCGGCGGATCGTCTACGCCGAGGGCGAGGACGAGCGCGTGCTGCGCGCGACGCAGGTGGTCGTCGACGAGGGGCTGGCCACGCCGATCCTGGTCGGCCGGCCCGCGGTGATCGAGCGGCGGCTCGCGCGCCTCGGCCTGCGCATCCGCCCGGGCACGGACTTCGAGGTCACCAATCCCGAGCACGACCCGCGCTATCGCGAGTACTGGACCGAGTACTTCCGGCTGGTCGAGCGCAAGGGCGTCTCGCAGCAGTATGCGAAGATCGAGATGCGCCGGCGACTCACGCTGATCGGCGCGATGATGGTGCACCGGGGCGAGGCCGACGGCATGATCTGCGGCACCTTCGGCACGCACGGGCTGCACCTCACCTATGTCGACCAGGTGCTGGGCCTGCAGCCCGGCGCGCGGCAGTACGCGGCGATGAACGCGGTGATGCTGCCCAACCACACGGTGTTCATCGCCGACACCTACGTCAACGTCGACCCCACGGCCGAGCAGATCGCCGACATCACCGAGCTCGCGGCGGACGTGATCCGGCGCTTCGGCATCGAGCCCCGGGTCGCGCTCCTCTCGCACTCCAGCTTCGGCACCAGCGACGACCCGGCGGCGCGGAAGATGCGCGATGCGCTCGCGTGGATCAACGCGCGGTGCCCGGGCCTCGAGGTCGAGGGCGAGATGCACGGCGATGCCGCGCTCGACGAGTCGGTGCGTGTGGCGGCGTTCCCCAACTCGCGGCTCAAGGGCGCGGCCAACCTGCTCGTGATGCCGACGGCGGACGCGGCGAACATCTCGTTCAACCTGCTCAAGGTGGCGGTCGGCGGCGGCGTCACGCTGGGCCCGATCCTGCTCGGCGCGGCGAAGCCCGTGCACATCCTCACGCCCTCGGCGACGGTACGCCGCATCGTCAACATGACGGCGCTGACGGTGGTCGAGGCGAACCAGGCCGGAAAGTAGGGTCAGACTCGACTTCCTGCGGAAAGTAGGGTCAGACTCGACTTGCTGCGGGTCGGCGTGCTCGCGCAAGGCCGGCATGCTCGGCAAGCGCGGCGTCGGGAACGTTCCGGCCGGCGATTAGAATCGAGGGCGCGATGCTGCCCGCCACTCTCATGCGCTACGCCTGGCTGTCGATCGCGGCGGCCCTCGTCACGATCCTGCTCAAGGGCGTGGCGTGGTGGATCACCGGCTCGGTCGGCCTGCTCTCCGACGCGCTCGAGTCGTTCGTGAACCTCGCCGGTGCCTTGATGGCGCTCGCGATGCTGTCGCTCGCGGCGCAGCCTGCGGACGAGAACCACGCGTACGGCCACGGCAAGGCGGAGTACTTCTCGAGCGCTTTCGAAGGCTTCCTGATCGCGGTGGCGGCCGTGCTGATCGCGTGGCAGGCGGTCGCGCGGCTGATCGCGCCGCAGCCGCTCGAGGCGGTGGGCGTGGGCCTCGCGGTTTCGGTCGTGGCGTCGGCGGTGAATCTCCTCACCGCGCGAACGTTGATGGGAGTCGGCCGCAGGTACCGCTCGATCACGCTCGAGGCCGACGCGCAGCACCTGATGACGGACGTGATCACGTCGATCGGCGTGATCGTCGGCGTGGGCCTGGTGTGGCTGACGGGCTGGCTGTGGCTCGATCCGGTGATCGCGCTCGCCGTGGCGGTGAACATCCTGTGGACGGGCTGGCAGCTGATGCGACGCTCGACCGCGGGCCTGATGGACGTCGCTCTGCCAGAGCACGAGCGCAGCGCAATCGACGCGGTGCTCGAACGCTACCGGACGCAGGGCCTCGAGTTCCACGCGCTGCGCACCCGGCAGGCCGGCACGCGCGCGTTCGTCACGCTGCACGTGCTGGTGCCCGGCGACTGGACCGTGCAGAAGGGCCACGACTGGTCCGAGCGCATCGAGGGCGACATCCGCGGCGCGGTGCCCCACGCCAACGTGACCACGCACCTCGAGCCCCAGGAAGACCCGCTCTCGCACGCCGACGCGCTGCTCGACCGATAGGCCGTCGCGACGTCGCACCCCGCTAGAATGTCGCTGCGCCAGCCCCGGCGCCGCCCGATCACCGCGAGCCTCGAACATGACGTCCCTCAGCTGCGCAGACATCCTCGCCGGCAAGGCGCCGACCGACCAGCCCGTCACCGTCAAGGGCTGGATCCGCACGCGCCGCGACTCCAAGGCCGGCATTTCGTTCCTGCACGTTTCCGACGGCTCCTGCTTCCATCCCGTGCAGGTGGTCGCCCCGAACGCGCTGGCGAACTACGACAGCGAGGTGATGCACCTCACTGCGGGCTGCGCGGTCGAGGCGACCGGGAAGATCGTGCCGTCGCCGGCGAAGGGCCAGCCGTTCGAGATGCAGGCCGATGCCGTCCAGGTGGTCGGCTGGGTCGAGGACCCCGACACGTACCCGATCCAGCCCAAGCCGCACACGCTGGAGTACCTGCGCGAGGTTGCGCACCTGCGGCCGCGCACCAACGTGATCGGCGCCGTGACGCGCGTGCGGCACTCGATCGCGCAGGCGATCCACCGCTTCTTCCACGAGCGCGGCTTCTGCTGGGTGAACACGCCGATCATCACCTCGTCCGACGCGGAAGGGGCGGGCGAGCTGTTCCGCGTGTCGACGCTCGACCTCGTCAACCTGCCGCGCGACGCCGGCGGCAAGGTCGATTTCGCGCAGGACTTCTTCGGGCGCGAGACCTTCCTCACGGTCTCCGGACAGCTGAACGTCGAGACGTACTGCATGGCGCTGTCGAAGGTGTACACGTTCGGTCCGACCTTCCGCGCCGAGAACTCCAACACCAGCCGGCACCTCGCCGAGTTCTGGATGATCGAGCCGGAGATCGCGTTCGCCGACCTTGCCGACGATGCGACGCTCGCCGAGGCGCTGCTGAAGCACGTGTTCCGCACGGTGCTCGCCGAACGCGCCGACGACATGGCGTTCTTCGAGGAGCGCATCGAGAAGGGCGTGATCGCGAAGCTCACGGGCATCGTCGATTCCGAGTTCGTGCGCATGGACTACACCGACGCGATCGCCGTGCTCGAGCGTGCGAAGCAGAAGTTCGAGTACCCGGTGCGGTGGGGCATCGATCTGTCGAGCGAGCACGAGCGCTACCTGTCCGAAAAGCACGTCGGCAAGCCCGTCATCCTGATGAACTACCCGAAGGAGATCAAGGCGTTCTACATGCGCGTGAACGACGACGGGAAGACGGTCGCGGCGATGGACGTGCTCGCGCCGGGCATCGGCGAGATCATCGGCGGCAGCCAGCGCGAGGAGCGCCTCGCAGTGCTCGACGAGCGCATGGCCGCGAGCGGGCTCGATCGCGATCACTACGCCTGGTACCGCGACCTGCGCCGCTACGGCACCGTGCCGCACGCGGGCTTCGGGCTGGGCTTCGAGCGCACCGTCGCCTACGTGACCGGGCTCGCCAACGTGCGCGACGTCATACCGTTCCCGCGCACGCCGGGCAGCGCACGCTACTAGGCCCGCCGACCCCGAAGCCGGATTACCGGCAACGTTGCTGCGGAGAGTGAGTCAGGGCCCGAGTCTGCTGCCGAAATGCCGGTGGCGTCGTTGGACATCCCGGGATGCGCGGGTATCATGGCCGCCAGCTTGTCACACAGGGATTGTGCACGCGCATGTCCTCGCATCCCAAGCATCGAACACGCGCCGTTCCATCGTGCGCGCACCAGCCCTCGCGCCGCCGGCTGCTGACCGCGAGTGCCGTGGCGGTGGCGGCGCCGCTGCTGGTGTTCTCGCGGCGCTCCTCCGCGTCGACGGCGTTGCCGCGCACGCTCGCTTTCCGACACACGCACACCGGCGAAGCGCTGTCGATCGCGTTTGCGCAGGGCGAGCGCTACATCGCCGACGCCCTCGCGCGCGTGAACTGGCTGCTGCGCGACTTCCGCAACGGCGAAGTGCAGCCCATCGACCCGCAGCTTCTCGACCAGCTGCACGCGGTGGCGCGACTGACCGGCAGCGGCGCACCTTTCGAGGTGATCTCGGGTTACCGTTCGCCAGCCACCAACGAGGCGCTGCATCGCAAGAGCCGAGGCGTGGCCACGAAGAGCCTCCACCTCGAAGGCCGCGCGATCGACGTGCGCCTTCCCGACGTTCCGCTCGCCGACCTGCGCGACGCCGCGCTGTCGCTGAAGGCCGGCGGAGTCGGCTTCTACGCCGAGTCACGCTTCGTGCACCTCGACACGGGGCGCGTGCGGCGCTGGTGACGGGAGGCGGCCGGCCGGACACCGGATGCCGGTTCCGACATCGCCCGGCGCCGTGGTACCGCGCCAGCCGCTACCGGGCGACAGGGAGCATGAACGCCGCGAGCGTCATTGCATTGGTCTGCGTGGCATTGCGGGCGAACGCGACCAGCGCGCCTATGCCGCTTTCCTCTTCGTAGAGCGCGACGCCGGTCATCGCGTCGCTGCCCAGCGTGCAGAACGACCCGGAAATCGTCACGGTGAGATCGGCAATGCCAATGTCCGCTCGCGGGGTGAGCGTTCCCGCGATCGTGCAGCCCAGCAGGTCGCCGGTCAGGCGGCCCCCGGGGCCCAACGTGACGTTGCCGAACGTCGAACCGTCCAGGGTGTAGGCCACGCCAGTCAGTGTCCTCGGCGCCGGGGGAAGCGCCATGGGTGCCGGCGCGTCGCCTGTGTAGCGCAAGCTGAAGGTGGTTTTGCGCCCGCGTGACGCGATCGCACCCGACAGGGATGTGCGGGGCACATAGGTTCCCGTGACGGTGGCGGTGACGCCGTCCTGCGCAGGCACGAACTCGTAGTCTCGGGCGCTCGTTGACGCAAACGTCCGATTGGCGAACACGCCGGTACCCTGCACGAGGTTGACGTGCGACGCGCCGTCACCGTGGAAGAGATAGAACGTGCCGTCGGACAGCACGACGCCGACGACGTCCTCACCGGCACCGGTCGTGCCTTCCCATAGCCCGATCGCATCGGTCGCGCCTGCGCCGGCCGGCACGCACGCGAAGACCACCTGAGGCCCAAGGCCTTCCGGAGTCCAACCTGCAGCGCGCATCTGCTCGAACACGGCCCGGCTCGTCGTGTAGCGGTGATTGGGTGCACCGCTCCGGCTCTCGTTGTACAGGCGGTAAAGGACGCTCGTGCCCGCCGGGCAGTTGCCGGAACCATCGGGGAGCCTGAGGTGAAAGGCGACACCCTCGTACGTCCACGTCGCGCCCTGCTTGAGCGTGGCGCACTCGGACGCGTACGGCGTGTAGAAGTGCGAGCTGCGCGGCGTGAACGTCTCGCCGAAGAAGCGGCAGGTCTCGACCGTTGACGCCTGCGGTTGCAGCCACACCGGCACCACGTGGCCCGTGCGCGACCAGGCGCCACCGAAGCCACCCCCGTCGAGCAGCGCGATTTCGCCGGGAAATGCGGTGACGAAATAGTGGTTGAAGCCCGCGTGGTAGTACTCGACGGCAGTGCCCGTGCTCTGTGCAATGGCCGTTGGCGCGATCGCCGCGCCGAACGCTACGGTCACAAGGATGCGCACTACCGACCGCAACGACATCCATGCTGTCCGGCCGAACCGAAAGACAAGACCCAAGTCGAGCCCCATCGTGTACTCGCAGGCGGAAGCGACAGTGCATCCTGCGCTCTCCCTGATTGCCATGCAACTGCGGGCGGCGGCTGCGGCGAAGCGAATGCAGCGTCAGACTCGACGAACCGGGAAAGTGGGGTCAGACTCGACTTTTCTCAGCCCCGGCCCCAACCCGGCGACTCCGGCGAGAAGTCGAGTCTGACCCTACTTTTCCAGTGCGGCGAGCAGTCGGCGGTCGTGCCCGTAGACGTCGGGCAGGAACATCGCCCGGCCGCCGGCGTCGACGATCGCGGTCGTGTAGAACACCACCACCGGGATCGGCGCCTGCAGCGCCACGGTCCGGTTCCTGCCGGAATGCATCGCGACGTCGATCGCCTCGGCCGTCCACTCGGGTTTGCCCTGCAGCACGAACGCGGCGAGCGTGCCGGGGTCCTGCACGCGGATGCAGCCGTGGCTGAAGTCGCGCCTCGTGCGCTCGAACAGCTCGCGCGCCGGCGTGCCGTGCAGGTAGATCTCCATCGTGTTCGGCAGCACGAACTTGACGCCGCCGAGCGCGTTCTTCGCGCCGGGCCGCTGCCGCACCCGCAGCTCGCCCGCGTGCAACGCCTCGAGGCTCGTGGCGTCGATGCTCGTCAGCACGCGGCCGTCGCGCGTGCTCACCAGCTCCATGTCCTCGCGGCCGAGGTAGCCGGGATCGCGGGCGAGCCGCGGCAGCGTCTCGTTGCGCAGGATGTTGCGGGGCACATTCCAGAACGGCGAGAACTCCACCGCGCGCATCTCGCCGATGAAGATCGGCGTCTCGTGCTTCACCGCCTTGCCGACGATCACGGGCATCGTCAGCGTCGCGCTCGCCGTGTCGCGCGCGTCGGCGAACGCCCACAACTGGAAGGACGGGACGTTGATCGCGATCGCGGGGCCCGCCGCGAACTCCGGCAGCCAGCGCATGCGTTCCAGCGCGAGCTCGACCTGCGTGACGCGTGTCGCGAGCGGCTCGTTCAGCGTGGTGATCGTCTGCCGGCCGAGCACGCCGTCCTGGGCGAGCCCGTGCCGTGCCTGGAAGCGGGTGACGCCCGCGGCGTGTGCGTCGGAGTAACGGTCGTCGAGGGGGCGCGGCGTGTCGGGCGGCAGGTCACCGAGCCGCACGAGCAGGTTGTGGAGCGCCGGCACGCCGGCGTAACGGTCTCCCGCGACCACTTTGGCGCGTGCCCCTGTTAGCGCGGGCAGTGCCGGGAAGGGTGCCGCGGCCAGCGAACGGTAATGCGGCAGCAGCGCCTTGAGCCGCCGTAGACGGGGAACGCCGGCTCGGCGGCGTCGATCAGCGCATCGAGGCGATCCTGCGCGACCGCCTCGCGCAGCCCGGCGACGAACCACGCATCCCTGGCCTTGGCGCGGTAGTACGGCTCGACGTCCTGCGGGCGCACGCGGCCGAAGCGCACGTCGGCGAGAAAGCGCAGCACGGCAGTCGTGAGCGCGACGTCGGTGCGGGCGAGCGCGTCGGTGCCAGCGTCCGAGCCGGTGGCGCTGTGGAATCGCTCGGTCGAGCACGTCGGCGCCGTAGTCGGTCGGGACGCAGGCCGCGGTCCGCGGCGGAGCGCAGCGCCCGCAGCGCCGTCGATGCGGCAGGACGGGGACCGTCCGGCGCAAACCAGACGGGTCCGCCACCGGAGGGCGGATAGATCTGCGCGAGCCACGTCGGATCGCGCAGGCGCGCCGCCTCGCGCGGGAACGCCGTCGCGTCGACGGCGGGTGCGAAAGCCGGGGCGGTGTCGACGTCGACCGCGATGGGGACCGCGAAACAACCCGTCGCGAAGCAAACGCCGAGCACGACGAGCGCAGCCCCGAGCCGATGCCGCCGCGACGGCGGCGGCGATGGCCGGACGCACCCGTCCGGCCGTCGCGACATTACTTCCTGCCGGTGCGCTTGGCCGATTGCTTCGTCGCCTTCTTCGCCGGCGCCTTCGCGACCCTGCGGGCGGTCGTCGCGGCCTTCTTCGCGGTCTTCTTCACGGCTTTCTTCGCTGCGGCTACGCCCTTCTTCAGCGCGGCCCCGGCGGTCGAGGCCTTGCGCTTCACGGCCTTCTTCGCCGCCGGCTTCTTCGGCGCCATCGCGCGCTCGACCTTGCCGGCCGCCTTCTTCGCGCCGGTCGCTGCGGCCTTCACCTTGCGCTTGACCGCGCGCTCCGCCTTGCCGAGCGCCTTCTCGGTGCCCGACTTGGCCGCTTTGGCCTTGCTGGTCACGGTGCGCTTCGCCTTGCCCAGCGCCTTCTCGGTATCGACCTTGGCAGCACGCGCCGTGCGCTCGACGGTCCGCTTCGCCGAGCGTGCCTTGCGCTCGACCGCGGTGGCCGCCTTGCCGGCTTCGCGCTTGGCTTCGGTGGCGACCTGGCCGGTCTTCTTCGCGATCGACGCCCCCACTTCCTGCACCCTTTCCTTCGCCGCCTCGACGGCGTCGCCGATCCTGTTCATCAGGGTCTTCTCTTCAGCCATGCCTGTTGCTCCTGTCTGGATATCGATGACTCGATGGTCCCGGGGCGGTCGTCGCCGCGTCCCTCGGACTGCAGCGCCCATCGCGGATTCGTGCATCGGCGCAGCGTCTCAGAGCATAGCAAGGAACGATGCACTCGCGCACGCGCGAGCGGGTCGTCCGTGCGTTCGTCGCACGGACGCGGACCCGCTAGCAACACGTGCCGGCGGGGAGGACCCGCCGCGTCCGCTATCCCTGCGGTGCGCCGTTGGCGTCGACGAGGATGGTGCGGCCGGGTGGAGCCGAAAGCTGGACGCGATGCACGACGCCGCGAAACGCGTACGTGACGTCCCAGTAGGCCGGATGCGCGTCGTTGGGGACGTACGCGCACCGCTCCACATCGCGGGTCACGACCTGTGTGCCGCCGCGGCCGACGTTCGCGCCGACCACGGCGCCCGCGACCGCGCCGCCTGCCGTCGCGATGTCCTTGCCGCGTCCGCCGCCGACCTGGTGCCCGAGCACGCCGCCGATGACGGCGCCGACCACGGCCCCGGGAACGTTGATCGCGTTGCCGCGATCCTGCACGACCTGCTGGCGTTCGATCCAGCAGCGCCGATCGGGCGGGCCCACCACCGCGCGCACCGACGTGACGGGGACCTGGTAGTACGGCGCGGGAACCGCCGGGGCATGCATCGTCGCCACGCCGCGCGGGCGGTGGCGTGCGACGTACACGTCGCTGTACCAGCGGTCCTGCACGAAGTAGACCGGCTGCCCGCATGCGCCGTACTTCCTGCAGTGCTTGCGCCACTGCTTCGCGTGCCCCGGCGGCACTCGCAGGTAGACGGGCGCGGGGACCACGCCGATGGGCGCCGGCCAGACCTGGATCGGCTCGGCATACACGAGCGCCGGCGGCGGCAGGTTGCCGATGTCGATGCGGCCGTAGTAGGCCGGGTCGCCGACGGTGATCGAGACGCCGACATTGGTCGCGAGCAGCGGCGAGCTGAAGGCGGCGAAGACGAGTGCGAGGAGCGAACGTTGCATGGTGGAATCCTCCGTGGCGCAACACGACACCGTACTGGCACGTGCCCGCAATAGTATGACATTCGCATGAGCGCTGCGGTTCCGCCGCTCATCGGTGTGCAGAGTCCCGGGCAGGCGCGGGCCGCGGCGTAGAATCGCCACCTCTGCGCGCGTCGCGAGAACAGGACGACCGATGTTTCGCACCAAATATCTCGACTACGCCGAACTCACCGCCCAGCTCCAGTCCTGGGCGACGCAGCATCCGGACGTCGCGCACGTGTCGTCGCTCGGCCGGAGCGCCGAGGGCCGCGATATCCCGCTCCTCACCATCGGCCACGATCCCGACCAGTCGCGGCCGGCGGTGTGGATCGACGGCAACATGCACGCCTCCGAGGTGTGCGGTTCGAGCGTCGCGCTCGCCATCGCCGAGGACGTCCTCGCGATCCACCAGGGCCGCGACGAGGCCGGCGGCAAGCCGCTGCCGAAGCACATGGCAGACGCGATCCGCGGCGCGCTGTTCTACGTCGTGCCTCGTATCTCACCCGACGGTGCGGAGGAGGTGCTGAAGAAGGGCCGCTACGTCCGCTCGAGCCCGGTGAACGACCGCGTCAACAAGGACCACGCCTACTGGGAGTCGGCCGACGTCGACGGCGACGGCATGGTGGGCTACATGCGCCAGCAGTGCGCCGACGGCGAGCTCGTGGAGCTGCGCGGGGACGACGGCACGCCGCTCGACCCGCCGGTGATGGTGCCGCGGCAGCCCGAGGACTCCGGCCCCTTCTACAAGCTCTACCCCGAGGGCCGCATCGCCAACTTCGACGGCCGGCGCATTCCCGATCCGCACTTCCTGGGCGACAACCTCTACGATTTCAACCGCAACTTCCCGTACCAGTGGGCGCCCGACCCGGAGCAGGTGGGGGGCGGTCACTTCCCCGGCAGCGCACCCGAGACGCGCGCGGTGATGGAGTTCGCGACCCACCATCCGAACATCGTGACGTGGCTCAACCTGCACACGTTCGGCGGCGTGCTGATCCGGCCGCTCGGCGACAAGCCGGACAGCAAGATGGACCAGACCGACCTCGCGATCTTCAAGCAGGTCGAGGCCTGGATGACGGAGCACACCGGCTACGCGTCGGTCTCCGGCTACCACGAGTTCCTCTACGAGCCCGACAAGCCGCTGCGCGGCGACATCACCGAGTGGGCGTACCACCAGCGCGGCACGCTCGCCTACGTGATCGAGCTCTGGGACCTGTTCGCGCAGCTCGGCATCCCGCGCAAGAAGCCCTTCGTCGACCACTACTCGCAGCTCGAGCGCAAGGACTTCCTGACGCTCGCCAAGCTCGACCGCGAGCAGAACCAGGGCCGCGTGTTCAAGCGCTGGCGCAAGGTGGCGCACCCGCAGCTCGGCGCAGTCGAGGTCGGCGGCTTCGACGGCCGCGTCGGCATCTGGAATCCGCCGTACGAGAAGCTCGCGGCGACCTGCGCGACGCAGAGCGCCGCGTTCCTGCGCGTGGCGGCGCTCGTGCCGCAGGTGACGGTCGAGGTCGTGCGCAAGGAGCGGGTCGGCGCCGGCCACACGCGGGTCGAGATCCGCGTCGCCAACCGCGGCTATCTCGGCACGTACGGGCTGCCGTCCGCGCGCAAGCTCCCGCTGTCGGAGCCGCTGCGGGTCACGACGGACGGCAACGGCGTGACGCCGGTCGCGCCGGCCGAATCGATCGTCGAGATCGGCCACCTCGACGGCTGGGGCGCCGGCCTCTACGGCGGGGCGAGCATCTTCATGCCGTGGACGCGCGGCAATGCGCACGAGCGCTTCGTCACCTTCGTCGTCGAGGGTCGCGGCACGTTGTCGGTGACGGTCGGCAGCTGCCGGGTCGGTTACCGCACCGTGGACGTCGAGGTCGGCTGACCCGGTACCGGGCGCCGTCGCTCGCCGCGGTCCCGCAGCGAGCGCACCATCGAGCGGAGGACACGCCATGCATCTCGTCGCCAAGTCCGGGGAGAGGATCGAGCTCACGCCGCTGCCGACGCAGGTGACCACGGCGCAGCGCACGCGCAACCAGCGCGTCGAGGTCGCCGCCGATCCGGGCCGCGATCCCGTCAGCACGGGGGCACTGGTCGCGCATGCGGCGCGCGGCTTTTTCGACCTCGGTCGTCGTGCCGGCAACGCGGGTGCCCCGGTGCCGGCGAAGGGGCCGCCACCGGTGACGTTCCGCGACGAGGCGAGTGGCGCACTGCGCGTCGTCTACCGCGAGATCGTCGTGCGCTTCGGGCACAAGGTGCCGCAGGCGACCCGACGCCGCATCCTGGCGGAGCACGGCTTCGTCGTGCGCAGGCGCAACGCCTGGGCGGGCGACCAGGTCGTCGTGTATCGCCCGGACCGGAAGTACGCGGGCGAGGACTTGCTCGAGATCGCCAATGCGTGGACCGCGCTCGACGACGTGGTGTTCGCCACGCCGAACTTCGTCTCGCAGTACTGGCGCCTCGCGATGCCGCGGATTCCCGCGGCGCAGTGGCACCTGGTCAACCGAGGCACCGGCGGCGCGAAGAAGGACGAGGACGTCGATGTGCGCGAGGCCTGGAAGATCACGCGCGGCAAGCGCGCCGTCGTCGTCGCGGTGCTGGACGACGGCGTCGACATCGACCATCCGAATCTCAAGTCGCGCATCTGGAAGAACCCCGACGCCGCGGCGCCGGACCGCCACGGACGCGACTTCTTCCTTCCCGACGACGATCCCGGGCACTTCGATCCGCGGCCGAAGCTCTTTCGCCATCCCTTCGACCAGATGAAGGGCAACGACATCCACGGCACACCGTGCGCCGGGGTGATCGCGGCGGCGGCGAAGAGCGGCGGCGCGGTGGGTGTCGCGCCGGGCTGCCGCGTGCTGCCGGTCAAGGTCTTCCACGCCGACGAACTTGCCGCGGACGAGCACGTCGCCAACGCGATGCGCTACGCCGCGCGCCATGCGGCGATCCTCTCGTGCTCGTGGTCGAGCGGCTACAGCAGCGACCTGCAGCAGGCACTCGAGGACATCGGCGCCGGCGGCCGGGGCGGGCTCGGCACGCTCGTGTTCTGCGCCGCCGGCAATGACCACGGCAGCCCGGTCAGCTATCCGGCGCGCGATCCGAACGCCATCGCCGTCGGGGCCTCGACCGACGACGGCGAGCTCGCGGACTACTCGAACGTGGGCCGCGAGATCGCGTTCGTCGCGCCGTCGTCGGGCGGGGTGCGCGGCATCTTCACCACCGATGTCTCGTCTCCGAACCGCGGCTTCAACACCGGCACCGCCGCCGCCGGCGGTGTGGACGGCCTGCACACCAGCCAGTTCGGCGGCACGTCGTCCGCCACGCCGCTGGCGGCCGGCGTCGCCGCGCTGGTGCTGTCGGTCCGGCCGGACCTCACCGCCACGGAGGCACGCTCGGTGATGGAGTCGACCTGCGACCGGATCGGCAGCGGTTACGACGCCAGCGGCCACAGCCCGCAGTTCGGCCGCGGTCGCGTCAACGCGGGCAAGGCGGTCGCGGCCGCGAAGGCGGTGCGCTGATCGCGGAAAGCAGGAAAGTAGGGTCAGACTCGACTTTCCTGTCGCGTCGGCGGCCTTCGCGACACTATCGCGGGAAAGTCGAGTCTGACCCTACTTTCCCGTGCGGCGATAGTTCGACAGTGTGTTCGCCCACGCGCGATGCACGCCGGGTTGCGCCGCGAGCCGGGCCACCAGGTCCGGCAGGAACTCCGCGGCGGCGACCAGCGCCTCGCAGACGAACTGTTGCGCCACGAACGCGTTGCGGCGCACGAGCCGCACGCGGTGGGTGTCGCAGAACCGGGCGATGTCCGAGTCGCTCTGCGCGGCGTCGAAGCGCACCGTGACCTCGCCGGTGGGGTAGTGCGGGACGCCGTCGCGGTCGTAGAGCACCGGGAACAGCGCGACGTCCTCGCCCATCGCCTTCGACACTGCCGCCCAGCTCGCTGCCGGTGTCGCCTGCTGCGGCACGATCAGCAGGCTGAGATCACGCGCCGATTCGAGGCGTTCGACCGGGCCGAGCCGCTTCGCGCGCGCGAGCGTCGCCTTCTCGCCCGGCGCCGCCCGCAGCACGAACTCCTCAGACGAGGGTCGCAGCGTTTCCTCGCTTGCCATGGCCCGGGATGTTACGCGCACCGCGCCCGCCGGCGGTAACATGGCGCATCGGGTTCCGCGGCGTGGTCGCGCGTGTCAGCCGACGCGGCCACTCGGGCGTTACGGTCCGGTTGCCTTTTCGCGGACGATCCCCATATCGTTGGTGGCTTGGCTTGGCTTGGCCTGGCGGCGGAAGGGGGTTCCCGGACATCCGCCGCCGGTTTCGAGAGGAAACACCGTGGCCCGCGTGCTGCCGCTGCTGCTGTTCTTCGTCGGACTCCTGTTCGTCATCGTCGCGCGCCAGCAGTCGATGCGGCCGCGCAGCGATCGTGTCTACCGGCCGCGTGCGAACCCATGGGGATTCCCCCGCGGGGCGGCGGGGCGTACCGCCGACGCCGGGGCCGGCACGAACTGGGTGGTCCCGAAGAGCGCCCTCGACGGCCTGCGCGACGCCTACTCCAGCGCAGCGATCGACCCCGACGCGCCGCTGTGGCGATGCGGCGGCTGCCATGCCTGTTACCACCGGCAAAGCGTGCAGGCGCTCGAATCGCACAATGCCGGCCGCTGCACGCTGTGCGGCAGCGACGACTTGCGCCCGGTGCAGGTCGTCTGAACGCAGCGCTGCGCCCGTTGCCGCCGTGAACCGCGATCGCTACCTGCGCCAGCAGGGCGTCGACGGGCTCGCCGTCGACCGTCTGCTGGCGATGCGCGTGGCCGTCGTCGGTGCGGGCGCCGTCGGCAACGAGGTGGTGAAGAACCTCGTGCTGCTGGGCGTGGGGGCCGTCGACGTGCACGACTTCGACCACGTCGAGATCCACAACCTGACGCGCAGCATGTTCCTGCGCGAAGCCGACGTCGGTGCCGGCAAGGCCCGGGCCGTCGTCGATCGCGCGTCGGAGCTCGACCCGAACGTGCGCCTGCGTGCGGTCGCGGGTGACGCCTGGCGGACGCTCCGGCTCGCCGACGTCGAGCGGCTCGACGTCGTCATCTGCGCGGTCGACAACCTCGAGGCGCGCATGCGGTTGTCGCAGCTCGCGATGCTCGCCGGCGTGGACCTGGTGAACGCCGGCATCGACAGCCGCTACGCGAGCGTCGAGGTGTTCCCGCACGGTTCCGCGGGTCCGCACGCGTGCTTCGAATGCCACCTGCCGGAAAGTGCCTACCGCAAGGTCGCAGAGCGCTATTCGTGCGGCTGGCTGCGGCGGGCCATGCTTGCCGAGGACAAGGTGGCGACGACCGCGATCACCGCGAGTGTCGCCGGCGCGCTGGCCGTGCAGGCTGCGCTGCGGGTCGGGGGCGAAGCGGGCGGGGGCGCTCGGCGCACCTTGTTCGACACGCGGACGGGGGCCTCCACGGTCGTCGCGCTCGGGCGCAACGCGGCATGCCCGGGCTGCGCATCGCTGGCGCCGCGGCCGCGGCGGGTCGCGGCGGGCGGTGACTGGCGGCACGCGCTCGCGCTGCACGCCGCCGATGCCGATGCCGTCCTGCTCTCCGATGCGTTGATCTTCGACTACACCTGCACGGCTTGCGGCACGACGCCGCACGCGGCTGCGTACGTGGGACATCGCGCCGACGAATTCGACGATCGCATCATGCGCTGCGCCGTGTGCGGGCAACTCGCGGCGCGCGTGGACATCCGCAGCGAGGCTGCGGTCGACGACCTGCTGCAGCTGTTCGGCGACGCGCTGCCGCCGGCGAAGTACCTGCTCGCGAAGGTCGGCGAGCCGGGTGCAGTCTGCATCGACCTCGAGGAGTGACGATGGGCCTTCCGCAGGAGTACAAGCTGTCGATCCGCACCGCCGACCAGACCCGGCGTGCCGAGCTCGCACTGGCGCCGCATCAGACCGGCGCCGAGATCATCCAGTCCGCAGTCGACCACTGGGCGCTGCCGACCGACGCCGACTACACGCTCGTCAACGTGACGCAAGGTCGCGCGCTGAAGCCCAACGAGACGCTCGACCAGGCCGGCGTGAACGCGGGCGACGTGCTCGAGGTGCAGCCCGTGCTGGTCGCCGGCGGCGGCGGGTGTGGTGTCGTTGGGGTCTGACCCCGGTTTCGGGATGAGCGGCAGCCGTCGCGACGTCGACATCGAGCGCCTGCGCGCTCTGGCGGCGACGAGCGGCGGGCGCATCGGCATCGTCACGCTGCCGGTCGCGGGCCGGCCCCGGTTCGTGCTCGATTTGGGCTACGCCACCGTCGGCTCCCACCGCTACCCGGTGGAGCGGCAGCCGTCGTCGCGGGTCGCGATCGACCTCGCGCCGCGGCACCCGTTCCTGCCACCGGTGACGACCGTGCTGACGCCGATCTTCCACCCGCACGTGTTTTCGTCCGGCGTCGTGTGCATCGGCTCGAAGTGGCTGCCGAGCGAAGGGATGGACCTGTTCGTCCACCGCGTCGTGCGCCTGCTCGCGTTCGACCCGCTGCTGATGAACCCGTACTCGATCGCCGATGGCGCCGCCAACGCGTGGTACCAAGCCGCAGTGCACCGTCACCCCGACGCGTTCCCGACCGACGCCGCGGCGCTCGCGCTGACGGTCGACGAGCGCGCAGGCGTCGGGTCCGACTCCCACGCGACGGCGGCCGAGCGCGTGATCCGCCATTGCCCGCACTGCCGCGCGGGGCTGCGCCTGCCCGCGGGCCGCTCGGGTACGGTGCGCTGCCCGGCGTGCGGGCGCGACTTCCAGACCAACACCTGATGCGCTGGACCGACGTCGCCGAGGCCGTCGAGCATCGTACCGTGGCCGCATGGCGCGAGTCGATGCGCGGGGTCGTTCCTGCCGATGCGCTCGACCGCGTCTCCGAGCGGGTGGCCGTCCGCACCGCCGCCCGAGGGGACGACGAGCTGCCGCTCGTCGCGCTGGCCTCGGACGCGTTGCGCAAGGCGTGGGATCACGTCGTGCACAGTCCGCTCGAGCGGGGCGGGCTCCTGCTCGGCGAGCCGTTGGTCAATGCCCCGGGAGATGGCGTACCTGCCGTCGTGGTCGTGCGTACCGCGGTGCCCGGTCTCGACGACGACGCAACCGAGTACTCGCTGCGCCTCGCCGCCGGCGTCTGGGACGCGGCACGCGCGGCGCTCTCGCCCGGCGAGTTCGTCGTCGGCTGGTTTCACAGCCATCCGGACATCGGCGCGTTCTTCAGCGCCACGGACCGGCGCACGCAGGCGGGCTTCTTCCATCACCCGTTCAGCGTGGGCTGGGTGATCGACCCGGTGCGCCGCGAGCAGAGGTGGTTCGTCGGGCCGCAGTCGCGCGAGCTCGCGAACGACGGCGTCGTCCCGCTCGGTTAGCCGGCGCGACCAGGCTCGGCGGCGACGGAACGCGGCGCCAACCGCGCCGCTGTCCACTGAGGCAGAATGGCGCCCGAGAACGGGCCTCGAGGCCCGCCGTCCGATTCACACGCCTGCCGGTCACCCCCGCGATGCCCGAGCTACCCGCCGGTTCCGGCCGACCCATCCCCAGGGAGCGCCTGATGCGCGTGCTCGGCCGCTCCGGACACAACGGCAGGCTCTCGCCGGGCGTCAAGACCGCGATCCTGTTCGGCGTGCTGGCGCTCGTCGCGGCGCTCGTCGCCTGGATCGATCCGCGGCCGAGCCTGCGACACGTCCGGGTCGCCGTGCTGTCCGGCAGCCCGACCGGCAACTACTTCGCCACCGTCGACAGGCTGGCCGAGGAGGTCTCGCGCCGCAAGGGGCGTGTGACCAACGTGTCGACGGCGGGCTCGGTGGAGAACGTCGAGCGGCTGATCGCCGGCAGGAAGCAGTGCGACGTCCACTTCGCGCTGGTGCAGGACGGCATCGCTTACCCGGACAAGCACTTGCTCGAGCTGGTCGGCCGCCTGCCGCATCCCGAGTCGCTGATCATCCTTGGCCGTGACGCGGATCGCATCCGCACCCCCGCCGACCTCAAGGGCCTGCGCCTCGGCATCGGTCCTGTGGGCAGCGGCACCGAGCAGATGATGCGGCGCGTGCTCTTGCCGCTCGACGGACTCGAGCTCGTCGTGTCGACGCAGCCGATCGACCGGCAGTTGGACATGCTGGAGCGCGGCGAGCTCGACCTCGGTGCCATGGTGATCGACGACGAGGCGCAGCTCGTCGCCGACGCGGTCAAGCGACGCAACCTGCAGATCCTGCAGCTGCCGGAGGCCGCATCGCTCGCACGCCGCCTGCCGTTCGCGCGCGTGGGTCGCATCGAGGCCGGCCAGATCGACTACGTGCGCAAGCTGCCCGCCGAGGACAAGAACGTGCTTCAGGTCGACGCGCTGATCGTCGGCAACGGCTGCGCGTCCAACGGCGCGACCCAGGGCTTCATGGCGGCGGCTGCTGCGGTCTTCCCGACCTTCGTCCGGCACAACAAGGGGCAGCCCAACCTGTCCGGAGTGCCGATGGCCGCCGTGTCGCAGGGCTTCTTCAACGAGGAGGGGCCGGACCTGCTCGGCACCTACGCGCCGTGGGCGGTGGACATCATGCCGCTGCCGTTGTGGATCCAGCTGGGCGTCGCGTTCTCGGTGCTGTTCAGTGCGATGGCGCTCGGCCACCGCTTCCGCCTCTGGCGCGTCGACGCGGACCGCGTGAAGATCGAGCGCGAGCTGCCCGCGCTGTTCGGCCCCGGCGTGACGCTCGCGCGCATTGCGGAGCTCGATGCGGACGCGCGTCACGCGACGCCGCAAGCACGCGCGCAGCTTGACGACGTGATGGCGCGCCTCGCCGCGCTCGCGGAGCGCTGCCGCAGGCACTCGCTGTCGGTGCTGGTGCCGATGGGCGAGGAGATGTCCTATCGCTACCAGGAGACGTTGATCCGCGACCTGCTGCACGCGCTGCGCATCTTCCGCGACAAGCTGCCGCGGTGACGTGCGGGTCCTCGCAGCGTGGTGCGCGTCGCCGGCGCACCGATCGACACGACAGTTTTTCGAAGCGAACCACAACGACGGCGTCCGGCCTCTCCGGTCTCGCCGTGGTCGCAGTGCTCCCGGCAACTCGACCTTTGAGTCTACCGGGAAGTCACGTCCGGCGCGCTCCCGCAGGGTGCTGCCCGCCCGGCGTAGCGACACCCGTCGGCACCCGCGATCGCAGCTGCCGGGCGAGCCGCTC
This sequence comes from uncultured beta proteobacterium, assembly GCA_963765065.1. Lineage (GTDB taxonomy): Bacteria > Pseudomonadota > Gammaproteobacteria > Burkholderiales > Casimicrobiaceae > VBCG01. The sequence continues at coordinate 47,113 of CAVXVH010000019.1, read as the reverse complement.
GCCTTCTGTGTCGCGGAGCATCGACTTCTCGCGGATGGTCTCGGCGACCCGCTGCGCGGGATCGCGTCCCGCTTCGCCGAGCGTCGCGTCCTGCGCGGCCAGCAATCGTTCGGCCCAGTCGCTCTCGTTGAAGCCCGCCGCAGACCCGGGCAGCAGCCACAGCCGTCCCCAATCCCCCGACTTCGCCGCAAGTGCCACGAAGTTCTTCTGGACAAATGCGAAGGCGAGCTCGGAGTGACCACCGGCCCCGCCGACCTGCGTGGCCATTCGGGTGGCGACACCGGGTTGCCACTCGTCGGTGAGCGTGAGGTCGAGCGTACGTTGGGCCAGCTCGGGATCGCGGACCAGCGCAATGGCACGCTCGAGTCGCCATCGCTCCTCCTGTCCGGTAGCGGACCTGCGGGCGGCCAGCAATGACGCGTAGGCCGCAGCGTCGGCGTGTCGACCGATCGTGTTCACGACGCCCGCGACCGTCGACGGTGCGGCCGTGCCATCGGCGTGGGTTCGGCGCGCCCGCTCGATCGTCGGCGCGTGATCGAACCGGCCCAGGGCATCCACGAGCGCTCCACGCAGCCTCAGCGTCGTGAGCGAGTCGCCGGGCGCGTCCGTCCAGCCGAGGCGGTCGAGCTGCGGCGCAAGCCGCGTCCGCGCCCAGTGGCGCAGCGCAGCCTGCGCGGGTGTCCCTTCGAGGGCCTCGTCGAGTTCGTCGAGGCCCTCGACGATCAGCAGCCACTCGCCCGGCGTCCGGGGCGCGGGCAAAGCCGTCAACGCCAGGTAGTCGGCGACCGGGACGCCGCCGCGCCTGGCGAGGGCAAGCGTGTCGGCCGTGATCGCCGCCCGGTCGAGCGCAGGCAGCTTCGCGAACGCCCGCTTGAGCCGCGCACCTGCGCCTGCGTCGTAGCGGACGCGGTAGTACCCCGTGTCGCCGGCATTCGCAATCACGGGGACGCAGCCGTCGAAGTGAACGGTGGCGGGCTCCCGGCCCAGCGTGAGCGTGCGGGTCGTGCCACCTCCGCGCAGCGCCACCGGCACGTGCCACATCGCAGCCAGCTCGCGAAGGCTCTGCGACGAGAAGCGCTGCTGCGCCAGCCGCACCTCGGTGCGCCCGCCGACGCAACGCGTGGCGACGTCGAGGATCGGAAAGCCCGGACGAGCGACCCATCCGCCGATCTCGCGCGCGACGTCCCGCCCCGTCGCCTGCGAGAGGTGGTACCAGAGGTCGTCGGCGGTGGCGTTCGAGTAGGCGTGGGTGCGGATGTAGCGGCGAAGCCCGTCGCGGAACAGGTCGGGCCCGAGCGCCTGTTCGAACATCGACAGCACGGAGCCGCCCTTCTGATAGGTGATCTCGTCGAAGACCGCGAACGCGTCGGCCTCGGTGCGCACCGGCACGACCATCGGTCGCGTCGCGCCGCCGGCGTCGCGCCGGAACGCGTCCTCCTTGCTGGAGCGCAATCGAGCCTTCAGGTCCCAGTCGCGATTGAATCGTTCGGTCGCCTTGCCGGCCATCCAGGTCGCGAACGCCTCGTTGAGCCACAGATCGTCCCACCACGCCGCCGTGACGAGGTTGCCGAACCACTGATGCGCGATTTCGTGCGCGACGATGTTGAACACCGTCGACTGCGTCCGCGGCGCGGAGCGACCCGGATCGTAGAGCAGCAGCGCCTCGTTGTAGGAGATGACGCCCCAATCCTCCATCGCGCCGCCGCGCACGCCGGGAATCGCCAGCTGGTCGAGCTTGGGCAGCATGTACGGCTGGCCGAAGTAATCGGCGAAATAGGGCAGCAGCTGCTTGGTCGTCTCCATCGCATAGCGGGCCTGCTCGCGCCGTCCACGCGCGGTAAGGATGCGCAGCTCCACGCCGTCCTGCCGGTCGGCGAGCACGTCGAACTCGCCCACGGCGACGCCCAGGAGGTACGTCGGCATTGGCGGCGTCGTGGCGAACGATGTCGCGCGCAGCCCGTCGACCACGTGGGTCGCGCGTGCGGGCATGTTCGAGACCACTTCGTAGCGGTCGGGGGCTCGGACCGCAAGATCGAAGCGCGCACGAAACGCCGGTTCGTCGAACCCTGGAAAGACCTTGCGCGCGTGCCCCGGCTGGAACTGCGTGGCGAGCATCCGCGCTGGTGTGTCCTCGGCGGTGTACTCGACGACGAACAGTCCCTGGCCCGCCCGCTGAACCTCTCCGGCATATTCGATCCGAAGGCGGTAGCTTCCGGCGGGGAACGTCGTGACCGGACTGGTCGCCAGGCGCCACTGCTCATGGCCCTCGTCGGCCGCCACGGTGAGACCGCGCTCTCCTCCGGCCGGATCGAGCAGGCGTGGCGCCGCGGTGGGCGTGAGGCCGCGGGCGTTCAGAACGATCGCGTCCACCGGCCGCACCACCTCGACCTCGATCTCGACAGTGCCGGTGAAGCGAGGCGTTGCCGGGTCGAGCGCGAGCTCGAGCCGATAGTGCGCCGGGCGGACGTCCTTGGGCAGTCGACCCCCGGCGGCGTCGAAGTCGAATCGCGCTGCGCCGGCGGTCGGCAGCAACGCTGCCAGCGCGAGCACGCAGGCTGCAGTCACCGCACGACAGAGCGGTCGGCGAGGCTTGGCGGGCACCGCAACGGGTCCCGGATCGTGCGTCGGCATCGGGCCCTCCTGGAGAGCCGCGATCTTAGCAGTGCCCGCCCGCAAGCACATCGCGGGACCTCGTACGCAAACGATCCGCAGGACACCCTCGAAGGGCGTTACGGAACGGACAGTCGGTTCATAGATGCAAGAGCGACCGTATGGAACCGGCCGGTCCGCGACCTTCATTGATCTACTCTAGCCGGCGCCGCGCAGAGTCATGCAAGAGCCGCGAACGATGCCGAGCATCCGTCACTGAATCACCTTATCTGCCCGCTGCAGCAGCGATTGCGGAATCGTGATGCCCAGCGCTCTTGCCGTCGTCAGGTTGATCAACAGCTCGAACGTGGTCGGCTGTTCCACCGGGATATTGGCGGGCTTCGCGCCCTTGAGGATCTTGTCGACGAAGCTCGCTGCGGCGCGCCAATGCCACTCGTTGGATGAAAGATAGGACATCAATCCGCCGGCATCGACATACTCGGGCCTGCCGAAAACAGCCGGCACCTGTAAGCGGAGAGTCAGCTCGACGAGGTGGACGCGCTCCCGGAAAAACATCGGGTCGCCGACTACTACGAGCGCCCCACCTTTGGCGCGTGCCACAGCTCCGTCCAGTTCGCCTTCCCCCGCGACATCGATACGATCAAGTCGCAGGCCGAGAGTCCTTGCGCGCGACGTCATTGCAGCAAAAAAGAATCCGTTGGCAGGATTGGCGCTGTTCATCAGCACACCGACCTGCTTCAGTTGCGGAACCGCAGCCGACAAGAGTTCCAGTTGCTTAGCCAGTACCTGTTCACCCGCGGCCGAAGTGCCGGTCAGGTCGCCACCCGGCTGCGCGAGGCTGGCAACGAAACGCGCGCCGACGGGGTCTCCCGCATACACCATGACGATGGGCAGCCCGGGAGCGCCTTCACGCGCCGCCCGAATCGTGATCGTTCCGGGTGCAACAATCAAAGCTACAGGGAGCGCCTTGAGTTCGGCTGCGAGCTCGCGCTGGCGCTGCGGACTAATGCCCGCGTAGCGCGTTTCGAGCACGAGGTTCTTTCCTTCGACCCAGCCCAGATCGCGCAAGCCCGCACGGAAAGTGTCCATCTCGATGCGGCCCCGAGGCGTCGGGGCGGTCGCCGGCAGGAGTAATCCTATCCTCAAGACCTTGTTCGCCGGCTGTGCGCGAAGCGGGCGTAATTCGAGCGCGCATGCGCTGGCGACCAGGATGACGAAGGCCCGCCGGTCTACCACTGAATTGCTCCATCGACGAATGGAAGTGCAATCATAGTATGGCGTCCGCGCAGTTTTTTGCTGAGCGACGGATGACTGCTCTTGGGAATTGTTCTTGCGTCGCTGCAGAATGACTCCAGTCGGCCGGTCCGCGACCATGGAGTCTGAACGCGAGCGGGCTGATCGACGAAAGTCACGGTACGACCCGACGCAGTCATCGGCAACGCCCGCTCTGGAGGCCGTACGGGAGGGCGATCATGATCGGCGCACCGGCCGGGCCATGACGACATCGCGCTGGCGGTCCCTTCCCAGGAGGAAGACATGCTCTCCGACTTCCACGAACCCGAATTTCCTGTAGAAGGCGATCGCCCGTGGATTTCGTTCCCACACGCCAAGCCAGGCCACGTCTGACCGAAGGCGTGTCATTTCATCAATGCAGGCGTTCATGAGATCGTGCGCAACGCCTTTGCCGTGCGCGTCGCTGACCACGTACAGGCGCTGAATCTCGCGCGGGGCCTCCGCCACTACGCAGCTGGGCGCCTTCCGCCAGCGCAGTTGCGCGTAGCCCACCAGCATCTCATCCTGCTCGCCAATCAAGGTCACCGTGTCAGGGTCGGCGATTTCGCTTGCTTGGATCTCCTCGCTGTAGGTGTTTCGGCAATGGAGATCGATGTCCTCCGGAGTGTTGAACGCAGAAAATGTGGCCCTGAACGTCGCTTCAGCGACAGCTGACAGCCGCTTCGCGTCGCCGCGGTCGGCTCGTCGTATATTGGTCAACCTGCTCGGCATCGAGGCACCATGAGCAAAGGACCGCATCTTGCCACGCCATCAACGGAACGACCGCTGCCGCATGAGGACGGCACGGGCTCGCGGTGTCGCGCCGCGCCCGTCCCTAAAGGCGGGCCCCGACGACGGCCCGGTGCGCCAGAATCTTTGGACCGAGACGTGGCAAGCTTCGACTCGACAACGATCGCCTACGCTTTCGAATGGATCGGCGCTGGCGTTTCCCACCCCAGGTCACGACCATGACGCTACGACGATCGCTGGCCGCGTCGGCCTGTTGCCTCTGGCTGCTGCAGGCCTTCGTCGTCCCGCCGGCGGCAGCCGCGACGACGAACACGGACGCCCCGGGAGAACGACGCATCTGGCTGACGGCGGGTGAACGCAGGTTCGCGGTCACCCTCGCGGACAACGAGGCCGCGCGCGCGTTCGTGTCCCAGCTGCCGCTGACCCTCGACATGCCCGACCTCAACGGCAACGAGAAGCACCAGAAGCTGCCGAAGGCCCTCCCGACCAACGACACCCGGCCAGGAACGATCCGCAGCGGCGACCTGATGCTTTGGGGCGCCGATACCCTGGTCGTCTTCTACCTCACCTTCGACTCGCCCTACTCGTACACGCGCCTGGGTCGCATTGAGGATGCCGCGGCACTGCCGCAGGCACTGGGGCGGGGACAGGTGCGCGTAACGTTTGCGAAGGATTAGCCGCCGCGGAGGGGCACCCCCGCGCGAACTGGTCGACCCAGCCGCACGCCGGGGCCTGACGATCAGTCCGGGCAGGCGTTCGGGCTGTCCTTCGGCGAACCGCATCTCGATACTGACGTTGCGCCCTTCGACGTAACCCAGGTCACGGAGACCCCGCACGAACGCGACGTCTCTTGGGCCCGCCGAAGTCGGCGAGACGAATCCGATGCGATGGGCCCCTCCCGCGGGCTGCGTCGTTGCGGCGAACGGTGCGGCGAGGACGCCACCCGCAATGCTGCCAATGAGCGTGCGCCGATTCATCACCGAATCCTCGGGTGCAGCGAACGGGATGGGCAGTGCCCGCATTGCGCCGGGGGTCAGCGCAACCGTGCCCGCAGCGCCTCGATCTCCTCGAGGAGATCGGCGACCAGCGCCGCGAGCTCGGGCGCGGCGTCGAAGTCGCGCTCTATCCGGTGCATCGCGCGGGCGCGCCACAGGTGACGGCTGCCGAAGCGCCACGCCTCCGGCCCGTCCTCGTGCATCGGCAGCAGACCTTCCTCGACGCGCGTCACCACCCACTCGCGGGTCACGGCGCAGGTCGTGGCACAACTCCTCGAGCGTCAGCGTCACGTCTTCCTCCAGCAGCGTGGCGACGATGAGATCGTGTTCTCGCATGGGCGGGCTTCCGGGAATCAGGCGCGGGGGTCGAACGGGAGCTCGCGCGCCAGTGTCTCGTAGAGCTCCTTCGCGCGCGGCGTGTCGGCCTTCGGCAGCACGACGCGCACGGTGAGCTGGAGGTCGCCCGGCGGCTCGCCGGGGATGCCTTCGCCGCGGACGCGCAGCGCGTGGCCGCTCTGCGCGCCGGCCGGCATGCGCACCTTCAGCGTGCCGCCGTGCGGCAGCGTCACCGGTACGACGGCGCCGAGCGCGGCTTCCCACGGCGCGACCGGCAGCGTCCATCGCGAGGTCGCGACCGTCGCACGCGCGTAGCGCGGGTGCGGCCGGAACTGCACCTCGAGGAACAGGTCGCCGGGCGGCGCCGCCGCCGAGCGCCCGGCGCGCCCTGGCCGGCGAGGCGGATCAACTGGCCTTCGCGCACGCCCTTGCGGGATCTGCACGTCGAGCGTGCGGGTCTTCAGCACGACCCGTCCCTGCGGCGTCGAGCTCGGGCGCGCGCAGGCTGATCTGGCGGCGGGCGCCGACGAACGCGTCCTCGATGTCGAGCAGGACCTTGGCGTGGTGGTCCTGGCCGCGTGCCGGGCCGCCTGCGCGTGCCCGCCGCGCGCGCCGCGGCGCCCGCCGCGCCACCCATGCGGCCGAACAGCTCGGCGAAGAAGTCGCTGAAGTCGGCGCTCTCGCCGTCCGGCGACGCCGCGCCCGGAGAACTCGAAGCCCGCGTCCCACCCGGGCGGCGGCTCGGAAATCCTGTCCGCGGCGTGCGCCCTAGCGCGCAACTGGTCGTAGGCCGCGCGGCTTCTCGGCGTCGGAGAGCACCGCGTTGGCCTCGTTGACCTCCTTCATGCGCGCCTCGGCGTCGGGCGCCTTGCGAGACGTCCGGGTGGTACTTGCGCGCGAGCTGCCGGAAGGCCTTCTTGATCGCGTCGGCCGTCGCGTCGCGCGGCACGCCGAGGATCTCGTAATAGTCCTTGAATTGCATGCGGGCTCCCGCGATGCCGGCGGGCACGACAGTGCCCCGCGGCCGGTGGCGGACTTCGACTCGTAGGTGGCGGCGCGCGGGCGCTGCGTCAACCCCTTGAAACCCTTGCATGCGACCACAGTTTCGGGGAGTGCCGCGAGCGCCCTGGCGCTGCCGGCCCGGTCATCGAACCCTTACCGGAGGACTGCCGTGATGTTCCGATCCCTGTTTCCGCGCGACGTGTTCGCCGAACTCGACCGCCTGCAGCGCGAGATGCAGCAGTCGTTCGACGTCTCCCCCAGCATCCGCGGCCTCGGCCGCGGCGGCTATCCCGCCCTGAACGTCGGCGGCACGCCCCAGTCGGTCGAGATTTACGCCTTCGCGCCCGGGACTCGACCCGGTCGACGATCGAGGTGAACCTCGAGCGCGGCGTGCTCACGATCTCCGGCGAGCGCAAGCGCGAGCCTGCCCGCCGCAGACGAGAAAGTCGGCGGTGCACATCAACGAGCGCTTCGCGGGTCGCTTCCGTCGCGTGCGTCAGCCTGCCCGACGACGTCGATCCCGGCGCGGTCAGCGCCGCCTACCGTGACGGCGTGCTGCACCTGTCAGCATCAAGCGCCGCGAGGCCGCCCAGCCGCGACGCATCGACGATCCGTGATTCGGAGGAACGAACCATGACCAATGACGCATCCGTCAAGGCCAACGAGGCCAAGCCCGCCGCGCGCGCCGAGGCGTCACTGCTGCCGCCGGTCGACGTGATCGAGGACGCGCAGGGCATCACGCTCTACGCGGACCTGCCGGGCGTGCCGAAGGACAAGGTCACGCTGCACGTCGAGGACGACACGCTGACGATCGAGGGCGAAGTCGCCCTCCCGGTGCCCGACGGCATGCAGGCGAGCCACGCCGAGGTGCAGCTGCCGCGGTACCGCCGCGTGTTCACGCTGTCGAAGGAGCTCGACGCCGACAAGGTCACCGCCGAGCTCAACCACGGGGTGCTGAAGCTGCGCATTCCGAAGGCCGAGCACGCGCAGCCGAAGAAGGTCGAGATCCGGGTCGGCTGAACCGGTCTGCCCTGAAGTCCCGACGAGGGCATCGTGTCGGGGCCGGCGCCAGCGGCGCACGGTCCCGGCACGGTGCCCTCGTGCCTCATGCGCGTGTCGATGCCCGGCTCCGGGTCCGTGACGGCATAATCGCCGGGCTGGTGCCGGAGCCACGATTCGCGTGCCTCGGTCGCGGCGCCGCGGAACCTCCATGCGCCTCCCCCTCGCCGTGCTTGCCCTCGCCGTCGGCACCTGCGCGTCTGCGCAGCCCGCGCCGCGCGGACCGGACGGCTACCGCAACAACTATCCGCACGCCGAGAAGGCGAGTTTCTGGGCCTGGCAGTGGGAGCGCCTGCGCGATGGAGTGCCCAAGCCGCCGCCGGGCGGCTGGAACCTGCCGGCGGTGAGGACCGATCCGGCGGCGCTGCGCGCGCCCGAGGGCAACCCGTCGGTCACGTGGATCGGCCACGCGACGGTACTGGTCCGTCTGGCCGGCCACTCGATGCTGTTCGACCCGATCTTTTCCGAGCGCGCCTCGCCGCTGCCGACGATCGGGCCCAGGCGCGTCGTGCCGCTGCCGATCGACATCGACGACCTGCCCAAGATCGACGTGGTGATGATCTCGCACAATCACTACGATCACCTCGACGAGGCGACGGTACGAAGGCTCGCCGCGATGCCGCAGGGCAGCCCGCGCTTCCTCGTGCCGCTGGGGCTGAAGCGCTGGTTCGCCGACCTCGGCATCGAGCGCGTCGACGAGTACGACTGGTGGCAGGACACGAAAGAGGGGCCGCTCGCGATCACGTTCGTGCCGGTGCAGCACTGGAGCCGGCGACGGCTCGACGACACCAACCAGACGCTGTGGGGCGGCTGGGTCGTCGAGGGCGAGGGCATCAGGCTGGTCCACACCGGCGACACCGGCTACTCGAAGGACTTCCGCGACATCGGCGAGCGCCTCGGTCCGTTCGACATGGCGTTCATCCCGATCGGCGCCTACGCGCCGCGCTGGTTCATGAAGGTGATGCACGTCGACGTGCCCGAGGCGGTACAGGTGCGCGAGGACCTGCGCGCCGAGCGGGCGATCGGCATCCACTGGGGTACGTACGAGTCGCTCGCCGACGAACCGCTCGACGAGCCGCCGGCGCTGCTCGCCAAGCAGCGCGAGGCGCGCGGGCTCGCCCGCGAGCAGTTCGACGTGATGGCGATCGGCGAGATCCGGTCGCTGCGCTGAGGCCGTCGCGAGCGCGCCGACTGCTCCGGGAAACCCAGCGATGGCCCGCATGCCGAGCGGCACCGTGACGTTCCTGTTCACGGACATCGAAGGCAGCACGCGCATGTGGGAGGCGGCGCCCGACCTGATGGCCGGCGCGCTTGCGCGGCACGACGCGCTGCTGCGCTCCTGCGTCGACCGGCACGACGGATGCGTGTTCAAGACGGTCGGCGACGCCTTCTGCGCCGCGTTCCACACCGCGCCCGCCGCACTCGCCGCGGCCTGCGACGCGCAGCGGGCGGTCGCTGCCGAGCCGTGGCCCGAGGCCACCACGATCAGGGTGCGCATGGCGCTGCACACGGGGTCCGCACAGGTGCGCGACGACGACTACTTCGGGCAGCCGCTCAATCGCGTCGCGCGGCTGCTCTCGTCGGGGCACGGCGGCCAGATTCTGCTTTCGCTCGCGACGCAGGAGCTGGTGCGCGACAGCCTGCCCGACGGCGTTGCCCTGCGCGACATGGGTGACCGACGCCTCAAGGACCTGATCCGCTCGGAACGCGTCTACCAGGTGCTCGCCGCGGGGCTCCCGGCCGACTTCCCGCCGCTGAAGACGCTCGACGCGCGCGCCAACAACCTGCCGATCCAGGCGACGAGTTTCGTCGGCCGCGAGCGGGAGATCGTCGACGTCAAGGCGCTGCTGCAGCGCGCGAGGCTGGTGACGCTGACCGGGGCCGGAGGCGCGGGCAAGACGCGCCTGTCGCTGCAGATTGCCGCGGACCTGATCGACGATCACGCGCACGGCGCATGGTTCGCCGAACTGGCGTCGCTGCGCGACGCGGCGCTCGTGCCCCAGGCGGTCGCGGCGGCGCTTGGCGTCGCCGAGGTGCCGGGTGTTCCGCTCCTCGACACGCTGGTCGACGCGTGCCGCGAGAAGGACCTGCTGCTGGTGCTCGACAACTGCGAGCATCTGATCGACGCCGCGGCGTCGTTGTGCCAGGCGCTGCTCTCGGGTTGCCGCGGTGTCGCGATCCTTGCCAGCACCCGCGAGGCGCTGCGCGTTCCCGGGGAAGTCGCCTTTCGCGTGCCCTCGCTGCCGGCGCCGGCGCCGGCGCGCGACGCGGGGACGCCGATCCCGGCGCTGACCCAATATGCGGCGGTACATCTGTTCGTCGATCGGGCGCTGGCGGCGAATCCGGACTTCCGGGTGACGCCCGCGAATTCGCCGTCGGTGGCGAGCATCTGCCACCGGCTGGACGGCATCCCGCTCGCCATCGAGCTCGCGGCGGCACGCCTGCGCTCGATGACGGCCCAGGAGGTGGACCGTGGGCTCGACCGCCGGTTCCAGTTGCTGACGGGGGGTGCACGCACCGCGTTGCCGCGGCAGCAGACGCTGCGCTCGCTGGTCGACTGGAGCTACGAGCTGCTCGACGACGCCGAGCGCGCGCTGTTCGTGCGGTTGTCGGTCTTCGCCGGAGGCTGGACGATGGACGCGGCCGAGGGCGTCTGCGCCGGTGACGGCATCGAGGTGGAGAGCGTGCTCGGCCTTGTCGCGGCGCTCATCGACAAGAGCCTCGTGCTCGCCGACGAGCACGACGGCGCAACACGCTATCGGATGCTCGAGACCCTTCGGCAGTACGCCGAGGATCGCCTGCGGGCGCGTCCGGACGAGGCACGTGCGCGGGATCGGCATCTCGCGCACTACCTCCGGGTGGCGGAAGCGGCCGAGCCGCACCTGTCGGACCCGGACCAGCGGACGTGGTTCGACCGGCTCGAAATCGAACACGACAACCTGCGCACGGCCCTGGCGTGGGCGACGGGCGAGGGGGCCGCCACGGCGTCGCATGACGCGGACGAACGCGGCCTGCGCCTCGCGGGCGCGCTGTTCCGGTACTGGATCGTGCGCAGGTATCCGCGCGAGGGGTTGGGCTGGTTGTCGTCACTGCTTGCGGTTGCGCCGGAGCGGCAGTCGGCGGCGGTTCGCGCCAAGGCGCAGAACGCCGCCGGCGCGTTGGCATGGCAGCAGGGTGACTACGCCGCGGCCCGAGCGTGGTACGAGGGGAACCTCGCCACCCGACGGGCGTCCGGCGATCGGCGCGGTGCGGCCGTCGCACTGGGCAACCTGACGAGCCTCGCCCACGAGCAGGGCGACCTTGCAGCCGCGCGCGCGATGGGCGAACAGAGCCTCGCCGCGTTCCGCGAGCTCGACGAACGTCGCGGCGTCGCGAGCCTGCTCAACACCCTTGGCAACGTGGCGCGGGATGCGGGCGATCTCGACGACTCGCAAGCGCGGCACGCGGAGAGCCTGGCGATGTTCCGGGAGCTCGGCGACTCGCGCAGCGTGGCCATCGCCCTCGACAACCTCGGCCTCACCCGCTTGCGCCAGGGCGACCACGCCGCATCCCGCGCGCTGCACGAGGAGAGCCTCGCGGTGTTTCGATCGCTGGGGGATCGCCCGTGCATCGCCATGGCGCTCAATCACCTGGCGATCCTCGCCGGGCTCGACGGTGATCACCCGGCGGCGCGGAACCTGCACCAGCAGGGCCTCGCGATCCAGCGCGACCTGGGCGATCGGCGGGGAGCCGTCGATTCGCTCGAGGGTCTCGCAGCAGTCGCCTGCGGCGAGTCCGCGCGCGCGTTTGCCGCGGCACTTTGGGGCGCCGCAACTCGGCTGCGCGAGGAGATCGGTGCCCCGCACACGATCGAAACGGCGCGCGATCAGGAACGCCGGGTAGTTGCAGCGCGGGACGCTCTCGGCAACGAAGCGTTCGACCGCGCCTGGCAGGCAGGGGTCGCGATGACACTCGAACAGGCGATTCGCTACGCGCTCGGCGAGGCGGAGCCGTGATGCGGGCGCGTCGTCGCGAGTTCGCGCGGGCGCTCGCGCTGCTGGCGCTCGCCGCGCCCGTCCGGGCGGCCACGGTGCGGGCCGTCGCGACGGCGACGCCGCCCGCGTCAGGCGCGCAGCGGCGCATCGTCCACGCCGATGCCTCCAACTACCTCGTGCGGCTGCGCACGCTCGAGCCGGGCGACACGCTGCTGCTGGCGCCCGGCATCTATGACGACCCCGACGCGCCGCCCGGGCTGCCGATCTTCGACCTGCACGGCACCGCGGCGGCGCCGATCACGATCACCGGGCCCGATAGCGGGCTGCGACCGGTGTTCGTCGGCCGCGCCACGCACAACACCGTACGCATCGCCAACGCGAGCCACGTCGTCGTGCGCAATCTCGACATCGACGGGCGCAATTTCGGCGGCGACGGCGTCAACGGGCAGGGACCGTCGCATCACGTCACGCTCGAGAACCTCGGCATCCGCGGCGTCGGCCCGGTCCAGGGTGCCGTGGCGATCTCCACCAATCGCGCGCCGGCGAGCTACTGGACGATTCGCGGCTGCACGATCGTCGGCGCCGGCACCGGCATGTACCTCGGCAATTCCGATGGCCGCAACCCGTTCGTCGCGGGCGTCATCGAACGCAACGTGGTCCGCGACACGCTGGGCTACAACCTGCAGATCAAGCACCAGGCGCCGTGGCCGGACCTCCCCGGGCTCCCCGAAGGCCGGACGGTGACGATCATCCGCGACAACGTGTTCTCCAAGGCTGCGCACGGCTCGACGGGAGCGCAGGCGCGGCCCAACGTGTTGATCGGCGACGTGCCGCCCCGCGGACGCGGATCCGCGAACGGCTACGAGATCTATCGCAACCACTTCTCCCAGAACCCGACCGAGGCGCTGTTCCAGGGCGAGGGCAACGTCACGCTCTACGCCAACGTCTTCGTCAACGACGCGGGCGCGGCCGTCACGGTCCAGCCGCACCATGGGCGCGTGCGCGACATCCTGGTGCTCGGCAACACCATCGTGGCGTCGGGCCACGGCATCTCGATCCGTGGCGGCGACGCGGCGTACGCGCAGCGCGTCGTCGGCAACGCCGTATTCGCAGCCTTGCCCATCGTCGGCGGCGCGGCGACGGCGAACGTCTCCCGCAGTCACGCGGAGGCGGTGCGCCATCTCGTCGCTCCGCTCGCGACCTCGGCCGAGCGCGACTTCCATCCGCAGCCCGGCACGCTGAGGGGTCCGGCGCTCGATGTGCGAGACTACGCGGGACTCGCCGATCGCGACCGCGACTTTGGCGGCCGGCGGCGCGACTGGACCGTCCGTGGAGCGCTCGGCGCGTCGCCCCGAGTGCCGGCCCCGCGTCCTGCCGGCGAGCCGGGATCCTGACGATGCGCATCGACCAAGTCCGCGACCGCCTGCGTGCCTCCGGCGCGAAGCCATGCCACGAGCGGCACGTGCTGCGCGCCTGGACGCGTGCGTTGCCGCTCGGCGGCGGATCGCGTGGCCCCGGCTCGGACTTCCCGACGTCGCTGCGGCGCGACCTCGCGGCGATCGCCGCCGAGCTTGGCGGCTTGGCGCGGCGGCATTCCGGGCAAACCGCCGCCGACGGTTCGACGCGGCTGCTGGTCGAGCTCGCCGACGGCCAGACCGTCGAGTGCGTGCTGCTGCCGGGCGACGGCCTGTGCGTCTCGACGCAGGTCGGCTGTGCGGTCGGCTGCGTGTTCTGCATGACGGGGCAGGGGGGCCTCGCGCGCCAGCTCGGCAGCGCCGAGATCGTCGCGCAGGTCGCGCTCGCGCGGACGATCCGCCCGGTGTCCAAGGTGGTGTTCATGGGCATGGGCGAGCCGGCGCACAATCTCGACAACGTGATCGACGCGATCGAGCTGCTCGGTACCGCCGCCGACATCGGGCACAAGAACCTCGTGTTCTCGACCGTCGGCGACCGCCGGGTGTTCGAGCGGCTGCCGCGCGGACGGGTGCGTCCCGCGCTCGCGCTGTCGCTGCATTCGACGTTTGCGGACCGGCGGGCGAAGCTCCTGCCGCGCGCGCCGCGCATCGACCCCGCCGAGCTGGTCGACGCGGGCGAGCGCTACGCCCGAGCGACGCGCTACCCGATCCAGTACCAGTGGACGCTGCTCGAGGGAGTGAACGACGGCGACGACGAGGTGGACGGTATCGTCCGCCTGCTGACGGGCAAGTACGCAGTGATGAACCTGATTCCCTTCAACGCCGTTCCCGGACTGCCGTTCTCGCGACCCCCGGTCGAGCGACTGCTCACCCTGTCGCGCGAGCTCAACGCGCGCGGCGTGCTCGCCAAGCTGCGCAACTCCGCCGGGCAGGACGTCGAAGGCGGCTGCGGGCAGCTCCGTGCGCGCACGATCGCGCTCCCGCGGTGTACGCATGAGTGGCAAGTCGCCCGACCACGCCCGCCTCGACCGGGTCGTGGCCGAGGCCCGGCGCGCCCGCGAGACGCGGGAGCAGGGCTACCGCGAGCGCGCGCTGAAGATCTACCCGTGGATCTGCGGCCGCTGCGCGCGCGAGTTCGACCGCACGACCGTGCACCAGCTGACCGTCCACCACCGCGACCACAACCACGACCACAACCCGCCCGACGGCAGCAACTGGGAGCTGCTGTGCCTCTATTGCCACGACAACGAGCACCAGCGGCAGGTCGAGCAGGCGCAGCGAGGGGGTTCGAGCGGTGGCGGGGGCACGACGGCGCCGGCGACGCACCGACCATTCGCCGACCTCGAGGCGTTGCTGAAGCGCAAGCGCTGAGACCGCGCGACCGGCGTCGTGGCGCGTTGCCGGTCGGTCGCGATCAACCGCCGGGACACGCTCCCTTCGGCCCGAGCTTCATCCACCGATACAGCCAGTCGCGCGAGCGCTCGCGCGCGTGCCGCGTCGCGATGCGCTCCTCGGGCGTCTGGTCGCCGCGGAAGTCGAACGCGCGCCGCGCCATCGGATACATCTGCAGCTCGACGGGGATGCCGCGCTCGAACAGCGCGTAGAAGGCGCGTCCCGCGCTCATGCGGCGCAGCTCGAAGTCCTGGTCGCCGATCAGCATCAGCATCGGCGTCGTCAGCGCCTGCACTTCGGGCGCGACCCGGAACACCTGGTCGGGCTCGGGCGCATTCGGGTTCTGCATGTGACCGTAGTAGCTGACGATCGCGGCGACGTCCTTCGGACGCTTGGCGGCAATCTTCAGCGCGTAGTAGGGTCCGCGCGAATAGCCGACGATGCCCGCGGGGATGCGGCAGGCATCGGTCCGTTTCCTCAGGTAGTCGAAGGCGGTCTCGACGTCGCCCTCGGTCGCGGGATCGTGCGGCACCGGCCAGCGCTCGAGGAACCGGCCGGATTGCCAGTCGGGCGCGACGACGACGAAACCCATGTCGGCAAACTCGCGCATCTTCTTCCGGTCCTCGTCCTCGAGGCCGCGGCGGGCGTGGATGTAGAGCAGCGGCGCGAAGGGCCCTGCGCCTGTGGGTCGCGCGACCTCGATTGGCACGTCGACGTCGCCCGAGCGCACCGTCGACTTCTCCAATGCCGGCGCGGCGGCTGGCGTCGCGGTCGCCGAGGCGAGCGCAACCAGGGCGACTGCGAGTCGTTGCATGGCTCCTCCTTTGACGGACGATGCCGATCGGGCGCCGTTCACCGCGGATATTGCACCAACCTCGGATCGATGCGCGATCTCGACCCGGAGTCGTCCATCGCAGGCGCTCGATGGCCCTCACGGTACGTCACTGCTGCGGGGCTGCGCACACCGGACACTGCCACCCCTTCGCGTTCAATCGTGGTGTAGATTGGGGACCGGGACGTTACCACTTCGCGCCAGCTCGGGCAGCGGCAGTGGCATCGCCCGCGGAATCATGGGACCGGGGTACGAATGCTCGATCGCAGGCGAATTCTTCTCTTTGCCGCGGGTGCCGTCATCGCGCCGGCCAAGCCGTGGGCCCTACCATCGCCGGGCAAGTTGCCGCGGTTGGGCCTGCTCGTCTCCGAGACCCTTGCCGGTCAGGCGAGCCGGATAGAAGCGTTGCGCGCGGGGCTCGCCGACCTCGGGTACGTGGAAGGCAGAACCGTTGCCATCGAGGTCCGTTCGGCCGAGAGCGACTACAGCCGCCTGTCGCAACTCGCCGCGGAACTGGTCGCAAGCAAAGTCGACGTGATCGTGGCATTCGGCATCAAGGCACTCGCTGCCGCCAGACGCGCGACGTCGACGATTCCGATCGTGATTCCGGCGACCAGCAGTGACCTCGTGGCGCTCGGCTTCGCTCGCACGCTCGCGCGCCCGGGCGGCAACGTCACCGGGTCGACCACGTTCGGCTCCGAAGTCATGGCGGAGCGCCTGGAGATCCTGAAGGAAGTGAAGCCCGGCGCGGCGCGCGTGGCGGTCCTGGTGAATCCCGCAAACGCTGGCACCGCGCCGACGTTCAGGCAGATGGAAGTCTCGGCTCGAACGTCGAACCTGGCGATTCGTCGCTTCGACGTGACGTCACGCGCCGAATTCGGCGATGTCCTTGCCGCCTGCGCGAAGGCGAAGATGGATGGTGTGATCTTGCAGGACGACACGCTCTTCGGCGAGGCCAATGCGGCCGAGCTCGCCAGGCTGGCATCGCAGCACGGTCTCCTGGGTGTCGGCGGCAAGGACTTTGCCGAAGCTGGGGGCGTGATCGGCTACGGGAGGCTCGACGTCGCGCTGTATCGGCGCGGCGCGCACTTCGTCGATCGGATCCTGAACGGCGCCAAACCTGGCGACCTGCCGATCGAGCAGGCGGCGCGCTTCGAGCTCGTGATCAATGCGAAGGCCGCCCGTTCAATCGGCCGTGCGGTTCCCTCAACCGTGCTGTTGCGCGCGGAACGCGTGATTGACTAGGATGCGACGGCCCTCACGCTCGCTTCGCTCGCTCCCCGTCAAGGGGGTGGGTCAGTCCCTCAGGGCGGCCCATCGGAACTGACATGAACAATGCCCTCGATCCGACGGCCTGGACGATCCACCCGCAGGCGTGGTCGCGCGTCGCCCCGGCCGACGCCGATCCCGTCGAGACGCGCGAGTGGCTCGAGGCCTTCCGCACGGTCCTCGACCGCGAAGGCCCGGAGCGCGCGACGTTCCTGCTGCGGAAACTGCTCGACGAGGCGCGGGCACGGCGGGTGCCGCTGCCGCCGGTGTTCAACACGCCGTACTGCAACACGATCGGCCTCGCCGACCAGCCGCAGTACCCGGGCAACCTCGACATCGAAGCCCGTATCGGCGCCGCGGTGCGCTGGAACGCGCTCGCGATGGTGGTGCGGGCGAACCGCGCCCACCCGGAGCTCGGCGGCCACATTGCCACCTACGCCTCGATCGCGGATCTGTTCGAGGTCGGTTTCAACCACTTCTTCCGCGGTCACGACGACGCGACTGGAACGCGCGGCGGCGACCTCGTGTTCTTCCAGCCGCACGCGGCGCCCGGCGTGTACGCCCGCGCGTTCCTCGAAGGCCGCCTGACCGCCGAGCACCTCGACCGCTACCGGCGCGAGGTCGGCGGTGGCGGCCTGTCGTCGTATTGCCACCCGTGGCTGATGCCCCGCTTCTGGCAGTTCCCGACGGGGTCGATGGGCCTCGGGCCGATCCAGGCGATCTACCAGGCGCGCTTCATGCGCTACCTCGACGACCGGTCGGTGCTCGACACGAAAGGCCGCAAGGTGTGGACGCTTCGTCGGCGACGGCGAAATGGACGAGCCCGAGTCGCTCGCCGGCCTGTCACTCGCCGGAGCGCGAGGGCCTCGACAATCTGATCTTCGTCGTCAACTGCAACCTGCAGCGTCTCGACGGTCCGGTGCGCGGCAACGGCTCGATCATCCAGGAGCTCGAGGGACTCTTCGCCGGCGCCGGCTGGAACGTGATCAAGCTGCTGTGGGGCTCGGAGTGGGACTCGCTGTTCGCGCGTGACCACGATCACGTGATCCTGAAGCGCCTGCACGAGACGGTCGACGGCGAGTTCCAGAAGTACGCGGCGACCGATGGGCGCTTCAACCGCGAGCACTTCTTCAGCAGGTACCCGGAGCTCAAGGCCCTCGTCGCGCACCTCTCCGACGACGACATCGACCGCCTGCGCCGTGGCGGCCACGACCCGGTGAAGATCCACGCCGCGTACCACGCCGCCGTGCGTCACCGCGGCCAGCCGACCGTGATCCTGGCGCAGACCAAGAAGGGCTACGGGATGGGGCACTGGGCGCAGGGGAAGATGGGCGCGCACCAGGCGAAGAAGCTCGAGGACGACGCGCTGCTCGCCTTCCGCGACCGCTTCGCGCTGCCGCTCTCCGACCGCGATGTGCACGAGCTCGCGTACTACGCGCCGGCGCCGGACGGCCCGGAGATGCGCTACCTTCACGCGCGCCGCAACGAACTCGGCGGGTACCTGCCGGCGCGTTCCGACGCGGCACCCGCGCTCGCCGTGCCGGCGCTCCCGTCGTTCGCCAAGTGGGTCGAGGGGACGGGTACCCGCGACGCTGCCGCGCGGGGCCGCGAGCAGTCGACGACGATGGTGTTCGTGCAGTTCCTGACGCAGGTGCTGCGCGACGCGACGCTCGGTCCGCACGTCGTGCCGATCGTCGCCGACGAGGCGCGCACGTTCGGCATGCAGGCGCTGTTCCGGCAGGTGGCGATCTATTCGTCGACGGGCCAGCTCTACGAGCCCGAGGACCGCGACGAGCTGCTCTACTACAAGGAGGCGAAGGACGGGCAGATCCTCGAGGAAGGCATCAGCGAGGCCGGCGCGATCAGCTCGTGGATCGCCGCGGCGACCAGCTACAGCACGCACGGCGTGCCGATGCTGCCCTGCTACATCTTCTACTCGTGCTTCGGCTTCCAGCGCATCGCGCGACCTGATCCACGCGGCGGCCGACCAGCGCGCGCGCGGCTTCCTGCTCGGCGCGACCGCCGGGCGCACGACGCTCTCCGGCGAGGGCCTGCAGCACCAGGACGGCACCAGCCACCTGTGGGCGTCGACCGTGCCGACGTGCCGCGCCTACGATCCCTGCTTCGGCTACGAGCTGGTCGTGATCCTGCAGGACGGCCTGCGCCGGATCCTCGCGGCGCGCGAGGACGTCTTCTACTACGTCACCGTGATGAACGAGAACTACGTGCATCCGGCGCTTGCCGGGGCGCCGGCGCAACCGGGCGGTGCGACGGTGGAGGAGGGCATCCTGCGCGGCATGTACCTGCTGCGCGGACGTGTCGAGGCGCAGGTGCAGCTCTTGGGGTCGGGAACGATCCTGCGTGAAGTGATCGGGGCCGCGGAGGCGCTGCAGCGTGACCACGGCGTCGCGGCCAACGTGTGGAGCGTCACCAGCTGGACCGAGCTGCGCTGGGACGCGATGACCTGCGCCGGTGCGTCGGACGCGGTGCGCGAGGTGCGTAGGGGTGCCGCCGGACACGCGAGCTGGGCGCGGCAGTGCCTCGACGGCACGACCGGACCGGTCGTCGCCGCCACCGACTACGTGAGTGCCGTCCCGGACCTGGTCCGCGCCTGCGTCCCCGAGGGCCGCCGCTACGTCACGCTCGGCACCGACGGCTTCGGCCGCAGCGACACTCGCGCGGGGCTGCGGGCGTTCTTCGCGGTCGACGCCGCGCACATCGTCGACGCGGCGCTGGCGGCGCTGGGCCGGCCCCGTCGCTGACGCGCACCCGCGCCGCCTCCGGTCGCTGCGCTATTTCGCGGTGTACATCTTCAGCACGTCGCGGCGGGCGATGATCCCGCGCACGCGCGCTTCGCCGTCGACGACCACCAGCCGCTTGACGCGCTTGTCCTCCATGCGTTCGATCGCGGTCTCCAGCGTGTCGTCCTCGGCGATGGTGACCGGGTGATCGGTCATCAGGTCGTCGACGACGGTTCCCATCGGCTTGCGGCGCACCGGATGGCGCACGTCGAGTGCGGAGACGAAATCCGCCTCGGAAATGAGGCCGACGAGGCGCCCGTCGACGTCGACCACCGGCAGGCCGCTGACCTTGTGCCGGGTGAGAAGCTCGGCGGCCTCGCCGAGCGGCCGGCCGCTGCCGATCGTCACGACCTCCTTGCTCATCAGCTGGCCCACCTTGGCAGCGTGCGCGCGACGGACCTGCGGGGCGCGTGCAAGCTCCTTGCCGAGGAAGCTCATCTTCGCGGTGAGCAGCGGCACGTCGGCCAGCCTGCCCGGCAGCAGCATGTTCCAGTACACCCAGCGGAACGCGAGCTTGCCCCAGTGATTGAGGCGGGACTCGCCGAGGAGCGTCATCGGCCCGACGCCGGGCAGCGGAAACTTGCCGGGAAGCGGCTCGAGGTCGTAGTTGAAGTCGATCAGCATCGCCTTGCCGAACCCGGTCTCGATGAAGCAGTTCGAGTGGCCGTCGAACGACGGCAGCGGTTTCTCACCCTTCATCTCGCGCAGCAGGTTTTCGACCAGCGTCTCCGCCTCGAAGTGCGCGACCGACCCCGCCTTCGACGTGGCCACGTTGGTGTTGTCGCCGATCACGTAGACGTGCTCGGCCTTGCGCGCCTTCAGCGTGCGCGGGTCGGTCAGCGCGTACCCGCTCTCGTCGGCGAGCTTGGCATCGGTCAGCACCTCGGGGCCTAGGTTGGGGGCGATTGCCACGAGCAGGTCGTAGTCGACCGTGCGGCCGTCGAAGGCGCGGATCGTGCGCTTGGCGCCGTCGACGCTCGCCAGCACGAAGTTGGGCACGACCTCGATGTTCTTCTCGATCAGGAGCCCGCTCAGCACCTCGGTCGCGACCGGCTTGGTGAAGCAGCCGGTGAGCGGCGTGACGAGCGTGATGCTGATGCGGTCGCGGCGCTTGCGCAGCCGGAAGAAATAGTCGGCCAGGAAGACGAACTCGATCGGCGCCACCGGGCACTTGACCGGATGGTCGGCGATGTCGAGCACCAGGCGGCCGCTCTCCATGCGCTCGAGCGCGTCCTGCATCGCGAGCGCGCCGTCCAGCGTGTAGAACGTGTGCGCGTTGCCGGCCTTGCCGGCATCGATCAGCCCCTCGACCTCGTCGGCGCGGCCCTCGCAGCCGAGCGCGACGATCAGCCACTCGTAGTGGATCGCGCCGGCACTCGTCTGCACGCGCCGTGACGTGGTGTCGATCGCCTCGACCTCGGCGCTGACGAAGCGGGCCGAAGCCGGCAGCGGCGACTCGATCGGCCGGGCGACGTCCTCGCGGCGCTCGTAGCCGTAGAGACGAAACGGCAGGAACAGCAGGCCGGGCTGGTACACGTGCTCGCTCGCACGATCGACCACCGTGACCTCCCACTGCGAGAGATCGAGCCTGCGGACCAGCGTGTTGGCCACCAGCGCGCCAGCGGTGCCGGCGCCGAGGATCAGGATGTTCTTCTTCATGATGGGAGCGTACCCGATCGTGACCGATGCGACGAGGTGTGCCTCATGCGCGGCGTGCCCTGCTGCCCCGTGCGATCGCGACGGCGATCGCTTCCCAGGTGGCGTCGAATGCTTCCGGTGTGAAGCCGGCGCCCGACGGCAGCCAGTTGCCGCTGGTCCCGCCGGCCAGCGTGTAGTGCCCGACGACGTCGAGGTGATCGGCGCGGGCAACGTGCAGCAGGCGGCCGTGCAGCTGGGAGAGCGTCGGCACGATGCCGTCACTGGCCGCGGGGGTCGCTTTGAAGCCCAGCCCGCGATCGAGCAGCCGCTGTGTGGTCGCGGTCGTCTTCGGGTACGGATATCGCGGGTGAGGTCGCGCGGTCAGGGCGTACAACAGCCGGAACAACGCGCGCAGTGCCAGGTACTCCGGATCCAGCAGCTCCTTGATCCGGAACGTCTCGCTCGGCCTGGGCACGCCGGCGACGACGCAGCCGTAGTCGATCCCGGCACGATCCGCAACGGCCGCCTCGAACAGCTCGATCCCCTCGGGCGTCAGCTGCAGCACCGCGCCCTGGTCGCGTTCGATCTCGCCGAGGTACTTCCACGTGGGATCGCGGCGGTCGAAGCGGATCTTCCGCAACAGGTTGTCGGCGACGCGATCGAGGGAGGTATCCCGGCGTCCCACCCAATCGTCGAGCCGCGCGACCAGCGCGATGGCCTTCGCCGCGGCCAGGATCGCGCCGCGTCCCTGCCCGGACGTCGCGAGCGCGCTCAGCACCAGCAGCAGCGCCTGGCCCTGGACGGTGATGAAGTGATTCGCAAGTGGCGTGCCGTGGTGCGGCGTGGCTACCGTGACGGCCGTTTTCGTCAGGTGGGCAATGCGCTCTTCCGCAGCGCCGCCCGAGATCTTCACGCCCGGCGTCAGCAGCATGCGGACGTCGAGGCCCCCGGTGGAGTGGCCGACGAAGTGCAACTCGTCGGCCTTCAGCCCGCCGCTGCGGATCACCTGGTTGCGCAGGTCGTCCGCACGGCGCGGGATCGAGGCCGTGGGCTGGGTTCGGCAGCGGACGATGCGGGCCTCGACGCCGCGCCGGCGCAGCGCGCGGTCGAGCGTCCGTTCGACGTCGTGGAAGTAGCTGACTGCGCCGACCGACGTGAAGCCGAAGAACCCCGGGACCAGGTAGACGATGCGTGTCGTGGCCATGCCCGGATTGTGCCGCAGCGCCGTGACGAGCGTGTCCCGCAGGCGCCGCCCACGGACGACGCGGCTATTGCGCTTCGGCGCCCGAAAACACCAATGCCCTGCGACCTCCGGGGATCACGACGCGCAGATGCCTTGTCGGCGCGGGTGGCGGGGGACGATAGGACGCATGGAACTGCCGCACCAGCTTCACGTACGCCTGTGTCTCGGCGAACGGCGGAACGACGTTGCCGTAGCGCTGCACAGCCTGTTCCCCCGCATTGTAGGCCGCCAGCGCGAGCTCGAGGTCGTCCGCGAACAGCGCCAGCAGGTCACGCAGGTAGCGGGTGCCGACGCTCAGGTTGACCGCCGGGTCGCGCAGCTTTTGCTCGACGGTACGCGTGGCATCTGCCGTGACGCCATAGCGTTCGCCGGTGCCGGGGATGATCTGCATGAGCCCGACGGCGCCCTTCGGCGATACGGCTCCGGGCTCGAAAGACGATTCCACGGCAATGATTGCCTTCACGAGCGCCGGATCGACACGCTGCAGCATTGCGTGCCTGTCGATCAGCGGCTGGAAGCGCTCGGCGTTGCGATGTGCCCTCAAGCGCCGTGTCGCCGGCAGGTTGTCGAAGGCCGCCCGCGCCTGCGTCGCGGCGACCGTGGCGGGGTCTGGCGCATCGATGCTGGCTCCGCCCTTGAAGAAGAGCCGGTAGCGTTCGTCGAGCTGCGTGCTGGCGATGCGCGCGGTCCCCGTTTCGTCCACGTAACCCCAGACGTCGGCATGCGCAGGCGCGCCGGCGCCGGCGGCCAGCACCGCCAGCAACTGCGCGACGAAAACGCATCTCAATGGGACTCGCACGTTTCGATTGCCTCGGGGTATGCTTGCCCGACCACGTTACGGCAGGATCGGCCTGCGGTCTGTGCGCAATCGTACATTCAAGCCGCTGCTCCCGGGCGAGTCGTCGGTCCGGGGCATCGGCCTCCGCGCGGCCGTCGCCTGCATGGCGAGCGTGGCGACCAGCGGCAGGTGATCGCTCGCCGCACGTGCCAGCGCCGAGCGATGCACGCGCAGCGCCGTGAGCAGGCTTGCGGGTTGCGTCCACAGCCGATCCAGCGACAGCATCGGGCGCCACGCCGGGAACGTCGCCGGCGCCGGCGTCCGTGCGAAGTGGCGGTGCAGCCAGCGCAAGGGGCGGCCCCACAGGTACCACTCGTTGACGTCACCGGTCAGTACCGTCGGCAGCGATGCCTCGCCCGCGAGTGCGCCGAGCAGCTTCCTGACCTGCGCGCGCCGCTCGCCCGGCCACAGGCCGAGGTGCGTGCCGATCACGCGCAACGCACCGTGGGGCGTGCTGGCGACGACGTCGAGCGCGCCACGCGGCTCGCGCCCGCGCACGGTCAGGTCGAGGCGATGGGCTGCGACGATCGGAAAGCGCGACAGCACGACGTTGCCGAAATCACAGCCGCCGCGGCGGCACGTCCAGCCATCGACGGCAGCAAATCCGGTGCCGCCCACCAGGGCATCGAGCAGGACGTCGCTCGCGTTCCTCGAGCCGACTTCCTGCAGCGCGATCACGTCCGCGCCGGTCTCGAGCACGACGTCGGCGATCCGCGCAGGCGAATAGCGACGATCGCGGCCCACGCCGCCGTGCACGTTCCACGTCGCCACGGTCAGCGGTCGAGCCGCGTCTTCAGCCGACATGCTCGGGCGATGCGGCGCGGACCGGCGTGTTCGCGACCCACCGTTGCATCGACCAGATGGCTGCGCATGCGACCGCGGCAACGGCTACGAGCACGGAGATCGCGCGCGGACTCGGGTCGTTCACGACGGCCACGGTGCTGTCGACGAACGTGGCGATGACGACAATGCCGGGAAGCATGCCGAGCAGCGTGCCGAGCAGGAAGTCGCGCCACCCGATGTGCGAGGCGCCGGCGACGGCATTGACGACCGCGAACGGCGCGAGCGGAAGCAGGCGCACGAGCGTCATCGCGAGCAGTCCCTGCTTCGCGAGACGCCGCGACAGCGCATTGAGTCCGCGGCCGGCCAGGCGCCGCACCAGGTCGCGCCCGAGCGCTCGCCCGAGGGCGTAGGTCGACGCCGCACTCGCGAGCGTACCGCCCGTCGCGTACAGCGCGCCCTCGATCGGTCCGAAGACGAGCACGGTCGCGGCGATCAGCAACGTCACCGGCACGAACAGCAAGCCGCCGAGCAGGTACGCCGCGAATGCCGCCGCCACCGTCAGCGGTTGGGTTTCCAGGTTCCTTGCGTAGGCGACGATCGTGCCGAGCTCGAGCCAGCTTGCCGAAGGCACGAAGCGCCAGGCCAGTGCGGCGACGGCGATCGCCAGCATCACTGCAGCCAGCGCCAGTACCCGCACGCGCGTCACCCCGCGGGTTGCGGGTTCCGGAACGAGGTCGGCCACGAGCGCGTCCGGGTCGATCGGCTGCTCGGGATCGAGCACGGAGTGATCGGGCACGATCGCGTCGAGCGCCGGATCGAGCGGCGGGTCCAGTGCAGCAAGCGTGCGCTTGCCGGGCCGGTCCATCGCTTCGATGGTCGCAATCAGCCGCCCGTGGCGCTCGTGTGCGGCCTCGATCGTCGCCGGATCGGAGTCGAGATGTTCGGCAAGGAGCCGGTTGCGGAACGCGGCAATCGCCGCCCGGATGTTCGCATCGCCGTTGGCCTCGATCGCGAGGCAGAGCTCGGTGTCGAGTCCCATCGAGCGGTTGGAGAGGTTGGCCGAGCCGACGATCGCAAGGCGGTCGTCTGCGACCAGCACCTTGCTGTGCACGTTGAGGCAGCCCTTGTCGTCGGCGAGCCACGGCAGCTTCGGGCACAGCAGCCGGTAGTGGCCGAAGCGATCGCCTGCGATGAGGTCACGATGCAGACGCGCCCGCAGCACGCCCATCGTGTTCACCTCCAGCCACCCGCTCTGCGTCTGCGGCGAGATGACCGCGATGTCGGGCCCCTGGGGTTCGTCGAGACGCTCGCGGAACGCGCGTGCGATCAGCGTCGAGGTGAAGTACTGGTTCTCCGCGAAGATGTCGCGCCTGGCGGCCGCGATCGCGTCGAGGTGCAGCAGGCGCACTTCGTCGACGGGCGGATGCTCGTCCATCACGGGCTCGGTGCGCGCGATGGCGACCGGCACGTCGCGAAGCGCGGGCTCGATCGACTTCGGCCAGCGTCCGTCGACCGGCTGGTCTACGGCCGTCCGGGCGCGCCGGCCGGTGGCGCGCAACCAGCGCTCACGGGCAAGCTCGCCGATCGCGCGGGCGCACTCGCCCTCGACGACCGCGCCGACGTCGTGGAACGGCCCGTAGGAGAGGCCGGACGGGTTGCGGCGCCGCGGCTCCTCGCAGCGGTGCTCGGACGTGTCCCAGCGCGAGCGCGACAGGTCGAAGCCGCTGACGAATGCCACCGAGTCGTCGACCACGATGAACTTCTGGTGATGCGAGCCGCCGGTCGGATGTTTCGCGTCGAGGCGGAACGACAGGCGCCGGTGCGTACGCCAGTCGAGCTTGTAGAGGGGCAGCCACTCGCGTTCGAGCAGGTACAGCATCGCGAAGTCCCAGGTCAGCACGTACGCCCGCAGACTGCGTCGCCTGCTGACGAGCGCGTTCAGGAGATCGCCGACCTGCTCCGGCCAGCCGTCGTCCGGTCCGTCCGGGACGAGTTGCTGGCGACTGTCGATGTCCCAGCCGAGGATGAAGATCGACCGCTGCGCTGTCAGCAGCGCCTCGCGCACCGCGCGGAAGTACTCCTCGCCATCCACGAGAAAGGCGAATTGGCGCGCGTGCGCGATCTGCCGGCAGTTGCGGCCCGGCACCAGGATCGGCTTGGCGGTCGATTGCGTACGTGCGGCGGGTCTCGCCGGATCTGCTGCAACGAAGGTGTCAACGGGCATGGTGGTCCTGGGGGCGAGGCACAGGTGCCGAGCGGTACGAACTCATTGCGCACGCCACGGTCCGGGCAACCTGACGTAGAATCGAATCGTGCATTGCCCATCTCGGGGGTCACGCCATGATCACGTTGGAACGAGGCGGTTTCCGCATCGAGGCGGCCGCGGTCCCTGACTCCGGCGGGTACTGCTGCGTCACGGCCGAAGTGTTCGAGGGCCCGAAGATGGTCCGCGGCTATTACCGCCGGCTCCAGGTCTCGTCGGACGGCTACCCCGACGCCGAGCGCGAAGTCGCCGAGGACGTCGCCCGCATGACGTGCGAGTCCGAGTGAACGCAGCTCGCGGCGGCGGGGCTGACCGGCACCCGGCGCGCGATGTTCCTCCCAGTGCGAAGGGCCCCGCTTGAACGGCCCGGCGATCAACAAGCCCTAACGATCGCCGTCGTCGTCGGCCGGCACGACTGCGGCATCGTCGCCGCGTCGGCGCGTTGAACGGTCGAGCGTCGTACGCGACGCATCCGGATCGGTCGTCGCCGCACACGTCCCGGGCGCGCCCGCTGCGCCCTTGGCACGCAACAGCGCGGCCTGCTCGGCGCGCTTCATTTCGGTCGCCTCTTCGTGGGAGCGCGGCGCGGCGTCGCGAGCTGCCCGTTCGACGCGTCCGGACTCGACGAACTTCTTCGTCGCGCGGTTGTACCGCCGCGTGGCCTCGTAGTTGCCCTCACCGTACTCGTTGCGCTTGCTGGCCATCGCTCCTCCTGTGAGTTCGTGCACCCCGGCCGTGGTACCGAACGTTCCCGGCCATGGGGGAGAACTTTGCCGCGACGGCGTCCACCGCAGCATCGGCCCGAGGTGGATTCGGATGTAGAGCGGCGTCCTACAAGCAGGGCCTGCCGTTGCGATCGGGCCCCTCGATCGACGCCTGGCCATAGCGCGCGTAGTCAGTAGGTTCGGTGTTTCTCCGACAATCGATCGCGGCGATCCGCGCCTCGCCGACCCGGTCTTGGCTCACTAGAGTTCACGACAGGATTCGGCGAAGGCAGGCCCGCGGGGACCTTCGAGTCCCGCGGCCTGCGAAGGAGAGTCGACATGATGAAAAAGGTCGTGGGTGCGTTCGAAAGGGTCTCCGATGCGTCCGGCGCGGTGCGCGCCATTCGCACCGCGGGATTCCTCGCGAGCGACGTCGAACTCGTCGTACGCCGCGCCGACGTGGGCGAGGCGGTCGAGGAACTCGCGTCGGCCGCGTCCAGTGCGGCAAGCCGCATCGCAGCGGGTGGCCTGGCTGGCGCAGTGCTTGGCGGACTGGCGGGACTCGTCCTGATCCTGATGGGCGTCGAGGTTCCGGGTTTCGAAGCCACACTGGCGGCGGGTCCGAGATCGGCAACGCTCGCCGGCGCAGGCCTGGGCGCGGTCGCCGGGGGCGCAATGGGCGGGATCAGGAGCTTTTGGGCCCGCAGGGCGCGGACCGAGCACGAGTTGGAGTCGTTGCGTCGTGGCGGTGCGCTCGTCGCGATTCACGCCGACGAGTCCCGCGTCGAGGAGGTGGAACGCATCCTGTACCAGCAGGGCGCGTACGCGATCGAGGACCGCGTCGTGCGGCGGCGAAACGCTGCGTGGCCCGCCGGCAATCCGCTTGCGGCCCGTCTCGCCGACGAGGGCAGCGACTCGCGCCATCGACGCACCGATCCGGTACTCCGGCGACCATGACGAAGAGGAACTGCCCGTCGTGATCGACGGCACGGCTGCGCATCGTGCCGGGCGCCGGACGGTTGCGGCGGCGCGCACGCTGGTCACCGTCGGCAAGGGCGGCGCCGGGCGACCGCAGCAGGGTCACGACGCGGCCTCGCGGCGGGCACTCGCGCAGCGACTCGCCGCACTGCTCGGCTGGTCGTTCGGCGGCACGTTCGATGCCGCCGGCCGGTATGCGCAGCCGCTGTACTTCGTGCCGGACGACGCATTGGTCAGATCCGACGCCGACCGGCTCGGCATCGTGGCGCCCGACCAGTTGTACGGCGGCGTGGTGCCCTTCGCCTTCGTCGCCACGAAGGTGATTACCCATCCGCTCGTGCGTCCGGACGCGACGGCCCCCCGGGGTTGGTCACACGCCTTCGCCCGGCAGGTGAACGATGCGGTGCTGCGTGGCTTCGCGGCCTTCGCCGGCGACGATGCACGACGAGCGACCGCCGTGCTGCTGGCCGAGGGCCCCGTCCGGATCAAGTGCGGCTCCGGCGTCGGTGGCCGGGGCCAGTATCTCGCGAACACCATCGACGAGGCCGACAGGGCCCTCGCCGCGCTCGACGCAAGTGCGCTTGCACAGTCCGGCATCGTCGTCGAAGAGCATCTCGCCCCGGTGACGACCTACAGCGTCGGACAGGTAGAGGTCGATGGATTGGTCGTCTCGTACTGCGGCACCCAGCAAACGACGCGCAATCGCCGCGGAGACGAAGTCTATGGCGGATCGACCCTGGGCGTCGTGCGGGGCGGCTTCGATGCCCTGCTCGGCCAGAACATCCGCGCCGACGCGCGCGATGCGGTGGACCTGGCGAGCCGGTACGACCGGGCCGCCCGCGCGTGCTACGAGGGTCTGTTCGCTTCGCGCCGCAACTACGACGTGGCGATCGGCGCCGATGCGACCGGTGCACGTCGCGCCGGCGTGCTGGAGCAGTCCTGGCGCATCGGCGGTGCGAGCGGTGCCGAGATCCTCGCGCTCGCAGCCTTTCGTCGCGACCCTGCACGCAGGCGGATCAGCTGTGCGACGGTGGAAGTCTACGATCAGCAGTGTGCGGTGCCCGCCGACGCCTTCGTCTACTTCCGCGACGACGGCGCGGGCGCGGGTCCCGCGATCAAGTACGCGGTCGAACTCGACGATGCCGACGCGGGATGAACCGCTCGAGATTGCGGTCGACGGCGACGACATCGCCGGTACGCTGGTCACGCCGGGTACGCTGATTCCTGGCGTCCTGTTCGTGCACGGCTGGGGCGGCAGCCAGCAGCAGTACCTGGCCAGGGCGCGCGAGGTGGCGGCACTCGGCTGCATCTGCCTCACCTTCGACTTGCGGGGACACGCCCGCACGCAGTCGCGCTACGAGACCGTCTCGCGCGAGGACAACCTGCGCGACGTACTGGCGGCCCACGATGTGCTGCTGGCCCAGCGCGGCGTCGACGCGTCGGCGATTGGGGTGGTCGGCAGCAGCTACGGCGGCTACCTCGCCGCGCTGCTCACGGCGCTCCGGCCCGTGAAGTGGCTCGCCCTCCGCGCGCCCGCGCTGTACAAGGACTCGGACTGGACGTTGCCGAAAGGCCGGCTGCGCGCACTGCAGGAGCTCGACGCGTACCGTCGGCAGCCCGTGCGATCCGAGGAGAGCCGGGCACTGGTCGCGTGCGCAAGCTACCGCGGGCACGCGCTCGTCGTCGAGTCGGAGTACGACGCGTTCGTCCCCGGCCAGGTCGTCGCGAACTACCGCGAGGCGCTGGTCGGCGCCGCGTCGCTGACCTACCGCATGCTCGAAGGTGCCGATCACGGCCTGTCGGAGGCGACCGCGCAGCGGGCGTACACCGCGATTCTCGTCAACTGGCTGCGCGAGATGATCCAGGGCGCTCGCGCGAATGCACATGCCGCCGAGATCTTCTCGCAAGAACCCCGCGGCCCCGCCGAAACGGCCTGACGAACGGGGCAAGGTCGTCCGCCCCGTTCGTCGCGCGTGCACGCGCCGCCGTCGTGGCGCGCCTGGTCAGACCCGCGGTTCGCCCGACCGGTTGACGAAGATGGTCGGACCGGGCGGAGCAGTCATTTGTGCCCGATACTCGCGGCCGCGGAACACGTAGGTCACGTCCCAGTAGTCCGGCTGCGAGTAGGTCGAGACGGTCTCGCAGCGCTGCACGTCCTGCATCACCAACGTATCCTCGCCCGAACCGCGACCGAGCCTGGCGCCAAGTGCCGCGCCGCCGACCGCTCCCACGCCTGTCGCGATGTCCTGGCCGCGCCCGCCGCCGACCTGATGGCCGAGAATGCCGCCGATCACCGCCCCGGCGATCGCGCCCGGAATGCTGTTGGACCCGGGTGTTGCGGTCACTGCCTGCTGCTCGATCCAGCAGCGTTGCTGCGGTGGACCGACGACCGCCCGCACCGAGGTGACCTCGGCTTCGAAGATCCGCTCGTTCCTGCGCCGGCGGTAATCGTGGCCGGACGACGACTGGAACGCCCGATACTCGCCGTTTGGGGCACCGTGGCCCGCCGGACGTGCCGAGGACAAGTCATTGTCGAGCCCCATGGCGGCGAGGGATCCATAGGTCCCCGGCCGCAGCAGCACGCACCGTCCGCCGTACCACGCGTGCTCGCAGAGTTCCCAGGGGCCACCACGCACGACCGCCGACGATGCACGGTCGTTGAACCCGTGGCGCGCGAAATCGCCGACGGGCCCGTTGGCCGTGAACGACCGTCCGGCGAATCCTTCGCGGTTGAACACCGTGACCTGTGCCGCAGCGTGCGTGCCGATCGCCAGTACCATCGTGCCGATGACCGTCTTGGTCGTCGCCTTCATAGCGCCTCCAGTGGACGTTCGAACATTGTCCGAGCATCGCAGTGCGGCACCTGCTCCTCAATGCGCCGATGGCGTGCGGCACGGTCGGAATCCGTCCCGACGCGGCGTAGGAGGAATGGCGACAGCCGGTGCAACGCGGCAGGGCTTGCCGGCAGCTGGTTCAGCAGTTCATCGCAGCGACCGCGGGACCCGCAGGCCGAGCGCGCCGCGCTCGACGCGGCCTACGCGGAGGCGGTGAAGGAGGTCAGCGTTCCGGGCACCACGGAACGGTGCCCTGCACGGCCCACGCCCGGGCCAGCATCGCTATCGGACCGTCCCCGGAAGGCGCCAGGCGCGCCCTGAGCTGATCTCGAACGCGGTCCCTCGAGGCGGGGGAGAGCGACGCGAGATAGGCCGGCGCGATCCCTTGCCCGCCGAGGAACGGTGTCCAGTAGTCGTCGAAGTCCTCGAACACGATCGCAATGTCGATCGGGCGGATACTGACGGACGTCAGCCCGGCGCGTGAGAACAGTTCCAGCAGCGGGCGCGGCCGGCACAGCGCAAAGCGCTTCGCCCGATCCGCGCTCGCGTCCTCCGGGTGCAACTCGAGCGCGACATCCCAGAAGTGCCGGATCATCTCCATGCCGCCGGTGTAGTCCCACACGTAGGTCGCGACCCTGCCCAGCGGCGCGGTAACGCGCGTCATCTCCCGCACCATCGCGTCGGCGTCCGGGACGAAGTTCAGTACCAGCCCCGCAACCGTGACGTCGCACGCACCAGCGTTCCATCCCGTCGCGCACGCGTCGCCGATCTCGAAGCGGACGCGGGGATCGTGCGTCCTGTTTCGCGCTGCCGCGATGAAGATCCCGCTTCGATCGAGTCCGACGACGCACTCGGGGTCGGCGTGCCGGACGATGCACTCGGTGAGCGCACCGGTTCCGCATCCGACATCGCTCCAGGTCCGACCTGGCGGGACCGCGAGCCATGGCACGAAGTGGCGGGCGATCCGGCGGCTCCAGCGCCCGACCCAGCGCTCGTAGGCCGCGGCATCACCCCAGGTCTCCTTCGGGGCAGCACGCTCGTCGTGGAACAGGCCCGTCCTGATGGCGGCCCCACGAATCGCCCCCGCATTGCCCCGTCCGAACCAGGTGGTGCGCTCCGACCGCGGTGACGCGGTCGCGGCACCGGCGCTGCCCTGCCGGCCTTTTCGTTCCGGCCAGTTCATCGGGTACCGAGGCTCCTTCGGCGTGACCGTCGATGCCATGACACTACGGGTTCGGACGCTCGCGAACCATAAGGACGAACCGACCTGGCGCCACGGGGGATGTCCCCCATTCCGATATGGGGTGTTCACCCCAATTCACGCGGCCCATAATGGAGCTACGATGCAGTCCCCAAGGGGGAGCCCATGCGGGTTCACGGTCGTACACCGCTGCTTCCGGACCGCGCGCCGCGGCACAACGCCTCAGGGGCGCCGTCTTCCTGCGGCGACCGGCAGGACCGGACCCACCCCATGGCGAGGCCAGGACGCATCCTGATCATCGAAGATCACACCCTGCTGCGGGCCGGCCTGAAGGCGCTGCTGACCCAAGGGGGAGAGTTCGAGGTCGTCGGTGAGTTCGACAACGGGCGCGACGCGATCCGCGCCGTGGGCGCGCTCGCCCCCGACCTCATCCTCATGGACCTGTCGTTGCCGGGCATCGATGGCGTCGAGGCGATCGCCGAGATAAGGCAACGCCATCCGGCGATGCGGATCCTCGTGCTGACGATCCACCGCGCCGAGGAATACGTCCACGCGAGTCTTCGCTCCGGCGCCAACGGCTACGTCCTGAAGGACGCGTCGCACGACGAATTGCGGGTGGCGATTCGCAGCGTCCTCGAGGGCAAGACCTACCTCAGCCCGGACGTGTCGGCCAGCGTCGTGAACGGCTACCTCGGCAAGGGCGCCGAGACGGGAAGCTCGCCGTGGTCGCTGCTCACGCATCGCGAGCGCGAGGTGTTGAAGCTCGTGGCGGAAGGACATTCCAACCGCGGCATTGCCCAATTCCTCTGCCTCAGCGTCAAGACCGTCGAAAAGCACCGCTCGAACGTGATGCGGAAGCTCGACCTCCACAACGCGGCGACGCTCACGGCGTACGCGATCGAGCGGGGCCTGGTGGTGAGCCGCAACAGCTGACGGACCTCGCGTGCCCAGGCGATCGCGACCGACGTGCTGCTGCGCGCTCGAGCGGCGCCTGCGCCGCCGCGGGCGGACTTGCGCGAAGCGTGCACGACGGGCCGGCCGGGAGCCCGCGGCGTGAACCGATCCCTGAAGACCCTCGGCTGGCTGCCGGTCGCGGCGCTGATCGCGGCGATGGTGGCGATCCATCTCGAGCGTCCTGCCGCCATTGTCCCGATACCGGTACTGGTGCTGCGGCTCACGGTGCTCTTCGTCGCGATCGTCTGCCTGCCGATCGCGGCGCTGGCGGGCCGCAGCTACCTCGCGCGGGGCGACCCGGGGTCGCTGTGGCTGAGCGGCGGCGCCATCGTCTGGGCATTCAGCGGCGTCATTGCCTTCGCTCTTGGGCCAAGGGACATCAACGCCGCCGTGACCGCCCACAACCTGCTCGCCTGGATTGCGGCGGCCTGCCATCTGGTCGGTGCCTTCGTCCTGCCCCGCGCGCAGGCGGGAGAATCCGGCTCGCAGATGCGGCTCGGCACCGTCACCATCGCCGCCTTCACGGTCGTCGCGGTGGTCGCCGCGGCGACGGTCCACGACGTATTCCCGCGCTTCTTCGCCCCGGGGACGGGCGGGACGCCGCTGCGGTACGCCGTGCTCGGCTCGGCCGCGCTGATGTTCCTGTTCGCGGCGGCACTGCTGATCCGGGATCGCGGTTACGGGGCCAACTCGTTCACCTATTGGTACAGCATCGGTCTCGTCATCGTTGCGATCGGCCTCTCCGCCATCATGCTGCAGACCGACCCGCGCAATCCGATGGCATGGGTCGGCCGCATCGCCCAGGTGATCGGAACGGCGTACATGCTGGCCGCGGTCGTTGCCGCGACACGCAATGCCCGCGCGATGGGATTGCCGGTCACCATTGCCCTGCACGAGGCCGAGCAGCGCTTCGACGACCTCATCGAGATGGCCGGCGACGGCATCATCGTCGCGGATCTCGGCAGCCAGCCGACGCCTGGCCACATCACCCGTGCCAACCCCGCTGCCTGTGCGCTGCTCGGGTACACGGCCGACGAGTTGGCGCGACTGAGGCCCAGGGACATCGTCGCCCCGGAGGAGTGGGATCAGCTGCCGGCGGACGTGGCGCAAATCGTGCGCGACGGGCGCCTGATGCGCGAGCGGACGCTCGTCGCACGGGACGGCCATCGCCTCGCCGTCGAGATCAATGCCCGCCGGGTCCGCTTCGACGGCAGCGACAGGGTGGTGGCCATCCTCCACGACATCAGCGAACGACGCCGCAACGACGCGGAGCGCGCGCACCTCGCCGCGATCGTCCAGCAGTCGAACGATGCGATCGTTGCCGCGACGCTCGATGGCGCCATCACCCACTGGAATCGCGGCGCCGCGCAGCTCTTCGGCTACGACGCCGCCGCAGTCGTCGGCAAGTCCGTGGCCATGATCTTCCCGCTCGATCGGCTGCACGCGAACGAGCCCTCGCGGGGATCGCCGGAGCAGAGCCGCCCGCACCGGGACTACGACACGGTGGGGCTGCACAAGGATGGCACGAGGATTCCGCTGTCCGTGACCACGTCGCCGATCCGCGACCGGGCCGGTCGCGCCATCGGCGTCTCGATGATCGCCCGTGACGTCACGGAGCAGCGGCAGTCCGAGGAACTGCTGGCGCGGGCCAAGGCAGCGGCGGAGGAGGCGAGCCGGGCGAAGACGGCGTTCATCGCCAACATGAGCCACGAGATCCGCACACCGCTGCAGAACATCGTCGGGCTGTCCGAGCTGATGCGTCGCGACGCGGTGGGACCGGTGCAGAAGCAGCGGCTGGAGAGCCTGTCCGCGACCGCGGATCACATGATGTCGGTGGTCAGCGACATCCTCGAGCTGTCACGGATCGAGGCCGATCGCGTGGTCCTCGAGCACCGCGACTTCTCGCTCACCGAAGCGCTCGACAGCGCCGTGGCGGTGATCAGGGAGCCGGCCCGCGCGAAGGGGCTCCGCATCACCGTCGAGATTCCGGCCGAGCTTCGCGACGTGGTCTTGCGTGGCGATCGCCTGCGCCTGCGCCAGGTGCTGATCAACCTCTTGAGCAACGCCGTGAAGTTCACCGCCAGGGGTTCCATCACGATCTCGGTGGACCGGCAGGGCGGCGCCGCGCCGGTGCCGACGTTCCGTTTCGCGGTGACCGACACCGGCATCGGCATCGGCCCGGGCGACCGGTCGCGGATCTTCAGGGCATTCGAGCAGGTCGGCGGCGCGACGGCGAGGACGCCCGGGGGCAGTGGCCTCGGACTGGCCATCTGCGAAGGGCTGGTCCACGCGATGGGCGGCCACATCGACGTGACGAGCGCGCCCGGGCGCGGCAGCACGTTCACCTTCGAGCTGCCGTTCGGCTATGGCAGCCGCGTTGCGGAGCCGTCCGCCGCCGCGCCGTCAGGGGGGGGTTACTTCGCAGGGAGCCACGTGCTCGTCGCCGAGGACAATGGGCTGAGCCGCGAGCTGCTGAAGGAGATGCTCGTCGACCTGGGGTGTTCGGTCGATGTCGCGCAGGACGGCAACGAGGCGGTCGAGAAGGCGCGCGCCGTGGTGTACGACCTCGTGCTGCTGGACATCCAGATGCCGGGACTCGACGGTCTGGGGGCAGCCCGCGCGATACGCGCACTGCCGGAGCACGGGCACACGCCGATTCTCGCGCTCACGGCGAACGCGCTCGTCGACGACCACCAGCCCGCCACCGACGCCACCATGAACGCCTGGCTGAGAAAGCCGGTGACCGGAGCGATGCTGCGGGCGGAACTGGGCAACTGGCTCGCGCATTCGCCCGATCCGGGCGCACGGGTGCCGCGCCGGCTGCCGGGGAGCCTGGCGCCGATGCAGCGACGACGCGCTCGGCCAACGCTGGCGGCAATGCTCGCGTTCGGCGCGGGCGGCCCCCCACGGCGTGACGGCCTGCTGCGCGACTACGTCGCACTGCACGGCGCCGACGTCGCACAGCTGCGCGAACACGTCGTCGCCGGACGGCATGCGGCCGCCCGCCGCGTGCTGCACGACCTCGAAGGGTCGGCCGCGATGATCGGCGCGAGGGGCCTGGAATTGGCGGCGGCGGCCCTGTCGGCGGAACTGCGCAACGGTGCCGAGTCCGCCACGCTCGAATCGCTGACCCGGGCCTGCGAAGCGAGGTTCGAGCAGCTCGCGAAGTCCGCGTCGGTCGGGTGAAGCCCGCTGCAGGCTCGAGCGGCCGGTCCTACCAGTAGCGCAGGGCGTCGCGGTAGAGGCCCTTGCAGGTCGTCGATGGATACGCTGCGCGGCGCCATCACCAGCGGTCGCTGCTGGGCGTAGGCGCCTTCGGCCAGCGCGGTCACATCCGCTTCGCCGTAGCCGAGCGCGGCGATGCCGGACGGCAGGCCGGTCTCGCGCATCAGCGCGATGAAGGTCCGGGCGAGGATCTCGCCCGCATCCTCCGGCGCGGCGCCTGCCACGTCGGCGCCGAGCGCAGCGGCTGCCTCGAGGTGGCGCGCGGGGTCGGCCGCGGCCGTGAAGCGGAACGCGGCCGGCGCGTTGATCACCACCGCGATGCCGTGCGGAACCATCGGCTCGCGCTCCTCGTAACCGCCGGCGACGAACTCGTGCCGGAGTGTCGCCACCGAGTAGGACATGGCATGCGGGATGTGCACCCCCGCACTGCCGAACGCGAGCCCGGCGAGCGTCGACGCGAACATCAGCTGGTGTCGCGCCTCCTTGTCGCCCGCGTCGCGCACCGCGCGCACGAGGTACTTCCCGCCGAGGCGGATCGCGGCAATGCTGCCGATGTCGTTGTAGGGGGTCGAGCCCTGGTAGGGCGGTCGCTGCGACGGGTGGGCCGGCTTCGGTCGGCTCGTGTAGGGCCGGGCGGTGTAGGACTCGACGGCGTGGGTCAGCACGTCGAAGCCCGACGCTGCGACGACGCCGCCGGGGAGAGTCTCGGTGGTCGTCGGGTCGACGATCGCCAGCGACGGCTTGAGCAGGGGCGAGGCGATGCCGGTCTTCAGGCCGACGGACGTGAGGTCGACGATGGTGATGCCGGTCGTCTCGCTGCCGGTGCCGCAGGTCGTCGGGCACGCGATGTGCGGCTTCAGCCGCCCCGGAATGGGCTTCGCGCGGCCGATCGGCGCGTTGACGTACGCGATGAGCTCGTCGGGGTAGGTGGACAGCAGGTTGGCCGCCTTGGCGGTGTCCATCACCGAGCCGCCGCCCAGCGAGACGAAGCCGTCGAATTTGCCGTCGCGGGCGAACGCCGCCGCCGCCTCGAACGAATCGCTGTTCGGCTCGCAGCGCATCCGGTCGTAGATCGCGACGTCGACGCCGGCGTCGGAGAGCGACCGCAGCGCGGTCTCGCCGGGAGCGCTCGCCAGCACGTGCGGATCGACGAACAGGGCGACGCGCTGCATGCCGAGTGACTGCGCGTCGGCGCCGAGCTCGCCCAGCGCGCCGACGCCGAACTTGATCGGCGAGGCGCTGACCGAGAACACCGTCTCCCCCTCGCCGGGAGCCAGAAAGGTCGTGTTCGCCGCCATGGGTCGATGTCTCCCTGTTGTCGTTGCGCCCGGGATGTCCCGAGCCCGTTCCGGTGTCGTCGCCGACGCGCGACGGACGCGGGCGCGATGGTCGTGCCTCGCGCATTCTGCGCCGGTACGTTGCGGACGACGTGGACCGACTTGACTGTCGAGCGTTGCCGGCGCTCGTTCGGTGCTAGAGTCATCGGTGATCCAGCGTCCGTTCACACGCGCCGTTCCCATCCCGCGATGATCGCATTCCTGTCGCCCGAGGCGTTGTGGCTGCTGCTCGCGGGCCCGCTGCTCGTCGGGGCCTACGTGCTGCTGATGCGGCGGCGCCGCAAGGTCGTGCTGCGCTACGCGACGCTCGCCCCGCTCAAGGAGGCGCTGGGACCGCGGCAGAGCCTGCGCCGACACATTCCGCCGTTGCTGTTCCTGCTCGGGCTGATGGTCGCGATCCTCGCGATCGCGCGGCCCACGGCGACCGTGACGCTGCCGTCCGACAAGCGCACCATCGTGATGGCAATCGACGTCTCGCTCAGCATGCGTGCGCGGGACGTCGAGCCGAACCGGCTCGTCGCTGCGCAGAACGCGGCGAAGGCATTCGTGCAGAAGCAGCCGGACGACACGCGCATCGCCATTGTGACGTTCGCCGGCACGGCGGCGCTCGTCCAGCCGCCGACGCGCGACCGCGAGGCGCTCCTCGCCGCCATCGACCGCTTCGCGCTGCAGCGGCACACGGCAATCGGCAGCGGCCTGCTGGTGTCGCTCGCGGCGTTGTTTCCCGACGACGACATCGACGTCGAGAAGGCGGTGCTGGGCGGCACGAGCACGCGCGAACGGGCGCAGCGACTGCGGTCGGACACGCCGGACACCCGCCCCAGGGCCGAGCCGCAGCCGGTGCCGCCCGGCTCGTTCCGCTCGGGCGCCATCATCCTGCTCACCGACGGACGTCGTACCACTGGCCCCGACCCGCTGGAGGTCGCCAACCTGGCGTCGCGGCGCGGCGTGCGCGTGTTCACCGTAGGTTTCGGTAACCGGCGGCGGGCCGGCGGAGGTCGACGGCTATTCGATGTTCATGGCGTTCGACGAGACGACGCTGAAGTCGATCGCCGGGATCACGCACGGCGACTACTTCCACGCCCCGAGCGCCGAGGACCTCGCGAAGATCTACGACGAGCTGGCCGCGCGGTTCGAGCTCGAGCGACAGCACACGGAAGTCACGGCGCTGTTCGCCGCGGTGGGCGCCCTGCTGCTGTTGGCGGCGACGACGCTGTCGGTCCACTGGTTCCGACGGCTCGCGTGACGCAGGGTCGCGTCATGCCCGACAGGGCGCGCGATCGGGTGCGGTGCGCGCGACAAAGAGAAGGTGCGCAAGGTGTCGCTTTGGCCTATCGTGAGCGGGCGCCCAGTTCCAGGCGATCCACCGGAGCCGCTCATGTCCCACCAGCCACCCAAGGAAAACAAGAAGAAAGCCCAGCACACCGCGAAGGAAAAGAAGGTGATCAAGCAGCAGAAGAAGCAGGGCGGCCAGCCGCTGCCCTTCATCAAGACGTGACGACGGCAGTGGCCGCCGGGAATGAAGCCCAGTCGCGAGCGAACAGGACCATAACCGCGCAGGAACCCGTCAGCGTCGACGTGCCGAGGGAATTCCACCGGCGCATGGCCGCGATCATCGAGGCGGTCCAGACCGGCATCTGGGAGGCGGGCGTGCACGACCTGCTCGGCTACGCCACCGACTACGCCTTCGGCCAGCAACGCGGCCTGCAGACGCTGGTCCTGAAGAGCAAGCACCGCTCGGCCTACGTGCGCTTGTACTGGGACACCGTGATGGGTGACGCCGACGCCGACAAGGCGCTGATCGAACAGGCCATTCGCAGCGCGATCCGCGAGCTGAGTTAGCTGCACGCGGGCGGCGAGCGCCAGCCGTTCAGCCCGAGCGGGGCACCGCCGGCTTGCGCCACACGCTGGCGAGCCAAGGTTGCTGCTCCCGCGGCAGGCCGGGCGGCCGGTAGAAGTGGGTCAACCCGACAAATCCCACGGTCGTCATGATCTGACGCCACGATTCCCAGTCGTGGAAGGCGCCGTAGCGCCCGCCGTTCCAGCCCTCCTCACCGCTGCCGCGCGGGTTCGAGCTGAAGAGCACGCCATTCGGCTTGAGCGTCGCGTGCAGTTGCCCGAGCACGCGAGACAGTTCCTGCCGCGGGACGTGAAACAGCACGGCGTTGGCGAACACGCCGTCGAAGCGCGAGCCGGCAGTTCGAGCTCGAGGAAGTTCTGCTCGAGCACCTCGCAACCGCTGTGCTCGCGCGCCATGGCCGCGAGCCTGCGGCGACCCCTCGAGCCCGTCACGCGATGCCCGAGCGCCTTGAACGTGCGCAGGTCGCGCCCGGGACCGCAGCCGAAGTCGAGCAATTCGAACGGTGGCGTCGACTCGATGTGCTGCAGCAGCGCGCCGATGTTCTGGCTGACGTCGTGATCGCGCGTGCCTTCCCAGAAGTCCCGCGCGCGCTGGTCGTAGTGCGCCAGTGTGCGCGCGGCGATCTCGCGCAGTCCTCGGGTGTCAGCGGCATGCGCGATTCTCGCACCCGGTCCCCGACCCCGCCACGGCGGCGCGGACGGCGCGGATGCCGGATGTCGATCCCAGAAGCTCCATCGACCGCGCGAGCTATGATGCGATGCGATCGACGCCGTTCGCGCCGGCCGCTCACCCATGGCCCGAATCACGCTGAAGATCACCAAGCCGATCGATCGGACCGCGCCGCCGAAAGCGGCGAGCGCGCGCGCGCAGCGCGCGATGCAGGGCAGGAAGACGCCGAAGGCCGCCGCCGAGGCACCCGTGGCGCCCGCACCGGCTCCGGTCGAACCTCCGGCTCCGGTGCCCGCCGGATCGGGCGGACGACCCCGGCGCCAGCCAAGTCGAACGAGCGTCGTCGCAAGCCGCCCAAGGCGGCGGAGCGACGCGCCGGGTCCAAGGCGACGGGACCACGTGGCGCAACGTCGCGACCGGCGTCGCGACAGTCGACGCCGCGACCAGCAACGCCGCGACCACCGACGTCGCGACCATCGACGCTACCGACGTCGCCGCGTCGCATCGGGCCGTCGCCGGTCCGACCCGTGTCCCTCGTCACGAGAATCCCGACGATCCGCGGCTGTCGAAGCGCATGAGCGAGCTGGGCCTGTGCTCGCGGCGCGAAGCCGACGAGTGGATCGAGAACGGCTGGGTGAAGGTCGACGGCACGCTCGTCACGACGCTCGGCGCGCGCGTGTCGCCGCGCGCGCGCATCGACGTCGATCCTGCGGCCGCGCGCCATCAGAGCGAGCAGGTGACGATCCTGCTCAACAAGCCGATGGGCTACGTCTCGGGCCAGGCCGAGGACGGCCATCAGCCGGCGATCGTGCTGATCAAGCCGGAGAACCGCTGGGCCGACGATCCGTCGCCGACGCGTTCAAGCCGAGCCACCTGCGCGGGCTCGCCCCGGCGGGGCGGCTCGACATCGACTCGACCGGGCTTGCTCGTGTTCACGCAGGACGGCCGCGTGGCCAAGCACCTGATCGGCCGCGACTCGGCAGGTACGAGAAGGAATACCTGGTGCGCATCGAGGCACGCTCTCCGACGCCGGG
This sequence comes from uncultured beta proteobacterium, assembly GCA_963765065.1. GTDB lineage: Bacteria > Pseudomonadota > Gammaproteobacteria > Burkholderiales > Casimicrobiaceae > VBCG01. Next base: position 5,844 of record CAVXVH010000019.1, on the reverse strand, counting down.
ATGAAGCTGCTGCAGCACGGACTGGAGCTCGACGGCGTGCAGGTTGAAGCCCGCACGCGTGTCGTGGCAGAACGAGCACCAGCTGCGCGTCGTGCTGCGCGAGGGACGCAAGCGCCAGATCCGGCGCATGTGCGACACTGGTCGGCCTGGTCGTGACCGGCCTGAAGCGCGTGCGCAGCGGCAGCGTCCCGCTGGGTGCATTGCCGGTGGGACAGTGGCGTTACCTACGGCGCGACGAGAAGTTCTGAAACCGGCGACCACGCCTGCATCGACGCGCCGGTCACACGCGGATGTCGCGGCGGGCGCACGCCGCCACCCGGCGCCGACGGACACCACGGGAGCACGAACGTGACGGAACTGGAAAGCCTTCGCGAGCAGCTGCGGGCGTTCGCCGCCGAGCGCGATTGGGGCGGCTTCCATTCGCCGAAGAACCTCGCGATGGCGCTGGCGGCGGAAGCGGGCGAGTTGCTCGAGATCTTCCAGTGGCTTACCGAAGCGCAGAGCGGCCTCGCCCCCGAAGCGCAGGCGAAGGTAGGTGACGAGGTGGCGGACGTTCTCCTGTACCTGATCCGGCTGAGCGACCAGCTCGGCATTGATCCGATCGCGGCGGCCCGCCGCAAGCTCGTTGCCAACGCGGAGAAATATCCCGTGGCCAAGGCGCGCGGCAGCAGCAGGAAGTACACGGAGCTGTAGCGTGGACGCGCAACAGGTCGTGCACTGGAAAGAAGCCGGCAGGCCTGCTCCGCGCGTTGGCGCTCCGAGCGTGGCGCGCCGCCGCCCACGGCGCGTGATCCCCGCGGACGACCACACGACCGGCGACGCGGCGTACCGCCTCGCCTGCCAGGGCACCGGCCTGCTTGTGGCGTGGCGACTTCCAGAACGGGCGGCAGTTGCTGCAGGCGATGGCGACGCCGCGCCGATCCGCCGGCCAGCGCAACCGAACTGCCACGGCCCCCGCGACCCCGCCGTCACCGCCGAAGCCTTCCACCTCCACCGCATGGCCAATGCGCAGCGCGCCCGCTCGCTGGGCATGCTGCTGATGCCAGCTCGAGCGGCACTACAGCGTCGCGCTGCGGCGCGCCCCGGACGTACGGCTTGCCTGCGAGCAGGCGTAGGGCCCGGGCGACGGGACCTTGATCGCTCGCTGCGGGAGCTGCTCGGGCTCATCAGCGCGCACGAGTGGCGCCGGAAAGGGCATCGAGATCCCCGGCCTCGGTGGCACGCATCCATCCGCACTACGGCGTGTTCGCCCCCGTCCGCGGCGAATACGTCGACCTGGTCGCGAACGCGCCGCTGCCGGCCGCGATGCCTCGTGCGAGCGTGCGTTCGACATCGGCACAGGCACCGGCGTGCTCGCGGCGGTGCTCGCGCGACGCGGCGTCGGACGCGTCGTCGCCACCGACCAGGATCCTCGCGCATTGATCTGCGCGCGAGAAAACCTGACGCGCCTCGGGTTGCCGAGGCAAGTGGAGGTCGTGCCGGCGGATCTCTTTCCCGAAGGCAGGGCGCCCTCGTGGTCTGCAATCCACCCTGGGTACCGGCGCGGCCGACCTCGCCCATCGAGCGCGATCTACGATCCCGAGAGCCGCATGCTTGGCCGCGTTCCTCGACGATCTGGCCGCCCACCTCGAACCCGGCGGCGAAGGCTGGCTCCTCCTCTCCGACCTCGCCGAACACCTCGACCTGCGGACGAGAGCGGAGCTGCTCGATGCAATTGACGCGGCGGGTCTGCAGGTCGTCGACCGACGCGACGTGCGGCCCGTGCATCCGCGCGCAGCGGATGCCAGCGACCCGCTGCACGCCGCGCGCGCCGCCGAGGTGACGTCGCTCTGGCGTCTCGCCGTGCGCTGACGCTCCGGCCGACACGCGACCTGTACTATCATGCGGCCCCCGATGCCGGTGCGCGTGCCCGCGGACCGTCCACGGGAACGAGAGGAAACGAGCTTGGCGAAGGGAAGATACGAGGAATCGTCGATCCGCGTGCTCAAGGGCCTGCAGCCGGTCCGCGAGCAACCCCGGCATGTACACGCGGACCACCGATCCGACGCACATCGTCCACGAAGTCATCGACAACGCCGCGGACGAGGCCCTGGCCGGTACCGCCACCCGCATCGACGTCCGCGTGAACGCGGACAATCGGTCAGCGTCGAGGACGACGGTCGCGGCATTCCGGTCGGCATCCATCCGGAAGAGAAGGTCTCGACCGTCGAGGTCGTGTTCACGCGCCTGCACGCCGGCGGCAAGTTCGACAAGAAGGTGGCGAAGGCGCGTACGCGTTCTCGGCACCTCCACGGCGTCGGCGTCTCCGTGACCAATGCGCTGTCGCGGCGCCTCGAGGTCGAGGTAAAGCGCGACGGCAAGGTGCATCGCATCGTGTTTGCCAGGGCGGCGACGTCGCGGAGAAGCTCAAGGTGACCGGGACGTGCGGCCAGCGCGCGCACGGGGACGCGGTGCGGGCCTATCCGGACCCGAAGTACTTCGACTCGCCGACGATGTCGGTGCCGGAACTCAGCGGCGCTGCGTGCCAAGGCGGTGCTGCTGCCCGGCGTCACGATACGCTCCACGTCGAGAAAAGCGAGGAGTGGAAGACGAAGACGTGGTCGTATCCCGGCGGCCTCCAGGCGTACCTGCAGGAACTGGGCGAAGGCCTGACGCCGGTCGCGCCGATCTTCGCCGGCGAGAGCTACCTCGGCAACCGAAGGACGGCGACACGTTCGCCGAAGGTGAGGGGCCGCGTGGGCGCTCGCCTGGTACGACGACGGCACGGCGGTCGCGAGAGCTACGTCAACCTCATCCCGACGCCGCCGGGCGGCACTCACGAGGCCGGCAGGCCTGCGTCCGCGCTGTTCGAGTCGGTGAAGGCCTTCGTCGATCATCACGGCCTGCTGCCGCGCGGCGCGCGACTGCAGGCCGAGGACGTGGCGGCAAGCTCCACTTCGTCCTCTCCGCGCGCGTCCTCGACCCGCAGTTCCAGGGACAGGTCAAGGAGAAGCTCACGAGCCGCGACGCGCTGAAGTTGGTCGCGCAAGTGATACGGGACCCGCTCGAAGTCTGGCTGAACGCGAACGTCGACTTCGGCAAGCGGATCGCCGGGCTCGCGATCCAACAGGCGCTGACGCGGATGAAGTCGGCGCAGAAGGTCGAGAAGACGAAGGGCTCGGGCGTCGCCGTCCTGCCGGGGAAGCTCACCGACTGCGAATCCGACGACGTGTCGCGCGGCGGAGGTCTTCCTGGTCGAAGGGGATTCCGCCGGCGGGTCGCGCCAAGCTCGCGCGCGACAAGCAATACCAGGCGATCCTGCCCTGCGCGGCAAGGTGCTGAACACGTTCGAGGTGGAGCGCGACCGGCTCTTCGCGAACACCGAGATCCACGACATCGCCGTGGCGATCGGGGTCGATCCCCACCGCGCGACCGCGACGCCGACCTCAACGGCCTGCGCTACGCAAGGATCATCCATCATGGCGGACGCCGACGTGGACGGCAGTCACATCAAGGTCCTGCTGCTGACGCTGTTCTTCCGCCACTTCCCCGCGCTCATCGAGCGCGGCCACGTCTGCGTCGCGAGCCCCCGCTCTACCGCATCGACGTACCGCCGGCGGCAAGCGCCCGGCGCGCAAGCTCTACGCGCTCGACGACGACGAGCTCGAAGTCATCGAGGACCGGCTCGTCGAAGGAAGGCGTCCGGCCCGGCGCCTGGTCGGTCGGACGCTTCAAGGGCCTGGGCGAGATGAATCCCGAGCAGCTGTGGGAAACGACGATGAACCCGGAAACCCGGCGTGTACATCCCGGTGCGCGTCGCCGACGGCGAAGACGACGAAGCGATGCAGCATTTTCGCCAAGCTGATGGGCAAGACCGAAGAGGCCGCGAGCCGTCGCGAATGGATGGAGCAGTACGGCAATGCCGTCGAAGTCGACGTCTGAGCCACGCCGGGCCGCAGCCTGCCCGACCAACTCGAATGCCGGAAGACGCCAGCCCCCCGCGCCGATCACCCGTGCCGTGCCGGCCGACGCGCTGACCGGAGAGCTGCTCAGCGCCGACGGGGATGCTGCCCCCCGGCGCCGCCGCCCGCGGGCTCGGGAGGCGGCAGCCGAAGCGGTGACGGCGGCGCCCACGGGTCGTTGCCGCTCGCGCAGTTCGCGGAGCGCAGCTACCTCGAGTACGCGATGAGCGTGGTGATGGGCCGCGCGATGCCCGACGTCGCGCGACGGCCAGAAGCCGGTGCAGCGGCGCATCCTCTACGCGATGCACGAGATGGGGCTGCTGCGCCCAGCGCGGCACGTGAAAGTCGGCGCGCGTGGTCGGCGACGTGCTCGGCAAGTACCACCCGCACGGCGACACCGCCGCCTACGACGCCCTCGTGCGCCAGGCGCCAGGACTTCACGCTTGCGCTACCCGCTGATCGACGGACAGGGCAACTTCGGCTCGCGCGACGGCGACAACGCCGCGGCGATGCGCTACACCGAGTGTCGCCTGACGCCCATCGCGAGAGCTCCTGCTCGCCGAAATCGAGCGGGACACGGTCGACTTCGCGTCCGAACTACGACGGTGCGTTCAAGGAGCCGAAGCTGCTGCCGGCGCGGCTTGCCATGCTGCTGCTCAACGGTACGTCGGGCATCGGCGTCGGCATGGCGACTGACATTCCGCCGCACAACTTGGGCGAAGTGGCGCGCGCGGTGATCGCACAATCCGCAGGCCGGCGATCACCCTCGACGAGCTCCTCGCGCTCGTCCGGGCCCCGACCTGCCCGGCGGCGGGCAGATCGCGTGCGGAGCCCGAAGCGATCCGCACCGTCTACGAAACCGGCCGCGGCAGCCTGCGCGTGCGCGCGCGCTGGACCGTCGAAGAGCTCGCGCGCGGCCAGTGGCAGATGGCGGTGACGGAACTGCCCCTACGGCGTCTCCACGCGCGTCGTACTCGAAGACATCGAGCGCGCGACCAATCCGAAGCCGAAGGAAGGCAAGAAGTCGCTCTCGCAGGAACAGATCAACCTGAAGAACCTGATGCTCTCCGCGCTGGACACCGTGCGCGACAGTCGGACAAGACGTGGCCCGTGCGCCTCGTCCTGGAGCCGAATCGAGCCGCCAGGACCCGGTCGGAGTTCATGCAGCTCCTGCTCGCCAACACGCGGCTGGAGGCAAGCCTGCCGATCAACCTGGTGATGCTCGGCCAGCGACGGGCGGCCGCGGTCGAAGCACCTGAAGCAGATCGTCGAGGAGTGGAGTACGCCTTCCGCTTCGAGACGGTGACGCGGCGAACGACGGCACCGGCTGGCGGAAGTCGACCGGCGCATCCACATCCTCGAGGGACGGCACTGGCGCTGCTGTCGATCGACAAGGTGATCCGCATCATCCGCAAGGCGGACGAGCCGAAGGCCGACCTGATCGCCGAGTTCGGACTGACCGACGTCCAGGCCGAAGACATCCTCGAAATCCGGCTGCGTCAGCTGGCGCGGCTGGAGGCGATCAAGATCGAGAGCGAGCTGAAGTCGCTCAAGTCCGAGCGCAAGGGACTGAAGCACGTGCTGAGCGACCGCAGGGCGCTCTCCGATTTGATCGTGGCGGAGATCGAGGCCGATGCGGCGCGCTACGGCGACAAGCGACGTACGCTGATCGAGGCCGTCGCGCCCGTCGTGCTGACCCGCACCGTGCCGGACGACCCGCTGACGGTGACGCTGTCGCGCCACGGCTGGATCCGCTCCCGCCAGGGACATGCGCTCGATGCATCGCAGTTCGCGTGGAAGGCCGGCGACGGACCGCTCGCGATCCTCGAGACCCGCACCGTGCATCCGGTGATCGTGCTCGAACTCGACGGGGCGGGCTTACACGATCCGGGCCGCGGACATC
>CAVXVH010000018.1:0-48920 GCA_963765065.1 uncultured beta proteobacterium | reverse complement strand
CCGCGGCACAACGCCTCAGGGGCGCCGTCTTCCTGCGGCGACCGGCAGGACCGGACCCACCCCATGGCGAGGCCAGGACGCATCCTGATCATCGAAGATCACACCCTGCTGCGGGCCGGCCTGAAGGCGCTGCTGACCCAGGGGGGAGAGTTCGAGGTCGTCGGTGAGTTCGACAACGGGCGCGACGCGATCCGCGCCGTGGGCGCGCTCGCCCCCGACCTCATCCTCATGGACCTGTCGTTGCCGGGCATCGATGGCGTCGAGGCGATCGCCGAGATAAGGCAACGCCATCCGGCGATGCGGATCCTCGTGCAGACGATCCACCGCGCCGATGAATACGTCCACGCCAGTCTTCGCTCCGGCGCCAACGGCTACGTCCTGAAGGACGCGTCGCACGACGAACTGCGGGTGGCGATTCGCAGCGTCCTCGAGGGCAAGACCTACCTCAGCCCGGACGTGTCGGCCAGCGTCGTGAACGGCTACCTCGGCAAGGGCGCCGAGACGGGAAGCTCGCCGTGGTCGCTGCTCACGCATCGCGAGCGCGAGGTGTTGAAGCTCGTGGCGGAAGGACATTCCAACCGCGGCATTGCCCAATTCCTCTGCCTCAGCGTCAAGACCGTCGAAAAGCACCGCTCGAACGTGATGCGGAAGCTCGACCTCCACAACGCGGCGACGCTCACGGCGTACGCGATCGAGCGGGGCCTGGTGGTGAGCCGCAACAGCTGACGGACCTCGCGTGCCCAGGCGATCGCGACCGACGTGCTGCTGCGCGCTCGAGCGGCGCCTGCGCCGCCGCGGGCGGACTTGCGCGAAGCGTGCACGACGGGCCGGCCGGGAGCCCGCGGCGTGAACCGATCCCTGAAGACCCTCGGCTGGCTGCCGGTCGCGGCGCTGATCGCGGCGATGGTGGCGATCCATCTCGAGCGTCCTGCCGCCAGTCCCGATACCGGTACTGGTGCTGCGGCTCACGGTGCTCTTCGTCGCGATCGTCTGCCTGCCGATCGCGGCGCTGGCGGGCCGCAGCTACCTCGCGCGGGGCGACCCGGGGTCGCTGTGGCTGAGCGGCGGCGCCATCGTCTGGGCATTCAGCGGCGTCATCGCCTTCGCTCTTGGGCCAAGGGACATCAACGCCGCCGTGACCGCCCACAACCTGCTCGCCTGAGTGCGGCGGCCTGCCATCTGGTCGGTGCCTTCGTCCTGCCCCGCGCGCAGGCGGGAGAATCCGGCTCGCAGATGCGGCTCGGCACCGTCACCATCGCCGCCTTCACGGTCGTCGCGGTGGTCGCCGCGGCGACGGTCCACGACGTATTCCCGCGTCTTCGCCCCGGGGACGGGCGGGCACGCCGCTGCGGTACGCCGCGCTCGGCCCGGCCGCCCTAATCTTCCTGTTCGCGGCGGCACTGCTGATCCGGGATCGCGGCGCTGGGCCAACCGTTCACCTATTGGTACAGCATCGGTCTCGTCATCGTTGCGATCAGCGCCTCTCCGCCATCATGCTGCAGACCGACCCGCGCAATCCGATGGCATGGGTCGGCCGCATCGCCCAGGTGATCGGAACGGCGTACATGCTGGCCGCGGTCGTTGCCGCGACACGCAATGCCCGCGCGATGGGATTGCCGGTCACCATTGCCCTGCACGAGGCCGAGCAGCGCTTCGACGACCTCATCGAGATGGCCGGCGACGGCATCATCGTCGCGGATCTCGGCAGCCAGCCGACGCCTGGCCACATCACCCGTGCCAACCCCGCTGCCTGTGCGCTGCTCGGGTACACGGCCGACGAGTTGGCGCGACTGAGGCCCAGGGACATCGTCGCCCCGGAGGAGTGGGATCAGCTGCCGGCGGACGTGGCGCAAATCGTGCGCGACGGGCGCCTGCCCCACGGAGCGACGCTCGTCGCACGGGACGGCCATCGCCTCGCCGTCGAGATCAATGCCCGCCGGGTCCGCTTCGACGGCAGCGACAGGGTGGTGGCCATCCTCCACGACATCAGCGAACGACGCCGCAACGACGCGGAGCGCGCGCACCTCGCCGCGATCGTCCAGCAGTCGAACGATGCGATCGTTGCCGCGACGCTCGATGGCGCCATCACCCACTGGAATCGCGGCGCCGCGCAGCTCTTCGGCTACGACGCCGCCGCAGTCGTCGGCAAGTCCGTGGCCATGATCTTCCCGCTCGATCGGCTGCACGCGAACGAGCCCTCGCGGGGATCGCCGAGCAGAGCCGCCCGCACCGGGACTACGACACGGTGGGGCTGCACAAGGATGGCACGAGGATTCCGCTGTCCGTGACCACGTCGCCGATCCGCGACCGGGCCGGTCGCGCCATCGGCGTCTCGATGATCGCCCGTGACGTCACGAGCAGCGGCAGTCCGAGGAACTGCTGGCGCGGGCCAAGGCAGCGGCGGAGGAGGCGAGCCGGGCGAAGACGGCGTTCATCGCCAACATGAGCCACGAGATCCGCACACCGCTGCAGAACATCGTCGGGCTGTCCGAGCTGATGCGTCGCGACGCGGTGGGACCGGTGCAGAAGCAGCGGCTGGAGAGCCTGTCCGCGACCGCGGATCACATGATGTCGGTGGTCAGCAACATCCTCGAGCTGTCACGGATCGAGGCCGATCGCGTGGTCCTCGAGCACCGCGACTTCTCGCTCACCGAAGCGCTCGACAGCGCCGTGGCGGTGATCAGGGAGCCGGCCCGCGCGAAGGGGCTCCGCATCACCGTCGAGATTCCGGCCGAGCTTCGCGACGTGGTCTTGCGTGGCGATCGCCTGCGCCTGCGCCAGGTGCTGATCAACCTCTTGAGCAACGCCGTGAAGTTCACCGCCAGGGGTTCCATCACGATCTCGGTGGACCGGCAGGGCGGCGCCGCGCCGGTGCCGACGTTCCGTTTCGCGGTGACCGACACCGGCATCGGCATCGGCCCGGGCGACCGGTCGCGGATCTTCAGGGCATTCGAGCAGGTCGGCGGCGCGACGGCGAGGACGCCCGGGGGCAGTGGCCTCGGACTGGCCATCTGCGAAGGGCTGGTCCACGCGATGGGCGGCCACATCGACGTGACGAGCGCGCCCGGGCGCGGCAGCACGTTCACCTTCGAGCTGCCGTTCGGCTATGGCAGCCGCGTTGCGGAGCCGTCCGCCGCCGCGCCGTCAGGGGGGGGTTACTTCGCAGGGAGCCACGTGCTCGTCGCCGAGGACAATGGGCTGAGCCGCGAGCTGCTGAAGGAGATGCTCGTCGACCTGGGGTGTTCGGTCGATGTCGCGCAGGACGGCAACGAGGCGGTCGAGAAGGCGCGCGCCGTGGTGTACGACCTCGTGCTGCTGGACATCCAGATGCCGGGACTCGACGGTCTCGGGGCAGCCCGCGCGATACGCGCACTGCCGGAGCACGGGCACACGCCGATTCTCGCGCTCACGGCGAACGCGCTCGTCGACGACCACCAGCCCGCCACCGACGCCACCATGAACGCCTGGCTGAGAAAGCCGGTGACCGGAGCGATGCTGCGGGCGGAACTGGGCAACTGGCTCGCGCATTCGCCCGATCCGGGCACGGGTGCCGCGCCGGCTGCCGGGGAGCCTGGCGCCGATGCAGCGACGACGCGCTCGGCCAACGCTGGCGGAATGCTCGCGTTCGGCGCGGGCGGCCCCCCGCGGCGTGACGGCCTGCTGCGCGACTACGTCGCACTGCACGGCGCCGACGTCGCACAGCTGCGCGAACACGTCGTCGCCGGACGGCATGCGGCCGCCCGCCGCGTGCTGCACGACCTCGAAGGGTCGGCCGCGATGATCGGCGCGAGGGGCCTGGAATTGGCGGCGGCGGCGCTGTCGGCGGAACTGCGCAACGGTGCCGAGTCCGCCACGCTCGAATCGCTGACCCGGGCCTGCGAAGCGAGGTTCGAGCAGCTCGCGAAGTCCGCGGCGGTAGGGTGAAGCCGCTGCAGGCTCGAGCGGCCGGTCCCTACCAGTAGCGCAGGGCGTCGCGGTAGAGGCCCTTCAGGTCGTCGATGGATACGCTGCGCGGCGCCATCACCAGCGGTCGCTGCTGAGCGTAGGCGCCTTCGGCCAGCGCGGTCACATCCGCTTCCCCGTAGCCGAGCGCGGCGATGCCGGACGGCAGGCCGGTCTCGCGCATCAGCGCGATGAAGGTTTGGGCGAGGATCTGGCCGCGTCCTCCGGCGCGGCGCCTGCCACGTCGGCGCCGAGCGCAGCGGCTGCCTCGAGGTGGCGCGCGGGGTTGGCCGCGGCCGTGAAGCGGAACGCGGCCGGCGCGTTGATCACCACCGCGATGCCGTGCGGAACCATCGGCTCGCGCTCCTCGTAACCGCCGGCGACGAACTCGTGCCGGAGCGTGGCCACGGAGTAGGACATGGCATGCGGGATGTGCACGCCCGCACTGCCGAACGCCAGCCCGGCGAGCGTCGACGCGAACATCAGCTGGTGTCGCGCCTCCTTGTCGCCCGCGTCGCGCACCGCGCGCACGAGGTACTTCCCGCCGAGGCGGATCGCGGCAATGCTGCCGATGTCGTTGTAGGGGGTCGAGCCCTGGTAGGGCGGCCGCTGCGACGGGTGGGCCGGCTTCGGTCGGCTCGTGTAGGGCCGGGCGGTGTAGGACTCGACGGCGTGGGTCAGCACGTCGAAGCCCGACGCTGCGACGACGCCGCCGGGGAGAGTCTCGTGGTCGTCGGGTCGACGATCGCCAGCGACGGCTTGAGCAGGGGCGAGGCGATGCCGGTCTTCAGGCCGACGGACGTGAGGTCGACGATGGTGATGCCGGTCGTCTCGCTGCCGGTGCCGCAGGTCGTCGGGCATGCGATGTGCGGCTTCAGCCGCCCCGGAATGGGCTTCGCGCGGCCGATCGGCGCGTTGACGTACGCGATGAGCTCGTCGGGGTAGGTGGACAGCAGGTTGGCCGCCTTGGCCGTGTCCATCACCGAGCCGCCGCCCAGCGAGACGAAGCCGTCGAATTTGCCGTCGCGGGCGAACGCCGCCGCCGCCTCGAACGAATCGCTGTTCGGCTCGCAGCGCATCCGGTCGTAGATCGCGACGTCGACGCCGGCGTCGGAGAGCGACCGCAGCGCGGTCTCGCCGGGGGCGCTCGCCAGCACGTGCGGATCGACGAACAGGGCGACGCGCTGCATGCCGAGTGACTGCGCGTCGGCGCCGAGCTCGCCCAGCGCGCCGACGCCGAACTTGATCGGCGAGGCGCTGACCGAGAACACCGTCTCCCCCTCGCCGGGAGCCAGAAAGGTCGTGTTCGCCGCCATGGGTCGGTGTCTCCCTGTTGTCGTTGCACCCGGGATGTCCCGAGCCCGTTCCGGTGTCGTCGCCGACGCGCGACGATGCAATCGCGATGGTCGCGCCTCGCGCATTCTGCGCCGGTACGTTCCGGACGACGTGGACCGACTTGACTGTCGAGCGTTGCCGGCGCTCGTTCGGTGCTAGAGTCATCGGTGATCCAGCGTCCGTTCGCACGCGCCGTTCCCATCCCGCGATGATCGCGTTCCTGTCGCCCGAGGCGTTGTGGCTGCTGCTCGCGGGCCCGCTGCTCGTCGGGGCCTATGTGCTGCTGATGCGGCGGCGCCGCCAGGTGGTGCTGCGCTATGCGACGCTCGCCCCGCTCAAGGAGGCGCTGGGGCCACGGCAGAGCCTGCGCCGCCACGTTCCGCCGTTCCTGTTCCTGGTCGGACTGATGATCGCGATCCTCGCGATCGCGCGCCCCACGGCGACCGTGACGCTTCCCTCCGACAAGCGCACCATCGTGATGGCGATCGACGTGTCGCTCAGCATGCGCGCGCGGGACATCGAACCGAACCGGCTCGTCGCCGCACAGAATGCGGCGAAGGCCTTCGTGCAGAAGCAGCCGGACGACACGCGCATCGGCATCGTGACGTTCGCCGCACGGCGGCGCTCGTGCAGCCGCCGACGCGCGACCGGGAGGCGCTCCTCGCCGCCATCGACCGCTTCGCGCTGCAGCGCCACACGGCGATCGGCAGCGGCTTGCTGGTGTCGCTTGCGGCGCTGTTTCCCGACGACGACATCGACGTCGAGAAGGCGGTGCTGGGCGGCACGAGCACGCGCGAACGGGCGCAGCGACTGCGGCCGGACGCGCCGGACGCCCGCTCCAGGGCCGAGCCGCCGCCAGTGCCGCCCGGATCGTTCCGCTCGGGCGCGATCATCCTGCTCACCGACGGGCGTCGTACCACCGGCCCCGACCCGCTGGAGGTCGCCAACATGGCGTCGCGGCGCGGCGTGCGCGTGTTCACCGTCGGCTTCGGCAAGGCCGGCGGCGGGCCGGCGGAGGTCGACGGCTATTCGATGTTCATGGCGTTCGACGAGACGACGCTGCAGTCGATCGCCGGGATCACGCACGGCGACTACTTCCACGCCCCGAGCGCCGAGGACCTCGCGAAGATCTACGACGAACTGGCCGCGCGGTTCGAGCTCGAGCGCCGGCACACGGAAGTCACGGCGCTGTTCGCGGCGGTCAGCGCCCTGCTGCTGCTGGCGGCGACAACGCTGTCGGTCCACTGGTTCCGACGGCTTGGGTGACAAGGCGTCGCGTCATGCCCGACCGGGAGCCCGATCGTGCGGTGCGCGCGGCAAAGAGAAGGTGCGCAAGGTGCCGCTTTGGCCTATCGTAAGGGGGCGCCCAGTTCCGGGCGATCCACCGGAGCCGCTCATGTCCCACCAGCCCCCCAAGGAAAACAAGAAGAAGGCCCAGCATACGGCGAAGGAAAAGAAGGTGATCAAGCAGCAGAAGAAGCAGGGCGGCCAGCCGCTGCCCTTCATCAAGACCTGACGAATAGCAGTGGCAACCGGAAATGCAGCCCAGTCACGAGCGGACACGACCATGACCGCGCAGGAACCCGTCAGCGTCGACGTGCCGAGGGAATTCCACCGGCGCATGGCCGCGATCATCGAGGCGGTCCAGACCGGCATCTGGGAGGCGGGCGTGCACGACCTGCTCGGCTACGCCACCGACTATGCCTTCGGCCAGCAACGCGGTTTGCAGACCCTGGTCCTGAAGAGCAAGCACCGCTCGGCCTACGTGCGCTTGTATTGGGACACCGTGATGGGTGACGCCGACGCCGACAAGGCGCTGATCGAACAGGCCATTCGCAGCGCGATCCGCGAGCTCAGTTAGCTGCCCGCGGGCGGCGAGGGCGGGCGGTTCAGTCCGCGCCAGGCACGGCCGGCTTGCGCCACGCGCTGGCGAGCCAAGGTTGCCGCTCCCGCGGCAGGCCGGGCGGCCGGTAGAAGTGGGTCAATTCGACAAATCCCACGGTCGTCATGATCTGACGCCACGATTGCCAGTCGTGGAAGGCGCCGTAGCGCCCACCGTTCCAGCCCTCCTCGCCGTTGCCGCGCGGGTTCGAGCTGAAGAGAACGCCGTGCGGCTTGAGCGTAGCGTGCAGTTGACCGAGCACCCGGGCCAGTTCCTGCCGGGGGACGTGAAACAGCACGGCGTTGGCGAACACGCCGTCGAAGCGCGAGCCAGGCAGTTCGAGCTCGAGGAAGTTCTGCTCGAGCACCGCGCATCCGCTGTGCTCGCGCGCCATGGCCGCGAGCCGCGGCGAGCCCTCGAGCCCCGTCGCGCGATGCCCGAGTGCCTTGAAGGTGCGCAGGTCGCGCCCGGGACCGCAGCCGAAGTCGAGCAGTTCGAACGGCGGCGTCGACTCGATGTGCTGCAGCAGTGCCGCGATGTTCTGGCTGACGTCGTGATCGCGCGTGCCTTCCCAGAAGTCCCGCGCGCGCTGGTCGTAGTGCGCCAGTGTGCGCGCGGCGATCTCGTGCAGGTCCTCGGGTGTCAGCGGCATGCGCGATTCTCGCATCCGGTCCCCGACTCGGCCACGGCGGCGGCGTCGGCACGGTGCCGGTGTCGCTCCCGAAAATGCTCCATCGACGGCACGAGCTATGATGCGATCCGGTCGACGCTGTTCGCGCCGGCCGCTCATCCATGGCTCGAATCACCCTCAAGATCACCAAGCCGATCGATCGGACCGCGCCGCCGAAAGCGGCGAGCCCGCGCGCGCAGCGCGCGATGCTCGGCAGGAAGCCGCCGAAGCCTCCGCCGAGGGCGCCCGCGCCGGCTCCGGTTGCGCCTCCCGCTCCGGTACCCGACCGGACCGCGCGGGCGGCCGCGGCGCCAGCCAAGCCGAACGAGCGTCGTCGCAAGCCGCCCAAGGCGGCAGAGCGACGCACCGAGTCCACGGCGACGGGCCCACGTGGCGCAACGTCGCCATCGGCGTCGCGACCATCGACGCCGCGACCATCGACGCCGCGACCCGCGACGCCACGACCTTTGGCGTCGCGATCGTCGACGCCACCGCCGTCGCCGCGGCGCATCGGGCCGTCGCCGGATCCGACCCGTGTCCCTCGTCACGAGAATCCGGACGATCCGCGCCTGTCGAAGCGCATGAGCGAGCTGGGACTGTGCTCGCGGCGCGAAGCCGACGAGTGGATCGAGAACGGCTGGGTGAAGGTCGACGGCACGGTCGTCACGACGCTCGGCGTGCGGGTGTCGCCGCGCGCGCGCATCGACATCGATCCGGCGGCCGCGCGCCATCAGAGCGAGCAGGTGACGATCCTGCTCAACAAGCCGATGGGCTACGTCTCGGGCCAGGCCGAGGACGGCCACGAGCCGGCGATCGTGCTGATCAAGCCGGAGAACCGCTGGGCCGACGATCCGTCGCCGACGCGATTCAAGCCGAGCCACCTGCGCGGGCTCGCCCCGGCGGGGCGACTGGACATCGACTCGACCGGGCTGCTCGTGTTCACGCAGGACGGCCGCTTGGCCAAGCAGCTGATCGGCCGCGACTCGGCGGTCGAGAAGGAGTACCTGGTACGCGTCGAGGGCACCTTGTCCGACGCCGGGATGAAGCTGCTGCAGCACGGACTCGAGCTCGACGGCGTCAGGTTGAAGCCGGCACGCGTGTCGTGGCAGAACGAGCACCAGCTGCGCGTCGTGCTGCGCGAGGGACGCAAGCGCCAGATCCGGCGCATGTGCGAACTGGTCGGTTTGGTCGTGACCGGCCTGAAGCGAGTGCGCAGCGGCAGCGTCCCGCTGGGTGCATTGCCGGTGGGGCAGTGGCGTTACCTGCGGCGCGACGAGAAGTTCTGAAACGGGCGACCACGCCTGCATCGACGCGCCGGGCAAACGCGGATGGCGGATCAGGCGCACGCGGTGACCGGGCGCCGACGGACTCCACGGGAGCACGAACTTGACGGAACTCGATAGTCTGCGCGAGCAACTGCGGGCGTTCGCCGCCGAGCGCGATTGGGGCCAGTTTCACTCGCCGAAGAACCTCGCGATGGCGCTGGCGGCTGAAGCGGGCGAGCTGCTCGAGATTTTCCAGTGGCTCACCGAGGCGCAGAGCCGCGGCCTCGCGCCGGACGCGCAGGCAAAGGCACGTGACGAGGTGGCTGACGTACTGCTGTACCTGATCCGGCTGAGCGACGAACTGGGCATCGATCCGATCGAGGCGGCCCGTCGCAAGCTTGTTGCCAACGCCGAGAAATATCCCGTGGCCAAGGCGCGCGGCAGCAGCAGGAAGTACACGGAGCTGTAGCTTGGACGCGCACCAGGTCATGCACTGGACCGAAGGCGGCGTGCCATGCTCCGCGCGCTGGCGCTCGGAGCGTGGGGCGCCGCCGCCGCGGCAGGTGGTCATCGCCGACGACCGCACGACGGCCGACGCGGCCTATGGCCTCGCCTGCCAGGGTACCGGGCTGCTGTGGCGTGGCGACTTCCAGAACGCGCGGCAACTGCTGATCGCGCTGGCGAGCCGCGCGGACCGCCGGCCGCGCAAGCCGAAGCAGCCGGCGACACCCGCGACGCCGCCGTCGCCCGCCGAAGTCTTCAATCTGCACCGCCAGGCGCAGTCGCAGCGCGCACGCACGCTGGGCATGCTGCTGATGCAGCTCGACGAGCACTACGGCATCGCGTTGCGGCGCGCCCCCGACGTTCGGCGCGCCTGCGAGGAGGCCTATGGGCCCGGCGACGGGGCCTCGATCGTCTCGCTGCGGGAACTGTTGGGCCTCATCGGCGCGCACGAGTGGCGCAGCAAGGGCATCGAGATCCCGGCGCTCGGCGGCCGCATCCATCCCCACTACGGGGTGTTCGCGCCGATTCGCGGCGAATACGTCGACCTGGTCGCCAAGGCGCCGCTGCCGGCCGCGATGCCGTCGTTCGACACGGCGTTCGACATCGGCACGGGGACGGGCGTGCTCGCGGCCGTGCTCGCGCGGCGCGGCATCGGGCGCGTGGTCGCCACCGACCAGGATCCCCGTGCGCTCGCCTGCGCGCGCGAGAACCTCGGGCGCCTCGGTTTGGCGCACCAGGTGGAAGTCGTGCCGGCGGATCTCTTTCCCGAAGGCCGGGCCGCCCTCGTGGTGTGCAATCCGCCCTGGGTGCCGGCGCGTCCGAGCTCGCCCATCGAGCGCGGCATCTACGATCCCGAGAGCCGCATGCTGCGTGCGTACCTCGCCGGACTGGCCGCGCACCTCGAACCCGGCGGCGAAGGCTGGCTGATCCTCTCGGACCTCGCCGAGCACCTCGGCCTGCGCTCGAGGGCGGAGCTGCTCGATGCGATCGACGTGGCGGGTTTGAAGGTCGTCGACCGACGCGACGTGCGGCCCGTGCATCCGCGCGCAGCGGATGCCAGCGACCCGCTGCACGCCGCGCGCGCCGCCGAGCTGACGTCGCTCTGGCGTCTCGCCGTGCGCTGACGCTCCGGCCGACACGCGACCTGTACTATCATGCGGCCCCCGATGCCGGTGCGCGTACCCGCGGACCGTCGACGGGAACGAGAGGAAACGAGCTTGGCGAAGGGAAGATACGAGGAGTCGTCGATCCGCGTGCTGAAGGGCCTGCAGCCGGTCCGCGAGCGGCCCGGCATGTACACGCGGACCACCGATCCGACGCACATCGTCCAGGAAGTCATCGACAACGCCGCCGACGAGGCGCTGGCGGGACAGGCCAACCGCATCGACGTCCGCGTGCACGCGGACCACTCGGTCAGTGTCGAGGACGACGGTCGCGGCATTCCCGTCGGCATCCATCCGGAAGAGCAGGTCTCGACCGTCGAGGTCGTGTTCACGCGCCTGCACGCCGGCGGCAAGTTCGACAAGCGCGGCGGCGAGGGCGCCTATGCGTTTTCGGGCGGTCTGCACGGCGTCGGCGTGTCCGTGACCAACGCGCTGTCGCGGCGCCTCGAGGTGGAGGTGAAGCGCGACGGCAAGGTGCATCGCATCGTGTTCCAGGGCGGCGACGTCGCGGAGAAGCTCAAGGTGATCGGGACGTGCGGCCAGCGCGCCACGGGGACGACGGTACGCGCCCATCCCGACCCGAAGTACTTCGATTCGCCCACGGTGTCGGTGCCGGAGCTCGAGCGGCTGCTGCGTGCCAAGGCGGTGCTGCTGCCAGGCGTGACCGTTACGCTCCACCTCGAGAAGGGCGGGGCGTGGCAGGCGAAGACGTGGTCGTATCCCGGCGGGCTCCAGGACTACCTGCAGGAACTGGGCGAAGGCATGACGCCGGTCGTGCCGATCTTCGCCGGCGAGAGCTACCTCGGCAAGCCGAAGGACGGGGAATCGTTCGCCGAAGGTGAAGGGGCCGCATGGGCGCTCGCCTGGTACGAGGAGGGCAGCGCCGCGGGCGAAAGCTACGTGAATCTCATCCCGACGCCGTCGGGCGGCACGCACGAGGCCGGCATGCGCGCCGCGCTGTTCGATGCGGTGAAGGCCTTCGTCGATCACCACAGCCTGCTGCCGCGCGGTGCGCGACTGCAGGCGGAGGACGTGGCGGCGAAGCTGCACTTCGTCCTCTCCGCGCGCATCCTCGACCCGCAGTTCCAGGGACAGGTCAAGGAGAAGCTGACCAGCCGCGATGCGCTGAAATTGATCTCGCAGGTGATCCGTGACCCGCTCGAGGTCTGGCTGAATGCGAACGTGGACTTCGGCAAGCGCATCGCGGAGCTCGCGATCCAGCAGGCGCTGGCGCGGATGAAGTCGGCGCAGAAGGTCGAGAAGAAGAAGGGCTCGGGAGTCGCGGTGCTGCCGGGCAAGCTCACCGATTGCGAAGCCGACGACGTGTCGCGCCGCGAGGTCTTCCTGGTGGAGGGCGATTCCGCAGGAGGGTCGGCCAAGCTCGCCCGCGACAAGCAGTACCAGGCGATCCTGCCGCTGCGGGGCAAGGTGCTGAACACGTTCGAGGTGGATCGCGATCGGCTCTTCGCCAACACCGAGATCCACGACATCGCCGTGGCGATCGGGGTCGATCCCCATCGCGCGACCGACGACGCCGACCTCCGCGGCCTGCGCTACGCCAGGATCATCATCATGGCGGATGCGGACGTGGACGGCAGCCACATCAAGGTCCTGCTGCTGACGCTGTTCTTCCGCCACTTCCCCGCGCTGATCGAGCGTGGGCACGTCTGCGTGGCGAGCCCGCCGCTGTACCGCATCGACGTGGCGCCGGCGGGCAAGCGCCCGGCCCGCAAGCTCTACGCGCTCGACGACGACGAGCTCGAGGTCATCGAGGATCGTCTCGCGAAGGAGGGCGTCCGGCCCGGCGCCTGGTCGGTCGGGCGCTTCAAGGGGCTGGGCGAGATGAACCCCGAGCAGCTGTGGGAGACGACGATGAACCCGGAGACGCGCCGTGTCATGCCGGTGCGCGTCGCCCACGGCGAAGGCGACGATGCGATGCGCATCTTCGCCAAGCTGATGGGCAAGGCCGAGGCCGCGAGCCGTCGCGAGTGGATGGAGCGGGAAGGCAATGCCGTCGACGTCGACGTCTGAGCGCCGCCGGGACCGCTGAATGGCCGCAAAGACCCCGAGCCGTAAGTTGCCAGGGCCCCGCGCACGCCGCGGCGCCGCACCGGACGACGCGCTGACCGGAGAGCTGTTCGAGGGCGCAGCAGGGAGCGTTCCGCCGGTACGCCCGCCGGCGGACGCGGGAGGCGGCAGCCGAAGCGGTGACGGCGGCGCCCACGACGGCGTGCCGCTCGCGCAATTCGCGGAGCGGAGCTACCTCGAGTACGCGATGAGCGTGGTGATGGGCCGCGCGTTGCCCGACGTCGCCGATGGCCAGAAGCCGGTGCAGCGGCGCATCCTCTTCGCGATGCACGAGCTGGGGCTGTATGCGCCGGCGCGTCACGTGAAGTCGGCGCGCGTGGTCGGCGACGTGCTCGGCAAGTATCACCCGCACGGCGACACGGCCGCCTACGACGCCCTCGTGCGCCAAGCGCAGGACTTCACGCTGCGCTATCCGCTGATCGACGGGCAGGGCAACTTCGGCTCGCGTGACGGCGACAACGCCGCGGCGATGCGCTACACCGAGTGCCGGCTCACGCCCATCGCGGAGCTCCTGCTCGCCGAGATCGAGCGCGACACGGTCGACTTCGGTCCCAACTACGACGGCGCGTTCAGGGAGCCGAAGCTCTTGCCGGCGCGGCTGCCGATGCTGCTGCTCAACGGTGCGTCGGGCATCGGCGTGGGCATGGCCACCGACATTCCCTCGCACAACCTGGGCGAAGTGGCGCGGGCGGTGATCGCGACGATCCGCAAGCCCGCGATCACCCTCGACGAGCTGCTCGAGCTCATCCCGGGACCTGACTTGCCCGGCGGCGGGCACATCACGTCGGACCGGGACGCGATTCGCGCGGTGTACGAGAGCGGCCGCGGCAGCCTGCGCGTGCGTGCGCGCTGGATCGTCGAGGAGCTCGCGCGCGGCCAGTGGCAGGTGGCCGTGACGGAACTCCCCTACGGCGTCTCCACGCGCTCGGTGCTCGAGGACATCGAGCGCGCGACCAACCCGAAGCCCAAGGAGGGCAAGAAGTCGCTCTCGCAGGAACAGGCCAACCTGAAGAACCTGATGCTCTCGGCGCTGGACGCCGTGCGCGACGAGTCGGACAAGTCGTCGCCGGTGCGTCTCGTACTCGAACCGAAGTCGAGCCGCCAGGATCCGGTCGAGTTCATGCAGCTCCTGCTCGCCAACACGCGGCTGGAGTCGAGCCTGCCGGTCAACCTGGTGATGCTCGGCCGCGACGGCCGCCCGCGGTCGAAGGACCTGAAGCAGGTCGTGCTGGAGTGGATCGCGTTCCGCTTCGAGACGGTGACGCGGCGCACGACGCACCGCCTCTCGGAAGTCGACCGGCGCATCCACATCCTCGAGGGCCGTGCACTGGCCCTGCTGTCGATCGACAAGGTGATCCGCATCATCCGCCAGGCCGACGACCCGAAGGCCGACCTGATCGCGGCGTTCGGCCTCACCGACGTCCAGGCCGAGGACATCCTCGAGATCCGGCTGCGCCAGCTGGCGCGGCTGGAGGCGATCAAGATCGAGAGCGAGCTGAAGACGCTCAAGTCCGAGCGCAAGGGGCTGAAGCACGTGCTGGGCGACCGCAAGGCGCTCTCCGATTTGATCGTGGCGGAGATCGAGGCCGATGCCGCGCGCTACGGCGACAAGCGACGTACGCTGATCGAGGCCGTTGCGCCCGTCGTGCTGACCCGCACCGTGCCGGACGAGCCGCTGACGGTGACGCTGTCGCGCCACGGCTGGATCCGCTCCCGCCAGGGACATGCGCTCGATGCATCGCAGTTCGCGTGGAAGGCCGGCGACGGACCGCTCGCGATCCTCGAGACCCGCACCGTGCATCCGGTGATCGTGCTCGACTCGACGGGACGGGCTTACACGATCCGGGCCGCGGACATCCCGGGTGGACGCGGCGACGGCGTGCCGGTCACGACGCTGATCGAGCTGCAGCCGGGTGCCAAGGCCGTGCAGGCGATTTCCGGGCCGCCCGGGCAGAAGTACCTGGTCGCCGGAACCGGCGGCTACGGTTTCGTCGCCACCCTCGACGACATGGTGTCGAGGCAGCGCGCCGGCAGGACCTTCATGACGATGGAGCCGGACGAGGAACCGGTGAGGCCTGTGGCACTCGCGTCGGCAGCCGACCACGTCGCGGCGCTGTCCTCGAACGGCAAGCTGCTCGTGTTTCCGCTCGCCGAGATGCGCGAGGTGCCGCGCGGGCGCGGCGTGATCATCCTGCGCCTGGACGACAAGGAGTCGCTGCTCGCGGTCGCGCTGACCACGGGCACCCGCGTCGTGGTCCGCGGCACCAACCGGCTCGGACGCACGGTCGACCTGGCGGTCGAGGGCGAGGCGCTCGCGAAGCACCTGCTGCCGCGCGCGCGCAAGGGCGCGCTCGTCGCGCCCAAGCTCAAGGACGTCGGCTTCGCATGAGACCGCGGACGCGCAAGCCGCCGCCCATCGTGCACGAGGCCGAGCGCAACGTGCCGGAGCCGACGCTCGCGGCGGTCGTGCGCGAGCAGACCGGGCTGGCATGGTCGCGTGCGCGCACGTTGTGCACCGATGGACGCGTGACCGTCGACGGCCAGCGCTGCATCGATCCCGCAGCCCGTGTCGCGCCGGGTGCGGCCGTCGCCGTCGACGAACAGGGCCCCCGGATCCGTACCGGTCCGCTGGCGGAGAGCGCGATCGTGCACGCGGACCGCGACGTCGTGGTCGTCGACAAGCCCGCCGGAATGCTCAGCGTTCCCGACGAGCCGGGAACGAAGGGCACGCTCGCGGACTTCACCCGGGCGCTGCTCCGAGCCCTTGGCCGCGGCCAGGACACCGCGCTGAGCGTGGTGCACCGCCTCGACCGGGACACCAGCGGCCTCATCGTGCTGGCGCGGACCGCGGAGGCGAAGCGCCGGCTGGCGGCGCAGTTCCGCGCACACGACATCGAGCGCGTGTACCACGCCATCGCGCACGGCGCTGTCGAGGCGACGCGCGTCGAGACGCTGCTCGTCGTGGATCGCGGCGACGGACTGCGCGGCTCGTTCGGGCACTTTCGGCGTCCCCGGGGCAACCCCCCGGCCGACGCGAAGCGGGCGGTCACCCACGTCGAGAGCATCGCCGCGCTCGCGGGCGCGACGCTCGTGGCGTGTCGTCTCGAAACCGGCCGCCAGCACCAGATTCGCATTCACCTGGCGGAGCTCGGGCATCCGCTGGTCGGCGAGAGCGTCTACCTGCGCGACTACACGGGGCCCCGGATCAGGTCGCCGCGGGCGATGCTCCACGCGCAGACGCTCGGCTTCGTGCATCCGCGCAGCGGCGAGCGCGTGCTGTTCCGGCGCGACGCGCCGCAAGACTTCCAGGCGATGATCGAGGCGCTCCGCCTGCGCTGATTGCGCCGTCGGCCGCGGCGGATTACGCCGCGATCGACGCCAGTGCCAGGTACTGCCGGAGGAAGGTCTCGAACGGAATCGTGTCCGCTGCCTCCAGCCGTTGCTGTTCCTCGACACTCTCGCGTGCGAGCGTCTCGAGCCGGGCGGCGGCCTCTGTCGACATCGGCTCGGAACGCATCGCGGCGGCGTGCTCCCGCGACTGCGCGAGCGCGAAGGCAAACCAGGACCCGCGATGGTCGTTGCGGATCGCGGCGAGCACTCTCGCGGACGGCAGCGACGCGGGATCCGCCACGGACCTGTTCGCCGCGTCGAGCGCCGCCGCGTGCGCGTGCCCGCCGCAGGCGTCATCCAGCGCGCGCGCAATGGGCGCGCACTCGGCGAGCAGGCGCCTCGCCCACGCACGCATGCTGACGCGACGCGCACCCTGCCGCAGCCGCAGCCCCGGTTCCCGTCCGCGCTCCGCCACGAGCTGGGCGTTGCGCGAGTTGGCGCGGATCTCCGCGGGCGTGTCCGGCGGGCTGGCGCTGGCGAGGCAGTGCAGCAGGAACACGTCCAGGAACCGGGCCGTGTCGGCAGTGATGCCGACCCGGGCGAAGGGATCGACGTCCATCACCCGCACCTCGACATACTGGATGCCGCGCTGGCGCAGCGCGTGCAGCGGCCGCTCGCCGGAGTGGATGACCCGCTTGGGACGGATCGTCGCGTAGTACTCGTTCTCGATCTGGAGCAGGGTCGTCGCGAGCTGGCGGTAGCCGTTGCCGTCGCGCACGCCGATTGCCTCGTACGCCGGGTGGACTTTCGTCAACCCGGCCTGGAGCGAGGCCGCATAGCTCTCGAGATCGTTGCAGCTGACCGCCAGTGCCTCCTGCGCCTTGCCGAGATAGCCGATGCGTCCCATGCGCAGCGAGGTCGCGTACGGCAGGTACAGTGCGTCCGCCGAGAGCTGCTGCAGCGAGTGGCTGCGGCCCTCGACAAAGCAGGCGCACACCGCCGGCGACGCGCCGAAGAGATACAGCAGCAGCCAGGCATGGCGACGGAAGTTGCGGATCAGCGCCATGTACGCGCGGTTCGCGTCGCCCAGCCCGGCGGCCGGCCAGGCGGCTTCCGGCAGCGAGAAGTTGTAGTGGATGCCGGAGATCAGCTGCATGCGCCGGCCGTAGCGATGCGACAAGCCGGTCCGGTAGATGGCCTTGGCCTGCGCGATGTTGGAACGGCCGTAGTGCGCGATCGGGATCTCGGCTTCGCGAGGGAGCGCACAAGGCATGCTCGCCGCCCAGACCATCTCGTCGCCGATGTTGCGGTAGACGAAACGGTGCAGCTCCTCCAGTTCGCGCAGGCAGCTGTCCGCGTCGGTGTGGACCCCCGTGATGAGCTCGAGCTGCGACTCGCTGAAGTCGGTCGTGATGTGCGGATGGGTCAGCGCGGCGCCGAGCGCCACGGGATGCGGCGTCGTGGACAGCCTGCCGTCCGGCCGCACGCGCAGGCCCTCCTTTTCGATCCCGCGCCGCAACTGCGAGAGGGCGGGGGCGAGCACTTCCAGCGTCGAGCGTGGGTCGGTCATCGGGGCTTTCGTCGCATGCCGCCCATGGGCGAGGCGGCGACATCGTCTTCGGGGTTGATGCCTAGGGTAACGGATCGGCGCATGCCTGCAGTGGATGGCGCTTTACGGCCGACTCGCCCGCATCGGGCATGCGGATCGTCGGGCCGAAGCGTGCCGCCGGCGTTGCCCGGCCCTTGCATGCCGGGTAGAGTCGCACAGTCGTGGCCTGCCGGTGCCGGCGAACGGCGCAACCTTGGTCCCGCCGGTGCTTCGCCCCGAAAGTACCTGTCCCATGCGCGACAATCCCGTCAAGGCCAAGCTTGCCGCCGGTGGCACGGCGTACGGCGCGATGGTGTTCGAGTTCTGGTCGGCGGGTCTGCCGCAGATCTGCACGAATGCCGGTGCCGAGTTCGTCCTCTACGACATGGAGCACACCGGCCTCTCGTTCGAGACGCTGAAGACGCAGGTGGCGCTCTGCCGGGGCCTCGACCTCGTGCCGATGGTCCGCGTGCCGCGCGGCGAATACCACTTCATCGCGCGTGCGCTCGACGTCGGCGCGCTGGGCGTGATGGTGCCGATGGTCGGGACGGCGGACGAAGCCACGCACGTCGTGGCGTGCACACGCTATCCGCCGGAGGGCCGGAGGGGGGCGGCGTTCGGGTTCGCGCACGACGACTATCAGGGCGGCGACGTCGCCGCGAAGATCGCGGCCATCCACGCGCGCACGCTGGTGATCGCGCAGATCGAGACCGCAGAAGGACTGGCGCACGTCGAGGCGATCGCCGCGACACCGGGTGTCGATGCGCTCTGGCTCGGCCACTTCGACCTCACCAACTTCATGGGCATTCCGGGAGCGTTCCGGCACCCGGATTATCTGGCCGCGGTGAGGCGCATCGTCTCTGCCTGCACGGCGCACGGCAAGGCGGCCGCGTTCCTGGCGGCCGACGACGACTGGGCACGCGAGTACAAGGCCCACGGCTTCCGGCTGATGGCCTACGGCCTCGACCAGGCGATGCTCGGCAATGCGTTGCGGCGCGGTCTCGACGTGCTGCGCGAGTGACGGAGGAGGGCCTCATGGCGGCTGAATACCGCGTCGGCATCACCCGCGACATCCTCGATTCGCGCGGCGAGCCGGCATTCGGCAGGGCGGCGTTGGCACTCCTCGACGACGCACCGGACATCGAGTGGGAGTACCTGCCTACGGTCGTCGGCGAGCTCACCGCCGATCACGCCGCGCGCTACGACGCGATCTACGTGAACATGGCGCGCACTCCTGCCGCGGCAGTGGCGCGGCCCGATTGCCGCCTGCGGGTCGTCGCGCGCCACGGCGTGGGCTACGACTCGGTCGACCTCCCGGCGATGACGCGCGCGGGGATCCTGGTCACGAACACGCCGTGGCCGATGCCGCGCCCCGTGGCGACGATCGCGCTGACGTTCATCCTCGCGCTCGCGGGGAAGCTGCTGCAGAAGGATCGCCTCACCCGCACCGGCCGGTGGCACGAGCGGATGGACCACATGGGGATGGGACTGACGGGGCGCACGCTCGGCGTGGTCGGCGCCGGCCGCATCGGCAAGGAGCTGCTGCGAATGGCGCGCGTGTTCGACATGCAGCTGCTCGCCGCGGATCCGTACGTGAATGCAGTCGAGCTCGCCACGCTCGGCGCCCGCAAGGTCGACCTGTCGACACTGTTGCGCGATGCGGACTTCGTCGTCGCGATCCCGCTCCTCAACGACGAGACGCGCCACCTGATGTCCGCACCGCAGTTCGCGCTGATGAAGCGCTCCGCGTATTTCATCAACGTGTCGCGCGGGCCGGTGGTGGACGAGCCGGCACTGATCGAGGCGCTGCAGGCGGGGCGCATCGCCGGGGCCGCGCTCGACGTGTTCGAGCAGGAGCCCGTCGATCCCGCCAATCCGCTGCTCGCGATGCATAACGTGCTCGTGACGCCCCATTCGCTGTGCTGGACCGACGAGTGCTTCCACAACATGGCCACGACCGGCCTCGCGAGCATCGTCGACGCGCTGGCCGGTCGCGTCCCGGAGTTCGTCGTCAACCGTGACGTGCTGGTCCATCCGCGTGTCAAGGCGTGGCTTGCCGGTTAGCGCCAAGGCACGTGGCGCCGGCCCGTGACGGCGGCGCCCCTCCGGGCGGGTTCCGCTGCATTGGTATAATCCGATCTTTCCGCCTCCCGCGCGGAACATGCGACGCAGCGGATTCTCCGGCGTCCGCATCAATTCGGGCCGAGCAGCGCTTCTCAGGACATTAGCGCGCCTCGGCCCACGCCATTCCGGGCCGGGTCCATGTGCCTACGCCAAAGGACTACCTGCAATGGGAAAGCAAACCGCGGTAATCATCGAGCGCCAATTCACCGACGATGACGGCAAGGTCGTCGTCTTCCGTCAACCCGAGTGGAAGGTGGCGTGCTGGGACGCGATCGAAGCGCTGCCCGACCACGACGCGCGGTCGTGGGCGCTGGAGAAGCTCCTCTGGGGCATGTGGGAGCGCGACGTCGACGTCGAGAATGTCGTTGCCTTCGTTCGCGAGAAGTATCGGGCGCGCGACGAGCAGTCGCGTCTCGAGGAGACATTGGAGCCGGGCACCGTGTAACGGCGTCTCGCGCGTCGACCTCGTCTTGGCACTCGTCGTCGCCGTGGCGCCTGCCGAAGGCCGTCGATGAAGAGCCTGCCGGCCGGCTTCAAGGCCATCGTGCTGGGCGCGACGGGCGCCATCGGCGGGGCCTTCGAGAAGGCACTGCTGCGGATGCCGGCGTGCGCTGGCGTGATCGGGCTCGGCCGCCGCTCGGAGCCGCCCTTCGACCTCGGCGACGAGGCCTCGATCGCCGCCTGCGCGCGCGCGGTGGCGCCCAAGGGGCCGTTCGAACTCATCGTCGACGCGACCGGCGCGCTGCACATCGACGGCGTGGGGCCGGAGAAGCGGCTGCACGACCTCAGCGCCGACCGGCTGTCGCGCGCGTTCATGGTCAACGCGATCGGTCCCGCGCTCCTGATGAAGCACTTCATTCCGCTCCTGCCGTCGCAGTCGCGCTGCATGTTCGCGACGCTGTCGGCACGGGTCGGCAGCATCACCGACAACCGCAAGGGCGGCTGGTACGGTTACCGCGCGTCGAAGGCGGCGCGGAACATGCTGCTCAGGACGGCGGCCGTCGAGGCCTGCCGCCAACGCCCGGAGGCGATCTTCGTGGCGTTGCAGCCCGGCACGGTACGTTCCCGGCTCTCGGCCCCGTTTGCGGCCGGCGCCGACGCGATGGATCCCGACGTTGCCGCCGCGCGGCTCCTCGACGCGATCGACGCGCTGCCGGCTCGCGGCGAGGCGGTGTTCATCGATTATCGCGGGCAGCCGATCGAGTGGTAGCCGCATGATCAACCTGCGGGAAACCATCGAAGTCCCGCGTCCGGTCGACGACGTCTTCGCCTACGTGAGCAACTTCGCCAATGCCGCGCAGTGGGACCCGGGCGTCGCCGAATCGACGAAGACGAGCCCGGGCCGCGTCGGTGTCGGCACGGGTTTCGCCCTGCGCGTCAGGTTCGGGCCGCGTTCGATCCCAATGGCGTACGTCATGCGCGTCTACGAGCCGCCGCATCGGGTGGTCCTGGAAGGGACAGGCGATTCGGTTCACGCGCTGGACGACATCGAGTTTGCGGCGACGCCTCGGGGCACCCGCATCACCTACGGGGCGGCCATCTCACTGCGCGGCGCCGCCGGCGTGGTCGAGCCGTGGCTGAAAGGCGCGCTCGACCGCGTCGGCAGGAACGCCGTCAGGGGCCTTCAGGCGGCCCTCACCGACGACCTTCCGCCACCCCGGCGCAGCCTGCTCACCGATCTCCAGGACCGGCTGATCTTGCCGGGCCTCGCGGGCTTCACCAACGTCGGCTACCACTGGCACAAGCGCACCTGGAAGCCGCTCTCCGTGTCGATGCGCGGACGCACGGTGGTGATCACGGGCGCCACGTCGGGCCTCGGACGGGCTGCCGCTCGCCAACTGGCCGCGCTCGGTGCGCGCGTGATCCTGGTGGGTCGCAACCAGGCGAAGACGGAGTCTACCCGACGCGAAATCGTTGCCGAGACGGGCAACGACGACGTGGCGGTCGCGATCGCGGATCTCGGCCTGCTGGCCGACGTCCGGCGCCTCGCGCGGCAGTTGCTGGAGCAGGAGCCCCGGATCCATGTGCTGGTGAACAATGCCGGCGTGCTTCTCAACCGGCGCACGACGACCGCCGAGGGCAACGAGGCGACGCTGGCCACCAACCTGCTCGCTCCCTTCCTCCTCACGCAACTCCTGCTGCCGCGCCTGCGCAAGTCGGCGCCGTCCCGGATCATCAACGTGTCCTCGGGCGGGATGTACACCGCGGGCCTGGCCCTGGACGACCTGCAGTACGAACAGACGTCCTACAACGGCAGTCGTGCCTACGCACGCACCAAGCGCGCGCTGGTCGTACTGACCGAGCTGTGGGCGGACCAGCTGAAGGGGAGCGGCGTGGTTGTCCATGCGATGCATCCCGGTTGGGCGGACACACCCGGTGTTGCGAGCTCGCTTCCGGGATTCCACACGGTCACCCGGCGACTGCTGCGTACGCCGGAGCAGGGTGCCGACACGATCACCTGGCTCGTGGCATCGCCGGAAGCGGCCAGGGCAAGCGGTGCGTTTTGGCTCGACCGCGAACCGCACGTCACCCACGTCTTTCCCGGCACCGACCCGACGCCGGCGGAGCGGCGGCAGTTGTGGGAGGCGCTGACCAAGCTCACGGTTCGGCGCAAGGCACGGCCCGGCGCTCGTTGACCGACCTGCGGGACCGGTGCATCGGGTGGACCGGATTGTCAGGAGACCGACGGAGACAGCCGTCCGGACTCGAGTCGGCGCACGTCAGGCCGGGCCCGGGCCTTACGGTGGCATGCCGGCTTCGAGGACCGCACGGCGGTCGCGTTCGAACGCGATGTGGAAAAGGCTGTTCTTGGGGTACGGGTCGTCGATGAACTGCTCGAGTCCGCGCTGGCGAATTTGCAGCTGCTGCTGTTTCTTGGTCATTGCACCGCGATCCGCAACGGCCGTGAGTTTGGCCAGCCCGAGCATTCTCGCGCGTGCGCGCAACTCGGCCGCCTTTTCCTTGGCCGCAGCTACCGCTGCAAGATGGTTGAAGGTGTCAGCCCACATGGTGAAAGTCCCAAGAAGGTCTTCGCCTCCGGTTGCGTTCTTCAGTTGCTCGAAGTTGCGCAAGTAGACGATAACTCCGATTGCTCGCACGGTCTGTGCGGTGCCGCACCAACGCATCTCCCCGGCTTCCCGGCGCGGGACGCACGCGGGCAAAGCGGCCGGGGAAGTGCATCCCCATTGAGCGACACCGCGCGTTCGTTCCGCGTGGACGGAGCGATGGCGTGCAGGAAAATCGGATCGCGGGCCCGACCGGCAGGTCGTGGCCGGTCAGCGACCTTCAAGCCTGAACACGAGCGGCTTGTTCGCCGCAAGTCGCAGAACGACCCCAAGCTATCCTCCGGCGCGCTGACGTGACTGGCTGCATGGCAGTGGTTGCTGTCGGTCGTCGCCGCGGCCTCGACGCTCGGTGTCTGCTACGTAGCAGTGATCGGCCCGGCGCCGATCTCGCCTGCTCAATGACCGTTCATGGATGTGCAGCTGACCTCGCGAGCGTCAAGGCCCACTGACGAAGCTCGAACGACCGCTTCCTCCATCGGCGAACTGGTACTCCCGACCCACACCTGCCGTTCGCCCCTGCATATATGTTGCCCGAAAGCGGACGATTGATGACGAAGAGTTGAGCACGACCTCGGCCCGGCGTGGTGCCAACCATGGATCGAGACAGCGAAATCATTGCGTCGGCTTCGGGTCAACGTTGCCCCGTGCTTGCAGGGACGGAGGTGTTTGCGGGCGGCTGCGTGCCGAGCGCCTTGGCTTCCCCCTTGATGGCAGCTTGCAGATCGTACAGACTCTTCTGGCTCACCTCGATGACTCCTCGCCGCGGGCGGTCAAGATCGAGAATGATGAACACGAGCACAACCATCAGCACAATCATTATGTAGCTGGCCATCGACGGCCGATGTCCACCCGCGCCCGAAGCGAAGCCTACGATCGCACCGGCCATCACGAATGTCACATACAGCAGCAACAGCACCATTTCCGGCACGTGCCGGTCAAGCGCGGCGACACGTCTGCCGAACGCATCGAAGACTTCATTCAGAGACTGGATGAAGAGGCCTGACGTCACGGGGTTCGGGTTCGGGTTCGCTTCGGCCGCCCTTCGGGCAAAGCCCCAGAGCGTGGTTTGACTGCGCGCGGTCTTCGTCAGCAACTCCTCCCGCTCCGCTCGCTCGATGCCGGAAACGGCGCTCGCCTGGACGCGGAGTTCAAGATACTCGCGCAACGCGACTTGCGCGTCATCGCGCAGCGAAGCAGGAAGCAGTTGCGCGCGAAGGTATGCGGTGCCAATGGCATTGGCTTCGTTCACGACAGCCTCGCTGCGGCTGTCGAAGCGTTGCAACGACAGGGAGAAGGTAAATGCGAGGAGCAGAGCGAGTATGCCGACGATGGAGGACTGAATCGCACTGACGTGCGATCTGGAGGCCTCAGTCGCTGAATTCTTGGCGCTAAAGCCGACGCGCAGGCCGATCTCGATAGCCAGCAGCATTGAGCCGAAAAGAACGCCAGCGATCGCTCCGCTGTTGATGTCATACATCAGTTCTGTCATGGGCTCAGTTGTTCATGTTTGGTCGACTTTGATTCTAGCAGGGATGCCTCGAAACGGCTGCTCGTAGCGACCCGCATTCCGAATTGGCAGGAACCACCGTTGGCGGCAACTGAGTTCAACTTTCAGGCCTGCGGAGGCACGCGTGGCTCGCTAGCTGACCGCGGACGGTCTCAAGCCGTGCACTCCGTCGCAATAGTCCTCAGCGGCGCCTATCTGTGGATGCCTACTTCAAGTTGCTGGCCATCTCATGACTACCTGCCAATCGCTGACGGCGCGACCATGGCCAAGTGAGAAGCCAGGAAGCTGACCGTGACCAGCGACGGCTGATGGCCGGTAGTGTGAGTTCGCGACGGCACCCGGTAGCAGTCGTTCGCGCCGCAGGCCGACAACTCCAGGGACAGCTATCGGCGACGTGGTGGAATCTCAACTCGCGGCCAAGAGCGGTCCTTGCCGAATAGCGCCCAGAGCCGACATTGCGATAGGCGCAATGTGCCACGAAGACTCGGGGCAAGATTCAGACTCCCTCCACCGTCAAGTTCCATTGACCCCGGTCAAGCTTGCGAGCCGCTACGGCGCGCGTAATCGTGGACAGTAGTGCTTCTGTTCGGGCCGTTCCGCGCCCGACGGCGCATCGGCCGAACGGCAAGGAGTGGCCATGTGCGCGCAATCTCGTCTCCAGCTTGTCATCATCTCCACCATCGGCGCCCTGCTGTACTCGTGCGCCGTGATCGCGGCCCCATTCGCTTACGTTGGGAACAACGAGAGGAAGTTGTTCGTTATCGATACGGCAACCAACACCGTCACTGCCACGTTGCCAATGCCGGAATCCGTCTCGGGCATTGCCGTGAGTCCCGATGGTAGACGGGTCTATGCCGCGAACAGCAAGCAAGTTTTCGTCATCGACTCAGGTACTAACAAGATTCTTGCGGACATACCGACAGGAACAGGCCCCTATGGGCTAACAGGAATCGCCATTAATCCTGCGGGAACCCGTGTCTATGTGACAAGCAACTGGGACCAAAGTGTCCTCAAGGTGATCGATACGCGCGATAACTCCGTCGTCAGTACCATCGATTTCGGGCGCGGCAGCATCCCCGTTGGCGTTGCTGTGCATCCGAATGGCCGACGTATATACGTGGCGGAGGGCGGATCAGGCAGCCTGGCCGTAATTGATGCCGCTACCAATGCCGTCATCAAGGAGATATCGCTGGCGGGACCCTGCAGACTCCCTTCGCCGTGGGGGGTCGCAGTGGATCCGGCAGGTTCGCGCATCTATGTCGCCGATCAGGGCTGCAGCGACGCATTAGGCAAGTCCTACATCTACGTAATCGACGCGGCCAGCGAAACCGTGTTGGCGAGCGTTGGCACAGCGGTGACGAGCGCCCGAGGACTCACCGTCAGTCCTGATGGAACCCGGCTCTATGTTTCCAATGGGGCGGTCGTCGATACCGGCTCGTTGAGCGTTCTCGGGCAGATGTCCGCTTTGAGCTTTATAGGCATTGCGATTCACCCCGACGGCTCACGTGTCTATGTACACGCTGGCGCATCCGTTGGCGTTGTGGATGCGAGAACGCTGACAACGATAACTTGGATCAATGTCGGAGGGATTACTTACGTACTCGGCCAATTTGTCGGGCCAATGGCCCCGGCGCCGGCAACCGTTATGCCGACCATCGAGTACTTTCATGCCAAGTTCAACCACTACTTCATCACCTGGATGCCAGACGAGATTGCGAAGCTGGACGCCGGCACGCAAATCCGGGGTTGGGCGCGCACGGGATACTCCTTCAAGACCTACACGACTCCGCAGTCCGGCACCTCGCCCGTGTGCCGCTACTACATCCCGCCCGTGCTGGGCGACTCGCACTTCTTCGGCCGCGGCACGGTGGAATGCAACGAAACGGGACAGAAGAACCCGACTTTCGAACTGGAGGCCCCGGCTTTCATGCACATGCTGCTTCCCGCGCTAGGAGTCTGCCCGGTAAACACAACGAAGGTGTACCGCGTCTTTAGCAATCGTGCCGACGCCAATCATCGTTACATGACCGACCCGGTAGTGCGCGATCAGATGGTGGCAAGTGGATGGTGGGCAGAGGGAGATGGCTCCGATCGAGTCGCCATGTGCGCACCGCAATAACGGCGGCATCGAGGCGTTAGTCTTGTCTCAACGTTCCCGAGGTCGAATTTGCTGGCATGAACGACCGTCCGGTAGCGCGCGTTGAGTCAGGCGCTTCGGGTTGCTGCCGCCGCGGCCCGCTCTTGCGGAAACGAGAACGGGATGTAACGCACTTCCACGATCTTCATCGGGGTGTCGCGAACTGCCAGAGGGAAGTGGCGCTGGCCGAGTCCATGCACCCGCAGGAGAGGAGCCTCTCATCACTGCAAGGGACCTCTGCCGCCGTTGCACCGTCGAGCACGACGTATGCATAGCGGTCCGCGCGCATCGGCCCCCGGTATCCCTCCGTACGGCTCCACTGGCCTGCGCGCGGCTGTCCCTCGATGCGATAGCGTGCCCTCACGCTCCAGCCGTACATCGTGGCGGGCGCAAGCGGCGTGTCGACTCGATGCTCTGACTCAGTGAGGCCGATGCGCTCGACGACCAGTTCGTCGGCATAGTCGTTCCTGATCCGCCACACGCGAAGGTCGAAGCGCACGTCAGTTGCGCCGGCTAGCGCCATCCTCAAGTAGCAAGTGGTCCGATTTTCCCGGGGCAGGTCACCGACACGGCGCGGCGTCTGCAGTTGTCGACTGATGGCCGGTCAGCGAACTTCCGCGCAACGTGGCGACTGGCCGCTGCCCCCGGCTGCTACACCTCGGTCTGCTCGGCGAGCTCGAGCGCGTCGTCGACCTCGATACCGAGGTAACCGACGGTGCGTTTCAAGATCCGATCCGCGGCGGAGATTCGTCCTTCGCCGAAGCGGACCGCGCCCACCCTGCGGTAGCGAGATTGCAACTGGCTTAGTGGAAGATTGGCGCGACCTGACGGCGGTTTCGCGGTCACCGTTGGCCTGTCTCTACCGGTTCGTCTGGCTGAAACCTGCAGGGGGCCCACTTGTCCGCGCCGAGCAGTTCCGCGGCAATGCGGTGGCCGGTTCTGGCCAGCGCGCCGTTGACCTCGGCGCGGGCTTGCACAGCGTCCGCCGACCAGGAGTCGACATCCTTCGCCGAGACCTGAACGCACCGCGTGGTGGACTCCGTCAGCACCTTGCGGCTGGTCGCCGACATCGCGCGCCACTTGACGGTGACGTTGTACGCCTGCTGTCCCGTCGGACATCCCAACGTGAGGACGACGCTTTCGATCTGGATCACGGTGTCGGGCGGCGCCATCGCACCCTCGGAGACGTTGCGGCACGCCGGTCGTGGCGCAACGAACTCCGCCTCGAGCGCCCGCTTCAGCGCACCCCGGTCCGCCATCACGGCGATCTCCCGGAAATCGGTCTCGGCATCGGGATGGGCAGCGCCCGCTGCCCCGCAACCAAGCCCCGCTGCAATCCCCGCTGCGCCCTGGATCACCGCGATCGGGTTGAGAGCAAGGACCCCCAACGCAATCAGCGCGGCGGATCCAGCGCCGAAGAGCGCGCCTCCGGCCGGATTTGCGACCGGGTTGGCCTGGACGTCGACGGCTTCGAACTGCTCCTCGACGACGACCCGGCAGATCGTCTCGCGCTCACCGGAACCAAGGTGCGTTGGGGTGCATGCGGAGATGCCGCCAAGCGCAAGGAGCATCGTCCCGACGATGGCGGACCTGCTCGTGGGGCGCGTCCCCGGACCGCGGTCCACCGCCGGAACCATTCGCCGGCACACCATGTTGCGCATCCTTGCCGAAAGCCACGGCTACGAGCCGACGCGCCTTGGCGCGCGCCGCCGGAGCCAAGCCCTCGATGGACCCATTGGGCGCGCAATCCCGCTTTGCCGTCTTGACAGGCGTCAACGCTGCGGGCTCGCCGAGCGCCTTTGGCGCGCTCGACGGCCCGAACCGCCTGACCACAAGAGACGGCATTGACTACAGGTCGAAGCGGTCGGCGTTCATCACCTTGGTCCAGGCCGCGACGAAGTCGTCGACGAACTTCGCCGCGTTGTCGTCCTGCGCATAGACCTCGGCGTAGGCACGCAGCACCGAGTTCGAGCCGAACACCAGATCTGCGCGCGTGGCCGTCCACTTCACGGCGCCGGTCCTGCGGTCGCGGATCTCGTAGAGATTCCTGCCGGCAGGCTTCCAGGTGTAGGCCATGTCGGTCAGGTTGACGAAGAAGTCGTTCGTCAGCGCGCCCACGCGGTCGGTGAAGACGCCCTGCCTGCTGCCGCCGTGGTTGGTGCCAAGCACGCGCATGCCGCCGACCAGCACCGTCATCTCGCAGGCCGTGAGCTGCAGCAGTTGGGCGCGCTCGAGCAACAGCTCCTCCGGCGTCACGACGTAATCCTGCTTCAACCAGTTGCGGAAGCCGTCCGCCAGGGGTTCCAGCACATCGAAGGATTCGGTGTCGGTCATTGCCGCCGTGGCATCGCCCCGGCCCGGTGCGAACGGAACGGTGACGTTGTACCCGGCGACCTTCGCCGCCTGTTCGATGCCGACACTGCCTGCCAGCACGATCACATCGGCCACGCTGGCGCCGCTCTCTGCAGCGATCCGTTCATAGACCGCCAGTGCCTTGGCCAGGCGCGCGGGCTCGTTGCCTTCCCAGTCCTTCTGCGGGGCGAGGCGAATGCGCGCCCCATTGGCGCCGCCGCGCTTGTCGGATCTGCGGAAGGTCCGGGCGCTGTCCCAGGCGGTCGACACCATTTCGCCGATCGTGAGTCCGCTGGCCGCGATCTTCGCCTTCACCGCGGCGACATCGTAGTCCGTGCGGCCGGCAGGCACAGGGTCTTGCCAGATCAGATCTTCCTTCGGCACGTCCGGGCCGACGTAGCGGCACTTCGGGCCCATGTCGCGGTGGGTCAGCTTGAACCAGGCGCGGGCGAAGACTTCCGAGAAGTAGGCCGGGTCCTTGTGGAAGCGTTCCGCGATCTTGCGGTACTCGGGATCGATGTTCATCGCCATGTCGGCATCGGTCATCATCGGCTTGCGGCGAATGGACGGATCTTCGACGTCGACCGGCATGTCCTCTTCCTTGATGTTGACTGGCTCCCATTGCCGCGCACCGGCCGGCGACTTCTGCAGCTCCCAGTCGTAGCCGAACAGCATGTCGAAGTAGCCGTTGTCCCATCGCGTCGGATGGGTCGTCCACGCGCCTTCGATGCCGCTCGTCACCGTGTCGCGGCCGATGCCGCGCGTCGTGTGGTTGTTCCAGCCGAGTCCCTGCTCTTCCAGTTCGGCGCCTTCCGGGGACGGGGCCGAGGTTGGCGGCGCTGCCATTGCCATGCGCCTTGCCGACGGTGTGGCCGCCGGCGGTCAGGGCCACGGTTTCCTCGTCATTCATGGCCATGCGGGCGAAGGTGTCGCGCACGTGGCGTGCGGTCTTGAGCGGATCGGGCGTGCCGTTGACGCCTTCGGGATTCACGTAAATCAGGCCCATCAGCACGGCGGCAAGCGGGTTCTCCAGGTCGCGCTCGCCGGAGTAGCGGCTGCCTGCGCCGCCGCTCTTGGCGAGCCACTCCTTTTCGGCGCCCCAGTAGATGTCCTTCTCGGGATGCCAGATGTCTTCGCGGCCGAAGCCGAAGCCGAAGGTCTTGAGGCCCATCGACTCGTAGGCCATGGTGCCGGCCAGGATCATCAGGTCGGCCCAGCTGATCCGGTTGCCGTATTTCTTCTTGATCGGCCAGAGCAGGCGGCGCGCCTTGTCGAGGTTGGCGTTGTCCGGCCAGGAACTGATCGGCGCGAAGCGCTGGTCGCCGGTGCCGGCACCGCCGCGGCCATCCGCGATGCGATAGGTGCCCGCGGCGTGCCAGGCCAGGCGGATCATCAGGCCGCCGTAGTGGCCCCAGTCGGCCGGCCACCAGTCCTGGCTGTCGGTCATCAGTGCCTGGAGGTCCTTCTTGAGCGCCTCGACATCGAGTTTCTTGAGTTCTTCGCGATAGTTGAAGTGAGCCCCCATCGGGTTGGTCTTGGTGTCGTGCTGGTGCAGGATGTCGAGGTTCAGCGCCTTGGGCCACCAGTCCATGCGCGACATGGACACCGAAGTTACGCCGCCATGCATCACGGGGCACCGGCTTTCGTTGGTCATCAGGATTTCCTGTTTGGTGAGTTCGAGCGCACGAGGGCTGCCGTTCGATCGGGATTCCGGGTGCGGGGCCTTCGCCCGCCACGGATGTACACGATCCAAGACCATGGTAGGGGTTGGCTGTGGATAAGGATAGTTGATTGTTCATATGCAATGTATAGCTTTGCACTATGGGTCGGCGGCGGGTGAGCACCCGGAGTCGGACGAACTGGTGACGATTGCCAGGCGCAAGGACCCGCGGCTGAGCCCCAGTGAACTGCAGGCCTGCCGGCAAGTACGCTGAACGCCTACCGCGAGGGGTGGACGAAGCGGGGGACGGTCGGGCGCGACCGGGTCGCGGGAGGCAGGAACGGCAGGACCAACGCGCGTGCGTCGACCCGCGCGTCGATCCGCGCCAACAGCAGGAACGACCCCGCGAGCTTGCGATGCAGGAACATCGTCTCGGGAGGCGGTGCGCGCAGCAGCCCGCGCCGCAGGGCGAGATCGAGGCCCAGCGTGCGTGCGCGGTCCGCCAGCCCCGATGCGGCAAAGTCGTAGCGTCCGCGATGCCGCAGCGGCTCGCAGACGAGCATGATCACGTCGACCGCCGCCTGGACGCGTTCGGATGGATCGTCGGGTGCGACATAGCCGATCGCCGTCGCGTGCCGTGCGATGGCGTCGAGGTCGCCGTCGATCACGGCGCGCGTGACCCGCGCGTAGTGGCCCACGAACTCGCGGCTGAAGGTCTGCGTGGCGCCGAAGTCGAGGAGGGCAACGCGCCCGCTTGCCGGCTGGTAGAGGTAGTTGGCAAAATTGGGATCGGTCTGCATCACGCGAAACTCGAACAGCTCGCGGAACAGGAGCCGTTCCAGCAGCGTCCCCACGGCATCCCGACGGGTTTGGGGTATGTCGAGCTCGGACAACGTCTCGAGCGGGATGCCTTCGACGTAGTCCATCGCCATGACCCGAGTGGTCGTCAGGTCCGGATGCACGCGGGGGACCAGCAGCGCCGGTTCGTCGGCGACAAGTCCCCTGTAGCGCTCGAGAAACTGCGCCTCCTCGAGATAGTCGACCTCCTGCACGAGCTGGCGTTTGGCTTCGCTGGCGAGGCCGGCGACGTCGAGGTCGAGCGGCAGCAGGTTGAACAGGCGGAGCAGTGCGGCGACGTTGTCCACGTCGCTCTCGATCGAGCGCGCAACGCCGGGATACTGGATCTTCAGCGCGAGGTCGCGGCCGTCGCGGGCACGCGCGCGGTGCACCTGCCCGATCGAGGCGGCGGCGATCGGCTCGAATTCGAAATGCGCAAAGCGCGCCTCCCAGCCGCGGCCGTACTCGCGCCCGAGGACACGACGCAGTTGCGCCACGGGCATGGGCGCGGCGCCCGAACGAAGCACGGCCAGCGCCTGCGCAAACTCGGGTGGCAGGACGTCCGCCCCCTGCAGGGAAACGATCTGACCGAGCTTCATGGCCGCGCCGCGCAGCTTGGCAAGCCGCCCCGCCAGGCGCTGCGCGCTTCGAACGGACAACATGGCGTTGCCCGCGCTCCCGTCGTTGGAACGGCCCAGCCCGCGAATGCCTTCGAGCGCGCCGGCGGCCGCGAACTCTGCAACCGAGTACCCGATGCGCGCGAGGCGTCCCAGCCGGGACTGAGGAACGGGAGCAGGACTGGTTTGCGCGCCAAGGTCGAAGTCACTCCGGAGGTTGCACAGGAATCCAGTTGAACCGCCCCGGGATTCCCGGAGGCTCGAATTCTTCAGTGGATGGGGTCATCAGTACATCGCAATGGTATTCCCAGGAAGTTCGGGAACGCGCGGTGTGAGCAACTGAACACGGGCGCGGCGCGCGGGCCGATAATTCCGCACGATCATTCCCGCCTCGGGAGGCTTGACATGCGGAAGCCGGCACCGGTCTATTCGCTGGATCTCGTGCTCCATCCGGAACACGACACGGCGTATCGGCACTTCGAGGATTCGTTCGCCAATCCGTTCCAGCCGAACCCGGTGGGCTTTCCACGGGTGAATGCGTGGTGGCTGGGGGAGGCGGCGCTGCTGGCCTACTGGAATCCGGTCGACGCGATCCCGGTCTTCGAAGCGGCAGGGTTCCAGTGCGAATTCGTCACCACGGAGGGCACCGATTGCTACGTGGTGGAGCAGGCGGAGTTCGTGGTCGCGGCTTTCCGCGGCACCCAGCCTGAGGATTGGAAGGACGTCATCGCCGACGCGAACATCGCGTTGGTACCGTGGCGGACCGGCCTGGTCCATCTGGGCTTCAAGCAGGCATTCGACGTCATCCGTCCGCGGCTCGATGCGATCCTTGCGCGCCTGACCCCAAGGCGGACGCTGTGGTTTTGCGGGCACAGCCTCGGCGCTGCGCTCGCCACACTGGCGGCGGACCACTACGCTGGAACGCGTGGCGTGTGCACGCTGGGGTCGCCTCGGGTCGGCGATCCGGTGTTTGCACGTGCGTTCGATGCGAAGCTGACTGGCAGGAGCCTCCGGTACGTCAATGGCAACGACGTCGTGACGCACGTGCCGCCGCCGATTGGATACGCGCACGTCGATCGGAGGCGCTTCGTCGCGCCCGATGGCTCGGTCTCGAGCGGCGTACCGCCGTTCGCTCACTTGTTTGATGATCCGATCGTGGAGCCTGGAGAATTGCTCGATGTGATCCACGGCCTGTCGAGCGGCACGCTGGCGTCAGCTCCCAAGTTCCTGCTGGATCACATGCCCAAGGCGTACGCCGTCTGGATGTGGAACGACTATGACGCCAGCCAATAGGCACCGATCGCATGGATCGGTCGTGACCGGAGCCGTTTTGGGTAACATCGGGGCTCCCGCGACCCACGTGTCCGTATCGGCTGATCACGGCGCACGCCCACCATGATCATCAAGCGTATGTTTGGCGCACCGCTGCACGAGCACCCGGACCCGGCGCAGCGGGTGCTCGGTGTCTCGGAGCTTCCGCCGGACTCAGGCGAGCTCGCCGGGCTTCTCACGTCCGACCCGGCTCCGGAGGTCCGTGCCGCCGCTGCGCGACGTTGCGCGAACCTCGATGCGCTTGCCGCGGCCCTGAAGACGGAGACCGATTCCAGCGTCCGGTCCGTCCTCACCGTGGTGCTGGGCCCGCTGCTTGCCGAAACTGAGGACGGCGAGTCGGCCAGGACACATCTGCAAGCCGACGCGTGCAACGATGCGATCCGGCGCGAAGTCGCGCGCCGCACGCAGGACGCGGACCGCCGGCGGATCGCCATCGCCGCGCTGCGTGACGAGAGCTCGC
This sequence comes from uncultured beta proteobacterium, assembly GCA_963765065.1. GTDB lineage: Bacteria > Pseudomonadota > Gammaproteobacteria > Burkholderiales > Casimicrobiaceae > VBCG01. The sequence goes on along the minus strand of CAVXVH010000018.1, from coordinate 15,062 downwards.
TGGTCGACCTCGCGCTGGTCGCCGAGCACGCGGAAACGCGCATGGCGGCGGCGGAGCTGGTGCGGACGCCGGAAGGTCTCTCCAGGCTCGCGGACGGGGCCAAGAGCAAGGATCGGGGTGTCGCCCGGTTCGCCCGAAAGCGGCTCGACGCTATGACGGACCAGGCGAACCAGGCGTCCGCGGCGGACGAGATCCTGGCGCAGCTGGAAGCGCTGGCGAACACGCCCGGCCCGATTCTCACCGCAGTGATCGAGCTCGACCGCCGCTGGGATGCCTTGGATCTCGACCACGATGCCGTGCGCATGGCACGCTCGCAGGCGGCGCGCCAGGTACTGTTGGCGCGCTTCGACCGCGAACGTGAGGAGCAGCAGGCACGGGGGCGATTCGAGCGCCGGCTGGGCGCACTGGTCGCGACGACGGCTACTCCCGCGACGTCGGAAATCCTCGCGGGCATGCGCAACGAACTTGCCGAGCTGCGCGTCGAGGCGGCCACGTACGGCGACGACGCGACCGCGGCGAAGCTCGCGGAGACAGAGCGACGTTTCGACGCGTGGGAGCAGGAGCTGCGGGCGCAGGCGGACGCCGAGGCGCTGGTCGTGGAGGCCGAGCAGCTTGCCGCGGGCACGTCGATCGACAATGCCGAGCTGCCGGATCGCTGGCAGGCGCTGCATCGATCCATTCGTACGCCGGCCCTGACGCGCCGCTTCGAAGCGGCCATGGTCCAGGTCGAGCAGCGCCGGCTGGCGCAAGTGACGGCGGCCGATCAGCAGGCAAACGCCGCGCGGCAGGACGTCCACCGACTGTTGCATGTCGCCGAGCAGGCGTTGACCGCCGGTCACGTGCAGGCGGCGCGAGCGGCTGCAGACGAGATCCGGACCCGGAAGCAGGAAGCCGGCTCGCTGCCGAAACCGACGACGCAGCGGTTGAGTAGACTCGTCCAGCAATTGACCGAGCTCGAACGCTGGGAGTCGTTCGGGCAGCAGTCCGCACGTCAGCAGTTGTGCGAGCGTGCCGAAGCCCTGCTGACCACGCCCATGGAAGCGCCGCGACTCGCGGCCGAGGTCCAGAAGCTGCGCGCCGAGTGGAAGGCGCTCGACCAGCAGCACGCCGGCGTGCCCAAGGCGTTGTGGGAACGGTTCGATCGTGCCTGCGAGACGGCGTATGCCCCGGCCGCGCGCTACTTCACAGAATTGGCCGCGCAGCGCAAGGATGCACGCAAGCGGCGCGACGCTTTCATCGAAGCGGCGGCAGTCCAGGCGGCGACCCGGCTCGAGGAACCCCGCGACTGGCGCGCGATCGAGCATTGGCTGCGCGAGTCGGATCGCACCTGGCGCGACGGCGATCTCGGCAGCGTCGACAAGAAGGCCTGGGCCACGTTCGACGCCCGGTACCGGGCGGCGGTCGCACCGCTGCGCGATGCCCTGGCGGCGGCGCGGCTCGAGGCCAAGGCGGGCAGGCAGGCATTGATCGACGAAGTCACCGCCGTGGCGGCAAAGGCCATGGAGCGCGACGCACCATCGAAGGTCAAGGCGCTGCAAGCGCAGTGGCAGATGCAGGCCAAGGCGTTCACGCTGGCGCAGCGCGACGAACGGGTCCTCTGGGAGAAGTTTCGCGCGGCGTGCAACGCGGTCTTCGACGCCCGCGAGGCGAAACGCAAGCAGGAGGACGTCGTCAAGCATGAGAGTCACCGTGCGCTCGAGGCGATCTGCCTCGAGCTCGAGCAGCTTGCCGCGGCGACCGACAAGGACGACAACGAGATCCGGCGGGCGCTTCGCGATCTGGAAGATCAGTGGCGCAAGCGGAGCAGCGGCTCCGACCCGGCGGCGCGCAGGATCGAAACCCGCTTCAGGGACGCCAAGGCGGCCGTCGCCGCGGCGATCTCCGCACGCGGCCGCTTGCGCGAAGCGTCGGTCTGGCAGACCCTGGCGGCCAAGGAGCGACTCTGCGAGGAGCTCGACGCGATGGTGGCGGCGCACGCGGCGCCGGCAGGGGCCGCTGCAGCGACGGGTGTGCCTGAACGTTGGGCCGCGCTGCCGCTGCTTGCGCCGGCATGGGAAAAGCCGATGCTCGCGCGACGGGATGCGGCACTGCGCGCCCTGGCGGAAGAGGACGCGGCCGTCACGCACGCATCACGCGTCGCACAGGGCAACCAGGGGCGTGCGGAGATGCTCCTCGAGCTCGAGATAGCGCTGGGGCTCGACTCCCCGCCGGAGCTGCAGGCGCAGCGGCTTGCGCTGCAGGTGAAGCAGTTGCGGCAGCGCTTCCAGAGTGCGGCGTCGGGCGGGACCGCGCGCGAGCGCCTGCTCGCGTGGTGTGCCGAACCCGGGGTGGCCGATGCGCGCGACCGTCAGCGATGCGAGAAGGTGTTTGCGGCGATCGCCAAGGCGCAGTGAGCCAGGACGGGAAAGGCCGCTGAGCGGTTGAGCGCACGGGGGGGCAGATCAGGCTTGACGCCCCAGCCCAATGCGTTTCCTTCCTACGCAAACGTGCGGCGGTGTCCTACGGCGTGTGCGCTGCGCCGAGCGCCATCATGCGCCATGCACTTCGAGCGCATCAAAACTCCAGGCATCGCCCACATCTCCTACCTGATCGGCAACCAGGGAGAGGCAGCGGTCGTCGATCCACGCCGTGATGTCAACGAGTACCTGACACTGGCGCGCAAGCACAAGCTGACGATCAAGTACTCGATCGAGACCCATCGCCAGGAGGATTTCGTGATGGGCTCGGCCGAGCTCGCGCGGCAGTGCGGTGCGAAGGTGGTCAACGGGCGCCACAAGGCCTTTGGCCACGGCGACATCCGGCTCGACGACGGCGAGGGCTTCGAGATCGCCAAGGGCATCCGGATCGTCGCGCTGCACACGCCCGGCCACACGCCAGAGAGCATGTGCTACGCGGTCTACCTGGACGACGCGCCCGACCGTGCGTGGGCGGTGTTCACCGGCGACACGCTGTTCATCGGGGAGGCCGGTCGGACCGACCTGCCAAACCCGTTGCAGACCGCGGAGCACGCCGCTCAACTCTACGATGCGGTGCACGCGAAGCTGCTGCCGTTGGGGGACCAGACGATCGTGCTGCCGGCGCACGGCGCAGGGTCGGTTTGCGGGGGCAACATCGCTGAACGCGACGACTCGACGATCGGACTGGAGCGCCGCTACAACCCGGTGTTCGTGCGTTCGCGGCAGGCGTTCATGCAGGGCAAGCTGGATGAGCGCATCCCGCGCCCGCCTTACTTTCGGCACATGGAGCAGGTGAATTCGAAGGGTGGGATGGGGCCGCCCATTTCGGCCGGCGCGGTACGTGTACTGCAACCCAAGGACTTCGAGGCGGAATCCCGCCGCGGGGTCGTGTTCGATCTGCGCCTGCCGGAGGCCTTTGCCGGCGGTCACGTGCCCGGCTCCTACAGCATCTGGGCCGACGGGCTGCCGGTCTTCGCGGGCTGGGTCGCCGAGGCCGGGTCGCCAATCTATCTGGTGGTCGACGACGCGGAGAAGGCGTTGGACGATGCAGTGAAAGCGCTCGGGCGCGTCGGCCTCGACCACGTCGAAGGGGTGCTCGCGGGCAGCTTCGAAGGTTGGCGCGACCACGGGCTGCCGATGGCCGGTGTTGGCACCGTCGAGCCCGGCCGCGTCGACGTCGACGCCGAGCGGCGCGACTTGCGCGTGCTCGACGTGCGCGACGACCGCGAATTCGAGACCGAGGGGCACATTCCCGGCGCCTCGCACCTGTACGTCGGCTACGTCGAGCAGGAACTCGATCGACTACACCCGTCATTCGATCCCGACGCCGCGGTGGTCGTCACCTGCGCCGTCGGCCACCGCGCGAGCCTGGCGGCCAGCATGCTGCTGCGCCGCGGTGCGCGCGACGTGCGCAACTTGCTCGGCGGCATGGATGCGTGGCAGCGACTGGAGCGGCGCACGGACGTCGGCGCCTCCGAGCACTCGGTAACGACTCCGGACGTGGAGGGCCCGCGTCGATGAGCACGCTTCGCCAACATCCGGGCCCCGGCGCCGCAACCGATCGCGGCCCGTCGCCCTACCTGATCGGGGCCGCGATCGGGCTGCTCAACATCTGCGCGTTCGCGGCCTTCCGCAAGGGCATCGGCGTCAGTGGGGCCTACGAGAGCTCGGCGGCGCTGGCCGCGCGCCGGCTCGCCCCGGATGCCGCGCACGTGAACGACTACGTCAAGGCCCGCAAGGATCCGCCGAAGTTCAACTGGGAGTCGTGGCTGGTGCTCGGCACCATCCTCGGCGGCATGGCCGCTGCGCGGGCGCTCCGTCGACGACGACGCTTCGTGGGCCGACGACCGCCCTGGCGCCGAACCGAAGCGTTCGCCGCTCGCCAGTGCGGCCGGCGGCGCGATGCTGATGTTCGGCGCCCGCATGGCCGACGGCTGCACCAGCGGACATGCGCTGTCGGGCACCGCGCAGGGTGCGGGGTCGAGTTGGTTGTTCACGCCGCTGATGTTCGGGGTCGGATCGCTGCTGGCGCGGCGTGCGCGCAACGCTAGGCGCAGGGGCGGGGAGGTCTGATGGCCGAGATGAGCGAGAGCACGCGCAACGCGCTCGGCATGGCGACCGGGACTCGCATTCGGCGCGCTGCTGCAGCGCGGCGGGCTGGCCGATTCGCGGACGATTGTCGGCCAGCTGACCGGCAACGATGAACGGGTCGCGAAGACGATGGGCACGGCCGTCGCGGTCGGCGCGCTCGGCCACCGCTGGCTGCACCGGCGCGGGCTCTCGACCGACGAGCCGAAACCGATGAACCCGGTGGGCCTTGTCGGCGGGGCGGTGCTGTTCGGCGCCGGGATGGCGCTGTCGGGTTACTGCCCGGGCACGGCGGCGGCGGCTGCGGGCAGTGGGCGCCGCGAAGGGGTGTGGGCGATGGCCGGCATGCTGGCCGCGGCAGCAGTTTTCGTCGCCACCTATCCCCGACTGAAGAAGGCGCTCGAGGCCGGGACCCTCGGGCGGGTGACCTTGGTGGGCGGCACCCCCGCACGGGCCGCCACGCCGCCGCTGGACGTCGTGGTCCGCCCCCGCGCCGCGAACGTCCTGGTGGACCAGGCTTCCTGACCCGCGGTTCGGGAGGTCGGCGCCAGGTTGTCCTCCGACCGTCGAGAATCAAACCCTTGGCGGTCAGCCGCGACGGTCTCGGAACGGCCACAGGCGGTTGGTCGGAATTTTTCCTGGATCCTCTCGATGCCAGTGCAAGATTGCATCATGGAATCGGGAAGCCAGAAATCGCTGGCCATTGTGCTGATCGCGCTGTTGGCAGGCTGCGCAACGATCGAAGCGCCGGTCCCCACGCCCGGCTACCGGCCGATCAGCGCCGCGGAGGGTCGTGCTTTGGTCACCCGGCTGCTGCCGGACGGCGTCAAGGATCGTGCGGGTTGGGCAACGGACATCTACGCGGCCTTCGCGGCGCTCGATCTCCCGCCGACACCGGAGAACCTCTGTGCCGCCATCGCCGTGACTGGACAGGAGTCGGGGTTCCAGGTCGACCCGGTCGTGCCGGGGCTGGCGAGCATCGCGCGCAAGGAGATCGACAAGCGCCGCGAAAGCGCCGGCATTCCCCGGTTCGCGCTGGACGCTGCGCTGGCGCTCCCCTCGACCAACGGCAAGAGCTATGGCGAGCGACTGGATACCGCGAAGACCGAGCAGCAGCTCAGCGACGTGTACGAGGACTTCATCGGCAGGGTGCCGTTCGGCAAGTCGCTGTTGGCGGATCGCAATCCGATTCGCACCGGCGGCCCGATGCAGGTCAGTATCGCGTTCGCCGAGGCCTTCGCTGCGGCGCCTTACCCCTATTCGGTTTCGGGAACGATTCGACAGGAGGTGTTCACCCGCCGCGGGGGCTTGTACTTCGGAATCGCTCACCTGCTCGCTTATCCGGCTCCCTACACGCGGCCGCTCTATCGCTTCGCCGACTTCAACGCGGGACAGTACGCCAGCCGCAATGCCGCGTTCCAGAATGCGGTAACGCAGGTGTCAGGGATAACGCTCAAGCTCGATGGCGACCTGCTTCGCTACGACCACGACCAGCCCGCCCGCGAGCCGAGCAGCACGGAACTTGCGACACGCGTACTGGCCCGTCGCATCGACTTGAGCAACGAGGAGATTCGCCGCGATCTCGAACGCGGGAAAGCGCAGAGCTTCGAGCAAACGCGGCTGTATGTCCGAGTCTTCGGACTTGCCGATCAGCTGTTGGCAGGACCGGCACCGCGCGCGGTACTGCCGCAGATTGCGCTGCACAGCCCGAAAATCTCGCGCAACCTCACCACCGACTGGTTCGCCAATCGCGTCGAAAGTCGCTACCAGACCTGCCTGCAGCGTCGTCCTGCCTGACGCCAAGATCGCGTCAAGGCGGCATTGGCCCGAACCGTCCGCTCAGGTGGCCGCCACGGTTTCGCTGCCCTTCCAGCCTACGTTGCGCCCCGCGGCGACGGCAAGTCCTGGCGGACATGCGACGCAGTCCTACATGCGGGCGCGGCGGCGGCCGACTACGCCGCTGCGCTGGCGCGGCAATGATGTGCCGCATGGACGCTCTGCGCACCTCCTTCCCGGAATCCGAGTCGGTCACGTGGCTGGAGACCACGATCCGGCGCCGTTGCCGCATACGCAAGCCCTTGCTCCCGAGCGACGCCGACATCCAGACGTTGCTCACGCTGCGCATGCACCAGGACTTGGACGAGCTCGACGGCAGCCTGGAGCGATTGCAGGCGCTCGGCTGCATCGCCTGGGACGACGACGAGTATCCGGCGTTGACGCCCCGCGGGCTGGACGTGCTGCGCCGCTGGCTGAGCTGACGCCTGCTGCGCGCTGACGCGCCCCGGGTTGATCGCTTCGCTGTGGAGGGCTTGCGGCTTCTGGCCTCGATCAGGACTCGTGGCGCGCGGCGGCGAGCGCCGAGGGTAGTGGCCGCTGCGACAGGCGACCCCGTCACGTATCATTGCCACCACGCGGCGGCGAAACACCCGTCCATCCCGGTTGGCATCGATCGCAGGACTCGACGGAGTAGCCCCGATGCGGTTCGGCATTCGCAGTCTCCTGGGCGCGCTGGCCATTGCCGCCGCCCTTGGCGCACCGGCTGCGGCCGGGCCGCTCGAGGACGCCAACGACGCGTACCGCGAGAAGGCGTACGCAAAGGCGGCCGAACTGTGGCGGCCGCTCGCGGAAAAGGGCGACGCCGAAGCGCAGTATTCCCTCGGTACGCTGTATGCCGAAGGCAAGGGTGTCGAACAGAACGACGCGACCGCGTTCCTGTGGTTCCAGCGCGCCGCGAATCAGGGCGTCGCCGCCGCGCAGTACAACGTGGGGGCGAGCTATGCGACGGGCGCGGGGATCGGGAAGAGTGATGTCGACGCGGCCAGGTGGTTTCGGCGCGCTGCCGACCAGGGCATGGCGTTCGCGCAGCTCAACCTCGGGCTTCTCTACGCGGCCGGCAATGGGGTGCCGGAGGATGTGGTCGAAGCCTACAAGTGGCTCGAGCTCGCATTTTCCGGATTGCCACCGGGCGGGCCGCGCATGGACGTCGCCCGCGCAATGACCGATGTATCGGCGAAGATGACCCGGGACCAGCTGATCGAGGCGAAGCAGCGCCAGCGTGCGTGGCAGGCGAAGCCGGAAGTGAAATGACGCTCCGGACGTCCCGCGTCCGCCGCCGCCGCCGCGCCGGTGACCGGGGCGGTACCGCCTGGGCTCGGGGCTTTCGCGGCGACCCCAGATCCAGAGCGCGCCGTCCTGTAGGCCGCCTACGGCGCGCCCGCGCAGGCCGGCCACGGCAGCACCGTGCTCTACGAGCCCATGACGTCCGGTGACGACGCCGACCAGGCCGCGCTGGCGAAGTGATGATGCGTCACCGGCGAACCGTCTGATCATCAGGGCGACGAAGCCCGGATGGCGTCGTGCAGGAAGGACTGCGCCCGCGCGGCCGGCGCCAAGCCTGACGTCGCGGTCCAACTCAGCGGCATCTGCGACCCGGATGCTGCCGGGCGGCGTTCTCCTCGGGTGTCGCCTTGTCGAGACGCTCTGTTCGATGTCGTCGACGGCCATCCCTACGCTGAGACCCGGTGTCTCGACTGGCTCACCGGCGACGTCGACGTGCGCGCTGCCGAGCTCGCCGAGGCGATGATCGCAAGGGCGGCGCGGTCGTCTCGCGGTCTGTGGAGCGGAACTACTTGTCTCGGTGGCCGTGAGGAAGGTCCGGGTTCGGCGAATTGCGGACTCTCGCCGGTTGGCCAATCACCGGTCGTGCGCTCACACGCCCCTTCGAATGGCCATGCCACGGTGGCCCAACGGCGGGTTCAAAGGTCGAGGACCAGATCCGGGGTGCTGGCGCGCGACACGCAGATGCACATCAGTCCAGCATCGTTGCGCTCGGCATCGGAGAGCGCGGCATCGCGGTGCTCCGGCGTGCCATCGAGCACCTTGGTGGCACAGGTGCCGCAGGTACCATTCCGACAGGAGAACGGCGCGTCGACGCCCGCGGCTTCGACCGCTTCGAGGATCGACTGCTCGGGCTGCACCTTCACCTGCCGACCAGAGCGGCGAAGCTCGACCGCGATCGGCGCGTCACCGCCGCAACGCTCGGGCGCAAAGCGTTCGCTCCGCACGCGATCGGCGGCGCCATGTCGTTGCGCCGCGGCGCGTACCGCGTCGATCAGTCGTGCTGGACCGCAGACATAGAACAGCGCATCGGTGGGCGCGTCGCGCACAAGCGCGTCGATGTCGAGCCGCGGCCCGGTCTCGGAGAAGTATCTCGACAGGTACGGGCCAAAGTCCCGCGCGAGGTCGTCGGCCCAGGCCATCTCGCGGCGGCTGCGCGCGGCGTAGTGCAGCCGGAAGTCGCGGCCCGCCGACCGCAGCGCGTAGGCCATCGCGCGGATCGGCGTGATGCCGATGCCGCCGGCGATCAGCACCGCCGGCCGGGCATCCTGATGCAGGGCGAAGTCGTTGCCGGGCAACGTGGTGTTCAGCCGCAGGCCGACGCCGAAGTGCGCATGCACGGCTGCCGAGCCACCGCTGCCGTTGTCTTCGCGCAACACCGCTATCTCCCACACTTCGCTCCGCGCGGGGTCCGCCGCGATCGAGTAGCGTCGCGTGGCGAGGCGCCCGTCGGCAAGCAGCACAGGCACGTCGAGATGTGCGCCGGCGGCGATCGCGGGAAGATCACTCCCATCGGCAGCGCGCAGCGTGTAGGCCCGGATGCGCGGCGTCAGTTGGCGCACGCCGTCGATCACCAGCGCCAGCGGTCCGTCGCCGAGCGTACTCGGGGTCGCACCTTGTCCGCGCAGCCGCGCGAGCTCCGCGCGCAGGCGCGACGACTCGCCGCGCAGGTTGGCGGTGGCCGCCTCGACCTCGGCCTCGGTGTAGCGCGGCGTGATGTGCTGAGGGCAGTTCCAATCGAAGGCCTCGACGGTGATGATGACTGCACGCTCGATCCGCGCGCGGTACGAGGCACCTCCAGTCTGCTCGACCAGCGCGGCGTCGTCGCGCGCGTCGACCAGCCGCGCGCGCCCCCATATCTTCAGTCGCTGCCGCGTTGCGCGTAGTCCATCAGGATCAGGCGACACCGGCCGTCCTGCGCCAGGTTGCCGGCGCTGATGTACTGCACGTTGCCGCGGAAGTCGGCGTAGCCGATCGTATTCGTGCCCAGCGCCTTCAGGAAGCCCGCCGGCCCACCGCGGAACTGCACGTACGGCCAGCCGGTCTCGCCGACGGTGGCCTGGTAGAAGCCGTCGCGCTCGGCGATGAAGTCGGCCTCGCGGTCGGTGAGCCGCGTTCCGCGACCGTCGCCCTCGATCGGTCGAGCGCGGCGTAGTTGCTCCGACTGCCCATGCGTGTCTGGAACTCGCGCACGGCGGGCGTGAAGGCGATCTCGGCGAAGCTGCGGGCCATGGTGGTCTCGTCGACAGGTGGGCAATGGTCCGGCCCGGCGCAGTCGCCGGGCCGGCACGCCAGGGTTGCCGTGCTTACGCGGCGGCCTTCAGTCCCGCGTCCATCAGGTCGACCTTCGGAAAGTCGATCTCGACGCGCGTGGCTTTGCCGAGTACGTTGGTGAAGATGTTCAGCGCCACCACCGCGATGATCTCGACGATCTCGCCGTCGGACAGCCCGGCGCGCGCGGGCGGCATCGAACTCCGCCGTGGTCACCTCGCCGAGGTTGTCGTTGAGTACCTTGGCGAAGGCGACGGCGGCGGCGGCCTTCGCGTCCGACGAGGTACCGCGGCGATTCAGCAGCATCTCGTCATTCGACAGGCCGGCATGGCGGCCGATGGCGGTGTGCGCGGAGACGCAGTACTGGCAGCCGTTGCCTTCGGCCACGGCGAGCGCGATGCGCTCCTGCGTGGCCTTGTCGACGGCGAAGCCGCCTGCCGCGCCGTACAGGCCGAGGAAGCCCTCGAGCGCCTTGGGTGAGTTGGCCAGCACGCGGATGAAGTTGGGGGTGACGCCGAGCTGGGCCTGCACCGCATTGAGCAGTGCTGGCGGCTTCGCCGGTGGCAGTCTGCGGATCGATGACGGGAACGCGGGACATGGTGGATCTCCTGTGGGGTTCGGGTGGACTCGCCTGCGGCGGGCTTGCCGCGGACAGGACGCATCGTGGGCGCGGACTGCGCCGGAATCGATGGGGCGGCGTTCAGTTCATTGCTGCAGAAAATGCAGTAGTCGATAATGCGCGCATGGACAAGCTCAGGGCGATGGCCGACATTCGTGCGCATCGTCGATGCCGGCAGCCTCACCGCCGCCGCCGACACGATGGACGTCTCGCAGCCGTCGATGGTGCGGCTGCTCGCGGCGCTGGAGGCGGCGGTCGGCGTGCGACTGCTCAACCGCACGACGCGCCGCATGGCACTGACCGACGAGGGCCGCGAGTACTACGAGCGCTGCCAAGCGCGTGCTGGCCGACGGTCGAGGAGGCCGAGTCGGCCTGTCGCGCACGCCGCGCCGAGCCGCGGGGCCGGCTGCGGATAACCGCATCGGTGACTGTTCGGCCGCGCTGCACCTGGCGCCGCTGGTGGTCGACTTCATGGTGGCGCACCCGGCGGTGCGCGTCGAGCGGTGCTGCTCGACCGCGTCGTCGACCTGATCGAGGAAGGCATCGACGTCGGCGTGCGGATCGCGCAGTTGCCCGACTCGTCGCTGGTGGCGGTGCCCGTGGGCGAGACGCGTCGCATCGTCGTGGGCAGCGCCGCGCTGATCCGATGCCACCCGCTCGCCGACGTGCGCGGTCTCAAGAGCGCGCCCTGCGTCAGCTTCATGGGGCTCGTGTCGGCGCAGGACTGGCCGATGGTCGTCGGCGGCCAGGCGGTGCGGGTGCCCGTGAACACGGTGTTCGCCACCAACCAGATCGACGCGGCGATCGTCGCCTGCCAGCGCGGGCTGGGCTACGGGCAGTTCTTCGACTACCAGGTACAAGAGCCGCTGCGCGGCGGCAAGCTCAAGCTGGTACTCGAGCCACACTGGCCGACGCCGACGCCCATCCACGTCGTCTATCCGCAGGCCCGGCTGCTGTCGGGCAACGTGCGCAGCTTCGTCGACTTCGTGGTGCCTCGACTGCGCAGCCGTATCGCCGCGCTGCGCGGGTGAACGGTGGCGGCCATGCGACGACGGCTGCCGCTGTAGCATCGGACCCGGGCGCGTCTGCGCTTGCAGTGGCTGCGAAGGCAGTCTTCGCAGTGAACTGCCTGTCTTGTTGCCGCGCCTTCGCGACAGTCGTGGAGTGCGTCGTTCAAGATTCAAGACGAAGCGTTTGCACGTCCGGCTTCCGCTGCATCTTGAACGGCCGGTTCCTCAAGACCTGGAAGTCCGCAACGGGTCGACTGCGATCGTCGACGATGAAACCCGTCGCGGCCAGCCGCGAAGCTCGCGGAGCGGACACATGCGGGTACTCGCGGCCGTTGGGCTGAAGCGTCCGACTTTGCGCCTCGCAGTTGCGGCAAGGCCATGAGCAAGACCTCGACACCCTGAGGTTGGCGCGGCTCCGGGTCGACCGGAACCGCCGCCGTAGGAGTCGGACTACGGCGTCGCGGGAAAGCCTCCGAGCGCTAAACGACATGATGGACGATCGCGAGGCCATGTCTCCTCGCATACGCTTGCATTGCCTGCGCCGCGATGGGCCACCCGCAATGGTGGCCCCGCAATTCACGCAGCCAACCAAGGAGAAATTCATGAACGAACTGAAGAGCAGGACGACGAAGGACATTGACAGGATCGACGAGACGAGTCGCCCGGTTGCCACCGGCGTGGGTGCCGTGGTGGGCGGTGCCGCCGGCGGTATCGCAGGAGGTGCCGCGGCCGGTGCTGCCGTGGGTGGCATCAGTGGTCCTGTGGGCGCCGCGGTAGGTGCGGTCGTCGGCGCCGTGGCCGGTGCGATGGCAGGCAAGGGCATTGCGAATGCAGTCGACCCTGTCGCCGAAGACGCCTACTGGCGCGACCACTACTCCGAGCGTCCGTACGCTAGCGGGTCCGATTTCGAGGACTACCGTCCCGCCTATGGCTACGGGGTAGACGCCTACACGCGATATCCGGGCCGTACGTTCGATGAAGTCGAGCAGGAACTCGAACGTGACTGGATTAGCAGGCGTGGCAGTTCCAGCCTCGAGTGGGAACGCGCCAAGCACGCCACTCGAGACGCTTGGCAGCGCGTGAGTGACGCCGTCGAGCGTGCCACTCCGGGGGACTCGGACCGAGACGGGAAGTAAGGCGGATCAAGGGGCATGCACCCGTGGTGCATGCCCCTTTTCGCGCGCGATCTCAAGTGCAGAACGCAACACTTCAGGTTGGCGGCGGTCAGCGGAAAGGGTGTGTTGAGGCGGCTGTCGCGGCTTGCGCGACTTCACCATCGCCGCTTGATCCGCCGTCGCGTACCGAACTTGTAGGAATCGTCCGATCGCGCAATCAGCGTCTTGCCGATGGAGCGCCGATCGTCCTTGCTTCAGTATTGAGCCGTCGTCAGCGATTATCGAAGTCACGGCTTCTACCGCAGTTCGCTGCGGCGCTATCAGCCCAAGGGCAAAGGCGACCGAGCTCGACCTCGACCGAAGTGATCGCACTTCGCACCTGAACGACACCTGCGCCGCCTCCGGGCGGCTGCACCCATTTCGGCACTCCGCCCTTCCTGGCAACCCGTCCTGATGGAGGAGTGACATGGCGAAGCCAGCAAAGAACACGATCTGCCTTTGGTACGATCGCGACGCCGAGGACGCGGCGCGGTTTTACGCCGAGACCTTTCCCGATTCGTCCGTCGGCGCGGTGCACCGCGCACCGGGAGACTTTCCGTCGGGGAAGCAAGGGGACGTGCTGACCGTCGAGTTCACCGTGATGGGCATTCCGTGCCTCGGGCTCAACGGCGGACCTGCGTTCAAGCACAGCGAAGCGTTCTCGTTTCAGGTCGCAACCGCGGACCAGGCCGAAACGGATCGCTACTGGAACGCGATCGTCGGCAACGGCGGCCAGGAGAGCGAGTGCGGCTGGTGCAAGGACAAGTGGGGATTGTCCTGGCAGATCACGCCGATCGCCCTGACGAAGGCGATCACCGATCCCGATCCCGCGGCCGCCAAGCGCGCGTTCGATGCGATGATGAAGATGAAGAAGATCGACATCGCCGCGATCGAGGCGGCGCGCCGCGGCTAAACCACCATGGCCAAATACCTGATCTCCTTCCCGAGTGCTGCCATGGTCGTGCCCGACGGCGAGTGGGAGACGGTGGGTCGCGACGCGCACGCTGTGATCGACGAGGCGAAGGCCGCCGGCGTCTACGTCTTCGGCGGCGGCATCGACGAAAACGTGCCGCCGGCGCTTGTCTCGGCCGACGGCGCAGTCGCCGAGGGCGGATATCCGTGGGCGCCGCCGCTCAACGGCGGCTTCACCGTGCTCGAACTTCCCTCGCGCGAGGAGGCCGTCGCGTGGGCCGCGCGCATCGCCAAAGCCTGCCGCTGCAACCAAGAGCTGCGCGTCTTCCAGTTCGACCCGCAGTCCTGATCCTCTGTTCATCATCGTGCGGTGCTGGGCGCAGGCGAGCTCGCGCCAAGCCGCATCCGGTTTCGCCGTACAGGCGGCTGAAGGCCTCGTCAGCCGCCTGCGCGTCGCCGCCGCGCGCGGCGCGCGTGGCGAACTGCGTGAGTTCGGACAGCGCGGACTCCACCCGCAGCGAGCTTGGAGCCGCTTCCCGGGCGGGATGCAAGGGGGGCGGGGCGGCCGCCGTGGACAAGGCCATGATCGGGGGCGTTCCGAAGTCGTGGCGGCTTGCGCGAGGACGGAGACCGCACCGCGAGTCGTCACGTTCGGCAAGCGCGTAATCCGCCTGCGGCCGTGGCGCGAATGTCGGCTACCCTCAGGTTCACAGGCAGTTTTCAGGAATGTGGACAGTCGGCTCAGGGCCGTACTGCGACTTTCGACGATCCAACTGCTCACTTCCAGACGTGAAGGTCAGATCGTGATCAGGCCGACAAGGCCGCCACGGCCTCGTCGACCAACTTCAATTCATGCTCCTTGAGCGGCGGAACCGGCATGCGGCAGGGCCCCACCTTGCGCCCGGTCCTGTCGCTGCCTGCCTTGGCAACGGGATTGAATGGCAGGGTCCACAGCAGGCGGCTGATCGGCTGAGTTTCTTCCAGACTTTCTCCGCTTTGCCGTACTCGCTCGACCTGCGCCAGATCATGAGCTGGCGAATCAGCGCAGGGGCGACGTTGCCGGAACCGGTGAACAGACCCATAGCGCCATTCACAAGTGCAAAGAAATTCAGGAAGTCGCAACCACAGAACACCTTTGAGCCCTGGCCGACCAGTTTTTCGATCGATTTCGGGTCGGCGGTGGAATCCTTGATGTAGTCGACGCCGTCGATCTCCGAAAAACGGGCGAAGATCTCGGGTGTGATGTCGAACTGGGTCTAGAGCCGGAATGTTGTAGGCCATGATGGGCGTCTTGATGGCAGCGGCAATCTGCTCATAATGCCAGCGCACACCCTCTTCACCGGGACCCTCGAAATAGGGCCGCGCGAGAACCAGAACCGCGTCGGCGCCCACCCCCTCCGCGTGCTTGGAATTCTCGATTGCATCCTCGGTGCGG
>CAVXVH010000017.1:0-280031 GCA_963765065.1 uncultured beta proteobacterium | reverse complement strand
GGTCCTCCACACCACGTTGAACTGGCCGTCGGACTTGACCTCGCCGATCATCACCGGCTTGGTCAGGTGGTGGTTGTCGGCCATCTCCAGCGTGTACCCGCAGGGCGCCGCGTACTTCTGGCCGTGCATGGCCTTGCGCACCGCGTCGACGTTCGTGGACTTGGCCTTCTCGACCGCCTGCTTCCACATGTTGATGCCGACGTAGGTCGCCTCCATCGGGTCGTTGGTGATTGCCTTGTCCGCCCCCGCGAGCTTCTGGGCCTTCGCGTAATCGGCCCACTTCTTCTTGAACGCGTCGTTGGCGGGGTTCTTCAGCGACATGAAGTAGTTCCACGCCGCGAGGTGCCCGACCAGCGGCTTGGTGTCGATGCCCTTCAGCTCCTCCTCGCCGACGGAGAACGCGACCACCGGAACGTCGGTCGCCTTGAGGCCCTGGTTGCCGAGCTCCTTGTAGAACGGCACGTTGGAGTCGCCGTTGATCGTCGACACGACCGCGGTCTTGCCGCCGGTGGAGAACTTCTTGATGTTGCCGACGATCGTCTGGTAGTCGCTGTGGCCGAACGGCGTGTAGATCTCCTCGATGTCCGTTTCCTTGACGCCCTTGGACTTGAGGAATGCGCGCAGGATCTTGTTGGTCGTGCGCGGGTAGACGTAGTCGGTGCCGAGCAGGAACCAGCGCTTGGCGCCGCCGCCGTCCGCGCTCATCAGGTACTCCACCGCGGGAATCGCCTGCTGGTTCGGCGCGGCGCCGGTGTAGAAGACGTTCTTCGACATCTCCTCGCCCTCGTACTGCACCGGATAGAAGAGCAGCCCGTTCAGCTCCTCGAACACCGGCAGGACGGACTTGCGCGACACCGACGTCCAGCAGCCGAACACCGCCGCGACCTTGTCCTGCGTGAGCAGGCCGCGCGCCTTCTCCGCGAACAGCGGCCAGTTCGACGCCGGATCGACCACCACCGGCTCGATCTTGCGTCCCATCACGCCGCCCTTGGCGTTGATCTCCGCGAACGTCATCAGCGCGACGTCCTTGAGCGAGGTCTCCGAGATCGCCATCGTGCCCGAGAGCGAATGCAGCACGCCGACCTTGATCGGCGACTTGTCCTGCGCGAAGACCGATGCGCCGGGAACGGCGGAGAGAAGCGCCGTGCCGGCGGCGGCCTTGATCAACGAGCGGCGAGAATTGTCCATCGAGCGTGTCCCCCACGAAGTGGTGCGTCCGGCCCGCCCCACGGGGGCCGCTGTACTGCAATGCAGCAAGCGGTGTGCCACGCGCGAAAGAGCAGTCTTTTTCCTTTGCGATTCATCGGCTTGCGGCGTGACGTCGGCGCCGTGCGGGACACTCTGCGAATGCGGTCGGCACCGGGTTGGCGCAACGCACCGAAGCGGACGCGCCAATCGGGTGCAGTTCAACGCGCGTGAATGAGTGAGGGACAGATGCCTATAAACTCCCGGCCGATGAGGACCACACGATGAAGCATCACGACGCGGGTTGGCGCACGCCGGCCGTCGTACTCGTCTGCGCGGGCCTGGTGCTCACGCTGGGGATGGGCATCCGCCACGGCTTCGGTCTATTCCTGCAGCCGATGTCGGCGGATCTCGGCTGGGGCCGCGAGACCTTTGCGCTCGCGATGGCCGTGCAGAACCTGATGTGGGGCGCGACGCAGCCGTTCGCGGGCATGCTCGCGGACAAGTACGGCACCGCGCGCATCGTCGTGATCGGCGCGCTGCTCTACGTCCTGGGGCTGGTGACGATGGCCCACGCCGGCACGCCGGTGATGCTGGTCCTCACCGCCGGCGTGCTGATCGGCACGGGCCTGTCGGGCCTGACGTTCAGCATCATGGCGGGCGTCCTCGGTCGCCGCTTCCCGCCCGAGCAGCGCAGCATGGCACTCGGCATCTCCGCGGCCGCCGGCTCGTTCGGACAGTTCGCGATGCTCCCGGCCACGCAGTGGCTGCTGTCGAACCTCGGCTGGTACGGGGCGCTGGTCGCGCTGGGGGGCGTCGGGCTGCTGATGGTCCCGCTCGCGCTGGGCCTGGTCGAGCGGCACGCGCCGAGCGCGCATGCGTTTCGCCAGTCCGCGGTCGAGGCGATGGTCGAGGCGATGCGTCACCGCGGCTACGTGCTGCTCACGCTCGGCTTCTTCGTCTGCGGCTTCCAGGTCGTGTTCGTCGGCGTGCACCTGCCCGCCTACCTCGCCGACCGCGGCATGGCCCCGCACGTCGCCGTGACCGCGCTCGCGCTGATCGGGCTGTTCAACATCGTCGGCACGTACTCCACCGGCTGGCTGGGCAGCCGCATGCCCAAGCGCTACATCCTGTCCGCGATCTATTTCGGACGCGCGGTCGTGATCGCGCTGTTCCTGTGGCTGCCGCTGTCGGTATTGAGCGTGTATGCGTTCGCGGTCGCGCTCGGCCTGCTTTGGTTGTCGACGGTGCCTCCCACCAACGGCATCGTCGCGCAGGTGTTCGGCGTGCGCTACCTCGCGATGCTCGCCGGCTTCACGTTCCTGAGCCACCAGATCGGCAGCTTCCTCGGCGCGTGGCTCGGCGGCCGGCTCTACGACACGCTCGGCAGCTACGACATCGTCTGGTACCTGTCGATCGCGCTGGGCGTGGTCGCCGGGCTCCTCAACCTGCCCGTCGACGAACGCGAGATCCGCCGGCCGACGCCGGCATAGTCCGCAATAAGTAGGGTCAGACTCGACTTTCCGGTTCAAGCCGCGACGCCGATGCTGGCGGGTGGGCGTCCGGAAAGTCGAGTCTGACCCTACTTATTGCGGAAAGTCGAGTCTGACCCTACTTTTGGGGGAAGAACGTGGGGTCGGCCGCGAGGTCGACCGCGTCGGTGATCAGCATGTCGAGCCCCAGCGTGGCCAACTCGCGGGCGCGTGCCAGCTCGTTGACGGTCCACGCGGCGACCTTGAGTCCTGCGGCGTGCGCGGCGCCGATCACCCTCGCGTCGAGCAGCGTGTGCTTCGCGTCGAGCGCGATGCAGCCGAGCGCTGTACAGCGCTCCAGCCAGTCCGGCAGCAGGCGGTCGCACAGGTAGGCCCGCGGCAGCGCAGGTACGGTCTCCTGTGCGGCCGCGAGCGCGGCCTCCGAGAACGACGACAGCAGCGGCGGCACGTCCGCGCGGTGCCAGAGCTTCGCGGCGTCGATCGCCACCGCTGCGCCGGTCTCCCGCTCTCGCCCGGGCGAGGGCTTGATCTCGATGTTGACGGCCATGCCGTTGGCGCGGCAGAAGCGCGCCACCGCAGCGAGCGTCGGCAGCGACTCGCCGGCATACGCGGGCGAATGCCACGCGCCGGCGTCGAGCTGCGCGAGCTCGCGCCAGGTGCGTCCGTCGGCGCGGCCGCTGCCGTCCGTGGTGCGCTCCAGGGTGGCATCGTGCAGCAGGAACGCGACGCCGTCGGCCGACAGCTTCACGTCGAACTCGGCCATGCGATGGCCGTGCGCGTGGCCGAGCCTGAGCGCAGCGAGGGTGTTCTCGGGCGCGAGCTTGCCCGCGCCGCGATGGGCGACGATGCGCGGATACGGCCAGTCGCCGCGCTTCACGCGAGCCGGCCGCCCTGCGCGGCGTCGAACAGGAACACGCTGGCGGGCGACGCCTGGAAGTGCATCGTCGAGCCGATGCCCGGCAAGATTCCCTGCGCCACGCGCGCGAGGATCAGCTGCGGACCGTGCGCGACGTGGATCAGCATGTCGGCGCCCAGCTGCTCGACCATCTCCACCGTTCCCGACAGGACCGCGTCGCCCGCACTGCTCGGCATCAGGTGCTCCGGGCGGATGCCGACGACCACGTCGCGGCCCGTTTCTGCTGCGGCACCCGACGTCGTCATCGCGACGCCGCCGTGAGCGAGCGCCACCTTGCCGTTCCCCTGCACCTGACCGGTGACGAAATTCATCGACGGCGAGCCGATGAAGCCCGCCACGAACTGCGTCGCGGGGTTCTCGTAGACCGCCATCGGCGAGCCGATCTGCTCGGCGCGCCCGGCGTTCATGACGATCATCCGCTGCGCGAGCGTCATCGCCTCGACCTGGTCGTGCGTGACGTAGAGCGCCGTGGTGCCGAGCCGGCGGTGCAGCTTCTGGATCTCGAAGCGCATCTGCACGCGGAGCTTGGCGTCGAGGTTCGACAGCGGCTCGTCGAACAGGAACACCGCGGGCTCGCGGACGATCGCGCGGCCCATCGCCACCCGCTGCCGCTGCCCGCCGGAGAGCTGCCGGGGCTTGCGCTCGAGCAGCGTCTCGAGCTCGAGAATGTCGGCGGCCTTCTTCACCCGCTCGGCAATGTCGGCCTTCGTGAAGCCCCGGATCTTGAGCCCGTAGGCCATGTTGTCGAACACGCTCATGTGCGGGTAGAGCGCGTAGTTCTGGAACACCATCGCGATGTCGCGGTCCTTGGGTTCGAGCTCGTTGACCACGCGCTCGCCGATCGCGATCTCGCCGGCGGTGATCGTCTCGAGCCCGGCGACCATGCGCAGCAGCGTCGACTTGCCGCAGCCCGAGGGGCCGACGATGACCACGAACTCGCCGTCCTTGACGTCCACCGAGATGCCGTGGATCACGGCAAGCGTGCCGTAGTTCTTGCGGACGTTGCGAAAGGAGACTTCGGCCATGGGCGCTTCGCTCGGGGTTGAAGGTTGGGGGTTGGGGATCGAGGCGCCGCACGAAGGCGCCTGCACAGGACGCGCGGCCGGGCACGCTGACCCCGCGTCCCCGACCCCGCCGATTCGTCACTTCTCCGTGTCCACCAGCCCCTTCACGAACCACTTCTGCATCAGCATCACGACGACCGCGGGCGGCAGCAGGGCGAGCATCGCGGTGGCCATCACCAGGTGCCACTCGGTCAGCGCGTCGCCGCCGGTGATCATCCGCTTGATGCCGATCACCGTCGTGTACATCGACTCGTCGGTGGTGATGAGCAGCGGCCACAGGTACTGGTTCCAGCCATAGATGAACTGGATCACGAACAGCGCCGCCATGCTGGTCTTGGACAGCGGCAGCAGCACGTCGATGAAGAAGCGCATCGGGCCCGCACCGTCGATCCGCGCGGCCTCGGCGAGTTCGTCGGGAACGGTCATGAAGAACTGGCGGAAGAGGAAGGTCGCCGTCGCCGAGGCGATCAGCGGCAGCGTCAGCCCGGCGTAGGAGTTGAGGATGCCGAGGTCGGCAGCCACCTTGAACGTCGGGATGATCCGCACCTCGACCGGCAGCATCAGCGTGACGAAGATCATCCAGAAGAAGAAATTGCGCAGCGGAAACTTGAAGTAGACGATCGCGAACGACGCGATGATGGAAATCGAGATCTTGCCGAGCGGGATCACCAGCGCGACGACCAGGCTGTTCAGCATCATCCGGCCCACCGGTGCCGCGGCGCCGCGCTGCGACCCCGCGGTCAGCACCTGCGTGTAGTTGTTCCAGAGCTGGTCGCCGGGCACCAGCGGCATCGGCACCGACAGGATCTGCTCCAGCGTCAGCGTCGAGGCGACAAACGTGATGTAGAGCGGAAACGCGACCAGCGCGACGCCGGCGACCAGGATCACGTGCGAGAAGAAGGTGAGCCAGGGCCGGTTCTCGACCATCCCGGACGACTGGGACGAGCGGCTCATCAGTAGTGCACCTTGCGTTCGATGAAGCGGAACTGCACGACGGTCAGCGCGATGACGATGATCATCAGGATCACCGACTGCGCCGACGAGCCGCCGAGGTCCGCCGACTTCACGCCGTCGTGGTAGACCTTGTAGACGAGGATGTTGGTGGCGCCCGCGGGTCCGCCCTGCGTCGTCGCGTCGATGACGCCGAAGGTGTCGAAGAACGCGTAGACGATGTTGATGACCAGCAGGAAGAACGTGGTCGGGGTCAGCAGCGGGAACACCACGGTCCAGAAGCGCCGGATCGGCCCGGCGCCGTCGATCGCCGCGGCCTCGATCAGCGACTTGGGGATCGACTGCAGGCCGGCGAGGAAGAACAGGAAGTTGTAGCTGATCTGCTTCCAGATCGACGCGACCACCACCAGGATCATCGCCTGGTCGCCGCGCAGCACCCAGTTCCAGTGGATGCCGATCTGCTTGAGGGCGAACGTGATGATGCCGACCGACGGCGCGAACAGGAAGGCGAAGATCACGCCGGCGACCGCCGAGGCGACGGCGTACGGCCAGATCAGGAAGGTCTTGTAGCCGATGGCGCCGCGGATCACCCGATTGGCCATCGTCGCGAACAGCAGCGAGATCGCGATGCCGATACTGGCGACGGAGAGGCTGAAGACCGCGGTGATCTTGAACGACTCGAGGTAGCGCGGGTCGCCGAACAGCTCGTGGAAATTGCGCAGCCCGACGAACTCGGTCTGCAGCCCGAAGGCGTCCTGCAGCTGGAACGAGTACCAGGCCGCCTGGAACGCCGGCCAGAAGAAGAAGATGATCGTGATCGCGATCTGCGGCGCGAGCAGCAGATACGGCAGCCACGCCGAACGGAAGACAACGCGCTTTTCCGCTGCCATGGGAGCCGCAGGATGAAGCCCGGTCGGTGAACGGCAGCCCGCTGCCGCCGTTCACCGCGGGGATGCGTTACTTGTTGGCCGCCTCGAACTTGCGGAGGATCTCGTTGCCACGCTTGACCGCCTGGTCGAGCGCGGTCTTCGCGTCCTTCTTGCCGGCGAACACGGCTTCCATCTCCTCCTCGATCACTTCGCGGCCCTGCACGTAGTTGCCGAAGCGCAGGCCCTTCGAGTTGGCGGTGGGCGTCTTGTTGTTGAGCTGGCGGATCGCCGTGTCGGTGCCCGGATTCTTCTCGTAATAGCCGGCCTTCTTGGTCAGCTCGAACGCGGCATTGGTGATCGGCACGTAGCCCGTGCCCTGGTGCCAGTTGGCCTGGACCTCGGGCGACGACAGGTACGAGAAGAACTTGGTCACGCCCTTGTAGTCGTCGGCCTTCTTGCCGCTCATCACCCACAGCGTCGCACCGCCGATGATCGAGTTCTGCGGCGCACCTTCGATCGTGTGGTTGTACGGCAGGAAGTTGACCGAGAAGTCGAACTTGGCGTTCTTGCGGATGTTGGCCTGCGCTGCCGAGCTCGACGTCAGCATCGCGCACTCGCCGCTGAAGAAGCGCGCCTCGCCCTGGTTGGTCCGACCCGAGTACGTGAACCAGCCCTTCTTCGCGTAGTCGGCGAGCATGTTGATGTGCGCGACATGGTGGGGCGAGTTGATCTTGAACTCGGTGTCGAGGCCATCGAAGCCGTTCGACTTGGTGCCGATCGGCAGGTTGTGCCAGGCGCTGAAGTTCTCGATGTGTACCCACGACGGCCAGCCGGTCGTATAGACGCACTCCTGGCCGGACGCCTTGAGCTTGGCCGCGGCGACGGCGAACTCGGCCCAGGTCTTAGGCGCCTTGTCGGGATCGAGGCCGGCCTTCTTGAACGCGTCCTTGTTGACGTAGAACATCGGCGTCGAGCTGTTGAACGGCAGCGACAGCATGTTGCCCTTGCTGTCGGAGTAGTACCCGGCGACCGCGGCGAGGTAGTTCTTCGGATCGAAGGGCTCCTTGGCTTCCTTCATCATCACGTAGACGGGCTTGATCGCGCCCTTGGCGTTCATCATCGTCGCCGTGCCGACCTCGAACACCTGCAGGATGTGGGGCGCGTTGCCGGCGCGGAACGCGGCGATCGCCGCGGTCATCGACTCGGGGTAACTGCCCTTGTAGACGGGTACCACCTTGTAGTCCTTCTGGCTCGCATTGAAGCCGTTGGCGATGTCGTTGACGCGGTCGCCCAGGGCGCCGGTCATCGAATGCCACCACTGGATCTCGGTCTGAGCCTGCGCGGCCACGCTGGCGCCGAACAGTGCAACGGCGAGCGCGACGCGGACGAAACGACGGGACATAATTCCCTCCTCAGGGACGAAAAACGGCAGGATGCCTTGTTGTTGGGGCGATTCTATTGCATTTGCGAAGCCGGACACAGATTCAGGTCAATGAAGCCCTTTTTCGCATGCCGGACTCAGTCGGCCTGCCCCGGATTCGGCAGCGCCACGTCGGGGGGAAGCGCCTCCAGCCCGTGGGCTTCGACGTGCGCCCGCCGCGCGAGCAGCGTGTAGGCGACAGGGACGACGAACAGGGTGAGCAGCGTGCCGAAGGACATCCCGCCGACGATCACCCAGCCGATCTGCGTACGCGATTCGGCACCGGCCCCGTGGGCAAGCGCCAGCGGCAGCGCGCCCAGCACCATCGCGCCGGTGGTCATCAGGATCGGCCGCAGCCGCAGCGTCGCCGAGTCGACCACGGCGTCGACCAGCTTCTCGCCCTTGGCCCGCAGCTGGTTGGCGAACTCGACGATCAGGATCCCGTGCTTGGTGATGAGCCCCACCAGCGTGACCAGCCCGACCTGGCTGTAGATGTTGAGCGTGCCGCCGGTGAGCCACAGCGCGAGCAGCGCCCCGGTCATCGACAGCGGCACCGAGAGCATGATCACGAACGGGTGCACGAAGCTCTCGAACTGCGCCGACAGCACGAGGTAGATGAACGCGAGCGCCAGCACGAACGTGAAGTAGATTTCCGCGCCCGACGCCCGGAACTCGCGCGACTGTCCGTCGAGGTCGGTCTGCGCGGTCGACGGCAGCGCGACCCTGGCGGCGGCGTCCATCGCCTTCAGCGCCTCGTCGATCGAGTAGCCGGGCGCCAGCGTGCCCGTCACTTTCACGGCGCGCAGACGATTGAAGTGGTTGAGCGACTGCGGCGCCACGCCCTCCTTCACGTCGACGAGGTTGGCGAGCTGCACCATCTCGTTCGACCGCCCGCGCACGTAGATGTCGCGGATGTCCGCCGGCGTCGCACGGTCGTAGGGCGCCACCTGCACCATCACGTCGTACTGCTCGCCGTCGCGCTTGAAGCGGGTGACCTGGCGCCCGCCCAGCATCGTCTCCAGCGTGCGGCCCACGGTATCGACGTTGACGGCGACGTCGGAGAGCTTGTCGCGGTTGATCTGGACGCGTACCTCCGGCGTGTTGAGCCGCAGGTCGGTCTGCAGGTTCTGCACGCCGGGGAACTTGCGGGCCTCTTCGAGGAAGCGTTCGACGATGCGCGCGAGCTCCGCGTACGGCACCTGCGACATGATCACGTATTCAACCGGCTGCGAGCGGAACGACTGCCCGAGCGAGGGCGGGCTGATCGGGAACGCGAGCGCCCCGGGGATCGACATCATCTGCGGGCGCAGCTCGTCGGCGATCTGCGCCTGGGTGCGGGTGCGCTCCTCCCAGGGCTTGAGCCGCAGGATCGCGTTGCCGTCGACGACCGTCGGGAATCCGGAGAACGCCTGGAAGGCCGCGGCCTCGGGAATCTTCGCGTACATCGCCTCGATCGGCCGCAGCTGCTCGGACGTGTACTGCGGCGTCGAGCCCTGCGGCGCCGAGACGACGCCGAACACCACGCCGCGGTCCTCGATCGGCGCGAGCTCGCTCTTCAACTGCGTGAACAGGAACGTGCCGCCGGCCACTGCCGCAAGCCAGCCCAGCACCACCACCCAGCGCATGGAGAGCGCCGCGCGCAGCAGGCGCCGGTAGCCCCGCGTCATCGCGTTGAGCCCGCCTTCGACCCAGTTGTAGATGGCCGAGTGCCGTTCCTGGTGCTTGAGCAGCAGCGAGCACATCATCGGTGTCAGCGTGAGCGCGACGAACCCCGACACCAGCACCGCCCCGGCCAACGTGAGCGCGAACTCGATGAACAGCCGTCCGGTGCGGCCGGTCGCGAAGCCCAGCGGCGCGAACACCGCGGCAAGCGTGAGCGTCATCGCGACGATCGCGAAGCCGATCTCGCGCGCGCCCTTGATCGCCGCCGCCCTGGGCTTCAGGCCTTCCTCGACGTGCCGGTAGATGTTCTCCAGCATCACGATCGCGTCGTCGACGACGAGGCCGATCGCCAGCACCATCGCGAGCAGCGTCAGCGTGTTGATCGTGAAGCCGAACAGGTACATCAGCGCGAACGCGCCGACCAGCGACACGGGGATCGTGACGATCGGGATGATGGTCGCCCGCAGGCTGCGCAGGAAGAAGAAGATCACCAGCACGACCAGGACGATCGCCTCGGCGATCGTCGTGAACACCGACGCGATCGAGCGGTCGATGAACACCGACGTGTCGTAGGCGACGACCAGCTTCATCCCCGCCGGCAGCCCCGGGTTGATCTTCTCGACCTCCGCGCGCACCGCCTGCGAGAGCTCGAGCGGGTTCGCGACCGCCTGCTTGATCACGCCGACGTTGAGCGAGGGCTGGCCGTTGTAGCGCGACACCGTCCGCTCGTCGATCGCCCCGACCGCGACGGTACCCAGGTCGCGCACGCGCACGGGCGAGCCGCCGACGTTGGCGACGACGATGGCGCCGAACTGCTCGGGCGTCGAGAGGTCGGTCTCGGCGACGACGGTGAACTCGCGGGCGGTCGATTCGATGCGCCCGGCCGGAATCTCGGCGTTCTGGCGCCGGATCGCGTCCTCGACGTCCTGCACGGTGAGCCGGTAGCCGGCCAGCCGCGTGCGGTCGAGGTTGACGCGCATCGACACCTGCCGCTCGCCGAAGATGCGCACGTCCGCGGCACCGGGCAGCACCGACAGCCGCGGCTTGATGTAGCGCGCGACGTAGTCGGAGGCCTCGAGCGGCGTCAGCGATCCCGCCTGCACCGCCATGTAGATGATCGGCTGCGAATCGGACTCGACCTTCGCGATCACGGGCTCGTCGACGGTGTCCGGCAGCCGTCCGCGCACGCGGGAGACCTTGTCGCGCACGTCGGCGGCCGCGGCGTCCGGGCTCCGCGTGATCCGGAACCGGACGTTGATCTGGCTGCGTTCCGAGCGGCTCTGCGAGGTCATCAGCTCGACGCCCTCGATGCCGGCGAGCGAGTCCTCGAGCGGCTTCGTCACCTGCGACTCGACCACCTCCGCCGAGGCGCCGCGGTACGTCGTGTTGACGCTCACCACCGGCTCGTCGATGCGCGGGTACTCGCGCACCGACAGCCGCGTGTACGAGATGAGCCCGACCAGCAGCACGACCAGCGACAGCACCGTCGCGAAGACGGGCCGCTTGATGCAGATCTCGGGAAGTTGCATCGCGGTGCGCCGTCAGGAACGCGTCAGCCGGGCCGGCGTACCGTCGGCCTTCGGTGGGACCGACTTCGCGTCGCCGGCCACCGGCAACGCGGGATCCCCGGCCTTCGCCGCGGCCGGGCCGGGGCCGCCAACGGCGCCCGCGCCGGGGCCCTTGACCGCGACCGGCACGCCGTCGCGCAGGCGCTGCTGCCCCGAGACGACGACGACTTCTCCCGCCGTCACGCCGCTCACCATCTCGACCTTGCCGTCGCGACGTTGCCCGACCTCGACCTTGGCGCGCACGGCGCGCCCGTCGACGACCTTGAACACGAACTGCTCGCTGCCCTGCGGCACCAGCGCCTGCTCGGGCACGACCAGCGAGTCGGTCGATTCGCTGGTGATGAGCCGCACGCGCGCGAACATGCCGGGACGCAGCGAGGCGTCGGCGTTCTTCACCTGGGCGCGGATCACCACTGCACGGCCCGCGGCGTCGAGCAGCGGGTTGACGGCGAACACCCGGCCCTCGAACGTCTTGCCGGGGTAGGCATCGAGCGCAACCTGCAGGGGCTGGCCCGCCTTCACCTGGCGCATGTAGACCTCGGGCACCCTGAAGTCCACCTTGAGCAGGTCGATCGACTCGAGGTTGACGATGTCCGCGCCCTCCTTCACATAGTCGCCGATCGACACCGAGCGCAACCCGATCACGCCGGTGAACGGCGCCCGGATCTCGGTCTTCGCGAGCCGCGCCTCGACGAGCGCGACCGCGGCTTCGGCGACGCGCAGGTTGTTCTCGGCCTCGTCGCGCGCCTGCCCCGAAATGAAGTTGCTCTTCGACAGGTCGACCGCGCGCTCGTACTTGCTTCGTGCGAGCTTCAGGTTCGCGCGCGCCTGCAGGACCTCGGCCTCGTTGATCGACGGGTCGAGGCGCAACAGCACCGCGCCCCTCGCGACCCGCTGTCCCTCCTGGAAGTTGATCGCCGAGATGCGGCCGGCGACCTCGGGCCGGATCGTCACCGACTCGTCCGAGCGCAGGCTGCCGACGGTCGTGATCGACTGCGGCAGGGACGCCGTGGCGACCTTGACCACCTCGACCGGCACGCCGGCGCCGGGACCGCCCGCGCCACCCCCGGCCGCTCCGGGCGCTTTCGCGGCCCCTGCCCCCGGCGCCGTTTGGCCGGACGCGCCCGCCACGGGCGCCGAGGGGCGCTGCCCCAGCCAATAGCCCGCGCCGGCCGCAACGGCAGCGACAACCACGGCGACGATGCCCAGCGCAGCCTTGTTCATGGGGAAAGAACCGGAGTCCAGCGAGTGAAGGTGGTGATTATGCTCGGCCACGGTAGGCCCGGCAAACCGCGCGGACCCGCGGCGAGTCCGTTGCTACAATCCGTCCGCCCGGGTAGTGACACGACCGGCATCGCTTCGTTCCGCAACGCATCCGGATGGACCGCCCATGATCGCCCGCCGCATTGCCCGCCGCATTGCCCGCCCCTTCGCCCGTCGCCGCCTGCTCCTGGCGCTCACCGGTATCGTCGCCCTGGCCCCGCTCGCGGCGCCCTTGCCCGCGTTCGCCCAGACGTTTCCGTCGAAGCCGGTGAAGCTGGTCGTGCCCTTCCCGCCCGGCGGTTCGCTCGACAACGTCGGGCGCCTGCTCGCGCAGAAGCTCTCCGAAGCCTGGGGACAGCAGGTCGTGGTGGAGAACAAGCCCGGCGCGGGCGGCAACGTCGGCGCCGACGCGGTGGCCAAGTCGCCGGCGGACGGCTACACGGTGGTGATGGGTGCGCTGTCGACGCACGCGGTCAACCCGAGCCTGTACGCGAAGATGCCGTACGACGCGGTCAAGGATTTCGCGCCGATCAGCCTGGTCGCGATCACCCCCAACGTGCTGATCGTCAACGCCGCCACGCCCGTCAACTCGGTGCGCGACATGATCGCCTTCGCGAAGGCGAACCCCGGCAAGGTCAACTTCGGCTCCGGCAGCAACGGCAGCGCCGGGCACCTCGCCGGCGAACTGTTCAAGATGGAGACCGGCACCGACGTCGCCCACATCCCCTACAAGGGCGGCGCGCCCGCACTGCAGGCGCTGCTCGCCGGCGACACGCAGTTCATGTTCGACAACCTCGCCAACGCGATGGCGCAGGTCAAGGGCGGCAAGGTGCGCGCGATCGCGGTCACCACCGCGCAGCGCAGCAAGCTCGCGCCCGAATTGCCGACGATGGCCGAGGCCGGGATGCCCGGCTTCGACATCTCGACCTGGTTCGGACTGCTGGCACCCGCCGGCACGCCGCCGGACGTGATCGCGAAGTGGAACGCCGAGGTCGTCAAGGCGCTCAACGCGACGGACGTGCGCGAGAAGATGCTCGCGCAGGGTGCGGAGCCTGCGCCGACGACCCCCGCGGAGTTCGCCGCCTTCATCGCGCGCGAGCGCGAGAAGTACGCGAAGATCGTCAAGGCGAGCGGCGCGAAGGTGGACTGAACGTCGACTCGGCACCTCCGTCGTCATTTGCGGAAACCGTCGTCATCCCCGCGAAAGCGGGGATCCAGCATCTCTCCGGTCCGGCTCCGGTACGTTCCGACGACGCTGGGTTCCCGCAACCCTGCCCCCGCGAAAGCGGGGGGCGGGAACGACGAATTGGAGCAGCAACCGCTACTCGATCCTGCCGATCTTCTGCACGACCTCCGTCATCTTGCGGGCGTCGGCGTCGACGTAGCGCTGGAAGTCGGGCTGGTCCTGGTACAGGATCGGGCTCCCCGCCTTGCCCAGCACGTCCTTGACCTTCGGGTCGTTCGCGGCGGCACGCGCGGCCTCGCGCAGCTTCGCGAGCACCGGCTCCGGCGTGCCCGCAGGCACGAACACGCCGCTCCACTGCGCGTAGTCGATCGCCGCACCGACCTCCTTCAGCGTCGGCACGTCGGGCAGCACCGCGAGCCGCGCCTCGCCCCAGTGGGCGAGGACGCGGACCTTGCCGGCCTGCACGTGCTGCAGGATCGACGCCGGGCCGGTGGCGAGCGCCTCGACCTGTCCGCCGAGCAGCCCGACGATCGCCGGACCCGCGCCGGTGTAGGGCACGTGGGTCATCTTCGTGTCCGTCGCGTTCATCAGCATTGCCATCGGGATGTGCATCGTGCCGTAGTTCCCCGACGAGCCGAAGTTGAGCTTGCCGGGATTGGCTTTCGCGTAGGCGATGAACTCGGCGTAGGTCTTCCACGGCGATTCGGCCCGCACGGCGAGCACCGTGGGATCGGCGGTGATGCGCGCGATCGGCACCAGGTCCTTGACCTGGAATGCGGGCGCGCGGCCGAGGATCTTGTCGGCCTCGGGCAGCACGACGAGCGACGAGAGCGCCATCAGGATCGTGTAGCCGTCGGGCTTCGCCTTGGCCACGTGCGCCATGCCGATGCCGCCGCCAGCGCCGGACTTGTTCTCGATCACCACCGGCTGCTTCAACGCCGCGCCCATCGCCTCGGCGATCGGGCGGCCGACCGTGTCGGCGACGCCGCCAGGCGGGAACGGCACGATCATCGTCACCGGCCGCTCCGGAAACTGCGCGTGAGCGGTCGAGAACCCTGCGACGAGCGCGAGCAGCGCCGCACCCAGGACCAGTCGTTTCATGTTTCCTCCATTGAGTGCGCTGCGCCGTCGTCGCGGCGAGGTCGAGTGCGCCAAGTCTAAGCGATCCGCGCTACGCGGCGCGCCACGCCGCCCACGCGAACGCGAGCCAGCCGCCGAGGAAGGCGACGCCACCGAACGGCGTCACCGCCCCGAGGCCGCGCACCCCCGACAGCGCGAGCGCGTAGAGGCTGCCGGAGAAGAGCACGATGCCGGCGACGAACAGCCACGCGGCAAGCGATGCGCCGGGCGCGTCGGGCCGTTGCATCATCAGCAGACCCGCCGCAAGCAGCCCGAGCGCGTGCCACGCGTGATACTGCACGGCCGTCTGCCAGACCGCCTGCATGTCCGGCGCGAGCCGGGCCTTCAGCGCGTGCGCGCCGAACGCGCCGAGGCCGACGGCCGCGAAGAGCAACAACGCGGCGAGCGAGAGGGCGAGGCGGGCGGTCAATTCGTTCTACAATGGCTCGCAAGGCAACGCATCGAGGATAGCCACCATGACGCTCGAACGCCGCCACGTCGGCAAGCGACTCTCCGAACTCGTCATCCACCGCGCCGCGGGCCTGTGCTGGCTTGCGGGTCAGGTCGCCGACGACCCGAAGGCCGACATCACCGGCCAGACGCAGCAGGTCCTCGCGCAGATCGACGACCTCCTCTTCGAGGCCGGCACCGAGAAGTCGAAGATCATCTCGGCGACGATCTACCTGCCCGACATGGCCGACTTCGCGGCGATGAACGCCGTGTGGGAATCCGTGGGTCGTGCCGGCGCAGACGCCCGCGCGCGCGACGGTGCAGGCGAAGCTCGCGGGTCCCGACTACAGGATCGAGATCCAGGTGGTCGCCGCACTGTAGCGCGATCGACACGAAGCGGAGCATCGATGAGCTCTCCCCCCGACGCCGCCGCGAAGGCCGTGATCGAAACCGGCGTCCGGCGCGAGCCGGTCGCAACGTCGACGGCCGCGACGATGCCCGTCACGCGTGCGGACTTCGACCGGCTGATGGTGCCGTGCTTCGCGCCGGCAGCGTTCGTTCCAGTGCGCGGCGAAGGCTCGCGCGTCTGGGACCAG
This sequence comes from uncultured beta proteobacterium, assembly GCA_963765065.1. GTDB lineage: Bacteria > Pseudomonadota > Gammaproteobacteria > Burkholderiales > Casimicrobiaceae > VBCG01. The sequence goes on along the minus strand of CAVXVH010000017.1, from coordinate 264,289 downwards.
GATGGCCGCATGTACGTCGACTTCGCGAGCGGGGTCGCGGTCACGGCGCTCGGCCACTGCCATCCGGCGATGCTCCGCGCGCTGGAGGAGCAGGCACGCAAGCTCTGGCACGTCTCGAACTGGTTCACCAACGAGCCGGCGCTGCGGCTCGCCGAGCGGCTCGTCCGGTCGACGTTCGCCGAGCGAGTGTTCTTCTGCAATTCCGGCGCCGAAGCCAACGAAGCGGCGCTGAAGCTCGCCCGCCGGTGGGCGCACGATCGCTTCGGCGCGCACAAGCTGCGCGTGATCTCGACGCTGAACGCGTTCCACGGCCGCACGCTGTTCACCGTCACCGCCGGCGGCCAGGCGAAGTATGCGCAGGGCTTCGGGCCGAACCCGAGCGGCTTCACGCACATCCCGTACAACGACGTCGACGCGCTGGAGGCCGCGTTCCGCGAGGAAGGCGGCGACGACGTCTGCGCGGTGATCCTCGAGCCGATGCAGGGCGAAGGCGGCATGACCCCCGGCACGCCGGCCTTCCTGCACGCGGCGCGGAGGCTCACGACGGAGCACAACGCGCTCCTGATCCTCGACGAGATCCAGAGCGGCATGGGCCGCACGGGCGCGCTCTTCTCCTACATGCAGAAGGGCGTGGTCCCGGACATCCTGACGTCGGCGAAGGGACTCGGCGGCGGGTTCCCGGTGGGCGCGATGCTCACCACGACCGAGGTCGCGAGCGCGTTCGGACCGGGCGTGCACGGCACGACCTACGGCGGCAATCCACTCGCCTGCGCGGTCGCCGGCGCGGTGTTCGACGTAATCAACACCACCGAGGTGCTCGACGGCGTCAAGGCGCGACACGCGCTGTTCATGGAAGGCCTGAAGGCGATCAACGCGCGCCGCCACGTGTTCCGCGACCTGCGCGGCGAGGGCGTGTGGATCGGCTGCGAGCTGGACGACCCGTGGCGCGGCAAGTCCGCCGACGTGATACGGGCAGCGAGCGACGCCGGCGTACTGGTGCTGATGGCCGGGACCGACGTCGTGCGCATCGCACCGTCGCTCGTGATCTCGCTGGACGAGATCCTCGAGGGTCTCGCCCGTCTCGAGGTCGCGCTGAACAGGGCGTTGACCTAGCGCGGTCGTGCGTCACGCAGGAAAAGTAGGGTCAGACTCGACTTTCTGCCTGGGACGACGGCGCGATCGGCTCACCGGGTGCGCAGAACGTCGAGTCTGACCCTACTTTTCGGCGAAGGCGATCTCGACGCGCCGGTTCTGCCGGCCCTTGTTCTCGATCCGGCGCACGACGATGTGGCCGACCTCGCGGGTGTTGGCGACGTGCGTGCCGCCGCACGCCTGCACGTCGGCGTTGCCCACGCGCACCAGCCGCACGCGGCCGGCGCCGCGCGGCGGCGCCACCGCGAGCGTGCGCACGAGCTCCGGCCGCGCGTCGAAGTCCGCGTCGGTGACCCACTCGCTCGACACGTCGAGCGCGGCATCGACGAGCGCATTGACCTTCGTCTCGATCGCCGACCGGTCCGCGGCCGCGGCCGGCATGTCGAAGTCGAGCCGGGCCGAATCGCGGCGGATCGCGCCGCCGGTGACCGGATAGGGCAGCACCGACGACAGCAGGTGGCAGGCGGTGTGCATGCGCATGTGCGCGTGGCGCCGCGCCCAGTCGAGCACCAGGCGCACGGTCGCCCCCTTCACGGGGCGCGCCGATCCCGGCGCCAGCACGTGCACGATCTCGGCGCGGGTCTCGCCCTTCAGCGTGTCGATCACCGGCACGGACGTGCCGTCCTCGAAGGTCGCCATGCCGGTGTCGCCGGGCTGGCCGCCGCCGTGCGGATAGAAGATCGTCGCGTCGAGCACGAGCCCGCGATCGTCCGAAGTGGCGACGTGCGCCTCGAGCTCGGTCTGGTAAGGGTAGTCGCGGAAGAGCCAGACGGTCATCGACGAGGGGTGGAGGCGCGGACCGGCCGATTCTATCCGGCCGGCCCGCGCCCCCGCGTTCGTACCGACGAGCGTCGCGCCCTGGGGCAGCGACGCTAATCCGCCGCCGCCGGCAGCACGCGGTGCCCGCGCACCGGCGACCAGGTGAGCGCCGCAGCCCCGAGCAGCACGCCGAGGAACGCGATCACCCACAGCGTGCCGCGCAGGCCGATCACCGTGCCCAGCACGCCGCCGGCGAGCGATCCGACCGGTGCCGCCGCCACGGTGAGGAAACGCATCGTCGCGGTCATGCGGCCGAGCAGCCGGTCGGGCGTGATCGCCTGGCGCAGCGCGAGGTAGTTGATGCCCCACGTCACGCCGCCGAAGTCGAACAGCAGCATGCCGAGGCCCAACGCGATGGTCGCGAACCACACCGGCCCGCCGATCAGCCCGTACACCACCCAGCCGCACACCGTGAGCAGCAGCCCGAGCAGGATCACAGGTCCTATGCCGTGACGGCTCGACAGTCGCTCGGCCGACGCCGCCGCGAGCACGCACCCGAGCCCGCCGAACATGTACGCAAAGCCGATCGCGCCCGCCGAGAGCCCGAGGTCGCGCGTCGCGAACAGCACCAGCACCGCCATCTGCATGTGGTGCAGGAGCTGCCACAGCCCCGCGACCCACGCCAGCGCGAAGAGCGTGCGGTTGTGCCAGACGAGCTTCAGTCCCTCGACGATCTCGGAGTTGACCGACGCGCGCGGCCCCGCGTGCGGCACGTCGCTGCGCACGCGCACCCGCCGCAGCAGCAGCGCCGAGCCGAGAAAGGCGAGCGCGTCGAGCAGGATCGCGAACGGCGCCGTCGCCGCCTGGATCAGCACGCCGGCGAGCCCCGGGCCGACCAGCGCCGCCGAGGTCTCGCCGAGCGAGATCTTGGCGTTCGCCTCGACCAGCCGCTTGCGTCCGGCCATCTGCGCGAGCAGCACCTGGTGCGCGGCACCGCCGATCACATTCTGCACGCCGACGAAGAAACCGACGACGTAGAGCACGTCCATCGACAGCAGGTTCGTGAACGCGGCGAGCGGCACCGCCAGCAGCGCGAGGCCCCGGGCGACGTCGCTCGCGATCACCACGGGCAGCTTGCGGACGCGGTCGAGCAGCACGCCGGCGTGCAGCGACACCAGCGCGAACGGCAGCGTCTCGAGCGCGACCAGGACGCCCATCTGCATCGGCGTCGCGTGGAGCATCAGCGCCGCCGTCAGCGGCAGCGCGAGGTTGGTGACCTGCGCGCCGAACGAGGTGATCGTGAGCGAGGCCCAGATCCTGCGGAAGTCCGCCGACAGCCACAGGCCGCGGAAGTGGCGGCGAAAGAGGCGTTGCAACTGTTCCATGATCGTTCTTCTTCGTCTCCCGGCCGGAAGCTCGTGGCCCCGGCCGATCCCGCGCGCGCGGATGCCGCGTGCGCGGGCACGTCAGTCAATGCGACGGGAACGAAACGGATGGTCCGGATCGCCCCGCCGCACCCGGCGGGCAACCCGGCCGGGGGTCAAGGCGCGATGCGCAGGTCCGACGCGACGCCGCCTTGCCGGGCGCGCGCGGGCATCGCGATGCACATCGCGGTGTCGTGCGGTCGGAGGGCGGTCGTCATGGGATCGGGTCCGGAGGGGATTGCAAGGTCGAATCAATTCTAGGGGAAGGCCCCGCCGCCCCGCAACCGGGAAGGGACACCGCGCCTTCGCCGCCGAGACGATGTGTGGCATTCGCGCGACGCGCCGCCAAGGCGCCGCACCGACCGGGCGATGTCCGCTAGCGCTGCGCCGCCGCGCGACGGCGCTCGACGTCCAGGTCGTAGAACTTCCACGCGTGCTCGTGGAACGCGTGCTTCTTGTAGCCCTCGACCCACGGCCGCACGAGCGTGTTCTCGATGCGCCACACGCCGAGGTCCCACGGGTTGTAGGCGTTCACGAGCTCGCTCATCTTCCGGTAGAGCGCGGTGCGCTCGGGTCCCGCCGGGCGGCGCTTGGTCTGCCGGTACAGCTCGTCGTACTCGGGCAGCGCGAAGCGCGAGTAGTTCGACTGCCCGATGTTCCTCGAGTAGAGGAGCTGCATGAACGCGTCGCCCTCGTTGTATTGGGTGATCCAGCCGACCGGCCACATCTGCAGCTTGCCCGCGCGGCCCATCTTGAGGAGGTCGGGCCACTTCTGCACCAGGAAGTCGATGCGGATGCCGATCCGCGTCATGCTCTTCTTCCACAGCTCGTCGCGGGCGCGGTCGCGGCCGGAGGTTGCGCTCCCCATCACCAGCGCGAGCGGCTTGCCGTCGGGCAGTTCGCGGAAGCCGTCGCCATCGCGGTCCCGGTAGCCGAAACGGTCGAGCAGTTTTCTCGCAAGCTGCGGGTCGTGCGGCACGACGCCGCCGACGTCGCCGCCGACGTGCCCCGAGACGACCGGCGGGATCGGCTGGTTCGCCTCCATCGCCTGGCCCTGGAACCAGACGTCGATCAGCTCGCGGACGTTGAAGCCCATGACGATCGCGCGGCGCAGCGCCACCTTCTCGGGCGCGTAGCCGCCGACCACCGGGTCCTCCATGTTGAAGTACGTGTAGGTGAGCGCGGGCTGCGTGATGCGCCAGTGGCGCACGCCCTGCGCCGCGTAGTAGCCCTTGAGCCTGTTGCTGCCATCGAGCGCGTTCGGGATCAGGTCCGGCGGCACGTTGGCGTAGTCGAGCTCGCCGCTGTTGAACGCGAGCAGCTGCGGGTTCGACTCCTCGATGATCGAGACTTCGACGCGTCCGACCTGCGGCAGGCGCTTGCCCGTCATGCGCGCGATCGTCGCGGCGTCGGCGGGCTCGCCGGCGGTCGGGAAGTACTCCTCGCGGAAGTCGGGATTGGCCTCGAGCACGATCTTCTGCCCGCGCCGCCATTCGGCGAGCCGGAAGGGTCCCGTACCGACCGGATTGGCCATCACCCAGCCGGACGCGTCGCCGTAGGCCTCGACCACCTCCCGCGCGATCGCGGACATCGCCGGGTGCGCCATGTAGCCCATCAGGATGTAGTCGGGCTCGACCAACTGCACCTGCAGCGTGTGGCGATCGAGCGCACGCAGGCCCTCGATCTCGGCGTCGTAGTCGAGCTTCCCGGCGGCCTTCGCCGCCGCCAGCACGCGCTCGGCGCCGACCAGCTTGCCGTCGAGGTACCACAGGTACGGCGAGCGCATCCGCGGGTCGAGCAGGCGCTTCCACGCGAACACGTAGTCGTGCGCGGTCAGCTCGCGCTTCCGGCCCTTGAACACGGGATCGTCGGCGAAGTGGATCCCCGGCCTGATGCGGATCGTCCACGTGCGCCCGTCGGGTGAGATCTCCGGCAGCGCGGACGCCGTGTTCGGCACCAGCCGGTACGGGCGCGCGAGGTAGTCGTAGGCGTAGAGCGGCTCGAAGATCGCGCGCTGCACGTGCCCCGAGTACAGGTCGGAGGTCGCCTGCGGATCGAAGCCGGTCTCGGCGATCGGGAACGTCACCCGCAGCACCTTGCCCGGATCGGCCCACTTCCGGGCCGCCGCCGGTGCGGCGGCGACGACGGCCGCGGCGAGCGCGGCGAGCGCGAGCCGCTTCAGGGCACGCGGCCGGCGCACGGCGTCGTCCGGAACGTCACGGCTGCTTCCCCGCCGCCTTGCGGCGCTCCGTGTCGACGTCGAAGTACGGCCACGGGTGCTGGTTGAACGCGTTGTACTTGTAACCGACGAGCCACGGGTGGACGAGCACGTTCTCGTAGCGGAACACGGTGACGTTCCACGGCGCGTAGGCGTTCACGAGGTCGCCCATCTTCTGCATCACCTGGTCGCGCGCAGGCCCCGGCACCATGCCGCGCGCCTCTTCGTAGAGCCGGTCGTACTCGGGCAGCTTGAAGCGCGCGAGATTGGAAAAGCCGGCATGTCCGCCGTACAGGAGGCCGAGGAAGCCGAAGCCCTCGGGCGTGGTGTTGATGTTGCCGAGCGAGAACATCTGCAGCTGGCCGAGCCGTCCCGCCTTGAGCAGGTCCGGCCATTTCTCCTTCCGGAACTCGACCTTCAGGCCCACGTCCTTCATGCTGCGCGTCCACAGCTCGTCGAACTGACGCTCGGTTGCGGATGGGGCCGACGCAAGCGTGAGCGTCAGCGGCTTGCCGTCCGGCAGATCGCGGAACCCGTCGCCGTTGCGGTCCCTGTAGCCGAAGCGGTCGAGCAGCGCGCGCGCCTGCGCCGGGTTGTGGATCGGGTTCGTGGGCAGCTTCGGGTTGTGGCCGCTGACCGTCGGCGGCACGACCTGGTTGGCGGGAAACGCCTGGCCCTGGCGGATCACCTTGATCTCCTCGGGCACGTTGTAGGCCATGCCGATCGCCCGCCGCAGCGCGATCTTCTCGGGCGTGTAGCCACCGACGACCGGGTCCTCCATGTTGAAGTACGTGTAGGTGATGGCCGGCTGCACGCCGCGCCCGAGCACGATGCCCTCCTTCGCGAGCTGGGGCTTCAGCGCCGCGGGCGGATCGAGCACGTTCCACACGAGATCGGGAGGCACGCCGACGTAGTCGATCTCGCGCCCGCGGAACGCGAGGAGCCGCGGGTTGCTCTCCTCGATGATGCTGATCTCGACCCGTCCCACGAGCGGCACGCGCTTGCCCTTGAGCTTCGCCATGATCGCCTTGTCGGCCGGATCAGTAGACTCCGGATAGCGCTCCTCGCGATAGCCGGGGTTCGCCTCGAGCACGATCTTCTGGCCGCGCCGCCACTCCTTCAGCCGGTACGGTCCCGTGCCTACGGGATTGGCCATCGCCCAGCCGGAGCCGTCGCGATAGGCTTCGATCACCTCGCGCGCGACTGCTCCGAATGCCGTGGTGGTCAGGTTGGCGAGCAGCTCGGCGTCGGGGAAGTTGAGCTTCATGCGGATCGTGTAGCGGTCGATCGCCTGCAGCCCTTCGAGCTTCGCGTCGAGGTCGAGCTGCCCGGCCTGGCGGGCCTTCGCGAGCACGCCCTCGGGGTCGAGGATGCGCCCCTCGATCGCATTCAGCGCGTTGGCGCGCATGCGGGGGTCGAGGATGCGCTTCCACGAGTAGACGTAGTCGGCCGCCGTGAGCTCGCGCTGCTGTCCCTTGAAGGCGGGATCGTCGGCGAAGAAGATGCCGGGCCGCACCCGCATCGTCCACGTCCTGCCGCCGTCGGTGATCTCCGGCAGCGCGACCGCGGTGTTCGGCACGAGCCGCATCGGCCGTGCGAGGTGGTCGTACTTGTACAGCGTGTCGAAGATCACGCGATTGACCGCGTTGCTGTAGATGTCGCCCGCCGCCTGCGGGTCGAACCCGGTCTCGGCGGTCGGGAACACGGCGCGCAGCACCTTGGTCGGGTCGGCCTGCGCGTGCGCCGGGGCGGCCGCCGCGCCAAAGAGCGCCACCGCGACCGCGAGCACGGCAGGCGTCACAGCAGCTTCTCCACGTCCGCCGCGATCGACTCCGGCGTGTCGTTCGGCGCGTAGCGCGCCACGACCTTGCCCTCCCGGTCAACCAGGAACTTGGTGAAGTTCCACTTGATCGCCTCGCTGCCGAGCAGCCCCGGCTTCTCCTGCTTCAGCCACTTCCACAGCGGCGCGGCGGCGTCGCCGTTGACGTCCACCTTGGCGAACAGCGGGAACGTGACGCCGAAATTCAGCTCGCAAAACGAGGCGATGTCGGCCTCGCTGCCCGGCTCCTGCCCGCCGAACTGGTTGCAGGGGAAACCCAGCACCGCGAGCCCCTTGCCGTGCAGCTTCTGGTGCAGTGCCTCGAGCCCCTTGTACTGCGGCGTGAACCCGCACTGGCTCGCCGTATTCACGATCAGCAGCACCTTGCCCTTGTAGCGGTCGAGGCCGACGCTCTTGCCGTGGATGTCCTTCACCTTGAAGTCGTAGATGCCTGCCATGTCCCTTGATTCCCGTGTTGAGGTGACGCGATTGTCTGTGCCGTGCGGCGGTGTCGTCAGACCGGAGCGCCGAAACCGCCGCCGCCGGGCGTCTCGATCACGAACACGTCGCCGGCCTGCATTTCGACACGGCAGGTGGCGCCGAATTCCTCGCGGGCGCCGTCGACGCGCTCGACCCAGTTCCGCCCCGCTGCACCCGGTTCCCCGCCTGCGACCCCGAATGGTCGCGTGCGGCGGCGATTGGCGAGCATGACCGCGGTCATCGGCTCGAGGAAGCGCACGCGCCTGGTCCCGCCGTCGCCGCCACCGTGCCGCCCGGCGCCACCGCTGCCGCGGCGGATCGCGTACGACTCGAGCAGTACCGGGAAGCGCCACTCGAGCACCTCCGGGTCGGTCAGCCGCGAATTGGTCATGTGGGTCTGGACGACGCTCGCGCCGTCGAAGTCCGGGCCGGCGCCCGCGCCGCCCGAGATCGTCTCGTAGTACTGGTAGCGGTCGTTGCCGAAGGTGAAGTTGTTCATCGTCCCTTGCGAGGCGGCGAGCACGCCGAGCGCACCGTAGAGGCAGTCGGTGATCGCCTGCGAGGTCTCGACGTTGCCGGCGACCACCGCCGCCGGGTAGCGCGGGTTCAGCATCGACCCCTCGGGAATCACGATCGTCAACGGCTTCAGGCACCCCGCGTTCATCGGGATCTCGTCGTCGACCAGCGTGCGGAACACGTACAGCACGGCCGCCTTGCACACGGCGGAGGGTGCGTTGAAGTTGGTCGGCTGCTGCGGGCTGGTGCCGGTGAAGTCGATCACGGCCTCGCGCCGCACGCGGTCGACGCGAATCGCCACGCGGATCGTTGCGCCGCTGTCCATCTCGAGCGCGAACGAGCCGTCGGCGAGCGCGCCGAGCACGCGCCGCACCGACGCCTCGGCGTTGTCCTGCACGTGCCTCATGTAGGCGCGGACCACCGGCAGCGTGAAGTGGTCGGCCATCCGCGCCAGCTCGAACGCGCCCTTCGCGCAGGCCGCCACCTGTGCGCGCAGGTCGGCCAGGTTCTGGTCGACGTTGCGCGCGGGGTAGCGTCCGGAGCAGAGGATCGCCCGCATTTCCTCCTCGAGGAAGCGACCTTCGGCGACCAGCTGCACGTTGTCGAGCAGCACCCCTTCCTCGTCGACGTGCGTCGAGTCCGGCGGCATCGAGCCGGGCGTGATGCCTCCGATGTCGGCGTGGTGACCGCGGGAGGCGACGTAGAACTCGACGACGTGCGCGTCGTCGTCCGCTCCGATGTCGCGCACCCCACTCGATTCGTCGTCCCCGCGCAAGCGGGGACCCAGTGACTTTGCCGTTGCGGTTGAAGCAGAGACGCTGGGCGCCCGCGTGCGCGGGGACGACGAATGAGGAAGAAATACCGGCGCGATCACCGTCACGTCCGGCAGGTGCGTGCCGCCGTTGTAGGGGGCATTGAGCACGAACACGTCGCCCGGCCGCATCGTGCCGGCTCGCCGCTCGATGATCGTCCTCACGCTCTCGCCCATCGAGCCCAAGTGCACCGGCATGTGCGGCGCGTTGGCAATCAGGTTGCCCTCGGCGTCGAAGATCGCGCAGGAGAAATCGAGCCGCTCCTTGATGTTCACCGAATAGGCGGTGTTGGCGAGCGTGACCCCCATCTGCTCGGCGATCGCCATGAACAGGTTGTTGAAGACCTCGAGCAGCACGGGATCCGCCGACGTCCCGAGCGCGTGCGCGCGCTCGACGGCGACCACTCGCTCCAGCACGAGGTGATCCCGTGGCGTGAGCGTCGCCCGCCAGCCGGGCTCGATCACCGTAGTCGCATTCGGTTCGCGGATTACGGCCGGGCCGTCGATCAGGTCACCGGGGCGCAGGTCCTCGCGGGCGTAGACGTTCGCTTCGCGAAACGCGCCGCCCGTGAACACGCGCTTGATGCGCAGCGGTGCGAGCGGCCCCGGGCGCGGCGCGAATGCCGGCCGCTCGTCGCCCGCGGACTGGGTGCGCCCGACCGCCTCGACGGCGGCGGCCTCGATCACCAGGGGCCGCCCCGGCATCAGGAACCCGTACTGGCGGGCGTAGCGCGCCTCGAACTCGGCGACGATCGGCGCGACCACGTCCCCGCCCGGCACCTCGAGCGTCGTGTCCGTGCCTTCGTACTTGAGGTGCAGCGTGCGCGTCGCGCCGATCCGCGCAGCGACCACGCCCTGAGCTGCGATTTCCCCTCGCGCAGCGGCCTCGAGCCCGGCGTACAGGGGCTCGACCGCCAGCAGCGCTTCGGCGTCGAGGCGCGCCTCGACCGCCTGCTGCCGCAGCGCGCGCACGTCGGCGAGACCCATGCCGTACGCCGAGAGCACGCCGGCGAGCGGATGGATGAACACCCGCGTCATGCCGAGCGCGTCGGCCACCGCGCAGGCGTGCTGCCCGCCGGCGCCGCCGAAGCAGCACAGCGTGTACTCGGTGACGTCGTAGCCGCGCTCGACCGAGATGTGCTTGATCGCGTTGGCCATGTTCTCGACCGCGATCTTCAGGAACCCGTCGGCGATCTCCTCGGGGGTGCGCGCGAGTCCCGTTGCCTGCGCAACCACGGCGGCGAGCGCCGCGAACTTCGCCCGCACCACGTCGGCGTCGAGCGGTTCGTCGCCGTGGCGGCCGAACACGCGCGGGAAGAGCCCGGGATCGAGCTTGCCGACCATCACGTTGCAGTCGGTGACCGCGAGCGGCCCGCCACGCCGGTACGACGCGGGACCCGGGTTCGCCCCCGCGGATTCCGGGCCGACGCGAAAGCGCGCGCCGTCGAACGTGCAGATCGAGCCGCCGCCCGCCGCGACCGTGTGGATCTGCATCATCGGCGCGCGCAGCCGCACGCCCGCGACCTCGGTGACGAACGCCCGCTCGTACTCGCCGGCCCAGTGGGTGACGTCGGTCGACGTGCCCCCCATGTCGAAGCCGATGATGCGGTCGAACCCGGCCAGCCGCGAGACCTCGACGGCGCCGACGATGCCGCCGGCCGGACCCGACAGGATCGCGTCCTTGCCCTGGAAGCGGTGCGCGTCGGTCAACCCGCCGGAGCTCTGCATGAACTGCAGCCGCGGACCCGCGCCGTCGCCCGCGAGCTCGCGCTCGACCTGCGCGACGTAGCGGCGCAGGATCGGCGACAGGTAGGCGTCGACCACGGTCGTGTCGCCGCGCGAGACCAGCTTCATCAGCGGCGACACCACGTGCGACACCGAGACCTGCGGGAAGCCGATGCGGGAAGCGAGCTCGGCCAGCGCGACCTCGTGCTGCGGGAAGCGGTAGCCGTGCACCAGCACGATCGCGACGGCGCGGATGCCGGCGTCGAACGCCGCGCGCAAGTCGCGCTCCGCGGCGGCGGCGTCGAGCGGACGGTACACCTCGCCGCGCGCGCCGATGCGCTCGTCCACCTCGATCACGCGTTCGTAGAGAAGGCTCGGCAGCTCGATGCGGCGCACGAACAGCTTCGGCCGGTTCTGGTAGCCGATGCGCAGCGCATCGCCGAAGCCGCGGGTGATCGCGAGTACCGTGCGCTCGCCCTTGCGCTCGAGGAGCGCGTTGGTGGCGACGGTGGTGCCCATCTTCACGGCCTCGATCGCGTCGGCGGGAACGGGCGCGCCGGGCGCGAGTCCGAGGAGCTCGCGGATGCCCTGCACCGCGGCGTCCCGGTATCTTTCCGGGTTCTCCGACAGCAGCTTGTGCGTCAGCAGGCGGCCGTCCGGCGGACGCGCGACGATGTCGGTGAACGTGCCGCCGCGGTCGATCCAGAATTGCCACCGTTCGGCCATCAGGTATCGGGGATCAGGGTTCAGGGATCGGAGGCTTTCGCCGCCGCGGGACGTGGCGCATTATAGGAGCCGACTTGGCCGGGCCCCGAGTAGTTGGTCGCCGCCCCCTGATCCCTGATCCCTGAACCCTGATCCCCGTGCTGGGTATCCTCACCCTCGACACCCCGTTTCCGCGCCTCCCCGGGGACCTCGGCTCGCCCGCGACGTTCGAGTTCCCGGTGCTACACGAGGCCGTCACCGCCGCGAGCGCCGAGGACATCGTCCACCGCCGCCGCGACACCCTGCTGCCCGCCTTCGTCGACGCAGGCAGACGGCTTGCGGATGCCGGCTGCGTCGGCATCGCCACGACGTGCGCCTTCCTCGTGCGCTGGCAGCGGGAACTGACGGAGGCACTGCCCGTGCCGGTGCTCACCTCCGCGATGCTGCAGGTACCGCTGGTCGAGCGCACGTTGCCCAAGGGCCTGCGCGTCGGGGTCGTCACCTACTCGGCCGCCGACCTCGGCGCCGACGCGCTCGCCGCCGCCGGCGCGCATCCGTACACGCCGATCGAGGGCCTCGATCCCGACGGCTACTTCGCCGAGACGATCCGCTTCGGGCGCGGCCACGTCGACCCCGACCGGCTGGCCGACGACACGGTCGCCGCAGCGCGGAGGCTGGTCGGTGCCCACCGCGACCTGGGTGCGATCGTGCTCGAGTGCGCGCACATGCCGCCCTACCGCGACGCGGTGCAGGAGGCCGTGGGCCTGCCGGTGTTCGATGCCGCGCAGCTCACGCTGTGGTTCCACGCCGCGCTCCACGGCGTGCCGGCGCGGTATGCGCGCCGCGACCTCTGGTAATAGAATCGCGCATCGAGCCTGCGCCCGCCGCCGCCTGGGGCGGCCCGGTGCGACCGACTCGCCAACCACGGAGACCTCATGAAGCGCCTCTTCGCCTTCGCCGCCGCGGCGGGCTTTGCCGTTGCATTGCCCGCCTTCGCCCAGACCAAGTGGGACCTGCCGTCCGCCTACCCGGCGTCGAACTTCCACACCGAGAACCTGCAGCAGTTCGCCAAGGACGTCGAGAAGGCCACCGGCGGCGATTTCAGGATCCAGCTGCACCCCAACGCGTCGCTGTTCAAGGCGCCGGAGATCAAGCGCGCCGTGCAGGGCGGGCAGGCGCAGCTCGGCGAGATCCTGCTCGTCAACTTCGAGAACGAGGACCCGCTCTACGGCGTCGACGGCATCCCGTTCCTCGCCACGTCCTACAAGGACTCGTACAAGCTCTACAAGGCCTCGCGCAAGGCGCTCGAAGCCAAGCTCGACCGGCAGGGCATGATGCTGCTCTTCGCCGTGCCGTGGCCGCCGCAGGGCATCTACTCGAAGAAGCCGCTCGCGAGCGGCGCCGACATGAAAGGGCTCAAGTGGCGCGCCTACAGCCCGGCGACCGCGAAAATCGCCGAGCTCGTCGGCGCGCAGCCGGTGACCGTGCAGGCCGCCGAGGTGTCGCAGGCGCTGGCGACGGGCGTCATGGACTCGATGATGACCTCGGGCGCGACCGGCTTCGACAGCAAGACCTACGAGCACATCAAGAACTACTACGACACGCAGGCCTGGCTGCCAAAGAACGCCATCATCGTCAATAAGGCCGCCTTCCAAAAGCTCGACAAGCACCAGCAGGCGACGCTGCTCAAGGCCGCGGCCGACGCGGAGGCGCGCGGCTGGAAGCTCTCCGAGGAGAAGAACGGCTGGTACCTCGACCAGCTGAAGCAGAAGGGCATGACCATCGCCAAGCCGTCCGAGCAGCTCACCGCGGACCTGCGCAAGGTCGGCAACCTGATGCTGGCCGAGTGGCTGCGCAAGACGGGCGACGACGGCCGCAAGGTGATCGACGCGTACCGCGCGATGTGATGCGGGTGCGCCGCCAGTCCCGGCCCGGCGGCGCAGCGCGATGACGCTGCGCCGCATCCTCGATGGCCTCTACGACGCCGCCGGCTACCTGGCGGCGTTGTTCTTGGTCGGCACGCTGGCGATGGTGCTGGTCGGCATCGCCGGCCGGCTGCTGCACTTTCACGTGCCGGGGACCGACGCCTACGCCGGCTACTCGATGGCGGCGGCGGGTTTCCTGGCGCTCGCCCACACGCTGAAGCGCGGCGAGCACATCCGCGTGACGCTGCTGATCGAGCGGCTCGGCCCCGCGGGCCGGCGCCGCGTGGAGCTGTGGGCACTCGGGGTCGGCGTGCTCCTGGCAGCGCTGTTCGCGTACTTCAGCATCCGGCTCGCCTGGCAGTCGTACGACTTCAACGACGTCTCGACCGGCAACGACGCCACGCCGCTGTGGGTCCCGCAGCTGTCGATGGCTGCGGGCACGCTGATCCTGCTCGTCGCGCTGCTCGACGAGCTGTTGCGCGAGCTCCGCGGCACCCGGCGCGCGGTGGCGCACGCCGAGCCGCGCTTCAACGAGTAGCGCGTGGAAGCGCTGATCACCACGTTGCTGATCGTCGCGCTGTTCGGGCTGCTGGGCAGCGGCGTGTGGATCGGCCTCGCGCTCGCCGGCGTCGCGTGGATCGGCATGGAGCTGTTCAGTTCGCGGCCCGCCGGCGACGCGATGGCGGTGACGATCTGGGGCTCGTCGTCGTCGTGGACGCTGACGGCGCTGCCGCTCTTCGTGTGGATGGGGGAGATCCTGTTCCGCACGCGGCTCTCCGAGGACATGTTCCGCGGCCTCGCGCCCTGGCTCGAGCGCGTGCCGGGCCGCTTGCTCCACACCAACATCATCGGCTGCACGATCTTCGCCGCGGTGTCGGGATCCTCCGCCGCCACCTGCGCGACGATCGGCAAGATGACCCTGCCCGAATTGAAGTCGCGCGGCTATCCCGAGGGCATCACGGTCGGCTCGCTCGCCGGTGCCGGCACGCTCGGCCTGCTGATCCCGCCGTCGATCATCATGATCGTCTACGGCGTCGCGGCCAACGTGTCGATCGCGCAGCTGTTCATCGCCGGCGTGATCCCCGGGCTGATGCTCGCGCTGCTCTTCTCCGGCTACATCGTCGCGTGGGCGCTCGCGCATCCGGGCGCGGTGCCGGCGATCGCGCACCACACGACGTTCGCGCAGAAGCTCGCGTCGTCGCGGCACCTGATCCCGGTGATGCTGCTGATCGGCGCGGTGCTGGGCTCGATCTACGTCGGGCTCGCCACCGCGACCGAGGCCGCGGCGTTCGGCGTCGTCGGTGCGCTCGCCGTCTCGGCGACGCAGGGCTCGCTCAACCGGCGCACGTTCGTCGACAGCCTGATGGGGGCGACGCGGCTCTACTGCATGATCGCGCTGATCCTCTCGGGCGCCGCGTTCCTCACGCTGTCGATGGGCTACATCGGCCTGCCGCGCGACCTCGCCGAGTGGATCGGCTCGCTCGGCCTGTCGCCGTTCGCGCTGGTCGTCGCGCTCGCCGCCTTCTACATCCTGCTCGGCTGCTTCCTCGACGGCATCTCGATGGTGGTGCTGACGATGGGCGTGATCCTGCCGACGATCGAGAAGGCCGGCATCGATCTCCTCTGGTTCGGCATCTTCCTCGTCGTCGTGGTCGAGATGGCGCAGATCACGCCGCCGGTCGGGTTCAACCTGTTCGTGCTGCAGGGCATGACCAAGCGCGAGATCACCTGGATCGCGCGGCAGACGCTGCCGATGTTCCTGCTGATGTGCGTCGCGGTGCTGCTGCTCTGGTTCGTCCCCGACCTCGTTACCTGGCTGCCGCGGCAGATGAAACTCGGCTAGAAAGTGGCCGAAAGTGGGGTCAGACTCGACTTTCGCATGCGGTGGATGCAAAACGGCACGAGGCGCGCGAAAGTCGAGTCTGACCCCACTTTCGGCCACGTCACGGCGATGAGCAACGACGACGCGCTGATCGACGCGTTCTGCGACCAGCTCTGGCTGCAGGACGGCCTCGCCCGCGCCTCGCTCGACGCCTACCGCCGCGACCTCCGGGCGTGGTCGAAGTGGCTCGCGGCGCACGGCGGCCGACTGCTCGCAGTCTCGCGCGGTGACGTCGAGGCCTGGCTCGCCGACCAGTTCCGCGCGCAGGCCAAGGCGACGTCGATCGGCCGCCGCCTCTCCGCGGTGCGGCGCTTCTACCGTCTGCAACTCGAGCGCGCGCTCGTGCGCGAGGACCCGACGTTGCGCGTGCGGCCGCCGAAGCGGCCACGGCGCCTGCCGAAGAACCTCTCCGAAGCGAAGGTGGACGACCTGCTCGCCGCGCCGGACCCCGGCACGACACTGGGCTTGCGCGACCGGGCGATGCTCGAGACGCTCTACGCCACCGGGCTGCGGGTGTCCGAGCTCGTCGGCCTGAAACGCTCGCAGGTGGCGCTCGACGCCGGCGTCGTCCGCGTGATGGGCAAAGGCAGCAAGGAGCGCCTCGTGCCGCTCGGCGAGGAGGCGATCGCGTGGCTCAAGCGTTGGCTGCGGGACGCCCGTCCAGCGCTCGCGGGCGCGTCGAAATCCGACCACGTGTTCGTCACTGCGCGTGGCGGGCCGCTCACGCGGCAGGGGTTCTGGGTGCTCGTCAAGCGCCACGCGGTGAAGGCCGGCATTCCCTCGGCGTCGCTGTCCCCGCACGTGCTGCGGCACGCGTTCGCGACGCACCTCCTGAACCACGGCGCCGACCTGCGCGTCGTCCAGCTGCTGCTCGGTCACGCCGACATCACGACGACGACGATCTACACGCACGTCGCGCGCGAACGGCTGAAGCGCCTGCATTCCGAACACCACCCGCGCGGCTGACCGTGCCGAGAGAGCGACTACCCGTCACCAACGCGATCCGCGTGCTGCGCGAGCACGGTGTCGCGTGGACCGATCACTCCTACGAGTACGAAGAGCGTGGCGGCACGGCCGTTTCCGCCCGCGAGCTCGGCGTTCCCGAGCACGCCTGCATCAAGACGCTCGTCATGCAGGACGACGCGAAGCGGCCGCTGGTCGTCCTCATGCACGGCGACCGCGAGGTGTCGACCAAGAACCTCGCGCGCTTTCTCGGCGTCAAGAGCGTCGAGCCGTGTCCGCCGGAAGTCGCCGACCGGCACTCCGGCTACCAGGTCGGCGGCACCAGCCCCTTCGGCACCAGGCGCGCGATGCCCATGTACATGGAGCGGACGATCGCCGCGCTGCCGCGGATCTACGTCAACGGCGGGCGTCGGGGTTATCTCGTCGGTCTCGACCCCGCCGACGTGATCCGCGTGCTGTCGCCGGTGCAGGTCGACGTCGCGGTCGACGGCTGAGGGCGAAGGCTGCGCTACGCGCGGTGCCGCTCGATGGCGACGCCGATCTCGCGCACGCCGGGCAGCGCCGCCGGCTTCGCGACCCTGAGCTTGACCCAGGCCGCGGCAAACTCCGCGAGCACGATCCCGGCGATCGCCTCGGCAAAGCGCTCGAGCAGCGGGTGCGGATTGGTCGCGGCGAAGGCCGACAGGCGCTCGACCACCTTCGCGTAGTCGAGCGCATCGGCGAACTTGCCGCTGCGGAATGCACGGTCGTCGGCGAGCCCGATCTCGAGGTCGAGGCGCACCGTCTGCGGCATCTTCTTCTCCCAGGCGTACACGCCGATCTTCGTCTGCACGCGGAAGTCGTGGATGAAGATCGTGTTGGCGTCCATGGGAGGGGAGCGTCGCGCGGCCCTGGGACGACCGCTTTGCTAGAATCGATCCGGATTTTACCGCCCACCCGCTCGGCAGCCCTTCGAGACGCGCTTCCGCAGGTCACGACAGAGCTTCCCCAACAGTGCTCGCCGCGCTCCTCATCGTCGCTTCGGCCTACCTGCTCGGGTCGATCTCGTTCGCGGTCGTCGTCTCCAAGGCCTTCGGCCTGCCGGACCCGCACGCGTACGGCTCGGGCAATCCCGGCGCGACCAACGTGCTGCGCACCGGCAACCGCAAGGCCGCGCTGCTCACGCTGCTGGGCGACGGACTCAAGGGTTTCGTTGCGGTCTACGCGGCGCAGCAGCTCGCCGCGCCGTTCGGCACGCCGGCGTGGACGGTCGCCGCGGCCGCGCTCGCAGTGTTCCTCGGCCACGTCTATCCGGTGTTCCACGGCTTCCGCGGCGGCAAGGGCGTGGCGACCGGCGCCGGCATCGTGTTCGCGCTGCACTGGCCGCTCGGACTCACGCTCACCGTGATCTGGCTGACGATGGCGTACGGCTTCAAGATCAGCTCGCTCGCCGCGCTCGTCGCCGCGGTACTGATGCCGCTCGGCATGTTCTACGTCCAGGGCGCGACGCTCACCGCCTGGGCGATGGTGCCGATCGCGTTGCTGCTCATCTGGCGCCACCGCGACAACATCCGCAAGCTCCGCAGCGGTGAGGAGCGCTCGATCGGCCGCTCGTAGCGAGCCGCGGCGTCACGCCGCCGGCGCGTGCAGTTCCGCGAGTGCCCAGCGCGGCCGCACGCCGAACGTGCGCGCGCCCGGTCGGGCCTCCGCGAGGCGCATGGCGCCGGCGAGCGCGATCATCGCGCCGTTGTCGGTGCAGAAGGCGAGGTCCGGGAAGTAGACGCGCGCGCCGCGCGGCTCGATCGCGCCGGCAAGCCGCGCCCGCAGCGTACGGTTCGCGCCCACGCCGCCGGCCACGACCAGGCGCGTGTGGCCGGTCGCGGCGAGCGCCGCGATCGACTTCGCCACCAGCACGTCGACGACCGCGGCCTCGAACTCGCGCGCGATGTCCGCCTTCGCCTGCGCGGGCAGCGCGCCGTCACGCTCGCGGTGCCGCACGAGCGTCAGCGCGGCGGTCTTCAGGCCCGAGAAGCTCATGTCGAGGTCGCCGGAGTCGAGCATCGGCCGCGGCAGGCTGACGGCGCCCGCGCGGCCGGACTCCGCGAGGCGCGCGAGCGCCGGCCCGCCGGGGTACGGCAGGCCGAGCAGCTTCGCCGTCTTGTCGAACGCCTCGCCGGCGGCGTCGTCCTGCGTGTCGCCGAGGAGCCGGTAGCGACCGACGCCCGCGACCTCGAACAGCTGGCTGTGCCCACCCGACACGAGCAGCGCGACAAACGGGAAGTCCGGGCGCGGATCGGACAGGAGCGGCGACAGCAGGTGCCCCTCCAGGTGATGGATGCCGATCGCCGGTCGGCCGAGCGCATAGGCAAGCGCGGCGGCGACGCTCGCCCCCACCAGCAGTGCGCCGGCGAGCCCCGGCCCCTCGGTGTAGGCGATGCCGTCGAGGTCGGCGAGCGCGGTGGCCGACTCGGCCAGCACCACCTCGATCAGCGGCACCAGATGGCGGACGTGGTCGCGGGAGGCGAGCTCCGGGACGACGCCCCCGTAGGGGCGGTGCAGCGCGATCTGCGAGTCGAGCGCGTGCGCGAGGAGACCGCCGGCGGTGTCGTAGACCGCGGCGCCGGTCTCGTCGCAGGACGTCTCGATGCCGAGAACACGCATCGGCCGATTATAGGAGGGGCCCGCGGAAGCGCCCGGAGTCCACCGTGACACGCCGCCTCGGGACGCGCGTCCTGCCGAATATCGATAACGTGTTCCCGTTCCTTATCGAAGGCACGTCTCCCGTCAGGTCATCCCGGGGGCTTGCCCGTGTGCTCCCGGCTGCGCTATGATGGCAGGCTGTTTCGACTGCAAAAGACCCGGATACCCGCACCCATGCCTACCGTTCGCGTCCGCGACAACGAGCCTTTCGAGGCCGCGCTGCGCCGCTTCAAGCGCACGATCGAGAAGACCGGCCTCCTGACCGAGCTCCGCGCCCGCGAGTTCTACGAGAAGCCCACTTCCGAGCGCAAGCGCAAGAAAGCCGCCGCAGTGAAGCGCCACTACAAGCGCATCCGCAGCCAGCAGCTGCCGCCGAAGCTCTACTAGCCGGACCGCCGCGCGCGGCGACCGATTCACCCGGAGGGGGCGAAGCGATTCGCCCCCTCCTGCTTTGGAGCCCCCTATGTCGCTCAAGGCGAAGATCACCGAGGACATGAAGGACGCGATGCGGGCCAAGGACGCCCCGCGGCTGTCGACGATCCGCATGCTCCTCGCCGCCGTCAAGCAGCGCGAGGTCGACGAGCGCCGCGAGCTCGCCGACGCCGACGTGCTCGCGGTCATCGACAAGATGACGAAGCAGCGGCGCGACTCGATGGCCCAGTTCGAGGCGGGCCACCGCGCCGACCTCGCCGCGGTCGAAAAGGCGGAGCTCGACGTGCTCGCGGGCTACATGCCGCAGCCCCTCTCGGACGCCGAGATCGACGCCATGATTGCCGCGGCGATGGCGGCGACCGGCGCCACCGGTGCCGCCGGCATGGGCAAGGTGATGGCCGAGCTCAAGCCCCGCCTCGCCGGACGCGCCGACCTTGCCGCCGTTGCGGCGCAGGTCAAGGCCCGGCTGACCGGCTGATCCCACGAGGCCGAGCCCGGGGCGTGCCGGCGAGCGCCCGGACGCCGCCGGTTGCCGGCGCCTCGGCGCGTCCCGGGCCGGGATGCTTCGCCGGCCCCCTTCCCTGTGAACGGGGGGTGGCGAATAATCGACGGGCCTCCCTGCCGTGTGGCGCATCCGCGCGGTCGGGCAGGCGAAGCCGATGGAGGAGCACGCTCCACCGGCTTCGCCTGCCCGGCCGTGCGTGATGCTGCGATCGCGAAGCCCCCGATGATCCCCAACGACTTCATCCAGACGCTGCTGTCGCGCGTCGACATCGTCGAGGTCATCGACCGCCTGGTGCCGCTCAAGAAGGCGGGTGCCAACTACGTCGCCTGCTGCCCCTTCCACAGCGAGAAGTCGCCCTCGTTCACCGTCAGCCCGAGCAAGCAGTTCTATCACTGCTTCGGCTGCGGCGCGCACGGCACGGCGATCGGCTTCCTGATGGAGTATGCGGGCAAGACGTTTCCGGACGCGGTGGACGACCTCGCGCGCGACGCCGGGCTCACCGTGCCGCGCGTCGAGCGCCCCGGCGAGCGCGAGCGCCGCGAGGAGGTCGCCGACCTGACCGAGCACCTCCTCACCGCGGCGAAGTTCTACCGGGCCGCGCTGCGCGACGCGCCGCGCGCCATCGACTATCTCAAGGCCCGCGGGCTCACCGGTGCCGTCGCCGCCCGGTACGGCATCGGCTACGCGCCCGACGAGTGGCAGTCGCTCGAGCGGGCCTTCCCGGATTACGGCGACGCGGCGCTCGAGGCGGCGGGACTGGTGATCAAGGGCGATGGCGGCAAGCGCTACGACCGCTTCCGCGACAGAATCATGTTTCCGATCCACGACGCGCGCGGGCGCGTCGTCGGCTTCGGCGGGCGCGTGCTCGACCGCGGCGAGCCGAAGTACCTGAATTCCCCCGAGACGCCGGTGTTTTCCAAAGGTCGCGAGCTCTACGGGCTGTTCCAGGCACGCGACGCGATCCGCGACGCGGCGCGCGTCGTCGTGGTCGAGGGCTACATGGACGTCGTCGCGCTCGCCCAGCACGGCGTGGGCTACGCGGTGGCCACGCTCGGCACGTCGACGACGCCGGTCCACGTGCAGAAGCTGTTCCGCCTCACGGACGCCGTGGTGTTCTGCTTCGACGGCGACAACGCGGGACGCAAGGCCGCCTGGCGCGCCTTGGAGAACGCGCTGCCGGCGCTCGCGGACGGCAAGAACGCGCAGTTCCTGTTCCTGCCCGATGGCGAGGATCCGGACGACTTCGTCCGCAAGCGCGGCAGGGCCGCGTTCGAATCTGCACTGGGCGATGCGGTGCCGCTGTCGGACTTCCTGCTGCGCGAGCTGGCCGCGCGCCACCCGCCCACGAGCGCCGAGGGGCGCGCGGCGCTGGTGGCCGCATCGAAGCCCTACGTCGCCGCGATCACCGCCCCCGTGCTCGCCGCACTGCTGCGCCGGCGCTTGGCCGAGCTCTCCGGCCTGCCGGAAGCGGAACTCAAGCAGTTGCTGCGGCCCGCGCCCGGCGCGGAGCCCGACCGCGGCGCACCGCGGCCCGATCGCCGCAGCGCGTCGCGGGGCCCATCCCGGCGCGCGCCGTCGCTGGCCCGCGAGCTGATCCAGGGGCTGCTGCTGCAGCCGGAGCTCGCCCGGTCGATCGCCCTGCCCCGGCCCGACGACGGTACCGCCGAGGGCGCCGCGCTGACCGCACTGGTCGACTTCTGCGCCGCCGAGCCCGGCCCCCTCGACACCGCGACCGTGATGCAGCACTTCGCGCAGACCGGGCACGACGCCGTACTGGCCTCGGCGCTCGCCTCCGCGCACGACCACGCGCTCGCGGTCGAGCAGGTGGAGGGCCAGCTGCGCGAGGGCGCCGCGCGCTGGTGGCAGAACGCCCGGCGGGCGGGCGCGCCGACGCCGCCGCCGGAGGCGGGGCTCTCCACCGAGGAGACGGAGCGCTTGCGGCAACTCGAGATCGTCCGCCGCGGGCGTCCCGCACGCCCCGCGCCCGACTCCGAGACCTGAGTTCCGCCATCCCGCGGCCGACGCACGGAACTCGGCGGCAGGGGTCGGAACCATAGTAAAATTTGAAGTTTTCCTGAATCGACCCCACGTGGACGGAAGGCCCCGCCCGAGGCCGCCGTTCCCGACGCCGCTGCACGCCGCCCTCAAGGAGTCCCATGGCCAAGTCGCCCGCTAAGCCCGCCCGGAAGTCGCCCGCGAAGGCGAAGACCCCCGCCCGCAAGCCCGCGCCGCACAAGCCGGCGGCCGCGGCGAAGAAGCCGGCGGCGAAGGCGCGGCCGAGTCCGAAGGCGAAGAGCGCCGCCAAGCCTGCCGCCAAGCCGAAGGCGAAGCCGGCCGCGAAGCCGGTTGCGAAGCCGAAGGCTCGGCCGATCCCGAAGGTGCAGCCGGTGGCCAAGTCGAAGCCGGCCGCCAAGCCCATCCCGAAGACCGCCGCGAAGCCCGCGGCCGTAACGGCTGCGGCCAAGGCACCGGTGAAGGGTGCGACCGCCGCCAGGCCCGCAGCGAAGGACGATCGGGTCGGGAAGACTGCCGCCAAGCCGGCGGTTGTGCCCAAGGGCGCACCCGCGTCGAAGTCGAAGGCCGAGGTCCACGCCAAGCCGCAGGTGTCGGCGAAGGCCCAGCCGGCCGCGAAGGTACAGGCCGGTGCGAAGCCCCCGGCGGGTGCGAAGGCGGCGCCCGGCAAGCCGGCGCCCGCGCCTGCCGTGGCGGTGGTGCAGCCGTCGAAGAGCGAGATTGCCGCTCGGATCCTCAACAAGCGTGCCGAGGACGCCGAGCGCAAGAAGGGCCGCAACGGCAAGCACGCCGAGGCCCCGCGCGAGCTTACGGCCGCCGACGTCGAGGCGCGCAAGCGTCGGCTGAAGCAGCTGATCGTGCTCGGCAAGGAGCGCGGCTACCTCACCTACGCCGAGATCAACGACCACCTTCCCGACGACGTGCTCGACGCCGAGCAGATCGAGGGCGTGATCTCGATGATCGGCGACATGGGGATCCGGGTCTACGACGAGGCCCCCGACGCCGACACGCTGCTCATGACCGAGACGCCGGCGGCCGCACCGACCGAGGACGTCGAGGAGGAGGCCGAGGCGGCCGCGTCGACGCTCGACAGCGAGTTCGGCCGCACGACCGACCCGGTGCGCATGTACATGCGCGAGATGGGCTCGGTCGAGCTGCTGACGCGCGAGGGCGAGATCGAGATCGCCAAGCGCATCGAGGAGGGCCTGAAGCACATGATCATGGCCATCTCCGCGTGCCCGATGACGGTGGGACAGATCCTGGAGATCGCCGACAAGATCGAGAAGGACGAGCAGAAGATCGACGACCTGGTCGACGGGCTGATGGACTTCAACGAGCAGCTCACCGACATCGAGGAAGCGTCCGACGAGTCCGAGGGCGACGAGGAGGAGGAGGACGAGGAAGCCGACGCGGGCGCGATCGCCGCCGAGAACCTCGAGCGCCTCAAGGTCGCCGCGCTGGAGCGCTTCGGCACCATCCGCCGCCTGTACGTGCGCATGCTGGCCGTGCTGCAGAAGGACGGGCACAAGGCGCCCAAGTACCTCGAGCTGCAGAAGAAGATCTCGGCGGAGCTGATGCAGATCCGCTTCGCCGCGCGGCAGGTCGAGCGGCTGTGCGACAGCGTGCGCAGCGAGGTCGACAACATCCGCCAGATCGAGCGCAAGATCCAGGACCTGGTCGTGCACAAGGGCGGCATGCCGCGGCCCGAGTTCATCCGCAAGTTCCCGGAACGGGAGACCAGCCTGCGCTGGATCGACACCGAGGTCTCCGGCCACCACCCGTACAGCGAGCAGCTCGCCAAGTACCGGCAGGCGATCGTCGAGCAGCAGCAGAAGCTCCTCGACCTGCAGTCGCGCGTGATGATCCCCCTGAAGGACCTGAAGGAAATCAACAAGCAGATGTCGACGGGTGAAGCCCGGGCCCGCAAGGCGAAGCGCGAGATGACCGAGGCCAACCTGCGGCTGGTGATCTCGATCGCCAAGAAGTACACGAACCGCGGCCTGCAGTTCCTCGACCTGATCCAGGAAGGCAACATCGGCCTGATGAAGGCGGTGGACAAGTTCGAATACCGCCGCGGCTACAAGTTCTCGACCTACGCCACGTGGTGGATCCGGCAGGCGATCACCCGCTCGATCGCCGACCAGGCGCGCACGATCCGCATCCCGGTGCACATGATCGAGACGATCAACAAGATGAACCGGATCAGCCGCCAGATCCTGCAGGAGACGGGGCAGGAGCCCGACCCGGCGACGCTCGCGGTGAAGATGGAGATGCCCGAGGAGAAGATCCGCAAGATCCTCAAGATCTCCAAGGAGCCGATCTCGATGGAGACGCCGATCGGCGACGACGACGACTCGCACCTCGGCGACTTCATCGAGGACCAGTCGACCGTCGCGCCGTCGGACGCCGCCGTGAACGCGAGCCTGCGCGACGTCTGCAAGGAGATCCTCGACTCGCTGACGCCGCGCGAAGCCAAGGTGCTGCGCATGCGCTTCGGCATCGAGATGAACACCGACCACACGCTCGAGGAAGTCGGCAAGCAGTTCGACGTCACGCGCGAGCGCATCCGCCAGATCGAGGCGAAGGCGCTGCGCAAGCTGCGCCACCCCTCCCGTTCCGAGAAGCTGCGGAGCTTCCTGGAAGGCGAGTAAGCGAGGCGCGCGAGGCGTAAGCCGAGCGCAGGCGCGAAGCGCACGTCGCCGAGCGACCGAGTGCGGCCGACACGCGATGTGGCGTTTCGCGAGCCGGTCCAAGGAGGCCGCGGCGTAGCCTTACGACTGCAGTCCCGGTAGCGTCAAAACGCCCCGCCGCGCGCGGGGCGTTGCATTTCTTGCAGTTGACTGCGGATAGGCCGAATCGAACGATGACAGTCATGGAACGCATGTCGGGCGGGCGCTTCCTGCTCATGGGGAGGGCGGGCATGGACTTCTATGCCGATCCGCCGGGTGCGGCGGCCGAACATGCTGCGAGCTTCGTCGCCCACCTCGGCGGATCCTCCGCCAACGTCGCGGTCGCACTGGCACGCCAGGGGCTGCGCAGCGCGCTCATCACCGCGGTGTCCGACGATCCGGTCGGCCGCTTCTGCGTGAACCAGCTGCAGCGCTACGGCGTCGCCACCGAGCACGTGCGCGTGGTGACGGGCGAAGCCAGGACCTCGCTCGCCGTGGCCGAAAGCCGCCTCGGGGACTACCGGTGCGTGATCTATCGCAACGACGCCGCGGACTTCCACATTGCGGTCCAGGACGTGGAGGCGGTCGACTTCGCCGCCTACGACGCCTTCGCGTTCACCGGTACGGCACTGGCGGCAGAGCCATCGCGCTCGGCGGTGTTCCGGGCGGTGGCGCTGGCGCGCCAGTGCGGCATTCCCGTTGTCATGGATCTCGACTACCGCGCCTATTCCTGGTCCTCGCCCGACCTGGCCGCGAGGACCTGCGCGCAGGCCGCGGCGCTGTGCGAGTTGGTCGTCGGCAACGACGAGGAGTTCGACGTGCTCGCCGGCGGCGGTGCTCGCGGGTACGACGCGGCGCGGCAGCTGGCCGCCACGACGGCGGCGATCGTCATCTACAAGATGGGGTCAAGGGGCTCGGTCACGTTCCACGCGGGCCAGGTCCACAGCATCGGGGTCTATCCCGTCACCGCGCTCAAGCCCGTGGGCGCAGGCGACGCTTTCCTGGGCGGCGTGCTGGCGGCGTTGGCGCAGCAGCGACCGGTCGAAGAATGCGTGAGGCGTGGTTCCGCCAGCGCGGCGATCGTCGTCACGCGCGTCGGGTGCGCCCCGGCCATGCCCACCACCGCGGAGCTCGACGCCTTCCTCGCGGATCCGGCACACCGGGAATCGGGTCCGGACGAAGCGACGGCCGCGGGGCTCGGCAGCGCAATTCAGGACTGAGTCACCGTGCCGCTGGTCACCCTCGCCGATGCACTCGGTCCCGCGATGACGCAGGGCTACGCCGTCGCCGGCATGGTGGTGCTGGGCTGGGAGGATGCCTGCGCCTTCGTGCAGGCCGCCGAGGCCGAGCGGGCTCCCGTCATCCTCCAGGCCGGGCCCGCCTGCCGAGCGCACACGCCGCTGCCCGTCCTGGCAGCGATGTTCCGGACGCTGGCTGCGCGTTCGTCCGTGCCGGTGGTCGCGCATCTCGACCACGGACACTCGGCGGACGAGTGCCAGGAGGCGATCGATCTCGGGTTCACTTCCGTCATGTTCGACGGCTCGCGGCTGCCGCTGTCGGACAACATTGCCCGCACCGCCGACATCGTGAAGCGCGCCGCCGCGTCGGGCGTCTCGGTGGAGGGCGAGATCGGCTTCGTCGGCTACGCGGAGGGCGACCGCTCGCGCGGGACTGACCCGGAGGAGGCGCGACGGTTCGCCGAGGAAACCGGCGTCACGGCGATGGCGATTTCCATCGGCAACGTCCACCTGCAGCGCAGCAGCGACGGCGGGGTCGACGCGGCCCGCTTGCGCGCGATCGAGGCCGTGACGAACGTTCCCCTCGTGATCCACGGCGGCTCGGGCATCGCGGCTCAGACGCGACGCGATCTGTCGATGACCTCGAACATCTGCAAGTTCAACGTCGGCACCGAGATCCGGGTCGCATTCGGCAACGCGCTCCGCAGGGTCCTCGCCGAGCATCCGGAGGAGTTCGATCGGATCGCCCTCCTCGGCAAAGTCATTCCCGACCTGCGTGAGGCAACCCGGGGCGTGCTGCGCTCGCTCGCCTCGCAAGGCAGGGTTCGCGTACTCAGTCGGTGAGCGCCTGCAGGATCTCGATCTCGACGGGGCCCGCGGCAAGCCCTTCGCGCTGGCGACGCTCGCGGTAGGTGAGGACGTAGGGCGCGTCCCGGTGCAGGTCGAAAGCCGCGGCGTCGGCGTAGGTTTCGTAGAACACGAAGAGATCCGGGTCCCGCGTCGAGCGGTGCAGGCGGTACGCGAGGCAGCCCGGTTCCGCACTGCGGACCACGCCGACCTGTTCGGTCAGCAGCGCCGCCAGCGCGTCGCCCTTGCCCGGCGCGGCACGCAGCCGCGCGACGACCGTCACTTCCTTGGACTTCGACATCGAGCCTCCCTCGGCGTTCCGCCTGCTACTTCGCGTAGACGAAGTCGCGCAGCCCGATCGAGATCACGGGGACGTAGGTGATCACGAGCAGGCAGGCGACCACCACCAGCACGAAGGGCACGAGGCGCGTGACGATCTGGTCGAGCGAGATCCGCGCCACGGTGCACGCCGCGAACAGGTTGACGCCGAACGGGGGCGTGATCATGCCCAAGGCGAGGTTGACGACCATGATGATGCCGAAGTGCACCGGATCGATGCCGAAGTGCAGGGCGACGGGCGCGAGGATCGGCGCCAGCACGATGATCGACGCCGAAGTCTCGATGAACATGCCGATCACGAACAGCGCGGCGTTGACGCCGAGCAGGAACAGCGCCGGCGACTGCAGCCAATCGACCAGGAACGCTCCGATCTTCGCCGGCACGCCGGCGCGCGTGATCAGGTAGCTGAACAGTCCCGCGTTGGCGATGATGAACAGGATGACGGCCGACGACACCACGCTCTTCTTCAGCACGCGCGGCAGGTCGGAGATCCGGGTCTCCCGGTAGACGCCGACGCCGACGAAGAGCGCGTAGAAGACGGCCGCCACCGATGCCTCCGTCGGCGTGAACACGCCGCCGTAGATGCCGCCGAGGATGATCACCGGCATCAGCAGCGCGAGCCCCGCCTTGCGCGTGGCGACGAGGAACGGCAACCGGCCCTCGCGGTCGCCCTTGCCGTAGCCTTTCAGTCGCGCGTAGACGATGACGAACACCATCAGCGCGCCGCCGATCAGCAGGCCCGGTCCGAAGCCCGCGATGAACAGCTCGCCGATCGACACCTCCGCCGCCACGCCGTAGAGGATCATGGGGATCGACGGCGGGATGACCACGCCGAGCTCTGCGGAGGTCGCCTGCAGCGCGGCGGCGTAGGGCCGCGGATAGCCGTGCTTGATCAGCGCCGGGATCAGGATCGCGCCAATCGCGAACGTCGTCGCCACGCTCGACCCGGACACGGCCGCGAAGATCATGCAGGTCAGTACGCACGTCGCCGCGAGCCCGCCCTGGACGCCGCCGACGACCGACTTCGCGAACTCGACCAGGCGCGCCGAGATGCCGCCCGACTCCATCAGGTTGCCGGCGAGGATGAAGAACGGGATCGCGGCGAGCGGGAACTTGTTGATCGCCGAGAACATCTCCTTGACCACGGCGAGGAAGTTGAGGTTCGCCTGGTACGCGCCGATCAGGCTCGCGATGCCGATGGCCACGGCGACCGAGATCGACAGGGCGAACGCGACCAGCATCGTCAGGAGCATCGTGCCGGGCATCGCGGTGTCCTACTGCGTCGTCTCGAGCTCTTGGCGGCGCGGGTCGAGCAGGCAGGCGATCACCGCGATCGCCGAGAACACGGCGCCGACGGGTATCGCGAGGTACGCCCACGTCATCGAGAACGACTCGAGCCCGCTGATCGTCTGGAAGCGGCCACTGTAGGCGTACGTGCTGCCGAACCAGAGCATCACCGCGATCACCACCAGTGCGCAGATTGCCGCGAGGACGTCGAGCAGCCGCTTGCCCAAGGGGCCTGCCAGCCGGTGCGCAACGTCCACGCACACCATCGCCCCCTGCCGGAAGGCGACCGGTGCGCCCATGAACACCATCCAGATCAGCGTGAAGCGCACCAGCACCTCGGACCACTCGGCGGGCTGCTCGAACACGAACCGGGCCAGGATCTGGTAGAGGCCGAGGCAGGCGGCCGCGACCAGCATCGCGCAGGCGACGAAGAGCGCCACGGCCGTCGTGTGGCGCTCGAACGCGAGGAAGGCCCCGCGCATCGTCAGCGGGGCGGCGCGGCCGTGCGGCGGGCGCACGGTCGCGCGCCCGCCCGGAGTGGCCGCGTCACTTGTAGTTGCGGATGCGGTCGATGTTCTGTTGCCCGAACTTCTTGCCGAACTCGACGAACGTCGGCTGCAGCGCCGCCTGGAACTTGGCCTTGTCCACGTTCTCGACCACCGTCATGCCGCCGGCCTTGAGCTCGCCGACGACGCGACGCTCGTCCTCGTCGATGCGCGCGCGGTTGGCCTTGACGGCCTCCTTCGCGGCCTCGGCGAACGCCTGCTTGTCGGCCGCCGACAGCTTCTCCCACTTGGCCTTGTTCATCAGGATCAGCGCCGGCGAATAGACGTGGCCGGTCAGCGTGATGTGCTTCTGCACCTGGACGAACTTGGCGGCCGAGATCACCGACAGCGGGTTCTCCTGGCCGTCGACCGTGCCCTGCTGCAGCGCGGTGAAGACCTCGGTGAAGGCCATCGGCGTCGGGATGATGCCGAACTGCTTGTAGGCCTGCATGTGCACCGGATTCTCCATCGTGCGCATCTTGAGGCCCTTGAGGTCGTCGGGCCCCGCCACCGACCGCCGGTTGTTGGTCATGTGGCGAAAGCCGTTCTCGCCCCAGGCGAGCGCCTGGATGTTCTTCGCGGTGAACTTGCCGAGCATCTCCTGCCCGATCGGGCCGTCGAGCGTGCTGCGGGCGTGCGCGTAGTCGCGGAACAGGAAGGGGATGTCGAGGATCGCCACCTCGGGCACGAAGTTCGGCACCGGACCGGTCGACGTCATCGTCAGGTCGAGCGTGCCGAGCTGGATCGCCTCGATCGACTCGCGCTCGGCGCCGAGGGCGCCCGAGTAGAAGTTCTGCACCTTGTAGCGGCCGTTGGTGCGCTTCTCGACTTCCCGCGCGAAGGCGTCGACCGCGACGCCGTAGTGCGAGTTCTGGGCGATCGAGATGTTCATCTTCAGCGTTTCCTGCGCGACCGCGGGAGCGGCCGGCAGCACCGCGAGGAGCGCGGTCAGGACGAGACTCGGGGCGAACAGCGGCAGACGCATGACTATCCTCCTTGGGGATCGCGGCGGAATCGAGCCGGGTCTGGTGCCACTCGCCCGGTTGCCCCGGATTCTATTGAAGAGCCGGGAGGGTGTATAGGAAAACGCGCGGAAAGCGCGCGGCGAACCGGCGGCATCGGATCGTCGCAGGGGCGCGCAACGGCCCGCCGGGTTGGCGTTCGCGGCCCGCGACCGGCGCCGTCAGGCGAGCTTGAGGACGGTCATGTGCTGGTCGGGGTCGGACGGGTCGTCGTGGACTTCGAAGCCGAGGCCGGTGACGAACTTGACCATGTTGGCATTGGCCTTGAGCACCGCGCCTTCGAGCCGCAGCAGGCCCTTCTTTTTCGCGAACGCGATCAGCCGCTCCATCATCGCCCGCGCGATGCCCCGGCCCTGCCAATCGTCGCCGACGACGATCGCGTACTCGGCACTCTCGTTGTCCGGGTTCTGGATGAAGCGTGCCACGCCGACGAACGAGACGCCTTCGGGGGCGGCAGGGTCGTCGACGACGCCCACCAGCGCCATCTCGCGGTCGTAGTCGACCTGGGTGAACCGGGCGAGCATCCCCGGCGAGAGTTCGTGCATGCGGTAGAAGAAGCGGAAGAACCGCGACTCCTCCGACAGGCCGTTGACGAAGCGGCGCTCCAGCTCGGCGTCCTCGGGCCGGATCGGACGCACGTGCAGCTTGGTGCCGTCGCGCAGCAGGACGTCGTCCACCAGCTCCGTCGGATACGGGTGGATCGCCATGTGCCCGTAGCCGGGCACCTTTGCCCGACGGTGATCGACGACCACACGCACGCCGGCGACCAGCGCGCGGTCGGTCGACGGCAGCACGGGATCGAGCTCGATCTCGGTCACCCACGGCAGCGCGCAGACGAGCGTCGACAGGTGCAGCAGCAGCCGCATCATCGATTCGCGCGCCTCACCGGCGACGGCGCCGTCCGCGTGACCCTTGCGGTGCACGCTGTCGATCAGGTCGCCGGCGAGCCGGCGATTGATCGGCGGCAGCATCAGCATGCGCTCGCCCCCGGGCATCGGGCCGCGACGGCTGGGGCCGAAGGCGATCACGGGGCCGAACGTGGGATCGGTGTGCACGCCGAGCGAGAGCTCGCGTCGCGTGTCGATGCCGGGCTCCTTGCGGACGACGACCCCGATGCTCCAGTCGCGGCGGTAGCGCTGCCGCGCGAGCTCCTGCAGGTCATTGAACGCGCGCGCGAGCGCGCGGCCGTCGCGCAGGTGCTCGCGTCGCGCGGCAAGCGTCGAACGCGGCGGCAGCGTGGTCGCGTCGATCTCGAGCGACACGGGATAGCCCATGCGTCGCGCGACGAGCTTCGCTTCGGGGAGCTCGCGGACGGTCGTCGCCGGCAGCGCGGCCAGGCCGAACGCCGCGAGCAGCCGTACGGCCTGCGCCTCGGTGAGCTCGGTGCGGCCGTCGTGCTCGGCCTCCGTT
Organism: uncultured beta proteobacterium; assembly: GCA_963765065.1. Taxonomy (GTDB): domain Bacteria; phylum Pseudomonadota; class Gammaproteobacteria; order Burkholderiales; family Casimicrobiaceae; genus VBCG01. The sequence goes on along the minus strand of CAVXVH010000017.1, from coordinate 232,925 downwards.
CGCACGGCCTCGGCCGCCGCGTGGTCCGGGACTTCAGCCTCGGGCTGGGGCGGCGGCACCTCGAGCAGCCACTCCTGGTGCCGCCGGTACGACGCGAGAAAAGAGAACGCTTCGACCGCATTCTCGGGCGTGAAGAAGTTCGCGATGCCGCCCGCCTCCAGCGCTTCGCGCGCCTCGTGACGGTCGATCGCGCCGAGCCACGCGGCCATCACCGGCTTGCCCTGGCCGCGCGTCACCGCCGCGACGGCGCGTGCGGCGTCGGTGGCGCCGATCGACGGCCGCGGCACGTGCAGCGCCAGCACGGCGTCGACGCCGGGATCGGCGAGCGTCGCGGCGACCGCCGCGGCGAAGCGCTCCGGCGGCGCCTCGCCGCGCACGTCGACGGGATTGCCGCGCAGACTCTCCTCGGGCAGCACCGTGTCCAGCGCGCGCAGCGTCGCCGGCCCGAACTCGGCGAGCCGCACGCCGCGCTCGACCGCGCTGTCGGCCGCGAGGAGCGCGGGACCGCGGCCGTTGGCGACGATCGCGAGGCGGTCGCCGCGCGGGATCTTGCCCATCGACAGGATGCGCGCCGCCGCGAAGAGCTGCGTGTAGGTACGCACGCGGACCGTGCCGGCGCGGCGCACGGCCGCGTCGAAGACGGCGTCCGGCGCGAAGCCCTGCGCGACGTCGTCGGGCGCGTCGTGCGAGCGGCCGGCCTTCAGTACGATCACGGGCTTGGTGCGCGCGGCGGCGCGCAACGCCGAGATGAAGCGCCGGGCGTCGCGCACCGACTCCACGTAGAGCAGGATGCCGTCGGTGGACGGGTCGACCAGCAGGCAGTCGAGCATCTCGCCGAAGTTGATGTCGACGCCGGCGCCGAGCGAGATCACGTTCGAGAAGCCGATGCCCATCGGTGCGGCGAAGTCGAGCATCGCCGTGCACACCGCGCCGGACTGCGCGACGAGCGCGAGGCGGCCGGGGACGACGGGGACATCGGTGATCGACGCGTTGAGCCCGATGTCGGTGCGCACCAGCCCGAACGCACCCGGGCCGACCACCCGGATACCGTGCTTCGCCGCGACCTGCCCGATCTCGCGCGTCCAGCGTCGCTGTTGCGCCGGATCGCCGGCCGGGGGCTCGGTGACGACGATCGCGGCGCGCAGCTTCACCTTGGCGCCGCTCTCGAGCACGGACCGCAGGATGCTCGCCGGCGTGACGATCACCGCGAGGTCGACGTGCTTGCCGATGGCCGCAAGGCTCTCGTACGACTTGCGCCCCAGCACCTTGCGGTGATTGGGATTGACCGGGAAGAACTCGCCGCGGAACTCGCCGCCGAGGATGTTCTCGAGCACGATGCGGCCGACCGAGCCGGGCCGCTCCGACGCACCGACGAGCGCCACGGTGGTCGGCATCACCAGTGGCCGAAGGTAGTGATGCAGCGAGAGCGAGGGCATGGGAATGCGCGACGTGCCGCGGGACAACCAACGTACAATTCTACCCCGTCGACGCGACGTCCCCGCCGCCCTGCGCGCCGTCGCGACACGCGGGCCCGTAGCTCAGCGGTTAGAGCAGGGGACTCATAATCCCTTGGTCGCTGGTTCGAATCCAGCCGGGCCCACCCCGCGCCGCGGTCGCGGCGTCATGCGACCGTCACGTCCTTCGACAGGTAGACGTCCTGGATCGCGTTGAGCAGCGCGACGCCGTCTTGCATCGGCTTCTGGAACGCCTTGCGGCCGGAGATCAGGCCCATGCCGCCCGCGCGCTTGTTGATCACCGCAGTGCGCACCGCATCGTGCAGGTCGTTCTCGCCCGATGCGCCGCCCGAGTTGATGAGCCCGGCGCGGCCCATGTAGCAGTTCGCGACCTGGTAGCGCGTGAGGTCGATCGGGTGGTCTGATGCGAGGCTCGAGTACATGAGCTTGTCCGTCTTGCCGTAGGGATTCTCCTTGGTGTTGAGCGCGAGGTAGCCGCCGTTGTTCTCGGGCAGCTTCTGCTTGATGATGTCCGCTTGAATCGTCACGCCGAGGTGGTTGGCCTGGCCGGTCAGGTCGGCCGCGACGTGATAGTCCCGGTCCTTCTTGAACGCGGGGTTGCGCAGGTAGCACCAGAGCACCGTCGCCATGCCGAGCTCGTGCGCCGCCGCGAAAGCCTGGCTCACCTCGACGATCTGGCGGCTCGACTCGGGCGAGCCGAAGTAGACCGTCGCGCCCACCGCGACCGCACCCATGTCCTGCGCCTGGCGGACGCTCGCGAAGCAGATCTGGTCGAACTTGTTCGGGTAGGTCAGGAACTCGTTGTGGTTGAACTTGAGCAGGAACGGGATCCTGTGCGCGTAGCGGCGCGAGCACGCGCCGAGCACGCCGAGCGTCGAGGCCACCGCATTGCAGCCGCCCTCGATCGCGAGCTTGACGATGTTCTCGGGGTCGAAGTACGCCGGATTCTTCGCGAACGACGCGCCGGCGCTGTGCTCGATGCCCTGGTCGACCGGGAGGATCGAGACGTAGCCGCTGCCGGCGAGGCGGCCGTGGCCGAAGATCTGCTGCAGGCTGCGCATCACCGCAGGCGAGCGGTCGCTCGGCGCGACGACGCGGTCGACGAAGTCCGGACCGGGCAGGTGCAGCGACGCCTTCGGAATGCCCTTGCAGGCGTGGCCGAGCAGGTCGTCGGCCTCGCTGCCGAGTAGGTTCAGGATGTCGGTCATGTTCGGCCTCTTCGCGGACGTTGGTGGACGAAGCGGGCATTATCCCGCCCCGCGACCCTGCGCGGGCACCCGAGAAGCACACGGGCGCGGCAGGCCCGATCGCCCGCCGCGCCCGCGCTGGCAGCGAAGGTCAGAACGGCCGCGAGTAGGCGACGCCGAGCGACCACTCCTTCATGCGGATCGTCTCGGCCGTGGTCGGCGGCGCACCGAACCCGACCAGCAGGCTCGTCCCGCTCACGCTCACCTCCGGCGCGTACATGTAGAACGCCGAGATGTCGCCGTCCCTGCCCATCGAGTAGGTCACGCCGGCCGTGTAGTGGTCCTCCATCACCCCGGGCGCCAGGATGTTGAACGTCACGTCCTCCGGCCGGATCGGGTTCTCGGAACGGTTGTACCCCGCCCGCACCGTCCACCGCGGGTCGATCTGGTACTGCACCCCGAACTTCCACACGTCGATGTCCTGCCAGCCGAACCCCGCCCCGTTGCTGCCGCCCAGGCACGCATCACGGTCGCCCTGCGCGCAGTAGCCCATCAGCACGCTCGGATTGTTGACCGACCGCGCGTCCGAGTAATAGACCTTCTGGTACTCGAGCGCCAGCAGCAGCCCCGGCAGCGCCCGCCACGCCGCGCCCACCGTGAAATTCGACGGAATGTCGAAGTCCCCGGCCTCGGCGAACAGCCCGCGGTAGTCGTCGAACTCGCCCATGCTGGTCTTCGTCGCGTAGGCCGCTCCCACCGACACCGGACCGAAGTTGCCCATGTAGCCGATGCGCGCACCAAACCCCCACGAGTCGTCGTAGCCGTTGTTGGTCACGCTCCCCGGCGCCGTCGACAGGAACGGGTTGTCGAACGCCTGCAGCCCGTACGCCTTGAAGCGCTGATACGCGATCGTCGGCGCGATGCCCACCGCATGGTCCGGATGGAACTTCCACGCCACGTACGGCGCGATCATCAGCTGCGTCAGGTTGACCCCGAGCTGGCCGTTGCCGCACAGCAGGTTGTAGTCGGGATCGACCCCCGCCTGCGGCGGATTGAACTGCGCGCACGCGCTCATCGGCGCAATCTGCCCGCCCGGATAGTCGGTGTTCATGCCGCCGTTGCCGTACACCGTCAGGCCCACCGCCACCGTCGGGTTCACCACCCAGTTCACGCCGAACTCCGGAATCGCGAAGCCCCGGCTGTCGCTGCGCACCGAGCCGTCGAGACCCGCCGGACCCGAGCCGACGCGCTCGGACGTGCGGTCCGGGCTGAAATAGGTCAGCCCCACCTGCCACACGTTGCCCAGGAACCCCGCCGTCGCCGGATTGATCGCACCGGAAAACGGCTCCAGCGCCACCGCCACCCCCACCCCGCCCATGCCGCTCGCCCGCACCCCGTAACCGTGCGAAAAATAGCCGTCCGTCGCCTGCGCGATCGGCGTCACGAGGAGACCCGCCGCCAACAGGCCGGCCCAGTGTGTCGTTCTCATCCCTTTACTCCCTTCGATTCGGCGCGTCCCGCGCGGCCGGACCCGGCCCGCGTGCGGAGCGCGCATGTAGGGTCGTGCGTTCGCGCCGTCAGCGCACGGGCTTCAGCCGGGCGAACGCCCGCTCGGCAATGCCCATGCCCCACGCCGCCAGCGCGAGCACGACGACGAACAACGCCACCCACCAGCCGGCCGCGATGCCGGTGAGCGAGGGCAGCGTCACGTCGTCGACCGCGTTCGCGCGGATCCACTGCTCGACGCCGGTCATGAACCGTGCGTAGACGGCGATGCCGGCAAGGAGCCCGAGCGCGAAGACCCAGGCGTCGGTCCGGCCCGCCGCGCAGGCCACCACCGCCGTGCCGGGGCAGTACCCGCCGATGACGAAGCCGGCGCCGAACACCAGTCCGCCGACCAGCTGCGCGGCGTAGTTGGTCGGCACGATGTAGATCTCCTGCATGTCGATCACGCCGATCGACGCGAGCAGCCACAGTCCCACCATCGCGGTGACGATCGCGGTGAACATCACCTTCACCACCGACATGTCGTAGCCGTAGAAGACCGCGGTCAGCCTGCAGCCGCTGCCGAAGCCGGCGCGCTCGAGCACGACGCCGAAGGCGACGCCACCCACGAGCGTGAGCAGGAGGAACGTGCCGGTCGCGAGTTCGACCGAGGAAGCGAGCGGGAGCATCAGAGCCACTCCTTGCGGAACAGGTACGCGACGAGGTAGCCGGACGCGAACACGGCCCCCATGAATACGAGGCTGCCGGCGTTCAGCACCGCAGCCCCCGACAGCGCCTGGCCGCTCGTGCAGCCCAGTGCGATCTTCGCGCCGATTGCGGCCAGCATGCCCCCGGCGAAGGCCAGCGCCAGGCGCGCACCCCGTCCCACGCCGGGCCCGCTCTCGACGCCGAGCCGCATGCGGCCGGCGAGCCACGCCGACACGCCGCCGCCGATCAGCGTCCCCAGCACGAGGATGGGCACGTAGTCGAGCAGCGGCGGCCCGTGATCGAGGTAGCGTGCGTGCACCGGATTCGCGGCGGCGCTTTCTGGGGAAATGATGCTTGCGACCCAGGCGGCGAGCGCCGAGAACGCCCCGGTCGCCCCGAGTCCGCGACCCAGCAGCAGGTAACCTCCAAGCAGGACGAGCCCGAGGGCGAAGCCGGCGAGGTACGGGTTCCAGTACGGCTGTGCCGGGCGCTCGACCGGGTGTCCGAGACGAAGGTCGGCAATCGATGTGGCCATGTTCGGGTTCCTTGGTTGCGTCGCTGCTGCCGACCCATTTCGGTCGCTGCGCTGACGCTTCGCGTCACTCTTCGCCCGCTGCGTCTCGTTCCGCCGCACCAGCCAGGCACCTGGCTTCCTCGGGACGCGGGGCGGTGCCTGCCGCCGGCCGGGACGCAGTCCGGCTGGCACAAGCTTCGCCTATGTGAAGCCGGATCGGGCTGACGAGCGTCAAGGTACGCTCATGTGCGCATACGCTCATATTTGTGCGCGCGCGATGATTCCCCGCCCGCACCAGCCCCCCAACCATGCGCCGCCACGCCCTTCTCCTCCTGGCCTGCCCCCGCAGCGGGGCCACCGCGCTGGCCGGCGCGCTGGTCCGCGCCGGCGCCGTGGCCGGCCGGGAATTCGTCGTATCGCCACCGGGCGAGCCGGACGACAGCTGGCAGTGTGCGCCGCTGGTGGCGCTCAACGACCGCCTCCTCGCGCTGCTCGGCCTGCGCTGGGACGCGCTGGTGTCGCCGCCCGACCGCTGGCTCGAGCGGCCGGCGGTACGCGCCCTCACGGCCGACGCCGACGCGCTGATCGCCACCCAGTTCGGCGATGCAACGCACGTCGTGCTGCACGATGCGCGGCTCGCGCTCACGGCGCCGTTCTGGCGCGAGCGGCTGGCTGCGGCCGACTTCGACGTGACTGCCGTGCTGATGGTCCGCCGACCGGTCGAGGTCGCCGCCTCCCTGTCGCGGCGGGATCCGGTGGCACCGGAGAAGTCGCTCGCGCTGTGGCTCCACTACCTCGTCGAGGCGGAGGCGGGTTCGCGCGGCCTGTCGCGCGCGCTGGTCGCCTACGACCGGCTGCTCGACGCCCCGGCGGGCGTGCTTGCGCACGTGCTCTCGGACGCGCGGTTTCCGCTGCGGATGGAACGCGCGGAGCGCGAGGCGGCGCTGACGGCGATCCGCCCGGACTTCAAGCGCTGCGAAGAGACGCGCGCCACGGGCGCGGGCGCGCTGTCGTCGGGAATCGACGTCGCGCTCGAGGACGGCTACCGCAAGCTCGTCGAACTCGCGCCCGGCAACGACGCGCGCCGCACCGTGGAGGCGCTCGCGCAGGCCGCCTACACGTCGCTGCTGCAGGCGATCCCGCCGTGGCTCGCACGCGAGCTCGGGAACGACCGCGCCAACGCCGAAGCGCTGGCCGTCTCGGCACAGGAGGCCTGCGCGCGCGCGGAACTGCTTGCGGCGGAGCTCGCGAACGCACGTTCCCTCGCCGAGGCGCGCGCGCGGGAAGCGGCGGCACTGGGGGCGCAGATCGAAGCGCTGTCCCGCACCGGCAGCCAGGGCAGGCTCGATGCGTCGCTCGCCGGACTCCAGGGCGACGTCGCCCGCATCGCCGTGGCGCTCGCCGAGGCCCCGGTCCGCGAGCAGGCGCTCGCCGACGAGCTGGTCGCCGCGCACCGCGAGCTCGCCGACGAGCGCGTGACGATCGCACGTCTCACCGACGCCCTCGAGCACGAGCGGCACGGCCGCGAGTCCGTGGCACACCGCGCCGCGGATGCCGAAGCGCAGCTCGAGGCCCTGCTGCACGAGATCGCAGCAGTGCGCGCGGCGGAGCACGACTGGCAGGAGCACCACGCCGCCCGAACGCGGGAGCTCGAGGACGCCGCCGCCGCGCTGGAGGCGCTCGAGACCGTGCGCGACGCGCTTCGCGGCGACCTCGACACGACGCAGCGGGAGCTCGAGCGGCTCCGGTCCGAGCTCGAGTCGGCGCATGCCGACCTGCGCATCGTCGATCATGACCGCGGCGCCCTCGCCGCACGGGCCCAGGCCGTCGATGCAGCCGCGACGGCGCTGCGCGAGCAGCTTGCACGTCGCGCCGAAGCCGAAGCCGCGCTCGTGGCCGAACGCGACCGGATCGCGCGCAATGCGATGGCGCAAGCCGACCGCATCACGGCACTCGAGCGCGAGCTCGCCCGGCGCCAGACGGAGATCGACGCGCTCCGCTCGCGTCACGAGGGGCTGGCCGGCCTGATCGCGATGCTGGAAGGCACCTGGCTCGGGCGGCGCGCGCTCGCCGCGGTGCGCGAAGCCGGCCGCTGACGCGCGCGCCGGGGTCCGCCCCTGGTCAGGCCGCGCTCGGACGCACGCCCAGCTTCTTCAGGATCGTCACCAGCGGGCAGAAGCCGGTGAAGCTGCTCTGCAGCAGGTTCGCGCCGACGAAGGCGGTGAACCACAGCCAGTAGGTGCTGTGGAACAGCGGGCTGCCCGGCGCGCCGAGGGCGAGCGAGATCAGCACGAACGAACCCGCGAACGCGCGGACCCAGCTTTCGATGGTCATGGTGTGGACTCCGTGGGGGTGGGGGAAGCCGCAGCGGACGTCGCCGCCCGGCCGCGATTGACCGCGTAGTAGAGCACCGGGATCACGACCAGCGTGAGCAGCGTCGACACGGCGATGCCGAACACGAGGGCGATGGCGAGCCCGTTGAAGATCGGGTCGTCGAGGATGAACAGCGCGCCGGCCATCGCCGCGAGCCCCGTCAGGGCGATCGGCTTGGCGCGTGCCGCCGCGGCGTCGATGATCGCCTGCGCGAGCGGCACGCCGCGCTCAAGCTGCAGGTTGACGAAGTCGACCAGCAGGATCGAGTTGCGCACGATGATGCCCGCGAGCGCGATCATGCCGATCATCGACGTCGCGGTGAACGGCTGGCCGAGGATCGCGTGCCCCGGCATCACGCCGATGATCGTGAGCGGGATCGGCGCCATGATGACGAGCGGCGTCACGTACGAGCCGAACTGCGCGACGACGAGCAGGTAGATGAGCACCAGCCCGACCGCGTACGCGATGCCCATGTCGCGGAAGGTCTCGTAGGTCACCTGCCACTCGCCGTCCCACTTCAGCGCATACGAGCGGTACGTGTCCGACGGCTGCGCGATCCAGTGCTCGGCGAGGCGCCCGCCGTTCGGCACGTCGAGGGCGGCGACCGCCCCGCGCGACTGGAACATGCCGTAGAGCGGGCTGTCGCTGCCGCCGGCGACGTCGGCGAACACGTACGAGACCGGCAGCAGGTCCTTGCGGTAGCGCACCTGCTCGCGCACCGCCTGCCTGACGTCGGTGAGCTCCGACAGCGGCACGTTTTCGCCCGACTGCGACCGCACCGTGGTCGCCAGCACGCGCTCGAAGTGGCCCGCCGCCTCCGGCGGAAGCACGAGACGCACCGGCACGCCGTACTTGGCCTGCCCGTCGTGGACGCTCGTCACGTCCTCGCCCGTCAGCGCAATGCGCAGCGCCGCGACGATGTCGGCCGTGGCGACGCCGGCGGCGGCGGCCTTCGCCTGGTCTACCCTGACGAGCGCCCGCGGCGCGACGTCGTCGATCGTGTCGTCGAGGCCGACGACGTGCGGCGTGGCACCGAGCGCGCCGCGCACGCCCTTCGCGAGCGCGTGGCGCCCGGCTTCGTCCGGCCCGTAGATTTCGGCGACGATCGGGCTCATCACCGGCGGCCCGGGCGGCACCTCGACCAGCTTCACCTTCGCGCCGTGCCGCGCACCGATCGCCTCCAGCGCGGGCCGCAGCTCCAGCGCGATGTCGTGGCTCTTGCGGTCGCGCCGGGTGCGGTCGGCGAGATTGACCTGGATGTCCCCCTGCTCCGGCTGCTGGCGCAGCTCGTACTGGCGGACGAGGCCGTTGAAGTTGATCGGCGACGCCGTGCCCGCGTAGGCCTGGAAGTCGGCGACCTCGGGCACGGTGGCGACGTGGGCCGAGAGCTCGGCCAGCACCGCCGCGGTGCGCTCGACCGGAGCGCCCGCGGGCATGTCGACGATCACCTGGAACTCGCTCTTGTTGTCGAACGGCAGCATCTTCAGCACCACCAGCTGCACGACCGCGAGCGCCACGGAGGCGAGGATCGCCACCACGGTCGCCACGCCGAGGAGCACGCGGCGGCGCCGGCCGCCACGCTCGGCGACGAACGGCGACAGCAGGCGGGTGAACGTCCCGGCAAGCCAGGTGTCCAGCCGCGACGGACCGTGACTGTGGAAGTGCGCCGGCATGAGCTTCAGCGCGAGCCATGGCGTGACCACGAAGGCGATGGCGAGCGAGATCACCATGCCCATGCTGGCGTTGATCGGGATCGGGCTCATGTACGGGCCCATGAGGCCGGTGACGAACGCCATCGGCAGCAGCGCCGCGATCACCGTGAACGTGGCGAGAATCGTCGGACCGCCGACCTCGTCGACGGCCTTCGGGATCAGTTCGACGAGCGGCGCCGCGGGATCGAGTGCCCGGTGGCGGTGGATGTTCTCGACGACGACGATCGCATCGTCGACCAGGATGCCGATCGAGAAGATCAGCGCGAACAGCGAGACGCGGTTCAGCGTGAAGCCCCACGCCCACGACGCGAACAGCGTCGCGGCGAGCGTCAGGATCACCGCCGCGCCGACGATCACCGCCTCGCGGCGACCCAGCGCGACGAACACCAGCGCGACCACCGACAGCGTCGCGAACAGCAGCTTGGTGATCAGGAGCTTCGCCTTGTCGTCGGCCGTGCGTCCGTAGTCGCGGGTGACGCTCACCTCGATGCCGTCGGGGATCACGGTGTTGCCGAGCTCGGCGACGCGCTTCTCGACGCGGCGCGCGACGTCGACCGCGTTCTCGCCGGCCTTCTTGGTGACCTGCAGGGTCACCGCGGGCGACATCGCGCCGGCGGCCCGGCTCGCCTGCGCATCGGCTCCCGCGGGGCCGATGCCGTGCCATACATAGCGCTCGGGAGGCGGCGGCCCGTCGACGACGCGCGCGACGTCGGCGAGGTACACCGCGCGGCCGCCGTGCACCCCGACCACCAGCGCGCGGACGTCCGCGGCGGACTCGAAGAAGCCGCCGGTCTCGACCAGCAGCGACTGGTTGTCGCGGATCACGCGGCCGGCCGGAAGTCCCGTGTTGGAGGCGAGCAGCGCCCGACGCAGGTCCGAGGCGGCGACGCCGTGCGCCGCGAGGCGCTCGTTGTCGAGGATCACCTGCATCACGCGGCCCGGACCGCCGATCGTGGTTACCTCGCGCGTACCCGGCACTCGCTTGATCTCGGCCTCGACCGCGAACGCCACGCGCTCGAGATCGTAGGCGCTGCGCGCCGGATCGGTGGTCCACAGCGTGAGCGCGACGATCGGCACGTCGTCGATGCCCTTCGGCCGCACCAGCGGCTCGCCGACGTTCAGCTCGCGCGGCAGCCAGTCGCGGTGCGAGAGGATCGTGTCGTGCAGGCGCACCACCGCGTCGTTGCGCGAGATGCCGACCTTGAACTGCACGGTGATCATCGCCTGCCCGGGACGCGACACCGACCAGACGTGCTCGAGACCCTGGATCTGCGAGAGCACCTGCTCGGCCGGAATGGCCACCAGCTGCTCGACGTCGGCCGCGGACGCGCCGGGAAACGGCACGAAGACGTTGGCCATCGTCACGTCGATCTGCGGCTCCTCCTCGCGGGGCGTGACCACGACCGCGAACAGGCCGAGCATCAGCGCGATCAGCGCGACCAGCGGGGTCAGGCGCGAATGCAGGAAGAAGCCGGCGATGCGGCCCGAGATGCCCATGACGAGGCGGTCCTATTGAGCGGCCGCGAGGCCGGCGGCGACCGGATTGGCGGCGATGCGCTCGCCCGCGTTGAGGCCGGACAGGATCTCCACCACGCTGCCTTCCTTCGGATCGACCAGCGCGTCGCCGGTGCGCACTTGGCGCAGCAGCGCGCGGCCGTCCTTGCCGAGCACGTAGACCGCCGTCACCTCGCCGCGACGCAGCAGCGCCGACGATGGCACCGCCAGTGCGCGCACCAGCCCGATCGGGAAGCGCGCGCGGGCGTACTGCCCGGGCAGGAGTCCGTCGACCGCGGGCAGATCGAGCCGTACCCGCACGGTGTGCGTGCGCGCGTCGGCGATCGGCACCACGGTCGCCTGCACCGCGCTGACGGAGCGGCCGAGCACCGGCAGCTCCACGAGCACCGGCATGTCGCGCTTCCACCGGGCGAGCGCGGCTTGCGGCAAGGTCGCGGTCACGCGCAGGTCGCCGGGAACGAACACCGTCGCCAGCGGCAACCCTGCCGTGGCAAGGTCGCCGGCCTCGACGTGGGTCGCGCCGACGACCCCGGCGAACGGCGCCACGACGGTCGCGAACGAGCGCTGTGTCGACGCCTGGCCGGCCGCTGCCTTGAGCGCCGCGACCTGCGCCTGCGCGGCCTTGTACGAGGCCTCGGCCTGGTCGACCGCTGCCTGGCTGACGAACTTCTGCAGGACGAGTTCGCGATTGCGCTCGTAGACGCGCTTGGCGTTCGCGAGATTGGCCTCGGCTTCCGCGACCTGCGACAGGCTTGCCGCCACGGCCTGGTCGGCCTCGCGCGCGTCGATGCGCGCGATGAGCTGCCCGGCGCGCACCGTGTCGCCGGCCTTCACCGCGAGTTCGATGACGCGGCCGGTCGCCTGCGCACCGACGGTCGCCTGCTTCACCGCCTCGACCGTGGCTTCCGCGGAGAAAGCCTGCGGCAGCTCGCGCACGGCGACCTCGATCGACGCGGTGGCGGCTGCCGTGGCCGCGCCAACAACGGTCAGCAGCGAAAGGAACGCGGCGGCCATCGCGCCGCCGCGCACCGACAGGCGCCGCATCACCGCGTCTTGCAGGTCTTGATGCCGAACGGCAGGTAGGCCGGGCACCAGCCGATCAGGCCGGTGGCGAGCGGTACGACGCCGATCCAGCCCCAGTTGTGCAGCGGATGGCTCGACAGCAGCGCAAACAGGATCAGCCCGATGCCGGCCACGATGCGCACCCCACGGTCCATCCCTCCCACATTCGCTTGCATGACAGCCTCCGTCGTTGACGATGCAACGGATTGTGGGGATGAACGGCCGAACACTCTGTGACGCAGATCACAGGCATGCGTCGCGGCGCATGCGGCAATGCGGCAAGCGCTACCGACCCGTCAGGTAGCGGCCGTCGTCGAAGGTCGCAACCCACTCCGGCCGGTAGACGACGAGCAGGGTGAGGATCATCCCGGTCAGCGTGCCCTCGCCGAACGCGAGGTAGATCAGGAACGGGGCGCGCTCGCCGAACGCCAGCTCGGGCGGCGTGCCCGCGCCGAAAACCGAGATGGCGACACCGGCCAGTGCGCCGGCCGCGAATGCCAGCACCGCACCGAGGAAGCAGCCGGCGAACACGTAGACGAAGAAATTGGGCGGGAACACGCGTTCCATCGTCGCGAGGAAGACCCGCGCCACCACGACGGGCAACGCGACCAGCGTCAGCCAGACCAGCGCGGCATTGGCGAGCGGCGCATCGCGGATCAGCGTCGTTGCAGCGACCACCAGCGCGCCGCCGAAGAGCGCCCGCGGCAGGCCCGCGGCGAGCACGAGTCCGGCGCTGCCGAGCAGGTGGAACGCGAAGTCGCCGCCGACGCTGCCGCGCACCGACCAGAGCACGGCCAGCGCGAACACCGCGCCCAGGAAAGCATTCGCGGGGCCGCTTTCGCGGAAACGGGACCAATCGCCGCGCACCACCGCCCACGCGAGCAGTGGCGCCGCGACGATCCAGCCCGCGAGCGTCCACGCGAAGGGCAGCGGAAGGTCGGCGACGTCCATCGAGGCGATCGCCGCGGCACCGTCAGGGCAGGCGCCCCGGTGGCGGCGTGCGAGCATTGTAGAATCGCCTCGGTCCGTCGCCGCCATGGATACGCAAGCAGCAAGCCCGTCGCCGCTCGCCGCGCGCATCACCGCCGCGTTCCCCGCGCTCGCCAAGGCGCCGCCGGCGACCGTCGAACGCCTCGCCGCAAAGAGCCTGCACCGGCGCGTCCCGGCGGGCACGGTCATGTTCAACGAGCGCACGCCCTGCACCGGCTTCCCGCTGGTGCTGGGCGGCGCGGTGCGCGTCGTCCAGCAGTACCCCAACGGGCGCGAGCTCCAGCTCTACCGGGTCAAGCCGGGCGAGTCGTGCCTCGTCTCCGGCAGCTGCCTGCTCGGTGAAACCGCCTATCCGGCGAGCGGGTTCGCCGAAAGCGAGGTCGAGCTCCTGATCGTCCCGCCGGCGGAGTTCCGGTCGCTCGTCGCCGAGGACGAGGCATTCCGCGCGTTCGTGTTCAGCGAATTCGGCGAGCGCATGGCGACGCTGATGCAGCTCGTCGAGGCGATCGCCTACCAGAAGCTCGACCAGCGGCTGGCCGCGCTGCTCGTCGAGCGCGGCAGCGGCGGGAAGACGACGGTGCAGGCCACGCACCAGGCGCTCGCCGACGACTTGGGCAGCGTGCGCGAGATCGTGACGCGCCTCCTGCGCTCGTTCGAGGACCGCGGATTCGTCGAGCTGGGCCGCGAGCGGATCACGCTGCGCGACCCCGCCGCGTTGGCCGCACTGGCCCGCGGCTAGGAAAGTAGGGTCAGACTCGACTTTTTCGCTTGCCGGGTCGTCTCGCCGGACGCTGTTGCGAAAAAGTCGAGTCTGACCCTACTTTCCTGACGCGGCCGAGCCGACGCCGATGGGCGGCGGCGCGAGGTCGACGATCTTGCGGAACAGGGTGCCGAACTCGGTCTCGGCGTCGGCGCCGAACAGCGGGTCGCCGTGGCTGCCGAACGCCGCGTCGATCTCCGCCCAGTCCTCGGGCAGCAGGTGACGCTCGGCCGCCGGCATCACTTCCACCTCCTCCTTGCGCATGTGTTCCCAGTGGAACGCCGCGTACGCGTCGACCGATGCGGCAAAGGCGGGGAGCCCCGCCACGCCCTCGCTGCGGTAGCGCGCGAGTGCCGCCTCGAGCTCGCGGATCGCGAGCGCGCCCGTCGCGTGTTCGGCCTCGAGCTCGTCGAGGATGCCTGCACTTCCCGGGTCGCGCTCGCGCAGGCGCCGGAACAGGTACCGGTCTTCCTTCGGGTGGTGCAGGCGCTCCGGGAACGCGTCGATGTAGCGCAGCATCGCCTCGAGGAGGCCGAAGTCGGGCCGGGCGCCGTGCTCGCGGATGTCCCGGACGTGGTGGCGAAGACCGTGGATCACGGCGGCGAGCGAGCGGTGCTCGGCACGGATGACGTCGCGGGCCCTCATGGTCGGCGGCGCGCCAGGCGCGCGGGCGGCAGTGCGCCGGCACTCGACCGCCGCTCGGTGCCGCGGCCCGCCTCGACACGCTGCCGTTCGATCAGGCGCAGCATCGTCGCGAGCGTGATCGTCGAGAACGTCGCCTTGGCAATTTCGTCGATCTCGGCGAGCACGGCGGCGAGCGCCGTCCCGACCGGCGTGTCGTCGCCGTCCTCGCGCCGGGCGGCATCGCCCGTGCCGAAGTCCTCGAACATCCGGATCACGTCCATCAGCGTGAGCCGCCGCGCGTTGGCCGCGAAGCGGTAGCCGCCGCCGACGCCGCGCACGGACTCGACGACGCCGGCGCGCGCAAGTTCGGAGAGCACCTTGGCGAGGTGGTGCGAGGACACGCCGTAGCGCTGCGCGATCTCGCCGGCGGCGATGTGGCGTGTCGGATCCGACGCGAACTCGAGCACGCTGTACAGCGCGAGACGCGTGTTCATCTGCAGCCTCATGCGCAGGCGGCCGCGCACGCCGCGCGTCCGCACCTCATGGCGAGAGCTCCATTTCGAGCGGGATGAACGGGCCGGCCATCATGCCCTGGCTGCGGAAGAACGAGAGCACGAGGTGGTTGTCGCGCGCGAGCATCGTGCGCACCCTGTCGACGCCCGCGCCGCGGAAGCCGTTGCAGATCGCCTGCAGCAGGCGCGTTCCGACGCCCGCCTGACGCGCCCGCGGATCGACGTCGATGCCGAACACCCAGCCGCACGGCGGCGAGCCGAATTCCCAGTCGCGCACCTCGCCGATCACGAAGCCGACGACCTCGCCGCCGGCGATCGCGACGAGGAACTGCCGGCCCGCATCGCGCTTCGTGCCGTAGCGCCGGTACAGCGACTGCCAGTAGTCGCGCTTCCCCAGCCCGGTGACGCGTGCGTCGATCGCGATCACCGCCTCGAGGTCGCCGCGCCGCGCCGGGCGGATTACGACGGCACCCGTTTCCGCGCCCGGCAACCCGCGCCGACGCCCGCCGGACAGCGCCGCGCGCGCCCTCGTTGCGGCCGCCGCGCTCATCCGTTCGGGGAAAGAATGATGTACATCAAATGAAAATCCGCATTTGAATGCCAGATTAGCCCGAATCGGGTGATCGCTCAAGTCGAAGGCGTCGGCCGCCGCTCTCCGCGAGGGGGCAGAGCAGCCCAGGCGCCCGCGGCGCCCGAGGCGGGAAACGGGCTTCCGGCGACACGCCGCGGGGCCCATACCGCGCGAGGAGGAGTGCGCAGGACCGCGGGGAGAGTGCCGGTCCTGCAGCGCGCCTCCGCCGTTCGTCCACGTGACCACGAGGCATGCACCGATGAAGCCCACCCTCACCGCCGGCGTCACCGCGACCGCCACGATCGCCGTCGACCGTCCGCGTACGATCGACTTCATGGGCGAGGCCGCGCGCGTCTACGCGACGCCCATGCTCGTGCGCGACATCGAGATGACCGCGCGCGACCTCCTGCTCGCGCACCTCGATCCGGGCGAGGACTCGGTCGGCACCCGGGTCGAGGTCGATCACCTCGCGGCCACGCTGCTCGGCCAGCAGGTGACGCTCAAGGTGACGGTCGCCGAGGTCAAGGGCCGCGCAGTCGCGCTCGAAGTGGAAGGTCACGACGGCGTGGACACGATCTGCCGGGGCCGCCACCACCGTTTCGTCGTCGACGTCAAGGCGACCGAGGCGCGCCTCGCGGCCAAGGCGGCGAAGGCCGGGCTCGTCAAGCCGTGACCGGCACGACCACTCGCGTCCCGACGTACTGCTACCAGTGCGTCGCGGGGCCCGATCTCCTCACCGTCAAGGTCGAGGACGGTGTCGCCACGGAGGTCGAACCCAACTTCTGCGCGGCCGACGTGCACCCCGGGGGCGGCAAGGTGTGCGTGAAGGCCTATGGTCTCGTGCAGAAGACCTACAACCCGCACCGGGTGCTGACGCCGATGAAGCGCACCAACCCGAACAAGGGGCGTGGCGAGGACCCGGGTTTCGTGCCGATCTCGTGGGACGAGGCGCTCGACCTCGTGGCCGCGAAGCTGAACCAGGTGCGCGCCGACGGCCTCACCGACGCCTCCGGCTACCCGCGCGTCGCGGTCAGCTTCGGCGGCGCCGGCACGCCGCAGTCGTACATGGGGACGTTCCCCGCGTTCCTCGCCGCGTGGGGCCCTGTCGACATGGGCTTCGGCTCGGGCCAGGGCGTCAAGTGCTACCACTCGGAGCACCTGTACGGCGAGTTCTGGCACCGGGCGTTCACCGTCTCGCCGGACACGCCGCACTGCGACTACCTGATCTCCTGCGGCGCGAACGTCGAGGCCTCCGGCGGCGTCGTCGGCGTGTGGCGCCACGCCAACGCGCGCGTGCGCGGCATGAAGCGCGTGCAGGTCGAGCCGCACCTGTCGGTGACCGGTGCGTGCTCCGCGGAGTGGGTGCCGATCCGGCCCAAGACCGATGCCGCGTTCCTCTATGCGCTGCTGCACGTGCTGCTGCACGAGGTCCCGCGCGCGCGCCTCGACGTGCCGTTCCTCGCGCACCACACGGCCTCGCCCTACCTCGTCGGCCCGCACGGCTACTACCTGCGCGACCGCGCGACCAGGAAGCCGCTGGTGTGGGACGCGTCGCGCGGTGCCGCGATGCCGTTCGACACGCCCGCGATGGACGAAGCGCTCGACGGCCGCCACGAGGTCGATGCGATCGAGATCGGTGCCGACGACGAAGTGCTCGCCGACGGGATCCTTGCCGGCGAGAGCGCATTTGCGAAGCTCGTCGCGCACATGCGGCCCTACTCGCCCGAGTGGGCGCAGGGCATCTGCGACGTGCCGGCGACGACGATGCGCCGGATCGCGCTCGAATACATCGACCACGCGCGCGTCGGCGAGACCATCGACATCGAGGGCGAGCGCCTGCCGTACCGGCCGGTGTCGGTGAGCCTCGGCAAGACCGTCAACAACGGCTGGGGTGGCTTCGAGTGCGTCTGGGCCCGCACGATGCTTGCGGCGGTAGTGGGCGGACTCGAAGTGCCGGGTGGCACGCTCGGCACGACGGTACGGCTCAACCGCCAGGCGCCGGCGCGCATCGACACCGTCACGGCCGGCCCCGACGGGTTCATGGACTATCCGCTCAACCCGACCGACAAGGCGCGGTGGTCGCCAAATCCGAACATCCGCAACGCCTATCGCACGATGGTCCCGCTCGCGGCGAACGGTCCCTGGAGCCAGGCACTCGGGCCGACGCACTTCTCGTGGATGTTCCTCGACGAGACGCCGAAGGGCCTGCCGCGCGTGACGCTGCCCGACGTCTGGTTCGTCTACCGGACCAATCCAGCGATCTCGTTCTGGGACACCGACAAGCTCGGGGCGACGATGGCGCGCTTCCCGTTCACGGTCGCGTTCGCCTACACCCGGGACGAGACCAACCACCACGCCGACGTCCTGCTCCCCGAGGCGACCGACCTCGAGAGCCTGCAGCTGATCCGGATCGGCGGTTCCAAGTTCGTCGAGCAGTTCTGGCACTGCCAGGGCTTCGCGCTGCGGCAGCCCGCGGTCGCCACGCGCGGCGAAGCGCGGGACTTCACCGCGATCGCGACCGAGCTCGCGACGCGCACCGGGCTCCTCGACAAGTACAACGCGTCGATCAACAAGGGGGCGGCGGGCGTTCCCCTGAAGGGGCCGCACTGGGACTTCGCGCTGGAGCCCGGGCAGCCGCACGCGCCCGACGCGATCTGGGACGCGGTGTGCCGCGCGGCGAGTGCGGAGCTCTCCGACGGCAAGGACGTGCACGGGCTCGAATGGTGGAAGAAGCACGGGCTCGCGACGAAGCCGTTCCCGCAGACCGCACTGGTACCTGTACCCGACGCTCGTGCGCAAGGGACTGCGCTTCGAGCTGCCCTACCAGGAGCGGCTGTGGCGGGTCGGCACCGAGCTGGGCCGGCGCCTGCACGAGCACGACATGCACTGGTGGGACAAGCAGTTGACCGAGTACCAGGCACTGCCGGTGTGGAAGGACTTCGCCGCCCCGTGGAACGCGGCGCTGGTCAAGGCCGGCGGGCAGCCGGACGCCTATCCGTTCTGGCTGCTCACCGCGCGCAGCATGCAGTACGCGTGGGGCGCCAACATGGGCATCCAGCTGATGAAGGAGGTTGCCGACAACGTCGCCGGACATCGCGGCGTGATCATCAACACCGGCGCTGCCGCGAAGCTCGGCATCGTCGACGGCGACATGATCACGATCGCGACGCCGGCGCACAGCGTGCGTGGGCGCGCCGTGCTGCGCCAGGGCATCCGCCCGGACACGCTGCTGCTGCTGAGCCAGTTCGACCACTGGGCGATGCCGACGGCGAAGGACTTCGGCATGCCCAGCATGAACTCCCTGGCGACGATGTCGCTCGACCTCACCGACGCCACCGGCTCGTCGGCCGACATCGTGCGCGTCAGCGTCAAGCGGGCCGCCCATGGAGTAGACGCATGAGCGCGGCGGGCCGCAGGCCAAGGACCGGAGGTCGCGTCGCCGCGCGATTGCGCACGCGACCGACGCTTGATGCTTCCTTGCCGAACGCGTCCAGGGAGGTCGCATGACGCGCTGGGCGATGATCGCCGACCTGCGGCGCTGCGTCGGCTGCCAGACCTGCACCGCGTCGTGCCGCCACGCCAACGCGACGCCGCCGGGCGTGCAGTGGCGGCGGGTACTGGACATGGAAGTCGGCGAGTACCCCGAGGTCAAGCGCGCGTTCGTTCCCGTGGGCTGCCAGCACTGCGAGGATCCGCCGTGCATGGACGTCTGCCCGACCACCGCCACCAAGCAGCGCGCCGACGGCATCGTCACCATCGACTACGACCTCTGCATCGGCTGCGCCTACTGCTCGGTCGCCTGCCCGTACCAGGCGCGCTACAAGACGCTCCGCGCGTCGTTCGCGTACGCCACGCCGATGGCCTCCGAGACGAAGCGGCAGGACGACGCCACGCTCGCGGTGGCGACGAAGTGCACGTTCTGCGTCGACCGCATCGACGCGGGAGTCGCCGCGGGCCAGACGCCCGGCGTCGATCCCGAGGCCACGCCCGCGTGCGTCAACGCGTGCATCTCGCAGGCGCTCGCGTTCGGCGACCTCGACGACCCGCAGAGCAACGTGTCGACGCTGCTGCGCGAGAATCGCCACTTCCGGATGCACGAGGAGCTCGGCACCGGACCGGGTTTCTACTATCTGTGGGACCGTGCGTAGCGCGCGCACGGTGCGTCCCCTGCCCTGCACCGTGAGGAACTCCCGATGAGACACCCGATGGGCCGCCCCGAGGGCGAATCCGCCCCGAAGCGCGTCAGCGCGGAGGGGATCCAGTGAGCCGCGCTGCCGCCCCCTACGGACCGAATCCCTGGCAGCAGCGCCACTGGGACGCCCGCGCCGCCGCGAACTTCGTGTGCGGCGGCATGGGCAGCGGCCTGATCGTCGCCGCGGCGCTTGCCGGCGCCTCCGGCCCGGCGCTCGCCGCGCCGATGGCGGTCGGTGTCGCGCTGATCGCCCTCGGCCTCGCGTCGGTGTTCGCCGAGCTCGGCCGGCCGCTGCGCGCGGCCAACGTCGTGATCAACCCCCGCACCTCGTGGATGTCGCGCGAGGCGCTGGTGGCACCGCTGCTGGTCGCCTGCGCGCTGGCGGCGGCCGCGGGCTATGCAGCTTTCGCGACCATCGCCGCGGCGCTCGCGCTGGCGTTCGTCTATTGCCAGGGTCGCATGGTGCAGGCCTCGCGGGGCATTCCCGCCTGGCGCAACCCGTCGGTGCCGCTGCTGTTCGTGGCCACCGGCCTCGCCGAGGGCTTCGGGCTGTGGCACGTCGTCGCGGCGTTCACCGGTGCCCGCGCGGCGTGGCTCGCGGCGGCCTTCGGCGTGCTCCTGGTCGTGCGCATCGTCCTGTACCGCAGCTATCGCCGGCAACTCGGCCAGGCGCTGCACCGGGATGCCGCCGCCGCGCTCGATCGCGCGGGACGGCTGCTGCTGTGGGCGGGTACGCTGGTGCCGCTGGCGCTGCTCGCGTCCGCCACGGTGCTTCCCGGCGCCCCGTGGCTTGCGGCCGCCGCCGGCCTCCTCGCCGCCGCGGCCGGGGCGTGGTTCAAGGCGACGCTGATGCTGCGCGCCGGGCACAACCAGGGCTTCGCGCTGCCCCACATGCCGGTGCGCGGCGTCGCCCCCTGAACTTGTGATGGGCGCCCGCATCTCGCGCGACGCGATCGCCCCGACGCCCGACGCGGGCATTGAGTCGATGCCGCGCGACGCGCTGCAGGCGCTGCAGCTGAAGCGCGTGCGCGCCACGCTGCGCAACCTGCGCGACCACGTCGCGCCGATCCGGTCCCGGCTCGATGCCGCGGGCGTCGCCCCGGAGGACATCCGCACGCTCGACGACGTCGCGCGGCTGCCGTTCACGACCAAGGCGGACCTGCGCGACCACTACCCGTTCGGGCTCCTTGCGCGACCGCCGCACGCGCTCGCGCGCGTGCACGCCTCGTCGGGCACCACGGGCAAGCCGACCGTGGTCGCGTACACGCACCAGGACCTCGACACGTGGGCGCTGCTGATGGCGCGATGCCTGGCGGCCGCGGGCGCCCGCCGCGGCGACCTCGTGCACAACGCGCACGGTTACGGTCTCTTCACCGGAGGCCTCGGCGTGCACTACGGCGCGGAGCGGCTCGGGGCGGTGGTCGTGCCGGTGTCGGGCGGCTCGACCGAGCGCCAGGTCACGCTGATCGTCGACCTGCGCCCGCGGGTGATCTGCGTCACGCCCTCGTACGCGCTGCAGATCGTCGAGGTCGCGGCGAAGATGGGGGTCGACCTCTCGCGCGGCAGCCTCGAGGTCGGGCTGTTCGGGGCCGAGCCGTGGAGCGAGCCGATGCGCGCCGAGATCGAGCGCGGCCTCGGCGTCGTCTCGCACGACCTGTACGGCCTGTCCGAGGTGATGGGGCCGGGTGTAGCCTGCGAGTGCGACGAGCGCGCCGGACTGCACGGCTGGGAGGACCACTTCCTGTTCGAGGTGGTCGACCCGCGGACCGGCGAGCGTGTTGCCGAAGGCGAGGCGGGCGAGCTGGTCGTGACCACCCTCACCAAGGAGGCGCTGCCGATGCTGCGCTATCGCACGCGCGACATCACGCGACTCACCACCGCGCGCTGCGCCTGCGGCCGGACGCACGTGCGCATCCTGCGCGTCACCGGCCGCAACGACGACATGCTGATCGTGCGCGGCGTCAACGTGTATCCGTCTCAGATCGAGTCCGCGCTCGTCGGCCAGCCGGGGCTCGCCCCGCACTACCAGATCGTGGTCGAGCGGCGCGGCCCCCTCGACCACGTGACCGTCGAGGTCGAGGCGGAGGGCGGCTTTTCGCCCGAGCACTACGACGACCTCGAGCACCGTGCGATCCACCACCTGAAGTCGCTGCTCGGGCTCACCGTCGACGTGGTCGTGCGGCCGCCCGGAACGTTCGAGCGCTCGACCGGCAAGGCCGTGCGGGTGCGCGACCTGCGCCCGAAACTGCACTGAAGCGGAGGCTCCCCGAATGCCCAAGCGGATTGTCGCCCTGACCGTCAACGGCCGCCGCCGCGAGGACGCCGTCGACGACGCGACGCTGCTGCTCGACCATCTGCGCGAGCAGCTGGCGCTGACCGGCACCAAGCGCGGCTGCGACGGCGGCGAGTGCGGCGCGTGCACGGTGCTCGTCGACGGCGAGCCCGTGCTCGCGTGCCTGACGCTGGCCGCGCGCTGCGAGGGCAAGCGCGTGGAGACGATCGAGGCGCTCGCGGTGAACGGGCGCATGGCGGCGCTGCAGGCCGCGTTCCACGACAAGCTCGGCACGCAGTGCGGGTTCTGCACGCCGGGCATGATCATGGCTGCCGAGTCGCTGCTGCGCCGCGACCCCGCGCCCGACGAGCCGGCGATCCGCGCGGCGCTGGCCGGCAACCTGTGCCGTTGCACCGGCTACGTCAAGATCATCGAGTCGGTGCAGGCTGCCGCGGAGGCGCACGAATGAGACCGGACGACGCGAAAGTCGGCACGAGCGGCGCCGGGCCGTCCCAAGCCGCTCGTTGCACCCCCTCGGGGGGCAGCGCAGCCGCGTCAGCGGCAAGCGTGGGGGCCCATTCGGTCGGGGTGCGCCAGCCGCTGATCGACGGCATCGAGAAAGTCACGGGGCGCGCGCGCTACACCGCGGACCTGCCCGCGCCCGGCGCCCTGGTCGGCGCGATCCTGAGGAGCCCCGCGGCGCACGCCCGGATCCGCGGCATCGACCTGTCCGCGGCGCGCGCGATGCCGGGCGTGGCCGCCGTCGTCACCGGCGCGGACTGCGACATCGCCTACGGCGTCATTCCGATCGCCCAGAACGAGTTCCCGCTGGCGCGCGAGCGCGTGCGCTACCGCGGCGAGCCCGTGGCGGCGGTCGCGGCCGTCGACGCGGCGACCGCGCGGGCCGCGCTCGACGCGATCGTGCTGGACCTCGAACCGCTGCCCGCGTACTTCGACGCGGCGTCGTCGCGCGCCCCCGACGCGGTGCTGCTGCACGCCAACAAGCCAGGCAACGTCGAGCGCGAGGTGGAGCAGGTGTTCGGCGACCCGGATGCCGGGTTCGCTGCGGCCGACCTCGTGCGCGAGCAGCGCTTCCACTACGCGGAAGTGACGCACGCGATGATGGAGCCCAACGCCGCGCTCGCCGAGTGGGACGCCGAGCGCGGCCGGCTGACGCTGCACTCGGTGACGCAGGTGCCGTACTACGTGCATCTGGCGCTGGCGCGCTGCCTCGCGCTCGACGAGTCGGCGATCCGCGTGGTCAAGCCCTTCGTCGGCGGCGGCTTCGGCCATCGCACCGAGACGCTCAACTTCGAGATCGTCGCCGCGCTGCTCGCGCGCGCGGCCGGCGGCACGGTGAAGCTCGAGCTGTCCCGGGAGGAGAGCTTCCTCACCCACCGCGGGCGCCCCGAGACCGACATCCGCATGAAGATCGGCATGCAGGCCGACGGCACGATCACGGCGTTCGACGCCGAGGTGGTGCAGCGCGGCGGCGCCTACGCCGGGTACGGGCTGGTCACGATCCTCTACGCCGGCGCGCTGCTGCACGCGCTCTACCGCGTGCCCGCGTCGCGATACCGCGGTTACCGCGTCTACGCGAACACGCCGCCGAACGGCGCGATGCGCGGCCACGGCTCGGTCGACGCGCGCCACGCGTTCGAGTCGATGCTCGACCGCATGGCCGCCGAACTCGGCCTCGACCCCTTCGCGGTGCGCCGCGCGAACCTCATCGTGCCGCCTTGGCGCACGATCAACGACCTGCAGGTCAACTCCTGCGGCCTCGCCGAGTGCCTCGACCTCGTCGAGCGCGCGTCGGGCTGGCGCGAGCGGCGCGGCAAGCTGCCACGAGGGCGTGGTCTCGGCATGGCGTGCTCGCATTACGTCAGCGGCTCGGCGAAGCCCGTGCACTGGACCGGCGAGCCGCACGCCGTCGTGCAGTTGAAGCTCGACTTCGACGGCGCGATTACCGTGCTCACCGGCGCTGCCGACATCGGCCAGGGCAGCTCGACGCTGATCGCGCAGGTTGCCGCCGAGGTGCTCGCGCTGCCGATGGAGCGCTTCCGCGTCGTCGCCAACGACAGCGCGGTCACGCCGAAGGACAACGGCAGCTACAGCTCGCGCGTGTCGTTCATGGTGGGCAACGCGGCGATCCGCGCCGCCGACGCGCTGAGGCTCGAGCTCTGCACCGCGGCCGCACGCAAGCTCGGCGTCGCCGTCGAGGACGTCGACGCCGACGGCGAGCGCTACCGCGTGCGCGGCACCGACCGCGAGCTCGGCTGGAAGGACGTCGTCAACGCGGCGCTCGAGCCATCCGGTACGCTCAACGTCAAGGGCGCGTGGTCGACGCCGCCGGAAACGCAGGGCGGGAAGTTCAGGGGCGCGGCCGTCGGCTCGTCGGCCGGATTCTCGTATGCCGCGCAGGTGGTCGAGGTCGAGGTCGACGAGGAGACCGGCATGGTGCGCGTCGAGCGCGTGTGGGTCGCGCACGACTGCGGCCGCGCCATCAACCCGCTCGCGGTCGAGGGCCAGGTGCAGGGCTCGGTGTGGATGGGCATGGGCCAGGCACTCTGCGAGGAGACGCAGTACCTCGAGGGCCTGCACGCGTGCGCGAACCTGCTCGACTATCGCGTGCCGACGATCGTCGAGTCGCCGCCGATCGAGACCTTCATCGTCGAGGCGCCCGATCCCAACGGCCCGTTCGGCGCCAAGGAGGCGGGCGAAGGCGCGCTGTCCGGCTTCCTGCCGGCGCTCACCAACGCGATCGCCGACGCGATCGGGATCGAGCTCACGGCACTGCCCGCGAGCCCCGACCGAGTGCTCGACGCGGTCGTCGCGCGCCGGCGCGCCACGCGGCTCGCCGCGTCGAAGGCATCACGCGCGAGCGAGGAGGCGTGATGGAGCGCATGTCGCCGTTCGCACTGCGCCGGCCCGCCTCGCTCGCGGACGCCGTGGCGATGCTCGCCGCCGACCCGCGCTCGCGCGCGATCGCCGGCGGCACCGACCTCGTGCCCAACCTGCGCGACGGCCTGGGCGCCCCGGCGGTGCTGGTCGACCTCTCGGCGATCGCGGGACTCGATTCCATCGAGACCGCCGCGGACGGCACGACGTCGATCGGCGCCGGCGTCTCGCTCGCCCGGCTCGCGCGCGACGAGGTGCTGGCGCACCGACTGCCGGCGCTGCGCGAGGCCGCCGAGAGCATCGCCGGCCCCGCGCACCGCACCGTCGCGACCGTGGGCGGCAACCTGTGCCTCGACACGCGCTGCGTGTTCTACAACCAGAGCGCCTGGTGGCGCCGCGCGAACGCGTGGTGCCTGAAACACGGCGGCGACACCTGCCACGTCGCGCCGCAGGGCAACCACTGCCACGCGGCCTTCGCCGGCGATCTGGCACCCGCGCTGATCGCGCTCGCCGCCGAGGTCGAGGTGGCCGGACTGGCCGGGACGCGTCGGCGGCCGCTCGAGGCGCTCTACGTCGACGACGGCGCCGCGCACCTCGCCCTCGCGCACGGCGAGCTGGTGGCCCGCGTGCACGTTCCCGCGCAGCCGCCGGGCGCGCGCAGCGCCTACCGGAAGGTCCGTGTACGCGGCGCGATCGACTTCCCGCTCGCCGGCGTCGCCGCGCGACTGGTGCGCGACGGCCACTCGATCGCAGACCTGCGCGTCGCGATCACCGGCACCAACTCGCGCCCGCTGCTGCTCGCGGGAACCGGTACCTTCGCGGGGGCGAGCGTCGACGAGCCGCTCCTCGCCGCGCTGGCGAAGCTGGTGCAGAAGCAGGTGTCGCCGATGCGCACGACCCTCACGGCCTCCAACTGGCGGCGCACCGTCGCCGCCGTCACGGCCCGGCGGCTGGTTGCCGATCTCGCCGCCCGCGATTGATCCGCGTCAAGGGCAGGCGGCCGGCAGGCGCGTCTAATTCGGTATCGCAATACCGTTATTCAGGAGACGCCCGATGGACTTCCGGACCGCGACATCGAGGAAGCTCGACGAGGAGCACCGCGACAGCCTCGCGCTGCTCGGCCGGTTCGAGCGCGGCGTTCTGGACGTTGCCGTCGGCAGCGCGCCGGACGAGGGATTCGCGCTGCTCGCGAAGCAGGTGGCTCGGGCCGTGGCCGGCGAGGTCGACCGCCACTTCCGCTTCGAGGAGGAGCAGCTGTTCCCGCGGCTTGCCGCCGGCGGCGAAGGCGACCTCGCGGACCTGCTGCTTGACGAGCACAAGTCGATCCGGGCGACCGCGGCGGACCTCCTGCCTCCGCTCCTCGCCGCATCCACCGGACGCCTCGACGCCGCCCAGTTCGCCGCGCTGAAGCCGGTTGCGCTGGAGTTCGTCGAACGCCTGGAGGCGCACATCCACAAGGAAACCTCCGCACTGCTCCCGGCAGTCGACCTCGTGCTCGACGACGAAGTCGACCACGACATCGCGCTGACCTATGCCGAGTCCTGATGGAGTCGCCATGACCGCCCCCGCTGCGACCCACTCCGCCGCCGTTGCGATCCGCCCGCTCGCCCCCGGCGACCTCGAGGCGGTCGTCGCCATCGATGCGGCGCTGGGACGCCGCTCGCGCCGCGCCTACATCGAGCGCCGGCTCGCGGCCGCGCTGCGCGAACCGGCGTTGCACGCGCAGTTCTGCGCCACGGACGGCGACGCGCTCGGGGGCTACGTGCTCGCCCGCGTGCTGGAGGGCGAATTCGGCCGCAGCGCCCCGGCGCTGCGCCTCGAACTGGTCGGCGTGCGCCCCGAACGACAGCAGCACGGCGTGGGGCGGGCGCTGCTCGACGCGCTCGCCGCCTGGGGCCAGCGGCACGGCGCCGGCGAGCTGCGCACGTCCGCGGCGTGGAACGACCACGCGCTGCTCGCGTGGTTCGACGCGATGGGCTTCCGCCTCGCGGCCGGCCAGATCATCGATCGCGCCGTCGGCGACGACGCCGACGACGAGCGGCGCGAGGATCCGCAGGACGCGCCCGGGGATACCCACGGCGAGGTCGACTACGGCCTGCAGGCCGACAACACCGCCGCGCTGCTGGCGCGCGACCGCGCCGACGTGCGCTCGATGTCGCGCGCCGACCTCGCCGACATCGTCCGCGTCGACCGCCGCGTCACCGGCCGCGACCGCAGCGCCTACATCGAGCACAAGCTCGCCGAGGCGATGGACGACGCCGCGATCCGGGTGTCGCTGACCGCGCGCCTCGACGGGCAGGTGGTCGGCTTCCTGATGGCGCGCGCCGACCTCGGCGACTACGGCCGCATCGACCCGGTGGCCGTGCTCGACACCATCGCCGTGGACCCGGCCTGGGGCCACCGCGGCGTCGGCGCGGCCATGTTCTCGCAGCTCGGCATCAACCTGCGCGCGCTCACCATCGAGCGCATCGAGACGATCGTCGCGCCGCAGGACTTCGGGCTGCTGGGCTTCCTGTACGCGCGCGGCTTCGCCCCTTCGCAGCGCCTCGCCTTCGTACGCGGCGGCTAGCGTGCGTCGCGGCTTCGCGCAGACGTCACCCGAATGAACGGCGCCACCCTGCCGGACGAGTCCGTGGTCCGAGACGCGCTCGGCACCGTCATCGATCCCGAGGCCGGCATGAGCATCGTCGACCTCGGCCTCGTGTACGGGGTGGAGGTGGGTACCGCGGGCATCGCGGTCGACATGACGATGACCACCCCCGCCTGCCCGGTCGCCGACATGCTGGTGGCGCAGGCCCGGGACGCCATCGCAGCGGTCGCGCCCCCCGGAACGCCCATCGACGTGCGGCTGGTCTGGGACCCGATCTGGAATCCGTCGATGATGACGGGGGTGGCGAAGGACCACTTCGGCTGGTCGTGACCGGCGCGCCCGCCCCGGTCGTCGCCGTGCGTTGGCGCGTTGCGCTGCTCGCGCTCGGCGCGCTCGGCCTCGTCGTCGGCGTGCTCGCAGGGCTGGCCCGCTTCGGCGTCACCGTCCCCGACGCCGCCGCCGGCAAGGCCGCGCTGCACGGCCCGCTGATGATCGGCGGCTTCTTCGGCGTCGTGATCTCGCTCGAGCGCGCGGTCGCGCTGGGCCGCCGCGTCGCCTATGCCGCCCCGCTGCTGGCCGGGTTGTCCACGCTGACGACGTTCGCCGGGTGGCCGCACGCGCCGTGGCTGCTCGTCGCGGCAAGCCTGGTGCTGCTGGCCGCGACCGCCGACGTCGTCCGCCGCCAGCCGGCGCTGTTCACCTTCACGCTGCTCTGCGGCGTCGCGTCGTGGCTCGTGGGCAACGTCGGCTGGGCGCTGTCCGGTGCCGCGCACGCGAGCACGTGGTGGTGGCTCGCGTTCCTCGTGCTCACCATCGCCGGCGAGCGTCTCGAGCTGTCGCGGCTGATGCCGCCCTCGCCGGCGGCGCAGCGCGTGTTTGCCGCGATCCTCGCCGCGTTTGCCGTCGCGCTCGCCGCGAGCGGCACGCCGTCCGGCGTGCGCCTGCTCGGTGCCGCGCTGCTCGCACTCGCCGCCTGGCTGGTGCGCCAGGACGTCGCGCGGCGCACCGTGCGCACCACCGGCCTCACGCGCTACGTCGCCGTGTGCCTGCTGTCGGGCTACGCGTGGCTCGCCGTCGCCGGCGTGCTGCTGCTGGTCGGCGATGCCACGCCCGGCGGCGCGCAACGCGACGCCGCGCTGCACGCACTCGCGCTGGGCTTCGTGTTTGCGATGGTGTTCGGCCATGCGCCGATCATCGTGCCGGCCGTGCTGCGCACCCGCCTGCCCTACCACCCGTTCTTCTACGTGCCCCTCGTGCTGCTGCACGCCTCGCTGGCGGCCCGCGTGGCCGCCGACCTGGCCGCCGCGACACCGTTCGCGCGCGTGTCCGCCGTCGGCAATGCGCTGGTGCTCGCGCTGTTCGTGCTCACGATGGCGACCTCGGTGCTGCGCGCGCGAACAGCCTGACCACCAGAGCGCGCAGCCACGCGTGCGCCGGTTCCTCCGTGGCGGTGACGTGCCACAGCATGCGCACGTCGTACTCCAGCGGCTCGCCGGGCAGCTGCCACACCTTGACCGGCCAGTGCCGCGCCATCGCGCGCGCATAGAGCTGCGGCACGATGGCGAGCAGGTCCGTGGTCGTGACCAGCTCGGGCAGCGCGGCGTAGTGCCGGGCGTTGACCACCGTCCGGCCGGTCAGTCCGAGCTCGTCCAGCATCCGCTGCACGCTCTCGTGATACGTCGCCGTCGGCGAGGCGACCGCGAGCGAGGCGGCAGCCAGCTGGCGCGGCGTCAGCGTCCGCGCCGCCTTTCCCGCCGGGCGCCAGTCCCTCGCCGTGACCGCCACGTAGCGCTCGCGGAACAGGAGCTCGCCGGCGACATCGCGCTGCGCGGGTGCGAGGATGCCGATGGCGAGGTCGACGTCTCGCGCCACGAGCGCCGCCGCGACGGCGTGCAGCGGCACGCCGGCGTTGTCGACCTGCGCGTGCGGTGCTTCGTCGCGCAGCGCCGCAACCAGCCGCGGCAGGAACAGGATCTCGCCCAGGTCCGACATCGACAGGCGCCAGAACACCGCGTCGGTCGACGGGTCGAAGCGGCCGGCTTGCGCGAGCGCCGTTTCCAGCGCGCGTAGATAGGCGGTGATGGCCGGCACGATGCGGCCGGCAAGCCGCGTCGGGTGCAGGCCCGAGGGCGAGCGCACGAACAGCGCGTCGCCGAAGAACTCGCGCAGGCGCGCCAGCGCGTGACTCACCGCCGGCTGCGACAGCGCCAGCTGGCGCCCTGCCGCCGTGACCGAGCCGGTCGACTGGATCGCGACCAGCACGCGCAGCAGGTTGAGGTCGAGGCGGCGGAAGTTGCCCATGCATGACAAGAATACACTACATTCCTGCAATCGATTTGACGCATGCCCCGTCTCTGTCCACCATGCGTTCCAGGACATGGCCGCGAGGAGGGCCGGATGTTGGAGATCGTCATCCAGGGCCGCGGTGGCCAGGGCGCTCAGACCGCCGGCAACCTGCTGGCGGCGACGTTCTTCGCCGCCGGAGCGCACGTGCAGAGCTTCGCCACCTACGGCGGCGCGCGGCGCGGCACGCCGGTGTCGTCGTTCATCCGCGTCGACGACCGCCCGGTCCGCGTGCGCTGCGACATCGAGCGCGCCGATGCCATCCTGTGCTTCGACGCGACGCTGCTCGAGGGACGCCTGCTGGCCGCCGCCGACGAACGCACGCTGATCGTCGTCAATTCCGGCCGCAGCCGCGACGACCTCGCCCGCGCGCTGCCGGGCTACCGCTTCGTTCCGGTCGATGCGATCGCGATCGCCCGGCGCACCGGACTCGGCCGCATCGTCAACTCCGCGCTGCTCGGCGCGTTCGCGTGCGCGGTGGGCCAGCCGCCGCTCGCTGCGCTGCAGCGCACGATCCGCGAGCGCTCGCCGCGCCTCACCGACGAGAACCTCGCCGCCTGCGCGGCCGGCTACGCGGCGGCACAGGCGCTCGCCGCGGACGACGGCGCGGCCGCAGCCCTGCATGACGACGCCGCCCGCAGCGCCTCCCCGAGGGCGAATCCGCTGCAGCGCGCGTCAGCGCAGAAGGGAGCCCAGTGAACGCGCCCATCCCCCCGATCTGGACCACCGCCACCACCGAGTCGATCCACACCGGTTCGTGGCGTGCCGCGCTGCCGCGCCACCTGCAGGCGCCCTCGCCCTGCCACGAAGCGTGCCCGGTGAACGGCGACATCGCGACGTGGATCGGGCGCGCGCGCGACCGCGACTTCCGGGGCGCGTGGGAAGCGCTGGTGCGCCACAACCCGTTCCCGGCGGTCGCCGGCCGCGTCTGCCACCATCCCTGCGAGCGCGCGTGCAACCGCGCGGGCTACGACGAGACCGTGTCCATCTGCCGCCTGGAGCGCTTCGTCGGCGACGAGGCGATCGCGCAGCGCTGGCCGCTGCCCGCGGCGGCGGTCGAGCGCGACGAGCGCGTGGCCATCGTCGGCGGCGGGCCGGCGGGCCTGTCCGCCGCATACCAGCTGCGCCGGCTCGGTTACCGCGTGACGCTCGTCGAGGCTCAGGACACGCTGGGCGGGCTGATGCGCCACGGCATTCCGTCGTATCGGTTGTCCCGCGAGGTGCTCGACGCCGAGATCGCCCGCATCGTCGCGCTCGGCGTCGACGTGCGCCTCGAGGAGAAGCCCGACACGCCGGACGCGTGGGTGGCGCTGCGCGCCGCGCACGACGCCGTGCTGATCGCCACCGGCGCGCAGGCGACGAAGCGCCTGCCCGCGCTCGACTACGGCGAGCCGTGGGTCGCGGACGGCGCCGCGTGGCTCGCTGCGGCCAACGCCGGCGCGCCACCCACGCTGGGCCGCCGTCTCGTGGTCGTCGGCGGCGGCAGCGCCGCGCTCGACGTCGCGCGGAGCGCCCGGCGCGCAGGCCACGCCGTCACGCTGCTCGCGCTGGAAACCCGCGCGCAGTTGCCGGCGCAGGCCGAGGAAGTCGAGGAGGCGCTGGAGGAGGGCGTCGCGCTGGTCGAGGGCAGCATGCTCGTCGCCGCGCGCGCGAACGGCGACGGCGTGCAGCTCGCCTGCACGCGCGTGCGCTTCGTGCCGGGTACGCCTCGCGGCCGATTCAGCGTGACTCGCATCGAGGGCAGCGAATTCGAGCTTCAGGCGGACGCGATCGTGACCTCGATCGGACAGGACGCGGACCTCGCGGCGCTGGCGCCGGACTGCCCCGCCGACGGCCCGCTGCTGGCCGTGGACGCGGCGCAGGCCACCGGCGTGCCGGGCATCTGGGCCGGCGGCGACGTGGCCAGCATGGCGCGCTTCGTCACCGACGCGATCGGCCAGGGCAAGCGCGCGGCCTTCGCCATCGACCTGGCGCTGCGGGCACGCCGCGGCGAGCCGCCCGCGCCGCGCGACTGGCGGCCGGGACCGGCGGCGGCGATCGCCCACGATGCCGTCGTGCCGCTGCGGGGCATCGCGACCCACGCGTACCCACCGCAGGCCCGCGCGCCTTCGCCGCGGCTTGCCGCGGCCGTGCGCGTGGCGACCGGCGACGAAGTGCAGCTGCCGCTCGACGTCGCCGCGGCGCTGGCCGAGACGACGCGCTGCTTCTCGTGCGGCACCTGCATCTCCTGCGACACCTGCGTGGTGGTCTGCCCGGACCTCGCGGTGCGGCGCGATGCCAACGGCTACCACGTGCTCGGCGACTACTGCAAGGGCTGCGGGTTGTGCGTGAAGGAGTGCCCGACCGGCTCGATGGACATGGTCGACGAGGTGCACTGAATGGACGCCCCCACGATGCAACGTGCTTCCCGCAGAATACTGCTCACCGGCAACGAGGCCATCGCCTGGGGCGCGCGGCTCGCGCGCCCGCAGGTGTGCCCGGTCTATCCGATCACCCCGCAGACGCCGGTGCTCGAGAAGCTGACCGAGTTCCAGGCGGCCGGCGAGTTCGACGCCGAGATCATCACCCCCGAGTCCGAGCACTCGGTGATGTCGGCGTGCATCCCGGCCTCGCTCGCCGGCACGCGCGTGTTCACGGCCACGGCCTCGCAGGGCCTGCTGCTGATGCACGAGCTCCTGCACTACGCGAGCGGCGCGCGCGCGCCGATCGTGATGGCGAACGTGAACCGCACCGTCGCCTCGCCGTGGGCGTTCTGGCCCGACCAGACCGACAGCCTCGCGCAGCGCGACACCGGCTGGGTGCAGCTCTACGTCGAAAGCGCGCAAGAGGCGCTCGACAGCGTGCCGCAGGCGTTCCGCGTCGCCGAGCAGGCGCTGCTGCCGGTGATGATCAACCTCGACGCCTTCTACGTCTCGCACGCGATGGAGCCGGTCGACGTGCCCGCGCAGGAGGACGTCGACGCATACCTGCCGCCGTTCGCGCCGGCGCAGCGGCTCGACACCGCGGTCGGCAGCTCATGGGGCAACGTCGTGTCCCAGGACATGTTCTACCGCCACCGGCAGGCGTTGCAGGAGGCGATGGAGCGCGTGCCGCGCCTCCTCGCGCAGGCGGACGGCGAGTGGCAGCAGCGCTTCGGCCGCGGCTGGGGTGTGGTCGAGCGCTACCGCTGCGACGGCGCGCGAGCGGTGATCGTCACGATGGGCAGCATGGCCGGCACGGCGCGCGAAGCCGTGGACGCGATGCGCGACGCCGGCGAGCCGGTGGGGTTGGTGCGGCTGCGGCTGTTCCGGCCGTTCCCCGCGGCCGCGCTGCGCGCCGCACTCGACGGCGTGCGCGATGCGGTCGTGCTCGACCGCAATCACTCGCCGGGCGTCGGCGGCATCCTGCACCAGGAGCTGCGCGCGGCGCTGTGCGGCGTGCCCGGCGCGCTGCGGGTACACGGGCTGCTCGCGGGCGTCGGCGGGGTCAACGTGCCGCCCGGGCGCATCGTTGCGTTCGTGCGCGCCGCGCGCGATGCCGAGCCGACGGCCGCATCGCAGTGGGTGAGGTGACGACCATGGAACGCTTCGAGCTCGTGCAGGAACCGATGCTGTGCTCCGGACACGCCGCGTGCCCGGGGTGCATCGACGCGCTGGCGGCGCGCCACATCCTCGCGACGATGGGACCCGACACGATGGCGATCATCCCGCCGTCGTGCATGGCGATCATCGCCGGGCCGCAGCCGATGTCCTCGCTGAAGATCCCCGTCTACCAGCCGACGCTGGAGTCGAGCGCCGCGGCGGCCTCGGGGCTGCGGCGCGCGCTCGACGCGCTCGGCAAGCGGGACACGCAGGTGCTGGTGCTGGCCGGCGACGGCGGCACCTACGACATCGGCTTCCAGTGCCTGTCGTCGGCCGCCGAGCGCAACGAGGACTTTCTCTACGTGTGCCTCGACAACGAGGGCTACATGAACACCGGCGCGCAGAAGTCCTCGTCGACGCCGCACTACGCCCGCACCGGCTCGACGCCCGCGGGCAAGACCACGCGCAAGAAGAACCTCGTCGAGATCATGGCGGTGCACGGCATTCCCTACGTCGCCACCGCCAGCGCCTCGCACCTGCCCGACCTCGTGCGCAAGGTCGAGAAGGCGAAGTCGATGCGCGGCACGCGCTTCCTGTCGGTGCTGATCCCCTGCCTCGACGGCTGGGGCTTGCCCGACGACGCGGGCCTGACCGCCGCGCGCTACGCGGTCGAGTGCGGCGCGTTCCCGCTCTACGAGATCGAGGACGGCACGCGCTGGACGCTCAACGTGGCGACGAAGCCGCGGCCGGTCGCGGACTATCTCGCGCTGCAGGGCCGCTACCGCGGCCTGCCGGAAGACCGCGTGGCGGCGCTGCAGGCCGAGGTCGATGCGGCGTGGGCGACGCTCCAGCGGCGCTGCGCGGAGCGCGTCACCTGTTGAGGGTCGCGGACGGGAGTCGGGGCAATCCATCGGCCACCGCGGCCGCGGGCGAGAGTCGCTGGGTCCCCGCGTTCGCGGGGACGACGAACACCCACCGTCGTCGCTCCCGCGAAAGCGGGAGCCCAGTGTCTGTTCCCGGCGCAACGTGTCACCACACCTTCGACGGCCTGTCAGGGGTGTAGCGCCTCGTACTTCGCCTGCAGCTCCTCGGGCGTCTCGCGGAAGTCGGGATGCGGGACGATGCAATCGGCCGGGCAGACCAGCTGGCACTGCGGCTCGTCCTCGGCGCCGACGCACTCGCTGCAGCGCAGCGGGTCGATCACGTAGATCGGGTCGCCCTTGGCGATCGCCTCGTTCGGGCACACCGGCTGGCAGGCGTCGCACGCGGTGCAGTCGTCGTTGATCAACAGGGCCATGGGACGTTCCTCGCAGGTCGGTGGGGTGAAGGTCAGGCGACGGCGTGCTCGGTCAGCGCGGCGAGCTTGCGGTGGCGAAATTCGCCCCACAGCGCCGCCCCGATCGCACCGGCGTAGATCGAGTCCGGGTGCGACACCGCGTCCACGTTGACCTTCTCGTTGCCCATCTCCTCGCGGATCGCCGCGAGCAGCCCGGTGTCCAGCGCCAGGCCGCCGGTCAGCAGGGCCTTCCCTTCCTTGATGCCGGTGACCTTGAGCAGCTTGACGATCCGCGACGCCATCGACAGGTGGATGCCCTTCAGGATGTCGGGCGTGGCGATGCCGCGCGAGACCATGTTGATCACGTCGGTCTCGGCCAGCACGGCGCAGATCGACGAGACCTTCTCCGGGTCCTGCGAGGTCTGCGACAGCGGGCCGATCTCCTCGACGGCCACCCCCAGGTAGCGCGCGATGTTCTCGAGGAACTGGCCGCTGCCGGATGCGCACTGGCTGGTCATCTTGTAGGACAGCACCTTGCCGCGCTCGTCGACGTAGATCGCGCGGCCGTTGAGCGCGCCGATGTCGACGACGGCGCGCGCCGCCGGCTCGAGGAACACGCCGCCGCGGGCGTGCGTGGTCATCGAATAGAAGTGGCCGGTCGCGAACTTGACGTTCTCGCCCTCCCCCGTGGTCGCCACGTAGTCGATGTCGCCGGTCGATAGGCCGGCGTCCGCGAGCACGCCGTCGCGGCCTTCCTCCGCCAGCGACATCGGGTCGCGGCGGCGGATGCGCTCGCAGCGCTTCGCCAGCCACTGCGGCGTACCACTCTCGTCGAACGAGAACAACGCGGTCTTGACCGCGCCGGAGCCGACGTCGATGCCGATCGTGTGCGTCATGGCCGTTCCTTCGCTCACGCGCGCGCTTCCGCGGATTTGCCCTCCTCCATCACCGCGCGCCAGGCGAAGGTCGCCCCGCCGAGCGCCCCGGTGTAGATGGAGTCGGGATTGATGTTCAGCGTCATCTCGCCGTAGTTCTCGCGGACGAGTTCGCGGAGCGCCTTGACGGCCGCCTCGTTCTTGGCGACCCCGCCGGTGAACGTGAACTCGTCGCGGATGCCGCCCGAGCGCGCGAGGATCGACATCGCACGCAGGATGATCGCCCGGTGCAGGCCGGCCATGATGTCCTCGCGCTTGTCGCCGAGTGCCAGGCGGTCGCGCAGCTCGGCCCCGGCGAACACCGTGCAGGTCGAGTTGATGCGGATGGTCTTGGTCGACTTCATTGCCATGGGCCCGAGCTCGTGCAGCCCCATGTTCATCTCGTCGGCGATGTAGCCGAGGTAGCGCCCGCAGCCCGCCGCGCAGCGGTCGTTCATCTGGAAGCTCTCGACGATGCCCTGCGGGTCGACCTGGATCGCCTTCGTGTCCTGGCCACCGATGTCGAGCACGGTCGCCGTTCCCGGGTACATCATGTGGGCACCGAGCCCGTGGCAGAGGATCTCCGAGCGGATGTGCTCCTTGCTGAACGGCAGGCGGGCGCGGCCGTAGCCGGTGCCGACGATGTAGGTCTCCACCATGTCGGTGTCGAGGATGCCCTTGATCGGCGCCTCGACGGCCGCGCGCCGGCTCGCCGTCTCGGGCAGCGCCACGAACGCGCGCTCGAGGGCGGCGAGCAGGTGGCGGCGGATCGAGTCGGCGTAGACGCGGTTCTCGACCTCGATGATCGAGCGATCGAAGACGTTGAGCAGGAAGTCGTAGCGGATGCCCGCCTCCCTCGCGACCGTCTCGCCGGTCGCCAGGTACTGGCTGCCGGCGATGTCGCGGAAGAAGTCCGACTTGCGCTTCGCGCCGGGCGCGAACAGCGCGGGCGCTTCCAGGGCAAGGCGGCGGAACACCTCCACCAGCGCCTCCTCCACGCCAGCGGTCGCGTCGCCGAACTTCGCGCTCTGCAGGTTGCGGCGGCACGTCGCCTCGAGGTCGACGAGCTGCTCGAGATACTGCTCGAGCCGGAAGTCCCGCTCGAGCTGGGCGAGGAACCCGTCCAGCGCGCCGTTCAGCGCCCCGGTGGTCGAGAGCTTCTCGCGGAACAGGTGGAAGCGGCCGTTGACCAGCGCCTCCTGCTTGGCGATCGCCGCGGCCGTGTCGTAGTTCGAGCGCGAGTTGGTGATGCCACGGCCGAGCACGTTCTGCTGCTCGTCGATGACGACCGCTTTGGTCGTCGTCGAGCCGAGGTCGATGCCGATGAAGCAACGCATGGTGTCCTCCGCCCCGTCAGTTCGCGGCCGCGATCGGGATCGTGCGCGGCATCCCGTGCGCCGTGCCCGACGTGCGCTTCTGCTTGATCATCTGGAAGTAGCTCTCGAGCCGGTTCTTGACGTTGGCCGCGGAGAAGTAGCGCGGGTCCACGAGGTCGGTCTCGATGAACGCCGCCGGCTTGCCGGTGCGCTTCTCGACCTCGCGCAGGATCAGGAGCTGCCCGGCGGAGAAGCTGTTGCAGCTCTTGATCGAGTTGATCAAGAGGCCGTCCGCCTGGTACTCGTCGATGTAGCGGCAGATCATGTCGATCCGCGACGGCAGGTTCAGGTTCGTGTAGCAGCCGAGGCAGTAGTCGGCGAGCGACTCGAGCGGATGCTCGGGGTCGTGGCGGAAGCCGAAGTCGTACAGCCCACCGACCTTCGCGTACGTCGACGACACGACCACCGCGCCCTCCTCGTAGAACATCTTCCAGAAGTCGCGGAAGCTGGTCCAGTTGGGCGGCCCCTCGACGATCAGCCGGTACTTCTCCTCGCCCATCTCGCCGTCCGGCGTCACCGGACCCTTGCCCTCGCGTATGCGCTGCTCGATTTCGCCGCGCAGCACGCGGTAGTACTCCGACGCCTCGGGAGTGCCGCGGAACGCGGTAAAGATCGGCCCGATGTAGTAGACGGCGCCGAAGTAGCCGTCGATCGGCGAGGGGCGGTGCTTCGCCGAGTGCAGCACGGCGACGAGGTCCTCCTCGGCCTTCTGCGACTCCCTCATGTACTGCCGCAGCCGGTCGATGTCGAACTTGACCCCCGAGATGCGCTCCAGCGTCGGGATCACGTTCTCCTTCAGCTGCTTGACGACGTACTCGCGCATGTTGGGCGCGATCCTGCCCTCGCCCTGGTACGGCACGTGCAGCATCACCGTCTCGCAGCCGTACTTGTGGCGGATCAGCTCGAACCACTTCATGAACGTGAAGCAGCCGGTGTAGGACAGCAGCAGCACGTCCGGGCGCGGCAGCACCTCGCCGGTCGGGCCGACTTCCCCGCCCAGCATCATGCCGAGGTCCGCCTTGACGTAGGTGCAGACGTCCTCGGACTGGCCGTCGCGCTCGGCGTCCATGATGAACTTGCCGGACTTCTTGCGCATGCCGTTCTGCAGCGCGTTGGTCTCGGGGAGGCTGCGCGCAAAGTCGAAGCACATCAGGAGCTCGTTCAGGTTGCCCGGCACGAAGGTGGCGGAGACCTTGCGGCCCCTCTCGTGTGCCGTGGCGAGCTCGCTGTAGTTCCGGTTGATGAGCTCCTTCTGCAGCCACATCGCGTCCTCCTTCTGGACGTCCTGGGGCTTCTTGGTCGTGGCAGGCATCGCGGCGGTGGTCATCGTGTTGCTCCCGTCATTCCCGCGCAGGCGGGAATCCAGTGTCTTGCAGCGAAAGTCGCCGGGTCCCCGCCTTCGCGGGGAGGACGACCTCCCTCATGCGGCACTCCACAGCTTGATCGAATCGGCGAACGTGCCGGCCTGCTCGCGGATCGGCGCCATCTGGCCGGTGTTCTCCGCGTACTTGAACGCGGTGTAGGGAACCCCGTGCTTCGCGAGCACGTCCTGCAGCATCGGGCGCTCCAGCAGCGCCGGGTCGCAGAACGACGGCGCGGCGAACACCACGCCTTCCGCCCCGCGCGTCTTCACCTGCTTCAGCAGGAACTGTCCCTTCTCCTCGCGCGTCGCGTCGTATTTCGCGGCGGTCGAGGCCGAGCGGTGCAGGAACGCCTTCGACAGCTCCTCCAACGGGTTGCCGTCGGCGGGCACGTCGTCCAGCAGCCAGCGCGTCACCAGCATGAAGTCGTCGTCGACGACGTAGCAGCCGGACATCTCGATCGACTTGATCAGCGCGAGCGGCGGCTGCTCGCAGAACGTGCCGTTGATCACCACGCGCGCGTTGTCGCGCTTCGTGCGCGGGAGCTCGTCGATGCAGGCGAGGTAGTCGCGCACCATCTGCGTGTGCTCCTCGGGCGGCAGCACCATGCCGGCGCGCAGCAGCAGGTAGACCTCGGAAGTCGGCGCCTGCCAGGGCTTCTGCGCGCGGTACGCGTAGAGGTCTCGCACCGCGGCGCGGTTGTCGTTGTAGACCGCGATCGAGGCGTTGAGCTCGGCGTCGGTGATCGGCGCCCCGCGCAGGCGGCCGAGGTCGTCGCGCAGCACGCCGAGCTCCTGCACGTAGAACCGCCCGCCGATCGCGTCCTCGTAGTTCTGCGGCACGTCGAAGTAGCGGACGTACTTGTCCTTGAACAGGATCTGCCACATCCCCGACAGGTTGCGGATCACGTCGCAGATCGACGGGAACAGCATGCCGTCGAGGCAGTCGAGCCGGCCGGTCAGGCCCAGCTCGATCGTCGAGCGCGGGATGCGGCAGATGTAGCTCTGGTAGTAGGCGTCGCCCTGGATCACCTCGAGCGCGTCGCCGCCGCCGAGGATGCCTACCGGGAGCATGCCGGCCGCGTGGACGAGCTCGCGCGGCACGTAGACCGGCATGTAGCCGATCGCCTTGCGGCCCGGCACCGCCGCCTTCCAGGCCTTGACGGCGCCGAAATCGAGGTCCTCGAACAGCGCCTCGCAGCGCTGCACGATCGCGACGGCTTGGGGAATCGTGCTCATCTAGCGGTGCTCCCAGTGGGGTGGACGCTTGGCGAGGAATGCGTCGAGTCCCTCGTTCGCGTCGCGGGTCTGCATCAGGCCGTCGAGGTACAGCCGCTCGACGTCGGCGAGCCGAGCCCGCGCCTCGCGCGCGCGCGCGCCGCGTGCGGCCCGCAGCGCGAAATCGAGGCAGGCGCCGCTCTTCCCGGCGAGGTGCTCGTCGAACCACGCCAGCGCGGCGGCGGCCGGGTCGTCGGCGACGTGCTGCACCAGTCCGAGGCTGCGCGCCTCCTCGGCCCCGACCGAGCGCCCGGACAGCAGCAGGTCCTCCGCCGCCGGCTGGCTGACCCGCCAGGGCAGCAGGACCGATGCGGCGGGCGCGAATACGCCGAGCTTCATCTCCGGCTGGCCGAACTTTGCGTCCGGTGCCGCGAAGATCGGCCCCGCGGCGAGCGCCACCTCGAGCCCGCCGCCCAAGCACTGGCCGCGGACCGCGGCGAGAATCGGTGCGGGGAATTCGAGCATCGCGCCGACGAGCGCGTGCAGCGAGGCGAGCATCTGCGCCGCCCGCGCCGGCAGGTGCTCCTCGACGCTCGCGCCGAAGCTGAAGTGCGGGCCCTCGTGGTCGAGCAGCACGCCGCGCAGGCCCTTGGCGCCGCGGTGCGCCGCCAGCGCCGACGACAGCGCGGCGATCATCCCGGCGTCGATCAGATTGGCCTTCGGCCGCGCGAGCGTCAGGCGCAGCAGCGCGCCGTCGCGCTCCAAGCGCACGCCAAGCGGCGCCGTTCCGGTCGCGAGCTCAGCCACCGCGCTTCGCCCCGGGCTGGATGCTGTCGTGCAGCGGCCCGACCCAGCTCTCGCCGGCCGCGAGCTTCTGCCGCAGCAGCACGAAGTCGACCTCGCGGTCGTCCTTCGGGCCCTCGTTGAACGCGGTGAAGCCGGCCCGCGCCTCGGTCATCATGTTGAGCGCAAGCCACGCGCGCGAGTTCTCCTTGTTGCGGTTCCAGGCGTCAAGCTTGGGCTTGCGCAGCTCCTCCAGCGTCTTGGTCGTGCAGTCGGGGAACGTCAGCAGCATCTTCGCGCAGAGCTCCTCGACCTTCGCGTCGAGCAGCGAGAGGTCGACCGCGCCGCGGGCAAGGAGCGCCTTGCCGGCCTTCAGCGCGTCGCCGGTCTTCGGCTCCCCGAACACGAACCGGCCGTACGCGTCCACCATCGCCTGCGTCTCGACCAGCGGGTTGGCGACGAAGGCGCCGTCGACCTTGAGCGCGGGCACGAGGTCGGTGAGCACGCCCATCCAGTACGCCTTGTGCGCCGAGAACGGCTCGCAGAGCACGCACGCTGCCATCGCGCGCTCGGCGCCGGCGATCACCGGCAGGAAGTCGGTCGCGCCGCCGATCGGCGCCGAGCCGTGCTTGGGCCCCGCCTGGCCGAAGCGTGCGAGGTCCTGCGCGACCGAGAAGTCGCAGGCCATGCCGATCTCCTGCCCGCCGCCGATGCGCATGCCGTTGACGCGGCAGATCACCGGCTTGTCGCAGGCGAGGATCGCGCTCACCATGTCGTTGAACAGGCGCATGTACTGCCGGTACTCCTGCGGCTGCCCCGCGTAGTACTCGGCGTACTCCTTGGTGTTGCCGCCGGTGCAGAACGCCCTGTCGCCGGCGCCGGTGAACACGACGCAGTTGACGTCGCGCGCGTTCGACGCGGCACGAAACGCGAGGATCACGCCCTTCACCATGTCCGTGGTGTAGGAGTTGAACTGCGCCGGGTTGTCGAGCGTGATCCAGGCGTTGTAGAGCCCCGCCGCGACGCTGCCGTCGGGGCGCCGCGCCGGGCGCAGCTCGTAGCGCACGCCCGGCTTGGCGATGTCGTCGACGAGGTCGTGGTGCTTGAATTCGCGTGACTGGTCGGGGGCGTTCATGGTCCGGCTCCGAAAGGTCAGGGGACGAGGATCGCGCGCTTCTTGATCGACTTGTGGTGGACGTCCGCGAACACGCGGTTGATCTCGTCCAGCGGGTGCGTCTCGACGAAGGGCTTCAGGGCGACCTTGCCGTCGAGCACGAGGTCGAGCGCCGCGGGATACGATTCCGGCGGGCAGCCCCAGTTGCCGATCGCACGCGCGTCGAAGGCCATCAGGTTGGACAGCCGCACCTCGACCTTGTCCATCGTGAAGCCGACCACCGACAGCGTGGCACCGTGCACCAGCAGGCCGAACGCGGTCAACTGCCCCGCCGCCGTGCCCGAGCACTCGAAGATGAACCACTCGGTGGTCTTCAGACCCTGTGCCTTGGCGAAGGCGGCAATCGCGGCCTTGGTCGCCTTGCCGTCGTGGCTGCGGGCGTCGATCGCGAGGTCCGCGCCGTGCGCGGCGATCGCGGCCAGCTTGGCCGGGTCGACGTCGATCGCCACCACCTTCGCGCCGAACGCGCGGGCGACCTGCACGCAGTACCCGCCGACGCCGCCCGCGCCGACGACGATGGCGAGGCTGCCCGGCGCGACGCCCGCCCGGCGCACCGCCTGGTAGGGCGTGGTGAGCGCGTCGGCGACGATCGAGACGTCGGCGAGCGTCAGGCCGGCGCGCGCGAGCCGCGCCTCGTCGACCTCGCAGAGGCCGCGTCCCGGCACGACGATGTGCGAGGCGAAACCGCCCTGGATGTCGTTGCCGGGCATCTTCTGCGCCCGGCAGATCGGGGCGAGCCCGCGGCGGCAGAGATCGCATTCGCCGCAGGGCAGCACGGCGGGCACGATCACCGCCTTGCCCGACCAGCGCTCCGCGCCCGGCCCGGCCGCGACGACCCGGCCGGAGATCTCGTGCCCGAGCGCGAGCGGCAGCGGGTGGTTGGTGCGCACGCCGTCGTAGTAGTAGCCGAGGTCGGTGTGGCAGACGCCGCAGCCGGCGATCGCCACCACCACCTCGCCGGCCGCCGGTTCGGCAGCGAACGCCTCCCGGGCGAGCGGAGCGCCCGGCGCCGTCATCAGGTAGCGATGGCCTTCGATCCCCATTCCACGCCTCCTCCCGTCCGACCGGTGGCGCCGCCGATCCCGGTCCGGGCGGGCGGCGGCTCGTATTCCTGCATTGTGGTACTGCAATACCAATTTCGTCACGGGATGGTGCGCGCGGCAACTTGGGCTTGCATTGATGCGCATCAATTCGCGCCCAGTGCAACGCGCGGTCTACTAGGGGCCGTCGTTCGCCAACAGGAGTGCCGACGTGTCTTCCGACGTGAAACCGGGTGCCGTTCCGCCCGCCGCGGGCCGCAGCGTGTCGATCGCGCTCGCCGGCAGCGGCGGCAGCGGCGTGATGACCGCCGGCTCGCTGCTGCTCGCGGCCGCCGCCGAGGCCGGCTTCTACGGCCTGATGGTGCGCACCAGCGGCCCGCAGATCCGCGGCGGCGAGGCGGCGGCGCTGATTCGCGTCTCGCCCGACGCGATCGAGACGCTCGACGACGCGTTCGACGCGCTGGTCGCGATCGACTGGGGCAACGTGCACCGCTTCGCCGACGAGATCCCGCTCGCGCCGTCCGGCGTGATGGTCGGCGATCCCGCCGAAGGCGAGCCGCCCGAGGTCTACCGCGCGCGGGGCGCCCGCTACTGCCCGGTGACGATGAAGGCGCTGGCCAAGGGCATCGCCGGCGCCTGGCCGAACATGATCGCGCTGGGGCTCGCCGGCGCGCTGATCGGGCTGCCGCGCACCGCCCTGCACACGGCGGCGCAGAAGTCGCTGCGCAAGTCGCAGACGCTGGAGGCGAACCTCGCGGCGATCGACGCCGGCTTCGCGGCGGCGGGCGACATCGGCACGGCCGGCGGGCTCGGCGTGCCGCCCGCGCGCACCGGTGCGCGCTGGCTGGTCTCGGGCAACGAGGCCGCGGGCGCGGGCGCGATCCGCGGCGGCGTCCGCTTCGTCGCCGCCTATCCGATCACCCCGGCGACGGAAATGCTCGAGTGGCTCTCGCCGGCGCTCGCGCGCGTCGGCGGCGCGCTCCTGCAGGCGGAGGACGAGCTCGCGTCGGTCAACATGATCATCGGGGCGTCCTACGGCGGCGTGCCCTCGCTCACCGCCACGGCCGGGCCGGGCCTCGCGCTGATGACGGAGGGCATCGGGCTCGCG
Organism: uncultured beta proteobacterium; assembly: GCA_963765065.1. GTDB lineage: Bacteria > Pseudomonadota > Gammaproteobacteria > Burkholderiales > Casimicrobiaceae > VBCG01. Next base: position 189,333 of record CAVXVH010000017.1, on the reverse strand, counting down.
GTGGCGGCCGAGGTGCCGATCGTCGTCGTCGACGTGATGCGCGGCGGCCCTTCGACCGGCATCCCCGCGAAGAGCGAGCAGAGCGACCTGTCGTTCGCGGTGGCGGGCCTGCACGGCGACGCGCCGCGGCTCGTGCTTGCCCCGACGTCGATCGCCGACTGCCTGCCGACGACGCAGTGGGCCGTGGAGCTCGCCGAAACGCTGCAAAGTCCTGCGATCGTGCTCTCCGACCAGTTCATGGGGCAGTCGCGCGCCGTGGTCGACCGGCCTGCCGATGCCGCCGTCGCCGGCAAGCGTCTCGTCGCGGACGCGAACGCGCCCGACTACAAGCGCTACCGCGACACCGACTCCGGCGTCTCGCCGATGGCCGTGCCCGGCACGCCGGGCACCGTGTACACCGCCGACGGGCTCTCGCACACCGAGGCGGGCATTCCCTCGTCCGGTGCGCGCGACCACCTGCTGCAGCTCGACAAGCGCGCGCGCAAGCTCGCGCGCCACGACTACGGCCGCCGGTGGGCGGACCTCGAGGGCGACGGCAACGCGGCGGTGATCACGTTCGGATCGACCACCGCCGCCGTGCGCGAGGCCCTCGCGCGCGCCGCGGCGCAGGGCGTGCACGCGCGGCTGGTCGCGCTCCGGCTGCTCGCGCCGCTGCGCCGCGAAGCGCTCGCGGAAGCGCTCGCCGGCGTCGACCGGGTGCTGGTCGTCGAGCAGAACCACTCGGGGCAGTTGCTGCGTCACCTGCGCGCGGAGTTCGACCTGCCGGCGCGGCAGTCGAGCTTCCGCCGCCCCGGCCCGTTGCCGCTGCGGCCCGGCGAACTCGCTGACGCCATCATCGCCTGGAGGACCGCGCCATGAGCGCCCCTGCATCCAGCGCCGTCGCTGCGCCGCGCACCGCCGCCAGCTACAAGTCGTCGTACAAGCCGATCTGGTGTCCCGGTTGCGGCGACTTCTCGGTGCTGTCGTCGGTGACCAAGGCACTGGCGCAACTCGACCTCCCCCCCGAGCGCGTCGCCGTCGTCTCGGGCATCGGCTGCAGCTCGCGCATTCCGGCCTACACGACCTGCTACGGCTTCCACGGCGTGCACGGGCGCTCGCTCGCAGCCGCCACCGGACTCAAGGTCGCGCGCCCGGACCTCACCGTGCTTGTCACCGGCGGTGACGGCGACGGCTACTCGATCGGCGGCAATCACTTCCTGCACGCCTGCCGGCGCAACGTCGACTTGACCTACGTGGTGATGGACAACCACGTCTACGGCATGACCAAGGGGCAGCCCTCCCCCACCACCGAGCCGGACTGGGACTCGAAGCTCGCACCGGGCGGCACCGGCCTGCGCGTGTTCCACCCGCTGGTCGTGGCGCTGGCCTCGGGCGCGAACTTCGTCGCGCGCGGGTTCGCCGGCGACCCGAACGGCACCGCGAAGATCATCGCCGAGGCGATTCGCCATCCCGGCTTCTCCTTCGTCGAGGTGCTGTCGCCGTGCGTCACGTTCCGGCCGGAGCAGCGCGAGTGGAAGGGCGCAGTCCGCCCCGCGCCAGTCGGTCCGACCGACGACGCCGCGACCGCGGCACGGCGCGTGATGAGCGACGACGGCTTCAACATCGGCATTCTCTACGCGGGCGACCGACCGGCGTACCGCGGCTATCCCCAGGCGGCGCGCGCAACGTCCGCCGACCTCGAAGCGGAGTTCGAGCTATGAACCCGACCCCCCCCGAACCCGGCGTGGCGCCGTCGCCCTCGCTCGCCGACTTCATGACGCAGGCGATCGCGATGGAGCTCGAGGCGCGAGAGCGCTACGAGGAATTCGCCGACGCGATGGAGACGCACAACAACCGCGAGGTCGCGGCGATGTTCCGCAAGCTCGCGGCGATCGAGGGCAAGCACGCGGACCAGCTGCTCGCGCAGATGGGCTGGAGCGAGCTTCCGGTCCAGGCGCGCATCGCGTTCGAGGGGTTCGAGGGCCCCGAGACCGCGCCGGTCGACGCCGTGCACTACCTGATGAAACCCTGGCACGTGCTGCAGCTCGCGCTCGCCTGCGAGCAGCGCGCGGTCCGCTTCTTCGAGCACCTCGCGCACACCACGGGGAACGAGGCGGTGCGGCGTGCCGCCCTCGAGATGTGCGAGGACGAGCGAGAGCACGTGGCGCTGGTGCGCGCGTGGATGCTGAAGGTCGAGCCACCGCCGGAGGGCTGGGAGATCGACCCCGACCCGCCCCGCTACACCGACTGAAATGCAACGACCCCCACGCTCACTGCGTTCGCTGCCCCCCGGGGGGGTGCGTCAGTCCCTCGGGGCGGCCCATCGGGACTGACGGCGCCACGATGCCCGTGCTGCAACCGCCCGGCTGGGCGCCACCGATCGGCTACGCGAACGGCATCGTCACCGGCCCCGGTCGCCTGGTGTTCGTCGCCGGACAGGTCGGCTGGGACGCGCAACAGCGTTTCGCGAGCGAGGACCTCGCGCCGCAATTCGCGCAGGCGCTCGACAACGTGCTCGCGGTGCTCGCGCAGGCTGGGGGACGCCCCGAGCACATCTGCCGGATCACCGCCTACTGCTGCGACAAGCCGGGCTACCTCGCCGCGCGGCGCAAGCTCGGCGCGCTCTGGCGCACGCGCATGGGCGACCACTACCCGGCGATGAGCATGATCTTCGTCGCCGACCTGCTCGACAGCCCGGGCAAGATCGAGCTCGAGGCCACCGCGGTCGTGCCCGACTGAAGGAGGATTGCTTGCAGCTCGAAGGCAAGGTCGCGATCGTCACCGGTGCCGCGCAGGGAATCGGCGCCGCCGTGGCCCGAACGTTTGCGCGCGAGGGTGCCCGCGTCGGCGTCGTCGACATCGCGCTCGATCGCGCCGACGCGGTCGCCGCCGAGATCCGGTCGGCCGGCGGGGAGGCGCTCGGCATCGGCTGCAACGTCGCCGTGCGCGCCGACGTCGACGCGATGGTCGCCACGCTGGCGGCGCGCTGGGGCCGCGTGGACGTGCTCGTCAACAACGCCGGCATCGTGCGCGCGGCGATGCTGACGAAGATGACGGCCGCGCAGTGGGACGAGGTGCTGGCCGTGCACCTCACCGGCAGCTTCAACTGCCTGCAGGCGGTGGTGCCCGGCATGATCGAGCGCCGCCACGGCCGCATCGTCAACGTCACCTCGGCCGCGGGTGTCCTGGGCACGATCGGCCAGATCAACTACAGCGCCGCGAAAGCCGGCATCCTCGGGCTCACCAAGTCCGCGGCCAAGGAGCTCGCGCAGTACGGCATCACCGTCAACGCCATCGCGCCCGGCGCCGCGACGCCGATGACGGAGGCAATCCGCACCGACCCGCGCTTCAAGGACCGCTACCTCGACCGCATCCCCATGAACCGCTGGGCCGAGCCCGACGAGATCGCGCCCGTGTTCGTGTTCTTCGCCTCGGACGCGTCGAGCTTCGTCACCGGCCAGGTGCTGGCCGCCGACGGCGGGATGACGATACGCTGACAAGGCGGTGCCGCCCGTGCCGCGGCGGGCGCCCCGCCTTCGCCGCTCAGGGACAGCTTCCCTACGCCGCGAACTGCCCGAGTTTCGCGCGCATCGCCTCGTCGATCGCCACGGGTCGGTGCGTGTCGAGCGACATCCAGACGAGCACGCACAACGCACGCACGCGCACGGCGCCGCCGGCGGAGGCCTCGATCGCCACGCTCATCGACGTGCCGCCCAGCTTCGTCACCGCGAGCGAGAAGCGCAGCTTCTCGCCGATCCGCGACGGCGAGAGGAACTCGCACTCGAGCCGGCGCATCGGCACCCCCAACCGCATCTCGCCGTGCAGGCGGGCGAAGTCGACGCCCAGGCCCTGGTCGAACCAGTCCTCGACCAGCTCGTTGAAGAGCACGAAGTACTGCGGGTAGAAGACGATGCCGGCCGGGTCGCAATGGTGGAACCGGATCAGCTTCTCGGTGGCGAACGGTGCGGGTGGGCTCATGGTCGTGGCGCCGCGGGCGGCGCGGTCAGGCGATCGACGAAGCGCACGATCGCGTCGATCGCCGCCTCGGGCTGGTCGCGGTGGGGGGAGTGGCGGCAGTCGGCGAGCGCCAGCACGTCGACGTCGGGTGCCTGTCGCTCGATGCGGCGCACCTGCTCCATCGTGCCGTACTCGTCGTCCTCGCCCTGGATCGCGAGCACCGGGCACGCGACGCGCGGCAGGTACGTCTCGATATTCCAGCCGCGGAAGTCCGGGTGCAGCCAGATGTCGTTCCAGCCGCGGAATGCCGAGTCGACGTCGTCGTGGTAGCGGGCGAGCCGGGCGCGCAGGTCGGTTTCCTCATAGGCGCGACCGGCGGCCGCGATGCTCGCGATCGACACGTCCTCGACGAACACGTGCGGCGCGAGCAGCACCAGGCCGGCGACCGGGTGGCCGGACCCGGCGTGAATCAGAGCGATCGAGCCGCCGTCGCTGTGCCCGACGAGGACCGGGCGGGCCACCCCGGCCGCGCGCAGCACGTCGGGGAGCGCGATCAGCGCCTCGTCGTGCATGTAGCGTACGCCGCGGGGTCCGTCGAGCGGCGCCGAACGGCCGTAACCGAGTCGCGAGTAGACGAAGGCGTCGCAGCCGCACGCATGGGCGACGCGCGCGGGGAAATCGCGCCACATCGCGACCGATCCCAGGCCCTCGTGCAGGAACACGAGCACAGGGCGGCCGGGCACGCCCGCGGGAATCCGTTCCAGCTCGATGCGCCGCCCGCCGACACGGATCAACGCCACCGGCGGGACCCTTGCGCGTCCTAGACGCCGAGGAACCGCTCGCGCAGTTCCGGCTGCGAGCGCACCTGCGCGCTCGGCCCCTCGAACGCGACCGCGCCCTTGACCAGGATCACCGCGCGATCGGCGATCGCCGTCACGGCGCGGTAGTTCTTGTCGACGAGCACCGCCGCGATGCCGTCGTCCTTGATCGCGCGCACGATCGACCAGATCTCCTGGGCGATCAGCGGCGCGAGCCCCTCGGTCGCCTCGTCGAGGATCAGCAGGCGCGGATTGGTCATCAGCGCGCGACCGATGGTCAGCATCTGCTGCTCGCCGCCCGAGAGCTGCGCGCCGCCGTGACTCAAACGCTGCGCCAGCCGCGGGAACGTCGCCAGCACGCGTTCCTCGGTCCACGCACGGCGGCCGTCGACGCCGGGGCGCGCGGCCATCAGCAGATTCTCCCGCACCGAGAGGTTGGGAAAGATGCCGCGCCCCTCCGGCACGTAGGCGATGCCGCGCCGCGCGATCGCGTGTGCCGGCACGCGCGTCATCTCGAGCCCGTCGACTTCCACGCTGCCCGAGCGCGGCGTCAGGATGCCGAGCAGCGTGCGCAGCAGCGTCGACTTGCCCATGCCGTTGCGGCCCATCAGGCCGACGGTCTCGCCCTCGCCGACGGCGAAGTCGACGCCGTGCAGCACGTGGCTCGCGCCGTAGTAGGTGTGGATCCCGTGCGCTGCGATCAGTGCCCGGCCCGGCTCGCGCGTCGATGGCCCGGCGGTCACGACCCGTGCTCCCCGCCGTCGCCGAGGTAGGCCTCCTGCACCGCGCGGTTGCCGCGGATGTCCGCCGGCGTGCCCGAGGCGAGCACGACGCCGTTCACCATCACGGTGAGCACGTCGGCCACCGCGAACACCGCGTCCATGTCGTGCTCGACCAGCAGGATCGCGTGGTCGCGCGCGAGCCGCTCCACCAGCGCGACGATGGCGCGCGACTCCTCCGCCCCGGTGCCGGCAAGCGGCTCGTCGAGCAGCAGCACGCGCGGGCCGGTGGCGAGCGTCATCGCGATCTCGACCTGGCGCTGCTCGCCGTGCGAGAGCGTGGCAACCGGCGTGTCGGCGCGGGCTTCGAGCCCGACGGCGGCGAGTGCCTGCCGGGCCGCGTCGGCCACCGCGCGGTAGGCGTGCGCCGGCCGCGCGAAGCGCATCGACGTCCCCATGCGCGACTGTGCCGCGAGGCGGCAGTTCTCGAACACCGTGAACGGCATGAACACGTTGGTCTTCTGGTAGCTGCGGCCGACGCCGAGGCGCGAGATCGCGTCCGCCGACAGCCCGGTGACGTCGCGGTCGAAGAGCCGCACCGTGCCCTGCGAGGGCGCGAGATCGCCGGAGAGCAGGTTGATGAGCGTCGACTTGCCGGCGCCGTTGGGACCGATCACCGCGTGCACCTCGCCGTGGCGGCAGGCGATCGAGACGCCATCGACCGCCGCAAGGCCGCCGAAGCGCCGCGACAGCGCGTGCGTCTCGAGCACCACCGCGCACGATGAACTGCCCTCCGCGCTGACGCGCTTCGGCGCCGACTCGCCCTCGGGGCGGCCCTTCGGGCTCATCGCATTGCCTCGCGCGGTCCCACGCGGCTCACTCGCCCCGCTCCCGCCGCCGCTGCCACGCCGACGCGAGGCCGATCAGTCCGCCGGGCAGGAACAGCGCGACGAGCACGATGAAGCCTCCCATCAGCAGCTGCCAGTGCTTGGTGACGCCCTGGAACGCGATCTCGAGGGTGAGCATCGCGAGCGCCCCGACGATCGGCCCGACCAGCGTGCCCATGCCGCCCAGGATCACCATCATCAGGCCGCTGCCCGACAGGTGCCAGCCCATCATGTCCGGGTTCACGTTGCCGTGCTGCGCCGCGGCGAGGTAGCCGGCGATGCCGGCGAGTCCTCCGGCGATCGCGAAGCAGACCAGCTTGTAGCGGAACGTCGCATAGCCGAGCGAGCGCATGCGGTGCTCGTTCACCCGGATGCCGGCGATCACCCGGCCGAACGGCGAGCGCAGCATCACGGCGAGTGCCACGAACACCGTCGCCGCGAGCGCCAGGGTCACGTAGTAGAAGTGCGCGACGTTCTCGAGCGAGAACGGCCGCCAGCCGAACAGGTCCGCGACCGGCCGCACGTAGATGTAGACGCCGTCGGAGCCGCCGGCGATCTTGGTGTCGTGGAACACGAAGTAGAGCATCTGCGCGAAGGCGAGCGTCACCATGATGAAGTAGACGCCCGAGGTGCGCAGCGCGAGCGAGCCGATGGCGAGCGCGACGAGCGCCGCAGCGCCGACCGCGAGCGGCAGGCTGGTCCACAGGCTGGCGCCGTCGTACTGCGGCGAGACCAGTGCCAGCGTGTACGCGGCGAGGCCGTAGAACGCGGCGTGCCCGAGGCTCACCAGGCCCGCGTAGCCCACCAGCAGGTCGAGGCTCATCGCGAAGATCGCCATGATCAGGATGCGCGTGGCGAACTGCACGTAGTACTTCTCGGCGAACCACGGCAGCACGAGCAGCAGCGCCGCCAGGCCGAGCACGATGGCGACGCGCGCGTGGTTGCGGGTCACCTGAGCCTGCGTCCGAAGATGCCTTCCGGCCGCCACAGCAGCACGACGGCCATCAGCACGTAGATCGACATGCCGGCGAGGTCGGGCAGCACCCGCAGGCCGCCGATCGACACTTCCGCCACCTTGCCGAACGTGTCGACGAAGCCGATCAGCAGCGCGCCGACCAGCGCGCCCTTCACCGACCCGATGCCGCCGATGACGACGACCACGAAGCACACGATCAGCACCTGGTTGCCCATGCCCGGAAACACCGAAGACACCGGCGCCGCGATCATGCCGGCGAATGCCGCGAGGGCGACGCCCAGCGCGAACACCAGGCGGTAGACGAGCTCGATGTTGATGCCGAGCGAGGCGACCATCTCGCGGTTCGAGGCGCCGGCGCGAATCGTCATTCCGATCCGCGTGCGTCGCGATCAGCCAGTACATGCCGAGTGCCAGCACGACGCACACCCCCGAGATCCACAGGCGGTACACCGGATACGAAAGCGTCTCGGTGAGCGGGATCGACGCCGCGAGCGCTGCCGGCACTGCGACGCCGTGCACGTCGTCGCCCCAGACCACGCTGCGCAGCTCCTCGGCGATCAGGATGAGGCCGTAGGTGAGCAGCACCTGGTACAGGTGGTCGCGCCGGTACAGCCGGCTGATCAGCAGCCACTCGAGCAGCGCACCGATCGCGACCGAGAGTGCAACGCCGACCGGAATCGCGAGCCACAGGCTGCCGAGGTGCTCCGCGAGCGACCAGGCGAGGTAGGCGCCGACCATGTAGAAGCTGCCGTGCGCGAGGTTGATGATCCCCATGATGCCGAAGATCAGCGTGAGGCCGCTCGCGATCAGGAACAGCAGCAGTCCGTACTGGACGCTGTTCAGCACCTGGATCGCGAGCGTTCGAAGTCCATCGCGTAGGGAAGGTTGGGGCGGGAGCAACGAAAGGGCCGCCCGCGGGCGGCCCTGCCGACGTTGCGGGGGCCGGGAGGCCGTTCCCGCTCCGGTCGCCGGCGGCGGCCTCAGCCGCCCATCTTGCAGCGGTCGGCGGGCGGGTAGTCGAGCGCCGGCGTCGCCACGCCGGTCACGCGGTTCTCCTTGCCCGACACCTTGCGCAGGTACATGTCCTGCACCGGGTTGTGCGCCTTCGACAGCGTCCACTTGCCGCGCGGGCTGTCGATCGTCACCTTCTCGACGGCGGCGATGAACTCCTTCTTCTTCGCCCAGGTCGCCGCCGACCGCCTTCGCGCCGGCGACGAACAGCTGTCCGGCGTCGTAGCCCTGCACCGCGTAGACGTCGGGGTCGATCTTGTAGGCCTTGCGGTAGGCGTCGCGGAACGCGCGGTTGCGCGGCGTGTCGATGCCCTCGCCGTAGTGCAGCGTGGTCTCGAGGCCCTCGGCGGCGTCGCCCGCGGCCTCGAGGATGCCATCGGTGAGGAAGCCCGCCCCGTAGAGCGGGATCTTGCCCTTGAGGCCGGCGGCCTGCCAGTCCTTCAGGAACTTGGCGGCGCCGCCACCGGCGAAGAACACGTACACCGCATCGGGCTTGAGCGAGGCGATCTCGGTCAGGAGCGGCTGGAACTCGACGTTCGGGAACGGCAGCGTCAGTTCCTTGACGATCTTGCCGCCGCCCTTGGTGAAGGCGTCCTTGAAGCCGGCGACGCTCTCTTCGCCGGCCGCGTACTTCCACGTCAGCGTGACGACGTTCTTCACGCCACGCTCCGCGAGCACCTTGCCCATCGGATACGCGACCTGGCCGTTGGCGAACGAGGTGCGGAAGATGTTCGGCGCGCACAGCGGGCCGGTCGCGGCGTCGAGGCCGGCGTTGGGGATGATGTGCAGCACGCCGGTCTCGCGGGCGATCTTGACCATGCCGGCCTGTACGCCCGAGTGGACCGTGCCGACCAGCACGTCGACCTTGTCGCGGGTGACGATGCGGTTGGCGTTGTCCGCGGCCTTCGCCGGATCGGACTCGTCGTCGAGCGACACGTACTCGATCTCGCGCCCGGCCACGCGCCCGCCGGCTTCGTCGACCGCCAGCTTGAAGCCGTTGGTGATGGCGGTGCCGAGCTGGGCGAACGTGCCCGTGTACGGCAGCATCAGGCCGACCTTGATCTTCTGCTGGGCGTGCACGGAGGGCGCGAAGGCAAGCGCCGCGGCGAGCGCGGCGAGCACGGGCAGGAACCGGCGGCGCGCGGCCGAGGGGCCGAGACCGTTGCTTGGGGACGTCATGACGTGCTCCTCCTCAGGTTGCGGGACGTGGGCCGCCCGGCGTGGTGGCCGCTATGGTATCGCCACCGGCGCGCGCGCGCAGCTTGAATCGCTGGATCTTGCCGGTGGCGGTCTTCGGCAGATCGTCGATGAACTCGATCGAGCGGGGATACTTGTAGGGTGCGAGGTGGGTCTTGACGTGCTGCTGCAGCGACTCGGCGAGCGCGGGGGAGCCGCTTTGCCCCGGCTTCAGCACGACGTACGCGTGCGGCTTGACCAGCCCGGCGCCGTCCGAGCGGCCGATCACCGCCGCCTCCAGCACCGCCGGGTGCGTGATGAGCGCCGCCTCGACCTCGATCGGCGAAACGTAGATCCCCGACACCTTGAGCATGTCGTCGCTGCGCCCGGCGTACACGTAGCGTCCGTCGGCGTCGACCGAGTACTTGTCGCCGCTGCGCGTCCAGCGGCCCAGGAAGGTGTCCCGGCTCTTCTCACGGTTGTTCCAGTAGCCCATCGCCGCCGTGGGCCCGCTGATCTGCAATTCGCCCACGTCACCGGCGTTCACCGGCAGGCCGTCCTCGCCGACGATGCGCAGTTCGTAACCCGGCACCGGCAAGCCGGTCGTGCCGTAGCGGACGTCGCCGGGACGATTGGACAGGTAGACGTGGAGCATCTCCGTGGAGCCGAGTCCATCGAGGATCTCGACGCCGAAGTGCTCGGTGAAGCGCCGGCCGATGTCGGCGGGAAGCGCCTCGCCGGCGGACGTCGAGACGCGCATCGCCACCTGGTCGCGGCGCGGCAGGTCGGGACTCGCGAGCATCGCCGCGAACAGCGTGGGCACCGCGCAGAACACCGTGGGACGGTGCTCGATCAGCCGGCGGAACACCGCGGCCGGCGTCGGCCGCTCGGCCATCAGGATCGCCGTCGCGCCGGTGACCAGCGGAAAGGTCAGGCTGTTGCCGAGGCCGTAGGCGAAGAACAGCTTGGCCGACGAGAACACGATGTCCTCTGCGCGCATGCCGAGGATCGGCTTCGCGAACAGCTCGCCGGTCGACACGAGGCTCGAGTGGACGTGCACCGTGCCCTTCGGCGCGCCGGTCGAGCCCGACGAGTACAGCCAGAAGGCCGCGTCGTCGCGGGTGGTGTCGGCCGTGGTGGCGGTCGCGTCGGCGGCGGCCATCAGTGCCGCGAGCGCGACGTGGGGCCCCGGGTCGCCTCCCGACACGATCACGTGCGCGAGGTGCGGCAGCTTGCCGAACAGCGGGGCGAACGCCGGCAGCAGCTCGACCGAGACGACGAGCGCCCGCGCACGGCTGTCGCGCAGCATGTACTCGTAGTCGCCGGTGGTGAGCAGCGTGTTGGCCGCGACCGGCACGATGCCCGACTTGATCGCGCCGAGGAACACGGACGGGAAGTCGATGGTGTCGAGCAGGCACACGAGCACGCGCTGCTCCTGCGCGAGTCCGAGTCCGCGCAACGCGTTGGCGCAGCGGTCGACGCGACGTCCGAGTTCCGCGAACGTGTAGGTGCCGGCGTCGTCGATGTAGGCGATCTTGTCGGCCCGCCCGGCCGCGAGATTGCGCAGCACCAGGTCCTGCGCGGCGTTGTAGACGCGCGGGATGTCGACCCGCGGCGCGCTCGCACCGGCCCCGGACGGAGGTGACACGTTCATCGCAGGTTCCTCCCACGCGCGCTCTTGAACTCGAACCAGCCCTGAGGCAGGCGGCAGAGGACGGACCAACCCGCGCCTCCTCCCATGTTCGGCGAGATGGACCGGCGTGGCGCACCGGTCCCGATTGCCGCTTATTCTTTGTCGGCAATTTGGCGCATGGTCGCGCTCATGTCAAGCACGATAGATCATGAAGCCGTCGGCACGCGCGCGGCCCCAAGGCACCCGACGCCACGGTGCCGCGGTGGCGCGCCGGCCGTTCCGAGCCGACCGTCGAGCAGCAGTCGCTGTCGAAGCGCCGGCCTTGACGTCGATCAAGCGATTGCATTATGGTGCTCCGGATAGCACTATGTTGCATTGCCGAATCACCACCCCGCCTGCCACCTCAGCCGCCACCTCATGACCATCGCTCCCGCGCTGCGCAGTGCCCGTTCCGCGGCATCGGCCTCGAGCGCGCCCCCGGGGGCAACGACGCGTCGTTCCTCGCCAACCTCGGCCGTGCCGTCCGCGAAGCACGGGAGCGGCAGGGCATGGCGCGCAAGGCGTTGTGCCACGCCGCCGGGATTTCCGAGCGCTACCTCGCGCAGCTCGAAGCCGGCGACGGCAACGCCTCGATCCTGCTGCTGCGCAGCGTCGCCGGCGCGTTGCGGATGCCCCTCACCGAGCTGGTCGGCGAGCGTGACTCGAGCGTCGAGCGGCGCCTGGTCCGGCGCTTCCTGGAAGGGCTGCCCGAGCACCGGCTCGAGGACGTGCTGTTCCGCCTGATGCGCGAGTTCGGGCACGAGGACGCCGCACGCAAGCGCCGCATCGCTCTGCTCGGCCTGCGCGGCGCAGGCAAGACCACGCTCGGCGGGGCGCTCGCCCGCGAGCTCGGCTGCCGTTTCGTCGAGCTGGACCGCGAGATCGAGCGCGAGGCGGGCATCGGCCTCCCCGAGGTGTTCCTGCTCTACGGCCAGGCCGGGTACCGACGCATCGAGCGACGTTGCCTCGACCGCCTGCTCGATGCCGCGGAGCCGATGGTCGTCACGGTCGGCGGCGGCATCGTCTCCGAGCCCGAGACCTACAACGCGCTGCTGCTCTCGTGCTACACGGTGTGGATCCGCGCGACGCCCGACGAGCACATGGCGCGGGTCGTCGAGCAGGGCGACCTGCGGCCAATGCAGGGCAACGCCGAGGCGATGGCAGACCTGAAGCGCATCCTCGCGGCGCGCGAGCCCCTCTACCGCAAGGCCGACGCGATGCTCGACACCTCGGGCGAGACCCCGCAGTCGAGCCTGGCGCGCCTGCGGCAGCTCGTCCACCCGTGACCGATCAAGGAGACCCCCATGGCTGAGACGGCCGACGCCGTGGCGAGCGCGAGCGCGGCGACCGTGGTGACTTACGACGCGCACCCCGACCGCTACGCACACTGGACGCTGTCGTTCGACGGCCCGGTGGCAACGCTCGTCCTCGACATCGACGAGGACCGCGGCATCGCGCCCGGCTACGAGCTCAAGCTCAACAGCTACGACCTGGGCGTCGACATCGAGCTGCACGACGCCGTGCAGCGGCTCCGCTTCGAGCACCCCGAGGTCGCGCTCGGTGGTCGTCACGGCGCGCGCGACCGTGTGTTCTGCGCCGGCGCCAACATCCTCATGCTCGGCCGTCTCGTCGCACGCCTGCAAGGTGAACTTCTGCAAGTTCACCAACGAGACCCGCAACGGCATCGAGGACGCCTCGGCGAACTCCGGCCTCCGGTTCGTCGCGGCCTGCAACGGCACCACCGCCGGCGGCGGCTACGAGCTGGCGCTCGCCTGCGACGAGATCCTGCTGGTCGACGACCGCAGCTCGGCGGTGAGCCTGCCCGAAGTGCCGCTGCTCGGTGTGCTGCCCGGCACCGGCGGGCTGACGCGCGTCGTCGACAAGCGCCACGTGCGCCGCGACCACGCCGACGTGTTCTGCACGCTGACCGAGGGCGTTCGCGCAGCGCGCGCGCTGGAATGGCGGCTGATCGACGGACACGCGACAGCCGCAGGCGTTCGCCGCGACGGTCCGCGAGCGCGCGCAGGCGCTCGCCGCGCTGTCCGACCGCCCGCAGGCGGGCGCGCGGCGTGCGCGCTGCCGCCGCTCGCGCGCACGATCGACGACGCGGGCTCACCACTACGAGCACGTCGACGTGCGCTTCGACCGCGCACTGCGCGCGGCGACGATCACGGTGCGCGCGCCCGCGCAGGCGCCGGCAGCGTCGGTGGCGGCGATCGAGGCCGCCGGCGCGTCGTGGTGGCCGCTCGCGATGGCGCGCGAGCTCGACGACGCGATCCTGCTGCTGCGCACCAACGAGCTCGCGCTCGGCAGCTGGATCCTCAAGCACGGCCGGCGACGCCGCCCACGTGCTCGCCGCCGACGCGGCGCTCGCCGCGCATCGCGACCATTGGTTCGTGCGCGAGACGATCGGCATGCTGCGCCGCACGCTCGCGCGCCTCGACGTCAGTTCGCGCTCGATCTTCGCGCTCATCGAGCCCGGCTCGTGCTTTCGCCGGCACGCTGTTCGAGCTGGCGCTCGCCGCCGACCGCAGCTACATGCTCGCCGAGAGCGCCGACGCCCTGCCGCCGACGATCGCGCTGTCCGCGCTCGCCCTCGACGCCTATCCGACGGTCAACGGCCGCTCCCGCCTCGCGCTGCGCTTCGGCGACGACCCGGCGGCGATCGCCCGGTGCCGCGACGCTGTCGGCGGCACGCTGTCCGCCGCCGAGGCGCTCGACCTCGGCCTCGTCACCTTCGCGCCCGACGACCTCGACTGGGACGACGAGGTGCGCATCGCGCTCGAGGAGCGCGCCAGCCTCTCGCCCGACGCGCTCACCGGCCTGGAGGCGAACCTGCGCTTCCCGGGTGCGGAGACGATGGCCTCGCGCATCTTCGGCCGGCTGTCGGCGTGGCAGAACTGGATCTTCGTCCGGCCCAACGCCGTCGGCGAGTCGGGTGCGCTGAAGGTGTTCGGCACCGGGCGCAAGGCTTCCTTCAACCGGGACCGCGTGTGACGCCGGCCCACGGAGACACCATGAGCATCGACTACGGCGCGCGCATCCCCAACAACGTCGACCTGGCGGGCAATCGCACGCTGCAGCGGGCGCTCGAGCACTGGCAGCCCGAGTACCAGGCGTGGTGGGACGAGATGGGCCCGGAGGGCTCGCGCGACTTCGACGTCTACCTGCGCACCGCGGTCTCGGTGGACGCGAAGGGCTGGGCGAACTTCGGCTACGTGAAGATGCCCGACTACCGCTGGGGCATCTTTCTCGCCGCGCCCGAGCCCGACCGGAAGGTCAACTTCGGCGCGCACAAGGGCGAGCCGGCCTGGCAGGACGTGCCCGGCGAGCACCGCGCGAACCTGCGCCGCCTGATCGTCACGCAAGGCGACACCGAGCCCGCGTCGGTCGAGCAGCAGCGCCACCTCGGGCCTGACCGCGCCGTCGCTCTACGACCTGCGCAACCTGTTCCAGGTCAACGTGGAGGAAGGCCGCCATCTCTGGGCGATGGTGTACCTGCTGCACGCGCACTTCGGCCGCGACGGGCGCGAGGAGGCCGAAGCGCTGCTCGAGCGCCGCTCCGGCGACGCCGACAACCCCCGCATCCTCGGCGCGTTCAACGAGAAGACGCCGGACTGGCTCGCGTTCTTCATGTTCACGTTCTTCACCGACCGCGACGGCAAGTACCAGCTCGCAGCGCTCGCCGAGTCGGGCTTCGACCCGCTCTCGCGCACCTGCCGGTTCATGCTCACCGAAGAGGCGCACCACATGTTCGTCGGCGAGTCCGGCGTGGGCCGCGTGATCCAGCGCACCGCGGAGCGATGGCGCGCGAGCGCACCGACGACCCGGCGCGCCTTCGCACGCTCGGCCTGATCGACCTGCCGACGATCCAGCGCTACCTCAACTTCCACTTCTCGGTGACGACTGGACCTGTTCGGCGCCGACGTGTCGTCGAACGCCGCGACGTTCTACGCGGAAGGCCTCAAGGGCCGCTTCGACGAGGCCAAGATCGCCGACGACCACGTGCTCGCCGGCAGGAGCTATCCGGTGCTCGAGGTGCGCGGCGACGCGCTGGTCACGATCCAGGCACCGGCGCTCAACGCGCTGAACGAGAAGCTGCGCGACGACTACATCCGCGACGCCGCCGCCGGCGTCCTGCGCTGGAACCGGATCCTCGAGAAGCAGGGCGTGACCGCGCGCCTCGCGGTGCCGCACAAGGCGTTCAACCGCCGCATCGGGCCGCTCGCCGCCGCCCGCATCGATCCGGCCGGACGCGTGGTGTCGGAAGGCGAGTGGAACGCCCAGGTCGACCAGTGGCTGCCGAGCGCGTCCGACCGCGCCTACGTCGCGTCGCTGATGGGCCGGGTCACCGAGCCGGGCCGCTTCGCGAACTGGATCGCGCCGCCGGCACGCGGCATCGACAACCAGCCGGTCGAGTTCGAGTACGTGCGGTTCAACTGAGCTGCCGCGGCGCAACGACATGCCGATCGACCACCCGGCCGCGACCGGCGCGACGCTGCGCCAGCACCTGATCGACCCGGAGATCTGCATTCGCTGCAACACCTGCGAGGAGTCGTGCCCGAAGGGCGCGGTGACGCACGACACGCGCAACTACGTCGTCGACCCGGTGAAGTGCGAGGGCTGCAACGACTGTCTCGCACCCTGTCCGACCGGCGCGATCGACAACTGGCGCAACGTGCCGCGCGAGCGGCCGTTCACGCTCGACGAGCAGCTCGCGTGGGACGCGCTGCCCGCCCGCGACGGGCCGGCCGACGCCGGCGGTGCGGAACTGCCGGTCGAGGTCGCGGCCATCGCGGCCGTGGCGACCGCCGGCCAGGGGGGCGCGGTGCCGCCGCCCTGGTCTGCTGCCCACCCGTACGTCAACCTGTACTCGGCACAGCATCCGGCGATCGCCATCGTCAGCGGCAACTTCCGCCTGACCGACGAGGCCGCGTCGGCGGACGTGCGCCACATCGTGCTCGACTTCGGCGCCACCGCCTTCCCGGTGCTCGAGGGCCAGACGATCGGCGTGCTGCCGCCGGGCGTCGACGGCGACGGCAAGCCCCACCACGTGCGGCTCTATTCGGTGGCGAGCCCGCGGGAAGGCGAGCGCCCGCGCTACAACAACCTCGCGCTCACGGTGAAGCGGGTGACCGAGGACCACGAGGGCCGGCCGGTACGGGGCGTCGCGTCGAACTACCTGTGCGACCTCGCCAAGGGCGACCGCGTGCAGGTCGTCGGGCCGTACGGCGCCTCGTTCCTGATGCCCAACCACCCGGGCTCGTCGCTGCTCATGGTGTGCACCGGCACCGGATCGGCGCCGATGCGCGCGATGACCGAGCGACGCCGGCGCCGCCGCGCGCTCGGCGAGGGCGGTCGGCTGATGCTGTTCTTCGGCGCACGCGCACCGGGGGAGCTGCCCTACTTCGGGCCGCTCTCGAAATTGCCCGCCGAATTCATCGACATCAACCTCGCCTTCTCGCGCGACCCCGACCGGCCGCGGCACTACGTGCAGGACCTGATCCGCGCGCGCGGCACCGACGTGGTACGCATGCTCGACGACCCCGAATGCCACGTGTACGTGTGCGGGCTGAAGGCGATGGAAGCCGGCGTCGATGCGGCGTTCACCGACGCCTGCCGGCAGCACGGCCGCGACTGGAACGCGCTCGTGCCGCTGCTCAGGGCCTCCGGCCGCTACCACGTCGAGACGTACTGACCGGCCGCGCACCGTCGCGAGTGCGCGCCGCTATAATCGCCGGGACAGCGCCCGACGCCCATGAGAGACTTCTTCGGAGAACCCGGCGCCCCGTCGTTCGACGACCCGCTCGGCATGCTGCGCGCTTGCCACGGCCGGATCGAGCGGCAACTGGTGACGCTCGGACGCCTTGTGCGCCACCTGCCCGAGCACGGCGCGGACGCCGATGCGCGCGCCGCGGCCGCCGCGATCCTGCGCTACTTCGACACCGCCGCCCCGAACCATCACGCGGACGAGGAGGCGAGCGTGTTCCCACGCCTCCTCGCGCGCGCGCCGGACGCGCGCGACCTGATCGCGCGCCTCGAGCGCGACCATCACGAGACGTTCGCGCCGCTGTGGCTCAAGCTGCGGCCGCTGCTTGCGGGCATCGCCGGCGGACAGCGAGCCAATCTGCCGCCCGCGCTCGTGCGCGCCGCGGAAGTCGCCTACGCCGAGCACATCGCCGTCGAGAACGACATCCTGCTGCCGATGTGCGCCGACGTGCTGTCGCCGGAGGAGCTCGACGCCATCGGCGCCGAGATGGCCGCCCGGCGCGGCACGCGCTGGCACCCGTCGCGCGCGTCGCTCGGCGCCGCTGCGCCGGACTGACGCGGCCCTGCGCTCGCCCCGCGACGATCGCGGGTCAGATCACTTTCGAGTACTTCGCCCGCTCCGCGACTTCGCGCAGGTGGCGGTCGAACAGCATGGCCGCGCTGCGCACCAGCAGCCGCCCTCGCGGCGTCACGCGGATCGCCTCCGGCGTGATCTCGACCAGCCCGTCGGCGGCGAGCGGCGCGAGCGCCGCGAGCTCCGGCGCGAAGCGCTCCTCGAAGCGGAGGCCGTGCCGCGCGCCGAACGCGCGGGGCGAAAGCGCGAAGTCGCACATCAGCCGCGCGATGGCGTCGCGGCGCACCAGGTCGTCGTCGGTCAGCTGGTAGCCGCGCTTCACCGGCAGGATGCCGCGATCGAGGCGCTCGTAGTAATCGTCCAGCGTCTTTACGTTGGCGGCATAGGTGCGGCCGACCTTGCCGATCGCCGAAATGCCGAACGCGACGAGGTCGCACTCGGGGCGCGTGGTGTAGCCCTGGAAGTTGCGGTGCAGCCGGCCTTCGACCTGCGCGCGCGCGAGCTCGTCCTCCGGCTTGGCGAAGTGGTCCATGCCGATGTAGACGTAGCCGGCGGCGCCGAGCTTCTCGATCGCGAGCGCGAGGATCGCGAGCTTGGTCTCCGGCGACGGCAGCTCGGCATCGAGGATGCGGCGCTGCGGCTTGAACAGGTGCGGCAGGTGCGCGTAGTTGTAGAGCGCGATGCGGTCGGGTGCGGCGTCGATCACCTTGTCGAGCGTCGCCGAGAAACCCGGCAGCGTCTGCCTCGGCAAGCCGTAGATCAGGTCGGTGTTGACCGAGACGAAGCCGTTGGCGCGCGCGGCGTCGATGACCACGCGCGTCTCGGCCTCGCTCTGGACGCGGTTCACCGCCTGCTGCACGTCCGGGTCGAAGTCCTGCACGCCGACCGAGATGCGATTGAAGCCCAGCCCCGCGAGGAACGCCACCGTGCCGGCGTCGACCTTGCGCGGATCGACCTCGATCGAGATCTCGGCGTCCGGCTGGATCGCGAAACCCTGGCGCAGGTGAGCCATCAGGTCCGCCATTTCGTCCCGGGCGAGGAACGTCGGCGTGCCGCCGCCGAGGTGCAGCTGCACGACCGGCCGCGGTCCCTCGAGCAGCGACGACACGATGCCGATCTCGCGGGCCAGGTAGCGGATGTACTTGGCGCTGCGGCCGTGGTCCTTGGTGATGACCTTGTTGCAGCCGCAATAGAAGCAGAGTGTGTTGCAGAACGGAATGTGCACGTACACCGACAGCGGGTCGTCGGGACGCTCGTGGTTGCGGGTGACGAGCGCATTCACGTAATCGGCCGGGCCGAAGCCGTCGTGAAAACGGTCCGCCGTCGGGTACGACGTGTAGCGGGGGCCGAACTGGTCGTACTTGCGGATCAGGTCGGCGTCGAAGGCGAGCCGCGAGGCGGAAAGGGTCATTGTCACGGAACAGGTTGCAGGAAACGTTGCCGGATTCTCGTCAGCGTCGGCGGACGGTGCATTGACGGAGGTCAACGGGCCCGTTGCGTCGTTCGCCACCGACCCAAAGACCGTGGCGTCGACGGGGGATCGCTGCCGTTCATGATGCGCTCTTCAGCGCGACTGCGCGCGCGTAGAGCGCATCGCGCGGCTGCCCGGTGGCGGCCGCCGCGATGCGGGCCGCGGCCGCGGGCGGGACCTCGCGCACCAGCGCGCGCAGCCACGTGTCGAGGTCCTGCGGCAGCGCCTTCGCGGCATCGCTCCGGGGCGGCGGCAGATCGACGATCAGCACGAACTCGCCGCGCTCGCGATTCGGGTCGGCCGCGAACCACTCGTCCGCGTGGCCGAGATCGATCCGCGCGATTTCCTCGAACCGCTTGGTGATCTCGCGGGCGACGACGAGCCTGCGCGCGGGATCGAGCGCCAGCGCGAGCGTCGCGACGGTCTCGCGAACGCGATGCGGCGCCTCGAAGAATACCAGCGCGACCGGCAGCGCCCCGAGGGCATCGAGGAGCTCGCGACGCGCCTTGGCCTGCGTCGGAATGAAGCCGACGAACACGAACCGCTCCGCGTCGAGCCCGGCGGCCGACACCGCTGCCGCGAGCGCCGACGGCCCGGGCACCGGAATCACCGGCCGCCCGGCGTCAAGGGCTGCACGCACGACGCGCGCGCCGGGATCGCTGATCGCCGGCGTCCCCGCATCGGACACGAGCGCCACGCTGCGGCCGTCGTCGAGCGCGGCGAGCACCTGTGCGGTACGGGCCGCTTCGTTGTGCGCATGCAGTGCGACGGGCCGCGTCGCCACGCCGATATGCGCGAGCAACGTCGAGGTGACGCGCGTGTCCTCGGCGTAGATGCGGTCGACCTCGCGCAGCACGTCCCGCGCGCGTATCGTCAGGTCGCGCAGGTTCCCGAGCGGCGTGGCCACCACATATAATGCCCCGGGCCCCACGCTTGGGCGCGGGACGTCCGCCCTGTCCGCCGCTGGTTCTTCCCTCACCCGCCCCGGCTCCCCGATGCGATCGTCACACGCCCCACGCTCCCCGGCCTCAGCGATCGCCTCGATCGCCATGGTCCTGGCGAGCGCATTGTGCGCGGCAGCATGCACCACGACAAGCGCGGTGAAGCCCCCGGCGACGACCGCGACCGCGCCGGCGCCGGCCGTCACGCCTGCGCCGTCGGCAGCACCGGCGCCGATACCGGTTCCCGCTGACCCGGCGCCGGCCGTCGCGCACACCCCGGCCGTGCCCGGCGGCCTCGCGGCCGCAGCCGCGCCTGCACCTGCTGGCACGCCCGCGTCGGCGCCGGTTCCGGCGCCGGCGCCCGGCACCGGTAGTGTGGACATCGCGCTGGTACTGCCGCTCGATTCGCCCGACTACGCTCGCGCCGCCGCGGCGGTGCGCGACGGCTTCATGGCCGCCGCCCATGCCGCGAACGCGGCCGATCGCTGCCGCGTGATCGCGCACGACGACACAGGCGTCCTCGGCGCGTTCGACGCCGCGAAGGCGCTCGGCGCGTCCGTGGTCGTGGGACCGCTGGTGCGCGACGACCTGCGACGGCTGGCCGAATCGCGCAACGCCCTGCCGCTGACGTTGGCGCTGAATCAACTCGACGACGCCACGGCGCTTCCACCCCAGGTCTATACCCTGGCCCTCTCGGTCGAGGGCGATGCGCGCGCGCTCGCGCGCCGGATGCGCGACGGCGGCGCGACGACCGTCGTGGTAATCGGCGACGACTCCCCGATCTCGCGGCGCTTCGCCGCCGCGTTCCACGGCGAGTGGCTGCTGGCCGGCGGCGGTCCCACCGAGGCAGTCCGGTTCGATCCGCGGCCGGGTGGCCTGACCGTGCTGCGCAGCGCGCTGTCGAAGTCGAACGCCAGCGCCGCGGTGCTGGCGCTGGACGGCCCGGACGCGGCGGTCGCGCGGAGCTTCGCCCTGCGCATCCCGGTCTACGCCATCTCGCTCGTCAACCAGCCGCACGAGTCGGCCGCGATGGCGGACCTCGAGGGTGTGCGTTTCATCGACGTGCCGTGGCTCGTGACCCCGGACCTGCCGGCGCTGGCGAAGCTGCCGCGGCGAGACACCGGCAACGTGCTGCTCGACCGCCTCTACGCGCTCGGACTCGACGCGTTCCAGGTCGCGCGTACGTTCGTCCGCGGCGTACCCGAGCGCCTCGAGATCGCCGGCGCGACCGGCCAGCTCACGCTCGCCGAGGGCCGCCATTTCGCCCGCGACGGCGTGCTCGCGGAGTTCCGGCGCGGGCAGGTCGTGCCGGCCGATGCCCCCCGCTGACCGGGCCGCGCGAGCGCAGGCCGGCGCACGGGCCGAGGAACTGGCCGCGCGGTTCCTCGCGGGACAGGGGCTCGCGATCGTCGCGCGCAACGTCCGCAGCCGCCTGGGCGAGATCGACATCGTCGCGCGCGAGGGCGATACGCTCGTGTTCGTCGAGGTGCGCCTGCGCAGCCGACGCGACTTCGGCGGGGCCGCGGAGAGCATCACCGCCGCCAAGCGCGCGCGGATCCGGGCGGCCGCCGAGCTCTACCTCGCGCGGCTGCCGCGCGTCCCCGCGTGCCGCATCGACGCCCTGCTCCTCGACGCGCTCGATCCGGCCCGCATCGACTGGGTGAAGGACATCGACTGAGTAACCGTGTCTGCCGTCAAGCATTTGTTGGGCGAACTTGAGCGTTCAAGTGGTCACGGGCGAGGGCATTGAGGTGGGTGATGAGCTTGCGCATGCAGGCGACCAAGGCCACTTTCTTGAGCTTGCCTGCGGCGACCAGACGCTCGTAGAAGGTGCGGATCGCGTCGTTGTGGCGCGTGGCGGTCAGGGTCGCCATGTAGAGGGCTCGGCGCACCTCGAATCGCCCGCCGACGATGCGTCGTCGTCCGCGGCTGGCGCCGGAGTCATTGGCGTAGGGGGCGACGCCCACCAGGGCGCAGATCTGGCGGCGATTGAGCCGGCCCAACTCGGGCAGTTCGCCGATCAGGGTGGCGACGGCCACCCGGCCGATGCCGGCCACGCTCTGCAGCAACTTGGCCATCTGGGCGTGGTGCTGCTCGACGTGGCGGGCCATCTCGCCATCGACGTCGTCGAGTTGGCGGGCGATGGCCTCGAGCAGTGCCTCGATGCTGGGGCGCGTGACCGGGCGGGCCAGACGCAGGCGCTGACGCTCGGACACTTGCATGGTGACCAGCTGGCGGCGGCGGGTGACGAGGGCCGCCAAGTCCTGCTGCGCGGGCACGCTCACGGGGCGGATGAAGCGCTCGCAGTCGGCGCGGCGCGCCAGCACGCCAGCGAACTCGGCCAGCGTGGTGGCATCGATGCGATCGGTCTTGGCGAGCCGCTGCATCGCTCGGGCAAAGTCGCGCGCCATGCGCGGGTTGACCACGGCAACGCGAAGACCGGCCGCCTGCAGCGCGCACGCCAGTGCCGCCTCGTAGCCCAGTCGCCTCCATCAGCACCAGTTGCGGCCGCAGTCGTGCCAAGCCATCCGCCAGCGCGCTGTGGCCATCGGCATCATTGTTCACCCGGCCCAGCGACACCGGAAGCTCGGTACCGATCGCTGCCACGTCGACGTGCGCACTCGCGACGTCGATGCCCACCATCACGGATGATCCAGACATGGTCTTCGTATCCCTTGCTTGTGCATGCGAGCCGGCGCCAGGCCGCTCGACTAACCGTTCGGGCGTAAGGAAGACCAGCACGGGGTCCGTGCGCAATTCACTCAGTCACGGGCTGGCGAGCAGGCTCGCCGACCCAAGCGCGTTCCAGGCTGCACGGTCCGGTCCGGTCACCTCGGCGGTGTCAGGACTCTACCGCGCCGGTCTGGCCTGAACATACAAGCAAGGCGGCCAACGGCCAGTCCCGAAGGGCGCATCGCCAAGCGAGGGAGGATGGTCGACGCGCCACCGCCTCGGTCGGATACGACGGTACAACGAGGCCGGCGACTGAGCCGCGCAGCAGGCCCCTGCTAGAATCCCTGCGCATGGATCACGAGTCCCGCATCCTCGCGCACTTCGCCGCGAGCGCACGCCTGAAGCAGGACGCCGCGCCGCTGCTCGCGCCTGCGATCGCGCGCGCAGCCGGCATCGTCACCACGTGCCTGTTCGCCGACGGCCGGGTGCTCGCCTGCGGCAACGGCGGGTCGGCGGGCGACGCGCAGCACTTCGCCGCCGAGATGGTCGGCCGCTTCGAGCGCGAGCGGCCGGAGCTGCCGGCGATCGCGCTCACCACCGACAGCTCGATCCTGACCGCGATCGCCAACGACTACTCGTTCGAGCAGGTGTTCGCGAAGCAGGTGCGGGCGCTCGGGCGCAAGGGCGACGTGCTGCTCGCCATCTCGACGTCCGGCAACTCCGGCAACGTCGTCGCGGCGATCGACGCCGCGCGCGAGCGCGAGATGGTCGTCGTCGCACTGACGGGCCGTGGCGGCGGGCGCATCGGCGAACTCCTGGGCGACGACGATGTCCACATTTGCGTCCCCCACGACCGGACGGCGCGCGTCCAGGAAGTGCACCTGCTCGTCATCCACTGCCTGTGCGACGCGATCGACCGCACGCTGCTCGGCGACGAAGCCTGAATCGAGGACGGACGATGCAACGTTGCCTGACGATCGGGGTCGCCGTGCTCGCGCTCGCGACACAGCTCTCGGGCTGCCTTCCCCTGGTCGCTGCCGGGGCCGCCAGCGTGGCTCTGGTCGCCACCGACCGCCGCTCGGCCGGCGCGCAGCTCGACGATGCCGCCATCGAAGGCAAGATTTCGGGTGAGGCGGACAGCCGGTTCGGGGACAAGGCGCACATTTCGGTGACGAGCTACAACGGCATCGTGCTGCTCACCGGCGAGGTCCCGGACGAGTCCGCCCGTGACGCGATGGCGACCCTGGCACGCAGCACCGACCGCGTGCGCGGCGTACAGAACGAATTGCTGGTGGCGCCACCCTCGGCACTCACGGAGCGCACCAACGACGCGTACCTCACGTCGGTGGTCAAGACGCGTTTCCTCGAGGCCAACGACAAGTTCTCGGCGACGCACGTCAAGGTCGTGACCGACCGCAAGGTCGTGTACCTGATGGGGATCGTCAAGCGTGCCGAGGCCGAGGCGGCAGCGGCCATCGCGGCGTCGACCAAGGGCGTGGCGCGCGTCGTCAAGGTCTTCGAGTACCTCGACTGATGGCCGGCGAGCCGCTGCCGGCGCCGCGGTATCCCGGCAAGGTCGCCACGCACGCGACGGCCCTCGCGCGCATCGCCGCGCTGCCGCGGCCGCTCGTCTTCACCAACGGCGTGTTCGACATCCTGCACCGTGGCCACGTCGAGTACCTCGAGCAGGCGCGTGGCCTCGGTGCGTCGCTGGTCGTCGCCGTGAATTCGGATGCGTCGGCGCGCCGGCTCGGCAAGGGCGACGATCGCCCGCACAACGCGCAGGACGACCGCATGGCCGTGGTCGCGGGGCTTGCCGCCGTCGATCTGGTCGTGCCGTTCGACGCCGATACGCCGCGCGACCTGATCGTGGCGTGCCGCCCGGACGTGCTCGTCAAGGGCGGCGACTACAGCGCCGACACCACCGCGGGAGCAGCCGAAACGATCGCGCGCGGCGGGCGCTTCGTCGCGATCCCGCTCCTGCCCGGCCGCTCGACGACGAGCCTGGTCGACCGCATCCGCGGCAGTGCAGGCATGCGTTGAGCGTCGCGCTCCTCGTCCTTCCCGACTTCCTGCTGATCGCGTTCGGCGCGCTGCTCGCGCGCCGCGCCCGCTTCGACGGCGGCTTCTGGTCCGGCGTCGAACGCCTCGTCTACTTCGTGCTGTTTCCCGCACTCCTGTTCCGCGCGCTCGCCAGCGCGCCGCTCGCGTTCGCGGAAGCACTGCCCTTCGTCGCCACCGGCGTCGCCTTCACCCTCGGCGGAATCGCGCTGTCGGCGCTCGGTCAGCCGCTGTGCCGCCTGCCCCGCGACGTCTTCGCCGCCTGCTTCCAGTGCGGCTTCCGCTTCAACACCTACATCGCGATCGCCATCGCCGGGCGCGTCGCGGGCGAGGCCGGGCTCGCGCGGCTCGCGCTGCTGATCGCCGTGCTGGTGCCGCTCGTCAACGTGGCTGCCGTCGCCGTGCTCGCGCGCGGACGCGCGACGCACATCGGACGCGAGCTCGTGCGGAATCCGCTGGTGCTCGCCTGCGCCGCGGGCCTCGCGTGGAACGCACTCGCGCTGCCGCTTCCCGCGGTGGCGATGCGCGTCGTCGAGCTGCTCGCCGCCGCCGCCCTGCCGCTCGGCCTGCTCGCGGTGGGCGCCGGCCTGCGCCTGCGCGGCACCGACCTGCCACCGCGCGCGATCGTGTGGTGGAACGGCGTCAAGCTCGTCGCATTGCCCGCACTCGCGCTCGCGTTCGCCCGCCTGTTCGGGCTGAACGCGACGGAAACGACGATCGTCGTGGCGATGGCGGCCGTGCCGACCGCCACGTCCGCCTACGTGCTCGCGGTGCAGATGGGAGCGCCCGGGGCACCGGTCGCGCTGCTGATCTCGACCGGGACGATCGCCGCGGCGATCACGCTGCCGCTGTGGCTGGCGCTCGTCGCGTGACACGCGATCGAGCCGGGAGTCGCGGCGGACCGCGGCCCTGGGACGGCGCGTACGCGGACTATCAGCGCCCGTGACGCCTCAGGAAGTCGGCGACGATGCCCTGCTGGGAGCGGTCGATCGCCGCGTCCAGCGAGCGGTCGGCCGGGTCGAACTGCTTCGCCTTGCGAAAGGCGTTGATGGCGTCCTGGTGCAGTCCCTGTGCCTGCAACGCCTCGCCGAGGCACCGCCACGCGTCGGCGTTGGCGAGCTCGAGGTCGGCCCACGCCCGGCACAGCTCGGCCGCGCGCCGATAGTTGCCCGCGCGCAGCAACCGCGGCCCTTCGCTCTTCAGCGCGGCGACCCGCGCCTTGCGCTCAGCGAACTGCGCGTCGAGGTCGGCGTCGATCGGGGCCCCCGGCGGCGGCCCCGTCACCTGCGCGCCGGCAGCGCCCAGGCTCGGCACGCCGATCGAAGGCATCGCCGGCAGGCTGATGCCGCCGATCGTGCCACCGTCGGCGGCGAGGCTGCCCTTGATCTGCGCGGCGCTCGGCAGTGCGTCCGCGACGGTGGCGCGCGCCCAGTCGATCGAGTCCGCCATCGGCTGGTGCCATGCCACGCCGTACAGCCACAGCATCGCCGCGAGGCCGCAGGCACCGGTGGCCGCCTTGATCACGCCCGGCGGTCCGTGGGTCACCAGCACATCCTGCGCAAAGTCCCAGTCGGTTTCCTGATTCTGCGTCAGCTTTTCGTAGGCCACCGCAACCAGCACCGGCGCGAGCAGCGGGAAGCCGCACGCCATGCCCTCCCACCAAACGCGGAAGGCGCGGCGCAACGCGGCCTTCAGCTGCGCCTGCGTGTCGCGGCGGGCGTAGGCGTCGGAAATCGCGAACTGCAGGTAGATGCCGAACAGCCACTTGCCGGGGGTCGAGCCGAGCGCCGCCATCAACAGCGCCTCCACCGGGATCCAGGTCGCCGTGATCACCACCGGCGCGAACAGCGGGTGCCCCAGTGCATAGCCGACGGTGTCGGAAATGACGTGCATGCCGCGCAGCTCGGACAGGAGCAGCGCGAGCGACAGTCCCCAGATCGCATAGTCGAAGAGTCGCGCGACGAGCCGGGGCCACGGGCGCGCCTCGCTGGTGCGGCCGGACTTGGCGCGCTCGAGCTCCGCCATGCGCAGCTGGAAGATCCAGCTCGCATCCTCCTGCGGCTGGTTGGTGCCCATGAACACGCTCTTCTCGCGCCGCCAGTTCAGGATCGCGAGATCGGTCTGCGGCTGCAGCGCGGAGCCGTCCGGCACCGTGCGCCGGCGCAGGTAGGCGACACCGTGCACGACGCCGTACACCAGCGCGAGCGCGGTCAGCACCAGCGTCGCCCAGACCAGCACCTGCTGCGCCACGGAGACGGTGTCGGCGGGCGTCACGAACGTGATCGCCGCGGCGATGAATGCACCGAACAGGACGCACAGCACCAGCGTGACCACCGGCGAGCGTCCGAACGTCGCGACCCGCTCGGTCAGCCCCGGATGGTGCATGCGGGCCCGCTCCTGCTCGGGCAGGTCGACGAGCGCCGGGTCCATGGCGGCGTCGAGCGAAGCTTCGAGCGCGCGGACCGGTTCCGCATCGGCGGTGGCCTCGCGCACGTCGGTCTGCTCGCCGGTCTCGGCCACGGCGTGGCTCACCACGTGGTCGATCTTCTGCTCGGTCGTGCCGGCCGAGACCGCGAGCTCCTGGTCGTAGCGTCGCCGCCGGTCGGAATCGCTGAGGATCCGGCTCGCGTGATTGATGAAGCGCAGTGCCTCCTCGACGTTGCCGTGCCCGTCGCGGGTCTTGGTGTAGTACTTGCGGATGAGGCGGCGCAGGCTGGCCCGCACGTCCTCGTCCGAGGCCGTGGGACTGATGCCGAGTGCTTCGTACAGCGTTGCCTTCATGCGTCGGCTGGTTGCCCGAATCGGCCAATACTATGCCAATGGAATGGCCCCGGGAACGGACTTTGGTCGGATGGAAGACAGCAAGAAGCGCACCACACGGGCCAGGCGGCGGCGGACGCCTCGACCAACCCCTGTCAAACGGGGTCACCGGACGTCAGCCGGCAACGAGTTGCCCGCGGGGATGGCGTCCGCCCGGCGGTCCCGCCTGACCGTTTTCGCCCCGGACGTTCGTGGCACGGCACGCGACCGGAACCCGTTGCCGCAGGGCGGCGGGCCAACAGGGGCCCCGCCGCGCCGGACCGGGTTGCCCCGGTGGCGGCGGCAAGGCGTTGGGGAGAAGACTCCCCCCGCCGCCAAGAGGCGCTACGCGCCCTTGCGGGAGTCGCGCGCGGCCAGCTTTTCCTTGATGCGCGCCGACTTGCCGGAACGTCCGCGCAGGTAGTAGAGCTTGGCGCGGCGCACCGCGCCCTTGCGCTTGATCTCGACCGAGGCGATCAGCGGCGAATAGGTCTGGAACGTACGCTCCACCCCCTCGCCGCTCGAGATCTTGCGCACGGTGAACGACGAGTTCAGCCCGCGGTTGCGCTTGGCGATGACCACGCCCTCGTAGGCCTGGACGCGCTTGCGCTCGCCTTCGACGACGTTGACGTTGACGATCACGGTGTCGCCGGGCGCGAAGTCCGGCACCGTCTTGCCGAGGCGTGCGATCTCCTCGCGCTCCAGCGTCTCGATGATGTTCATGCGTGGCTCCTTTCGTGGGCCCGTGGCCCGTTGGCGCGGCCTTCGTCGGCCGGTCTTCGCGCGCAGCGCAGGGCGCCCCCTGATGCGTGCGTCCTCTTGTTCAGCCCGTGCGGTTGCCGCCTGCCGCCACCGGGGCCGCACGGGCCCCCGGGTCGGGCCCCTCGCGCTCGATCTCCGCGAGGAGCTTCGCTTCTTCCGCCGTCAGTTTCCTCCCGGTCAGGAGGTCGGGACGGCGCGCCCGCGTTCGCGCCAGCGACGCCTTCAGCCGCCAGCGCCGGATCTCGGCGTGGTGCCCGGACAGCAGCACGTCCGGCACGCCCCCGCCGGCGTAAGTCTCCGGTCGAGTGTAATGCGGGCAATCCAGCAACCCTGCCGCGAACGACTCCTGCTCGGCCGATGCGGCGTCGTTCAGCGCCCCCGGCAACTGCCGCACGACGGCGTCGATCAGCATCAGCGACGGCAACTCGCCGCCGGACACGACGAAGTCGCCGATCGCGATCTCCTCGTCAACTTCGCGGGCGATCAGCCGCTCGTCGATGCCTTCGTAACGCCCGGCGACCAGCACATACCCCGCATCGCGCGCCGCCGCGAGTTCCGCCACGCGCCGGTGCGTCAGCGGACGCCCGGCGGGCGACAGGTGGATCGTCCGCGTACCGGCCACGCCTGCTTCCCGCTGCGCCGCGCGAGCCGCCGCGAGCGCCTTCTCGAGCGGTTCCGCCATCATCACCATGCCCGGCCCGCCGCCGTACGGCCGGTCGTCGATCGTGCGGTAGCTGTCGGTCGCGAAGTCGCGCGGATTCCACGCCCCCAGCGACCACAGCCCCCGCTCCCTCGCCCGCCCGGTCACGCCGAACGCGGCGGCGTGGAGGACGAGCTCCGGGAAGATCGTGACGACGTCGAAGCGCATCGTCCGCCCGCGGCGCTAGTAATCGAGGCCCCAGTCGACCTCGACTCGGCCGGCCTCGCGATCCACCGCGTCGACCAGCGCGGCAACGAACGGCACGAGCCTCACCGCACCGCCGTCCGCCGCGACGCGCATGACCGGGTGCGCGCCGAACGAGTCCACCGCCTCCACCTTGCCGAGCGTCTCGCCGCGACGGTTCACGACCGTCATCCCGACCAGATCGCCCACGTACATCTCGTCGTCGCCAAGCGGCGGCAGCGCTTCGCGCGGCACCGCGACCAGCAACCCCTTCAGCACCGCCGCGGCCTCGCGCGTATCGATGCCCGCGAGCTTCGCCACCACCGTGTCGGCGTGGCTCCGGGCGGATTCGACCGGCCACGCCTCGCCTTCAAGACCTTCGCGGGGCACGAGCCACCACGTGGGATAGTGGGCCAGCGCGGCGGTCGCCGACGTGAACGGGGCGACCTTGACCCAGCCGCGCACGCCGTAGGGCCCCATCACGCGGCCCATCACGACGGTGCGGCCGGAGGAAGCGGCGTTCAGGCCGCGGCCGGCGCCACGGCGCCGGGCGCCGGTGCGCGCTTGACCAGCATCGCGACGGTGTCCGAGAGCTTGGCGCCGCGTTGCTGCCAGAAGGCGATGCGGTCGTGGACGAGGCGCAGGGCCTCCTCCTTCTCGCCGGCGATCGGGTTGTAGAACCCGACGCGCTCGATGAAGCGACCGTCGCGACGATGGCGCGAGTCGGCGACCACGATGTTGTAGAAGGGGCGCTTCTTGGCGCCGCCACGGGCAAGGCGGATGACGACCATGGGAATGTTTCCCGGTGAGCGGAAAAAAGACGCTGATTATAAGGGGAAAATGGCCCGACCGGCAATACCGCCGCGTGATCGGGCCGCAGCGGGGCCCCGGCTCGCGCCGCGGCCTCCGCCCCGCCCACACGATACCCATCACCACGTCGTCGGCCGCGTGTGCGTCGACTCGCCCCGGTCGCATCCCCGCAAGCGGGGCCCCTGCTCCCCGGCTCGCGCCGCTACCGCATGCCCGGCAGCATGCCCTTCATGCCGCGCAGCATCTTCTGCATGCCGCCCTTGGCGACCATCTTCATCATCTTCTGCGCCTGCTCGAACTGGTTGAGCAGCTGGTTCACTTCCTGGACGGTGACGCCCGCCCCGGTGGCAATGCGCCGCTTGCGCGACGCCTTGATGAGCTCCGGCTTGGTGCGCTCCAGGCGCGTCATCGAGTTGATGATGCCCTCGATGCGGGCGATCTTGCGCTCGTCCACCTGCTGGCCCTGCGCGGCCCGCGCAAGCTCGGCCGGGAGCTTGTCCAGCATTGCGGCGATCCCGCCCATCTTGCGCATCTGCGCGACCTGCTCCTTGTAGTCCTCGAGGTCGAAACCCTTGCCGGTCTTGACCTTCTTCGCGAGCTTCTGCGCCTTCTCGACGTCGACGGTGCGGTGCGCGTCCTCGATCAGCGACAGCACGTCGCCCATGCCGAGGATGCGCGAGGCCATCCGCTCGGGATGGAACACCTCGAGGCCGGTGACCTTCTCGGCCACCCCGGCGAACTTGATCGGCGCGCCGGTGACGTGCCGAACCGAGAGCGCCGCGCCGCCGCGGGAGTCGCCGTCGAGCTTGGTCAGAATGACGCCGGTGAGCGGCAGTGCCTCGCGGAACGCGCGCGCGGTATTGACGGCGTCCTGGCCCTGCATCGCGTCGACGACGAACAGCGTCTCGATCGGGCGCACGGCCGCGTGCAATTCGCGGATCTCCGCCATCATCGCCTCGTCGATCGAGAGCCGGCCGGCGGTGTCGACGATCACCACGTCGTGGTAGTGCCGGCGCGCCCAGTCCAACGCGGCCTCGGCAATCGCCACCGGTCGCTGGTCGGGCGTCGACGGGAAGAAGTCGGCGCCGACCTGCGGCGCGAGCAGGCGGAGCTGGTCGATCGCGGCCGGCCGGTAGACGTCGGCGGACACGAGCAGGACCTTCTTCTTCCGGTCCTCGCGCAGGTGCCGCGCGAGCTTTGCCGCCGTCGTGGTCTTGCCGGCGCCCTGCAGGCCGGCGAGCAGGAACACCGCCGGCGGCTGCGTGGCGAGGTCGAGCGGCTCGGCCGCGCCCCCCATCAATGCCGTGAGCTCGCGATGCACGATGCCGATCAGCGCCTGCCCCGGGGTCAGCGACCCGACCACCTCCTCGCCCAGCGCCCGCTCGCGCACGCGCGCGACGAAGTCCTTGACCACCGGCAACGCGACGTCGGCCTCGAGCAGCGCGAGCCGGACTTCGCGCAGCGCCTCCTGGATGTTCTCGTCGGTGAGCCGCGCCTGGCCGCGCAGCTGCTTCACGACCCGTGACAGGCGTTCGGTGAGGTTCTCGAGCATGGGCGATCAGTGGCCGGAAGCGGTTGGGTGGCTGGGAGCTCGGTGCACGATGACTGCGGGGCGCATGCTGCGTGCCTGCCGGCGCCGCCGTCGGCGCGATGTCGGCGCGATGTCGGCTTGCGGTAAACTGCTCCGCGGAGCGGCGCTTGTCGACGCCTCGAGGACCTGGCGGACGCCTTCGCGCCGCGGCGCACGCTGCGCTACGTCCGGCGGGACGCGCCGGGCTGCGAACAAATGGCGATTCTAATTCATGTCCTGGCCGCCGCCCTCTACGGGGTCACGGCGTGGGCGCGCTGGCCGACTGCGGGCACGCCCCCAACTGCGGGCGGCGTGGCCCGATGGCTGCTGCCCGTGGCCCTCGGCGTACACGCGGCGGCGCTCGTGCCTGCCATCGCTACGCCCGACGGGCTCGACATTTCGCTGCCGAACTCGATGTCGCTCGTCGCGGGGCTGGTCGTGCTCGTCGCCTGGGCCAGCGGCTTCCTGCGCTCGCTACCCGGCAGCGCGACGATCGTGCTGTCGGTGGCCGGGGTGGCGGCGCTGCTTCCGGCGCTGTTCAACGACCCGCACCGCACCTCGTTCGCCGGCGAGACCTGGGCCACGCTGCACATCGCGGTGGCGCTCGCCGCCTACGCGATCCTGCTCGTGGCCGCGCTGGCCGCGCTGTTGATGACCGGCCTCGAGAAGCGCCTGCACCGGGGCCTTCCCGCGGCGGCGGGCGACGGCACCCCGCCGCTGCTGACGCTCGAGCGCTACCTGTTCCGCCTGATCGCCACGGGGTTCGCGCTCCTGTCGCTCACGCTCGCTTCGGGGGTGCTGTTCTCGGAGCAGGTGTTCGGGCAGCCGTTCAAGCTCACCCACAAGAGCCTGTTCTCGGTGCTCGCCTGGCTCACCTTCGGGGCCCTGCTCTTCGGGCGCTGGCGCTTCGGATGGCGCGGACGCCGGGCCCGGATCTGGATCCTCGCCGGTGCCGGGCTGCTGGTGCTCGCCTATCTCGGCAGCAAGTTCGTGCTCGAGGTGCTGCTGCAGCGGTAGCCGGATCGCCGCGGCCGCATGCGGTGGCAGGAATGGCATCGGCCGAGTCGGCGATTCCGGCCGCACCGCGAAGGATGCGAACATCGGTCCGCTGCCCGCGCCCTGACGCCTGATCCCTGATCCCCGAATCGTGGACGAGATCCCGATCCCGACGCTCCTCGCCGTGCTCGCGGTGCTGCTCGTGCTCTCCGGGCTGTTCTCGCTCGCCGAGACCGCGATGATGGCGTCGAACCGCTATCGCCTGAAGCACCGCGCCGCGCGCGGCGAGCGTGGCGCGAAGCTCGCGCTGTCGCTGCTTGGCCGCACCGACCGCCTGCTCGGCGTGATCCTGCTCGGCAACAACCTGATCAACGCCGCGTCGGCGACGCTCACCGCGATCATCGCCGAGCGCCTCTTCGGCGAGGAGCAGTGGGCGCTGGCGGCGGGTACCGTCGCGGTCACGTTCGCGATCCTGGTCGTCTCGGAGATCACGCCCAAGGTGATCGGCGCCGCGCACGCGGACCGCCTCGCGCCGTACGTCTCGTACGCGCTGGTGCCGCTCCTCAAGCCCCCGGTGACGTGGATCGTCAGCTTCGTCAACCTGTTCGTGCAGGGGGTGCTGAAGCTGCTGCGCATCCGCCCGCCCGCGGACGCCGCCGGCACGCTGACGCCCGACGAGGTGCGTTCGCTGGTGCTCGAGGGCCAGTACTTCCGCGGCAAGCACCGGATGCTGCTCGCCAACCTGCTCGAGCTCGACCAGGTCACCGTCGACGACGTGATGACCCCCCGCCACCAGATCCACGGCATCGACGTCGCGACCAAGCCCGCGCACCTGCGCCAGCAGCTTGCGACGAGCTACCACACGCGCATGCCGGTCTACGAGGACTCGCTGGACACCATCGTCGGCATCGTCCACATCAAGCAGATCGTCGCGCTGGCACAGGCCGGCGAGGTCGATGCCGCGCACCTGAAGCCGCTGTTGCGTCCGCCGTACTTCGTGCCTGCGGGCACCCCGCTCCTCACCCAGCTCACGCAGTTCCAGGCCGACCGCCAGCGGCTCGGCCTCGTCGTCGACGAATACGGCGAGTTGAAGGGGCTGGTGACGATCGAGGACATCATCGAGGAGATCATCGGCGAATTCACTACCACCGCCCCCGGCGGCGCCGAGAGCTACCGGCGCGAGGCCGACGGCGCGGTGCTCGTCGACGGCATGGCGCCGCTGCGCTCGCTCAACCGGCAGCTTGGCACGCGCTTTCCCCTCGACGGACCGAAGACGCTGAACGGCCTCATCGTCGAGGCGCTCGGCGAAATCCCCGAGGCCGGGCTGACGGTGGAGCTCGCCGGGCACCGGATGGAGGTCGTCCAGACCCAGGACCGCGCGGTGCGCGTCGTGCGCCTGCCGCCGCCCGTCGGGCGGCCGGCCTCGCCTTTACAAACCCAGGGTGAGCGGGCATCATCATAAACAACAGTTTTATGCGAATGGAATAGCTTTGGGGTCGACAGGCATGATGATTGCTTGATTCCTGGGCCCAAAATCGCCCTTGCGTGACCGCTCGGCACCGACTCCTTTCCGATCCATGGCCACCCACGCCGCCACGCGCAACCTGAGCGGTCTTGCACGCGCCCTCGCCCAGCAGGGCCTCGTGTCGGAGCCCGACGCGGACGCGCTGCAGACCCAGGCGGCCGCCTCCGGCATCACCTTCGCGGAGCAGTTTCTGCAGAACAAGCGGATGAGCGCTGCGCAGCTCGCGCTGTTCGCGTCGCGCGCATTCGGCGTGCCGCTGTTCGACCTCTCGTCGTTCGACCTGGACCAGATCCAGAAGGAGTTCTTCGACCCGAAGATGGCGGCGTCGCGGCGGGTGCTGCCGCTCGCGAAGCGCGGCAATCGCCTGTTCGTCGCGGTGTCCGATCCGGCCAACCTGCAGGCGCTGGACGAGGTCCGCTTCAAGACCAACCTCGTCGCCGACCCGCTGGTCGTCGAGGACGACAAGCTCGGCGCCGCGATCGCGAAGCTCGTCGACGCGTCCGGGGTCAACCTCAAGGACATGGCCGACCTCGGGGACATGGAGGTCGACCTCAAGGAAGCCGGGCCGGGTGCGGCGGGCGAGGAAGACTCGGACGTCGAGGACGCCCCGGTCGTCAAGTACATCCAGAAGATCCTGCTCGACGCGATCGGCGCCGGCGCCTCGGACATCCACTTCGAGCCCTACGAGCGCTACTACCGCATCCGCTACCGCGTCGACGGGATCCTCGCCGAGATTGCCCAGCCGCCGCTCGCGATCAAGGACAAGGTCGCCTCGCGCATCAAGGTGATCTCGCGGCTCGACATCGCCGAGAAGCGCGTGCCCCAGGACGGTCGCATGAAGCTCATGCTGACCAAGAACAAGGCGATTGACTTCCGCGTCTCGACGCTGCCGACGCTCTACGGCGAGAAGATCGTGATGCGGATCCTCGACTCGTCGGGCGTGAAGCTCGGCATCGAGGCGCTGGGCTACGAGCCCGACCAGCAGAAGCACCTGCTCGACGCGATCGGGCGCCCGTACGGCATGGTGCTCGTCACCGGACCGACGGGTTCCGGCAAGACCGTCTCGCTCTACACCTGCCTCAACATCCTGAACCAGCCGGGGATCAACATCTCGACCGCCGAGGATCCCGCGGAAATCCAGCTGCCCGGCGTCAACCAGGTCAACGTCAACGACAAGGCCGGGCTCACCTTCGCCACGGCGCTGCGCGCCTTCCTGCGCCAGGACCCGGACATCGTGATGGTCGGCGAAATCCGCGACCTCGAGACCGCCGACATCGCGATCAAGGCGGCGCAGACCGGCCACCTCGTGCTCTCCACGCTGCACACCAACGATGCCCCGAGCACGCTGGTGCGCATGCAGAACATGGGGGTCGCGCCGTTCAACATCGCCTCGTCGGTGATCCTGATCACCGCGCAGCGCCTCGGACGGAAGCTCTGCACGCAGTGCAAGCAGCCCGAGGACATCCCGCCCGAGGCCCTGCTCCAGGCCGGCTTCGCCGAGGAGGATCTCGACGGTAGCTGGCAGCCGTACGGCCCGGTCGGCTGCGACCACTGCAAGGACTCGGGGTACAAGGGCCGTGTCGGCATCTACCAGGTGCTGCCGATCACCGACGAGATGCGCCAGCTGATCATGCGCAACGGCTCCGCGATCGACATCGCCGACCAGGCACGGCGCGAAGGCATCCGCGACCTGCGCCAGTCGGGTCTCCTCAAGGTCAAGGCCGGGATCACCTCGCTCGAGGAGATCGAGGCCGTCACCAACGAATAGCAACTCGCAAGGCCTCGGAACCGGGAACGCACATGGCTACCGCAACGACCACCGCCGCGCGCAGGGAAGCCCTGCGCAAGGAAGCAACGCGACGCGACCGCTCGGTCAAGGAGTACACGTTCGTCTGGGAAGGCACCGACCGCAACAACCGGCAGGTCCGCGGCGAGACCAAGGCCGCGTCCGAGACCGTGGTGCGGACCAACCTGCGGCGCCAGGGCATCAAGATCACCAAGCTCAAGCGGCAGACGTTCCGCGGCGGCAAGAAGATCACCGAGAAGGACATCACGTTCTTCACGCGCCAGCTCGCCACGATGCTGAAGTCGGGCGTGCCGCTGCTGCAGTCCTTCGACATCGTCGCCCGCGGTCACGGCAACGCCCGCTTCTCGCGGCTGATGATGGACATCAAGCAGCGCATCGAGACCGGCTCGTCGATGTCGCAGGCGTTCCGCGCCCACCCGGCGCACTTCGACAACCTGTACTGCAACCTGGTCGCCGCCGGCGAGGCCTCCGGCACGATCGACGCGATCCTCGACCGTCTCGCGACCTACCAGGAAAAGATCCTCGCCCTCAAGAGCAAGATCAAGTCGGCGATGTTCTACCCGATGTCGGTGATCGTCGTCGCGGTGGTCGTGGTCTGGGTGATCATGGTGTTCGTCGTGCCCGCGTTCAAGGAGGTGTTCACGAGCTTCGGCGCCGACCTGCCGGCGCCGACGCTGATCGTGATGGCCATCTCCGACTTCTTCGTCAAGTACTGGTGGCTGATGTTCCTCATCATCGCCGGCACGATCACCGCGTTCACCACGCTGTTCCGGCGCTCGGCGGCGTTCCGCTTCGGCTTCGACCGGCTGATCCTGCGCGCGCCGGTGATCGGCGAGATCCTGAAGAAGGCCACGATCGCCCGCTGGACGCGGACGCTGTCGACGATGTTCGCGGCCGGCGTGCCGCTGGTCGAGTCGCTCGACGCCGTGGCCGGCGCCTCGGGCAACGCGCTCTACACGCAGGGCACGAAGAAGATCCAGAACGACGTCTCGACCGGCACGAGCCTCACCAACGCGATGACGTCGACCGGGCTGTTCCCGACGATGGTGCTGCAGATGACGCAGATCGGCGAGGAATCCGGCTCGCTCGACGGCATGCTGGGCAAGATCGCCGACTTCTACGAGCGCGAGGTCGACGACGCGGTGGCGGCGCTGTCGAGCCTGCTCGAGCCGATCATCATCGTGTTCCTCGGCGTGGTCATCGGCGGCCTCGTCATCGCGATGTACCTGCCGATCTTCAAGCTGGGTTCGGTGGTCTGACCGGGGCCGCGTCGCGCGCCGGCCGGATCCGATGCCCTTCCCCCTGCTCGACCCGGCGGTCGCGATCGCGGCCGCCGGCGTCCTCGGCCTGCTCGTCGGCAGCTTCCTCAACGTCGTCATCCATCGCCTGCCGCAGATGCTCGAGCGCGGCTGGCGCGCGCAGTGCGCCGAGCTCGCCGGGCAGGCGCCGGCGGAGGAACCCGCCTACAACCTCGTGGTGCCCCGCTCGGCGTGCCCGTCCTGCGGCCACCGGATCGCAGCGGTCGAGAACATTCCCGTCGTCTCCTGGCTCGTGCTGCGCGGCAAGTGCAGGGCCTGCGGCACGGCGATCCCGGCACGCTACCCGATCGTCGAGCTGCTCGGCGCCGCGCTCGCGATGGTCGCGATCTGGCAGTTCGGGCCGACGGCGAAGGGACTCGCGGCATGCGGGTTCCTGTGGACGCTGCTCGCGCTGACGTTCATCGACGCCGACACGCAGCTCCTGCCCGACGACCTGACGCTGCCGCTGCTGTGGGCCGGACTGTCCGTCAACCTGTTCGACCTGTTCGTGCCGCTCGCCGAGGCGGTGGTCGGCGCGATCGCGGGCTACCTCGCGCTCTGGAGCGTCTACTGGCTGTTCAAGCTGATCCGCGGCAAGGAAGGCATGGGCTACGGCGACTTCAAGCTCCTCGCCGCGCTGGGCGCGTGGCTGGGCTGGAAGGCGCTGCCGGCGATCGTGCTGCTCTCGTCGGTGGCCGGCGCGGCGATCGGCATCGCGTTGATGGTCGTCCACCGCCGCGACGGCGGCACGCCGCTGCCGTTCGGGCCGTACCTCGCGATCGCCGGGGCGACCGCCCTGTTCGTCGGCGAGCCCCTGATGCGGCTGTACCTGCCGGGACAATGAAGCCATGACGCTCGTCGTCGGGCTGACCGGGGGGATCGGCAGCGGCAAGACGGCGGTGTCGCGCGCCTTCGAGGCCCTCGGCGCGCCGGTCGTCGACACCGACGTCATCGCGCACGAGCTCTCCGCACCGGGTGCGGCGGGCCAGCGTGCCGTCGCTGCCGCCCTCGGGCCCGATGCGGTGGCCGCGGACGGCAGCCTCGATCGCGACTGGTTGCGGCGACGGGCGTTCGGCGACGCTTCGTTCAGGCGCCGCCTCGAGACCATCCTGCACCCCCTGATCGGCGAGCAGGCGCGGGCGCGGGTGGCCGCGTGGATTTCACCCTACGGCCTGCTCGTCGTGCCGCTGCTGTTCGAAACCGCGCGACTGCGGCCGCTGGTCGACCGGGTGCTGGTCGTGGATTGCCCGGAGGACGTCCAGGTCGCGCGCGTGCGTGCGCGGAGCGGACTCGGCGAGGCCGAGGTGCGTGCGATCATGGCCGCGCAGCTGCCGCGCGCGACGCGGCTCGCGCAGGCCGACGACGTGCTCGACAACAGCGGCCCCCCCGATGCGATCGGTGCGCAGGCGGCCCGGCTCGACCGCCTCTACCGCGAAATCGCCGAACGGCACCCGGAGAATCCCACCGTGCGTGCCAAGTTGGGGCAGAATGGAGCCTGACGCGACCTACCGCCCGTCGTGATTCGTTACGAGCACCCACTGAACGAGCGCATCCGCACGCTGATGAGGCTCGAGGACCTGTTCACACGGGTCCGCCACTTCGCAGCGCACGAGGCGCACGTCGACCATCACGCCGCGCTGGTGGCGCTGTTCGAGATCACCGACGTCGCCGCGCGTGCCGACCTCAAGACCGACCTGCTACAGGAGCTCGAGCGCCAGAAGCAGGTGCTGGCGCCGCTTCGCGCGAGTCCGAGGATCGATCACGTGGCGCTCGAGTCGCTGCTCGCCGAGATCGACGTCGTCTCCGTGCAGATTCACGCGCAGCAGGGCCGCGCCGGCACGCACCTGCGCGACAACGAGTGGCTGATGGCGATCAAGCAGCGCACGGCAATTCCCGGCGGAGTGTGCGAGTTCGACCTGCCCGCCTACCACTATTGGCTCAACCGCTCGGCGGACGAGCGCCGCCGCGACCTCGCGGCCTGGATCGAGCCGTTCGCGCCGATCGCCGCGGGTGTCGGCATCGTGCTGCGCCTGCTGCGCGAGAACGGCCGCGCGAGCCGCCACACGGCGCACCACGGCGTCTTCCAGCTGATGCTCACCACCACCAAAGTGGCGCAGCTGCTGCGCATCGCGCTTGCCCGCGAGATCCCCTGCGTGCCGGAGATCAGCGCGAACAAGTACGCGCTCAACATCCGCTTCATCGGCGTGTCCGGCATGGACCGCGGCACGGTCTGCGACGGCGACGTCGACTTCGAGCTGATGTTCTGCAATCTCTGAAGCGGTGACCGCCACGCGCACCGTCGCCTGTCCGACCTGCGGCGCACGCGTCTCGTGGACGCCCGAGTCGAAGTTCCGACCGTTCTGCAGCGAGCGCTGCAAGACGATCGACCTCGGCGCATGGGCCAACGAGAGCTACCGCATCCCCGTGGTTGAGCGCGACGACGAGGACGACGCCGCAGGTACCGCGGAAAAATAGGGTCAGACTCGACTTTCCTGGGGCACCACCGATCGGAATGCCGCCGGTGGGGCGTGGAAAGTCGAGTCTGACCCTACTTTTCCTGACCCTACTTTTCCGCTACTTCTCCCACGCGCCGCGGCGCATCGCGATGCCGTGCGCGCCGTGGTCCACCGCAGCGGCGAGATCGGCGGGCGCGAGGCCGCCCAACGCGTACACCGGCAACCGCGTGCCCTCGATCGCACGCGCGAATCCGTGCCATCCGAGCGTGCGCACAACCGGGTGCGAT
Organism: uncultured beta proteobacterium; assembly: GCA_963765065.1. Classification (GTDB taxonomy): domain Bacteria; phylum Pseudomonadota; class Gammaproteobacteria; order Burkholderiales; family Casimicrobiaceae; genus VBCG01. Next base: position 149,456 of record CAVXVH010000017.1, on the reverse strand, counting down.
GGCGTGTCCCGCACCGGCCCCAGCACCGCGAAGTCGCAACCCAGCACGCCCGCGCGGGCAATCTCCGCCGCGTCGTGACACGACGCGGCGACGACCAGGTCATGCGGCCGCGACGTCGCCGTGGCGAGGCGCGCGGACGTCCAGTGCACGCCGTCGAGTCCCAGCCTGCGCGCGGCGTCGGCCGCGCCGTTCAGCAGCACCTTTGCGCCATGCGCGTGCGCGAGGTCGCGCAATCGGGCGGCGAACGCGGCGACCCGATCGGCCGGCCAGTCCTTCTCGCGCAGCTGCACGAGCTTCAGGCCGGCGTCGAACGCGCGCGACGCGCGCACGAGAAAGGCGTCCTCGCCGAGGTCGGCGGCGCACGTGATGCCGCAGACCGGCGGCAGCAGCAGCGCCTGCATGATCCGCGTGTTCGCGGGCAGAAGCGGCGCGACCTCGAAGGCGCCGGGCGTCTGCCACGCGAACGCCTGGCCGTCGTGCCCGTGCGGCTCGCCATCCCACTCGAAGACGCGGAAGAAGTTGAGCTCGACGTGCGCGTGCGGGTAGACGTACTCCTGCACGAGCCAGGGTGCGGCGCGCCGCACCGCGAGGCCGAGCTCCTCTGAGAGCTCGCGCGCGAGCGCGTGCGCCGGCGTCTCGCCGGGCTCGAGCTTGCCGCCGGGAAACTCCCAGTAGCCTTCGTAGGCCTTGCCCGGGGGGCGCTGCGCGAGCAGCACCCGGCCGTCGGGCCGCACGACCACCGCGGCCGCGACGCGCGTGAGCGCAGTCATCGCCCGGCGCGTTTGGCCCTGCGCCGAGGTGCGGGGGCGGCGGCAAGCGCCCGCGCGCCGGCGTAGCTCTTCGCGAACTGCCACGCCACGCGACCGGAGCGCGAGCCGCGCTGCAGCGCGAACTGGATCGCCTCGCGGTCGCGCACCGCGGCGTCGCGTACGTTCCTCGCCGGCGCGACGCCGAAGTGCGCGAGCCAGACGGCCACCGCGGCGAGGTAGTCGTCCTGCGAGAACGGATAGAACGAGATCCACAGCCCGAAGCGCTCGGACAGCGAGATCTTCTCCTCGACCGACTCGCCCGGGTGGACCTCGTCGCCGAGGTGCTTCGTCTCCAGGTTCTCGCTCATGTACTCGGGCAGCAGGTGCCGGCGGTTCGACGTCGCGTAGATCAGCACGTTGCCCGAGGGCCCGGCGATCGAGCCGTCGAGCGCAACCTTGAGCGCCTTGTAGCCCGCCTCGCCGGCGTCGAACGTCAGGTCGTCGCAGAACACGACGAAGCGCTCCCGCCGCGGCTCGATGCGCTCGACGATGTCCGGCAGGTCGGCCAGGTCGGTCTTGTCGACCTCGATCAGCCGCAGGCCCTCGTTCGCGTACGTCGCGAGCATCGCCTTCACCAGCGAGGACTTGCCGGTGCCTCGCGAGCCGGTGAGCAGCACGTTGTTCGCCGGCAGGCCGCGTACGAACTGCCGCGTGTTGCGGTCGATCGCTTCCTTCTGCGCGTCGACCGCGACCAGCTCGGCCAGGTCGATCGCGTGCGGGTGGGCGACGGCGTGCAGGAAGCCGCGGCCGCCGCGCTTGCGCCAGCGCGCGGCGACGACCTTCGACCAGTCGGGTTCCGGCTCGGGCGGCGGCAGCAGCGCCTCGACGCGCCCGAGCACGCCCTCGACGTGCCCGAGCATGCCCTCGAGCCGCTCGGCCAGCGCGTCGGCGCGCCGGCCGAGGCGGTCGAAGTCCGGGAACATTGCTAGCTTCTGTAGTCGGCGTTGATCGACACGTAGTCGTGCGAGAAGTCGCACGTCCAGACGGTCGCGCGCGCCGCCTCGGGACCCGCCGCTCGCCCGAGGTCGACGCGCACCGTGATCTCGTCCTGCTGCATCACCCGCTGCCCGTCCTCCTCGCGATAGGTCGGCGCACGCCCGCCGCGCTCGACCACCAGCACGTCGTCCAGCCAGAACGAGACGTGCGACGGATCGAGGTCGGCCGCACCGGCGTTGCCGATCGCGCAGACGATGCGCCCGAGATTGGGATCGGACGCGAAGAAGGCGGTCTTCACGAGCGGCGAGTGCGCGATGCCGAACGCGACGCGGCGGCACTCGTCGACCGAACGGCCGCCTTCGACCCGGACGGCGATGAACTTGGTCGCGCCCTCCCCGTCGCGCACGATCGCCTGCGCGAGCTCGACCGCGACCGCCTCGATCGCTTCGCGCACGGGCGCGAGGCGCGGGTCCGACGTCGCGCGGATCGGCGGCAGCGGCACGCGGCCGGTCGCGGCGATGACGAAGCTGTCGTTGGTCGAGGTGTCGCCGTCGACCGTCGCGCCGTTGAACGAGACGTCGGCGACCTCGCGGGCGATCGTGCCGAGCACGTCGGCTGCGATCGGCGCGTCGGTGGCCATGAACGCGAGCATCGTCGCCATGTTCGGGTGGATCATGCCCGCCCCCTTGGCGATGCCGGTGACGGTCACGGGCACGCCGTCGACGACCACGCGCCGCGACGCGCCCTTCGGCACGGTGTCGGTGGTCATGATCGCGCGCGCGGCGGCGTACCAGCCGTCTTCGCGTACCGCGGCGAGTGCCGCGGGCAGTGCGGCGACGACGCGATCCACCGGCAGCGGCTCCATGATCACGCCGGTCGAGTACGGCAGCACTTCCTCGGGCGCGCAGCCGAGCAGCTGGCCGACCGCGGCGCAGGTCTGCCTCGCGGCGTTCAGGCCGGGCTGTCCGGTACCGGCGTTGGCGTTGCCGGCGTTCACCACCAGCGCGCGCAGCGGCGCGCCGCCCTTGTGCTGGTGGGCGAGGTGCTCGCGGCAGACGATCACCGGCGCGGCACAGAAGCGATTCTGCGTGAACACGCCCGCCGCCACGGTGCCGGGCGCGCACGTGACGAGCAGCACGTCGTCGCGCTGCCAGTTCTTGATGCGCCCCGCCGCGGGACCGAGCGCGATGCCCGCCACCGGCAGCAGCGATTCCGGCGTGGGGGGCGAGTAGCGGACGGGCATGGCGGGCGCGGGGATGGGGTCCGTAGGCCCCGCGTCAGCCGAGCCGGCCGTGGCACTGCTTGTATTTCTTCCCCGACCCGCACGGGCAGGGGTCGTTGCGTCCGATCTTCTCGCCGGCACGCGTGAACGGCGCCGCCTTCGGGGCGGCGATTGCCACCGCGGCGTCGCCGTCGCCCTCCGCCGGGCCGGCGAGCGCTTCCTCGAAGTCGGCGTGCTGGTAGCGGACGTTGGAGACCGGCGGCGGTTCTTCGACCGCCTGCACGTCCTCCTGCGTGCGCACCTGTACGGTGAGGATGACCCGCACCACGTCCTGCTTGATGCGGTCGAGCATGTCCGAGAACAGCTCGAACGCCTCGCGCTTGTACTCCTGCTTCGGGTTCTTCTGCGCGTAGCCGCGCAGGTGGATGCCCTGACGAAGGTGGTCCAGGTTCGCGAGGTGCTCACGCCAGTGCTGGTCGAGGGTCTGCAGCATCAGGCTGCGCTCGAACTGCCGGATCACCTCCGGCCCGGCGAGCTCTTCCTTGCCGCGCCACTGCGCGACCGCCATGTCGACGATCCGCTCGCGCAGCGACTCCTCGGACAGGTCGGTGTCGGCGGCGACCCACGCGGCGACGTCGGCCTTGACCTGGAAGTCGGAGGCGAGCGCGGTCTCGAGGCCGGCGAGGTCCCACTGCTCCTCGACTGACTCCGGCGGCACGTAGCGGCGCACGACGCCGTCGATCTCGCCGCGGACCATGTTCTCGACCGTCTCGGCGACGTCGGTGGCCTCGAGCAGCTCGTTGCGCTGCTGGTAGATCACCCGGCGCTGGTCGTTGGCAACGTCGTCGTACTCGAGCAGCTGCTTGCGGATGTCGAAGTTGCGCGACTCGACGCGCGTCTGCGCCTTCGCGATCGAGCGGTTGACTATCGGGTGCTCGATCGGCTCGCCCGGCGGCATCTTGAGCTTCTGCATGATGACGCCGAGCCGCTCGCCGCCGAAGATGCGCAGCAGCGGGTCCTCGAGGGACAGGTAGAAGCGCGAGCTGCCGGCGTCGCCCTGGCGGCCGGCACGGCCGCGCAGCTGGTTGTCGATGCGCCGCGACTCGTGGCGCTCGGTGCCGATGATGTGCAGGCCCCCGGCCTGCTTCACGGCCTCGTGGCGCTCCTGCCACTCGGCGCGCATCGCTCCGATGCGCGCCTCCTTTTCCTCGGGCGCGACGGTCTCGTCCTCGCGGAACTTGAGGATGAGCGGCTCGATGCTGCCGCCCAGCACGATGTCCGTGCCTCGGCCGGCCATGTTGGTGGCGATCGTGATCATGCCGGAGCGGCCCGCCTGCGCGACGATCTCGGCCTCGCGGGCGTGCTGCTTGGCGTTGAGCACCTGGTGCGGCAGCTTCTCCTTGTCGAGCCGCGTCGACAGGAGCTCCGAGTTCTCGATCGACGTCGTGCCGACCAGCACCGGCTGGCCGCGCGCGTGGCAGTCCCGGATGTCGGCGAGCACCGCTTCGACCTTCTCGTCGAAGGTCCGGTACACCTGGTCGTTCTCGTCCTTGCGCACCATCGGCTGGTGGGTCGGGATCACCACCGTCTCGAGGTGGTAGATCTGCTGGAACTCGAAGGCCTCGGTGTCCGCCGTGCCCGTCATGCCGGCGAGCTTGCCGTACATGCGGAAGTAGTTCTGGAACGTGATCGAGGCGAGCGTCTGGTTCTCGCGCTGGATCGGCACGCCTTCCTTCGCCTCGACCGCCTGGTGCAGGCCGTCGGACCAGCGCCGCCCGGACATCAGCCGCCCGGTGAACTCGTCGACGATGATCACCTCGCCGTTCTGCACCACGTAGTGCTGGTCGCGGTGGTACAGCGCGTGCGCGCGGAGCGCGGCGTACAGGTGGTGCATCAGCGCGATGTTCGCGGCGTCGTAGAGGCTCGTGCCCACCGGGATCAGGCCGGCCTGCCCCAGCAGCGCCTCGCACCGCTCGTGGCCCTGCTCCGATAGCAGCACCTGGTGCGCCTTCTCGTCGACCCAGTAGTCGCCGGGCCCCTTCTCGTCGGCCTGCTTGGTGAGCTTCGGCGGCAGCTCGTTGAGCCGGTAGTAGACCTCGACGTTGTCGTCCGCCTGGCCCGAGATGATGAGCGGCGTGCGCGCCTCGTCGATCAGGATCGAGTCGACCTCGTCGACGATCGCGTAGGCAAGCCCGCGCTGCACGCGCTCCGACGGCGCGAACACCATGTTGTCGCGCAGGTAGTCGAACCCGAACTCGTTGTTCGTGCCGTAGGTGATGTCCGCGCCGTACGCCGCCTGCTTGTCGGCGTGCGGCATCTGCGAGAGGTTCACGCCCACCGTCATGTCGAGGAAGCGGAAGATCCGCCCCATCCAGTCGGCGTCGCGCTGCGCCAGGTAGTCGTTGATGGTGACGAGGTGGACGCCCTTGCCCGTCAGTGCGTTCAGGTACATCGGCAGCGTGGCCACCAGCGTCTTGCCTTCGCCGGTGCGCATCTCCGAGATCTTGCCGTTGTGCAGCGCGATGCCGCCCATCAGCTGCACGTCGAAGTGGCGCATGTTGAGCGTGCGCTTGCCCGCCTCGCGGACGACGGCGAACGCCTCGGGAAGCACGTCGTCGAGCGCCTCGCCGTTGCCGACGCGCGTCCTGAACTCGGCGGTCTTCGCGCGGAGCGCCTCGTCGGAGAGCGCGGAGACCGCCGGCTCCAGGGCGTTGATTCTGCGGACGGTCTGGGCGTACTGCTTGAGCAGGCGCTCGTTGCGGCTGCCGAAGATGCGGGTGAGGATATTGGAGATCATCGATCTGTCATGCTGCCGCGCGGCCAAAAAACAAGGGGTGAGGACGACCTCACCCCTACCGTTGCGATCACCGTTTGCCGGCGGGTCCCGGGACGCTCGTCGGCTACGACGACGCGAGGAAGCGGGCCGGGTTCTGCGGCACGCCGAAAAGACGCACCTCGAAGTGCAGATGGGGTCCCGTCGAGCGGCCGGTCGAGCCCACGGCGCCGATGCGCTGGCCGCGCACCACGAGCTCGCCCTCCTCGACGTTCACCGCCGACGCGTGCGCATAACGCGACACGAGGCCGCTACCGTGATCGATCTCGACCATCCTACCATACTGGGTGTGGAAGCCCGCGTAGATCACCTTGCCGCTGGCGGCAGCGAGGATCGGCGTGCCGGCCTCGGCAGGGAAGTCGATGCCCTCGTGGAACGCGCTCTCGCCCGTGAACGGATCGATGCGCGCGCCGAAATTGGAAGAGAACCAGCCTTCGCTCACCGGGCGCAACGACGGCAGGAACGAGCGGTTCGCCGTGCCCTGCACGATCAGCGCCTCGAGCACCGTCAGTTGGTCGACGCGAGCGTCGACGTCGCGCGCGAGCCGGTCGACCAAGCCCGTGAACTCGTCCACCGAGAGCGCGCGCGACGAGGTCGGCGCCGGCCCGCCGCGTCCGGGGATCGTGCCCGGCTGCATCGACTGCAGCTCCTGGGGCTTCAGGCCCGCGGCCTTGGCGAGACGCTCGCCGAGGCCGTCCAGGCGCATCATCTGCGCCTGCAATTCGCCGAGGCGCACGGCCATCGCGGCCAGGTGCCCCTGCACCTTCTCCTGCATGCGCGCCGCTTCCTGGCGCTGCTCGGCGAGCAGGATCGTCTGCAGCCACGGGTGCTGGACGGCCGCGGCCCAGCGCAACGTGACAAAATTGAACAAGGTGGCCAACGCGACGACCACGACCAGAAGCGACAGGCCGGCGGCAGCGAAATGCCGCCAGTCCAGCGTGACCGAGCGGACACGGGCGGCAGCGCCGCTCACGAGGATGATGTTCAACTCCACAACCCTCCGACCCGGGGGCGCAGCGGCCCGGCAGGGGCACACATGGCCCGGCCGGGACGCCTGACGCCCCTTGCGCGCATCGTCGGTGCCGATGCGCAGCTTGCGTCCTGGAACGACCGCCGCCTGCGCGAGGAGGCCCTGCTGCGGGCCGTGCGCCGCGTGCTGCCCCGGCCGGTCGCCGAACGCGTGTTCATTTCCAATGGCCAGGGCGAGACGCTCGAACTGTCCACCACCTCCGGCGCCGTAGCCACCGTCGTCAGGCAGCGGACACCCGAACTCCTGGCCGCGTTGCAACGCGAAGACTGTAAATTTATCCGAATCCGGCTTCGGGTGCAACCGCGATCCGTGCCGATGGATCCAGAGAAAGCTGTTGCTCGTCAATGGGATAGCCGGAATTCGCGGCCGCTGGAGGGGCTGGCCGCGACGCTGCCTTCCGGACCATTGAAGGCCGCGCTGGGCCGCCTGCTGCGCCGCAGCGGATCCCGCTCGGGTTAATCGGCAGGCCGTCGAAGGGAATCTCGACGAGGTCGCGGGCGACGCCGCGGTGGATCCTGCCGGGAGTTCCCGCTAGAGCAGCGGACCCAGCATCGGCGCCAGCAGCCGCTCGGCGGCGAAGAACAGCAGCACCGCGACCAGCACGAGCAGCGTGAACTTCGCCACCTGCCAGATGAACTGCAGGTAGCGGCGGTTGCGGGTGAAGAAGTAGAGCAGCAGCGACCCGGCGATCGTCGCGAGCGACAGGAACAGGAGCAGCCGGACGATCACCATCGGGCGCGATGCCCCGGTCAGGCGGGCTTCAGTTGCCAGTCCTGGAACGCGGGCGGCGCCTCGGCATCCGCCACGAACGTCGCGATCTCGAAGGCGTCGGTGCGGTCGAGCAACGCGCGCGCGAGCGCGTTGTTGAGCGCGTGGCCCGGCTTGAACGCCGCGTACTCGCCGATCAGCGGGTGACCGAGCAGGTACAGGTCGCCGATCGCGTCGAGCACCTTGTGCTTGACGAATTCGTTCTCGTAGCGCAACCCCTCGGCGTTCAGGATCCGCGTCTCGTCCAGCACGATCGCGTTCTGCAGGCTGCCGCCGAGCGCGAGCCCGGCCGCGCGCATCGCCTCGACGTCCTGCATGAAGCCGAACGTGCGCGCGCGCGCGACCTCCTTGACGTAGGAGTGCAGCGCGAAGTCGATGACGACGTGCTTGTTCTCCGAGCCGAACACCGGATGCGGGAAGTCGATCGCGAAGTCGAGCCGGTAGCCGGCGTAGGGGGAGAAGCGCGCCCACTTGTCGCCGTCCCGCACCTCGACGGGCGCCGTGATCCGGATGAAGCGCTTCGGCGCGTTCTGCTCCACCACGCCCGCCGACTGCAGCAGGTACACGAACGGCATCGCGCTGCCGTCCATGATCGGCACCTCCGGGCCCGCGATGTCCACGCGCAGGTTGTCGATGCCGAGCCCGGCGAGCGCCGACATCAGGTGCTCGACCGTGGATACCGTCGCGCCTTCGCCCTTGAGCGTGGACGACAGTCGCGTGTCGCCGACGCGGTCGGCCCGCGCCGGGATCGACACCGCCACGGGCAGGTCGGTACGGCGGAACACGATGCCCGAGTCCACCGGCGCGGGCAGGAGCGCGATCTCGACGCGGGCACCGGTGTGGAGCCCCACGCCCTTGGTCGAGATCGCCTGCCGCAACGTGCGCTGCTTGAGCATCCGGCTAGCCTAGCACAGCGAACCGCTCATTCTTCGGCCTCATTGGAAAGGTCGCGCACGGCTTTGACCTTCGCGGGTCGGCCGACCTCCCTCGTTCGGCGTCGGGCGCTTCGCGCCTCCGCTCGGCTTGCGCCTCGCGCGCCTCACTCATTCTTCGGCCTCATTGGAAAGGTCCCGCACGGCCTTGACCATCGCGCGTCGGCCGACCTCCCTCGTTCGGCGTCGGGCGCTTCGCGCCTCCGCTCGGCTTGCGCCTCGCGCGCCTCACTCATTCTTCGGCCTCATTGGAAAGGTCCCGCAGGGCTTGGACCATCGCGCGTCGGCCGACCTCCCTCGTTCGGCGTCGGGCGCTTCGCGCCTCCGCTCGGCTTGCGCCTCGCGCGCCTCACTCAGTCGGCCTGCTTGCGCAGGAACGCGGGGATCTCCGCGTAGTCGACCGTGCTCTGCGACGGCCCGGTGGCGACGGTCCGCCGGCGCACGACCGCCGGCTGGTCGAGCTTGTCGTAGTCGATGGTCTCGACGTGCACGCCGTAGCCGTCGGTGCCGGTACGCGAGGTGACCTGCGCACTCTCGAGCACCTCGAGCTTCGGCGGGCGCTTGGCCTGCAGCTGGGTCCCGCCGAGGCCGGTGGCGATCATCGTGACGCGCAGCCGGTCCTCCATCTGGTCGTCGATCACCGTGCCGACGATGACCATCGCGTCCTCGGCCGTGAACTCCTTGATCGTGCTCATGACGTCGTGGTACTCGCGCATCTTGAGGCCCGACGACGCGGTGATGTTGACCAGCACGCCGCGCGCGCCCAGCAGGTTCACGTCCTCGAGCAGCGGGCTCTTCACCGCGGCCTGCGCCGCCTGCTTGGCGCGGTCGGTGCCGCTCGCGGTCGCCGAGCCCATCATCGCCATGCCGACCTCGCCCATCACGGTGCGCACGTCGGCGAAGTCGACGTTGACGAGGCCGGGGTTGTTGATGACCTCGGCGATGCCCGCCACCGCGCCGTGCAGCACGTCGTTGGCCGCCGCGTAGGCGTCGAGCACGCCGACGTCCTCGCCCAGCACCTGCATCAGCTTGTCGTTCGGGATGATGATCAGCGAGTCGACGCGCTTGCCGAGCTCCTCGATGCCGGCCTGCGCGACGCGCGTGCGCTTGCCCTCGAACGAGAACGGGCGCGTGACGACCGCCACGGTGAGAATGTTGAGGCTCTTCGCGATCTCGGCGATGATCGGCGCGGCGCCGGTGCCGGTGCCGCCGCCCATGCCGGCGGTGATGAACAGCATGTCGGAGCCCTCGATCGCCTCCGCGATGCGGTCGCGGTCCTCCATCGCCGCATCGCGCCCGATCTCGGGCTTCGCCCCCGCGCCGAGGCCGCGCGTCAGGTTCGAGCCGAGCTGGAGCTGCGCACGCGCCGTCGCGCGGCGCAGCGCCTGCGCGTCGGTGTTGGCGGCGATGAAGTCGACGCCGGCGAGGCCGCGCCGGATCATGTGCTCCACGGCGTTGCCGCCGCAGCCGCCGACGCCGATCACCTTGATGATCGCGCCTTCCTGCGGGTCCTGGTCGATGATTTCGAACATGGTGTGCTCCTGTCTTTCGGGGTTCAGAGGTCTGTCGAGGTTGGTCAGTTGATCTGATCGCGTTGTCGTGGCTTTCCCTGGCTTTCGTCGTCTCTTCTCGTCATGGCGTGTTCGCGTGTTCCGTTTCCGCATCCCTGGCTCGCTCCGCTTCGTCCGCAATCCCCGACCCCGCCCCCGGGTCAGAAATTGGCCTTGAACCACTGCCGCATCCGCTCGGCGACGCCGCCGATGCCGGCCGACTGCGTGCGCGTCGCCTCGGCGCGTACCCACTGGTCGCGGCCCTCGAGGAGCAGCCCCATCGCGGTCGCGTAGCGCGGGTTGCGCACGACCTCGGCCAGGCCGCCCGCGTACGCCGGCACGCCGACGCGCACCGGCAGGTGGAAGACCTCCTCGCCCAGTTCGACCATGCCGGCAAGCTGCGCGGTGCCGCCGGTGAGCACGATCCCGGACGAGAGCAGCTCCTCGAAGCCCGAGCGGCGCAACTCCGCCTGGACGAGCGAGTAGAGCTCCTCGATGCGCGGCTCGATCACCTCGGCGAGCGTCTGGCGCGACAGCTTGCGGGGGCCGCGCTCGCCGACCCCGGGCACCTCGACCACCTCGGTCGCGTCGGCGAGCTGGCGCAGCGCGCAGCCGTGGCGCACCTTGAGCTCCTCGGCGTCCTTGGTGGGCGTGCGCAGCGTCATCGCGATGTCGTTGGTCACCTGGTCGCCGGCGATCGGGATCACCGCGGTGTGGCGGATCGCGCCGTTGGCGAAGACGGCGAGGTCGGTGGTGCCGCCGCCGATGTCCATCAGGCAGACGCCGAGCTCCTTCTCGTCGTCGTTCAGCACGGCCATCGCCGAGGCGAGCGGCTGCAGGATCACGTCCTTGACCGTGAGCCCGCAGCGGCGCACGCACTTGACGATGTTCTCGACCGCCGACACGGCACCGGTGACGATGTGCACCTTGACCTCGAGGCGCACGCCGCTCATCCCGAGCGGCTCGCGCACGCCGTCCTGCCCGTCGATGATGAATTCCTGCGGCAGGATGTGCAGGATCTGCTGGTCGTTCGGGATCGCGACCGCACGCGCCGTCTCGAGCGCCCGGTCGACGTCGCCCGCCGAGACTTCCTTCTCCTTGATCGCCACCATGCCGCTCGAGTTCAGGCTGCGGATGTGGCTGCCGGCGATGCCGACGTAGACCTCGCTGATCCGGCAGTTCGCCATCAGCTCGGCCTCCTCCAGCACGCGCTGGATCGAGGCCATGGTGGCGTCGATGTTGACCACCACGCCCTTCTTCAGGCCGCGCGACGGATGCGTGCCGAGCCCGATCACGTTGAGCGTGCCGTCCTCGGCCACTTCGGCGACCAGCGCCGCGACCTTCGACGTGCCGATGTCGAGTCCGACGATCAGGTCCTTCTTGGTCTCTTTGCCCATGCTCCTGTCCTAGGCGCCCGCTTTCGCCGGCGCCTCGCGCAAGCCCGGCACGCGGGCCGCAAAGCCGTTGCGGTAACGCAGGTCGACGTGGTCGACGCGCGTGCCCTGCCGCGCGAGCGCCCCGATGGTCCTGCCGTAGGCGGCGACGAACCTCGTCAGCCGTCCCGACGGGTCGTCGCGGCCGAGCTCGAGCGAGAGCGGCCCCTGCGGCCCGTCGGCTCGCACGCGCCACGCGCCGCGCGCCGAGACGGCGAGCTCGGCGACGCCGAACCCCAGCGGCGCGAGCGCAGTGGTCCACTCGGCATAGCGGCCCGCGATCTCGCCGGCGTAGTGGTCCGGGCCGCGGAACTGCGGCAGCGGCCCGGCGTGCGTGGCGACGAAGATCTCGCCTTCGAGGTTGACGAGCCCGCCGTCGTTCCAGCGCGCGAGCGGCCGGTGCTCCTCGATCACGATCTCGAGGCGGTCCGGCCACTGCCGCCGCACGCCGACCTTGCGCACCCAGGGCACCGCAGCGATCGCCTGACGCGTCGCGTCCAGGTCCATCGTGAAGAACGTCCCGGCGAGTTCGTCGCGGATCACCGCCTCGAGGTGCGGAGCGCTCGCGCGGACGGGCGGCGCGGCCAGCACGACTTCGCGGATCGCGAACAGCGGCTGGCGCGCGAGCCACAGCCCGACCGCGGCCACGACCGCGACGGTCGCCATGCCGCCGAGGGTCAAGGCGAGCGCGTTCAGCGCCTTTGCGTCATCCCACATGCGCGCCTCGCAGGATCTCGACGCAGAGCTCGTCGAAGGCGATGCCCGCCTCGCGCGCGGACATGGGTACCAGGCTGTGGCCGGTCATGCCGGGGGAGGTGTTGACCTCGAGAAACGTCCAGCGCCCGGAGGCGTCGAGGATCAGGTCGAGCCGGCCCCAGCCCTCGCAGCCGATCAGGTCGAACGCGGCCAGCGACTGCGCGCGGATCGCCTGCTCGACGTCCCCTGCGAGCCCGGCCGGGCAGAGGTAGCGCGTCTCGTCGGAGAAGTACTTGTTGTGGTAGTCGTAGTTGCCCTGAGGCGCCTCGATGCGGATCAGCGGCAGTGCGCGCCGGCCGACGATCGACGCGGTCAGCTCGACGCCCTGTACGAACTCCTCGACCAGCACCAGCGGATCGTGCTGCGCGGCCGCCGCGTACGCGGCGGCGAGCGCGCCGTGGTCGGCCGCGGTCACCTTGGTGATGCCGATTGTCGAACCTTCGCGCGCGGGCTTGACGATCAGCGGCAGACCAAGCTCGGCGACGACCCGCGTCCAGTCGGTGCGTGCATCGACCACGCGCCAGCGCGGCGTGGGGATGCCGGCCGCCGTCCACACGAGCTTGGTGCGCCACTTGTCCATCGCCAGCGCCGAGGCCATGACGCCGCTGCCTGTGTAGGGAATCCGCAGCGTCTCGAGCGCACCCTGCACGGTGCCGTCCTCGCCGAAGCGGCCGTGCAGCGCGATGAACGCCCGCGCGAAGCCGTCGCGCTTGAGTTCCCAGAGGTCGCGCTCCGCCGGATCGAACGCGTGCGCGTCGACGCCCTTCCCCACCAGCGCGGCGAGCACCGCTTTCCCGGACAGGAACGAGATCTCGCGCTCCGACGACGGCCCGCCCATCAGTACCGCGACCTTGCCGAACGCACTCACGGCTGCGCCCTCTCGGCGGACTCGCCCACGATGCGGACTTCGGGCTCGAGGTCGACCCCCGTGCGCTCCCGCACGACGCGACGCACGTGCGCGATCAGCGCCTCGATGTCGGCGGCGCGCGCGGCGCGGCCGGGATTGACGATGAAGTTCGCGTGCCGCTCCGACACCTGCGCACCGCCGATCGCATGGCCCTTGAGCCCGCACGACTCGACCAGCCGCGCCGCGTGGTCGCCGGGCGGATTGCGGAACACGCTGCCGGCGTTGGGCAGCGCCAGCGGCTGCGTCGCGATTCGCCTCCCCAGGAGCGCCTTGATCCGCGCCCGGGCGGCGGCCGCATCGCCGGCGGGAAAGCGGAACCACGCGGCGGTGAAGATGCCCCGCGGCGGCGCGCCGTCGCGCTCGGCGACCGCGCGGTAGCCGACGCGGAAGTCGCCGCGCGTGCGCACCGCGAACGTGCCGTCGCGCTCGAGCACTTCGACGCGTTCGACGAAGCTCCAGGTCTCGCCGCCGTAGCAGCCGGCGTTCATCGCCAGCGCGCCGCCGACGGTACCGGGAATGCCGGCCAGGAACTCGGCCTGTGCGCAACCGTGCATCGCGGCGAAGCGCGCGAGCTTCGGGCTGGCGAGGCCGGCGTCGGCGTAGATCATGCCGTCCTGCACCGCCAGCATGGCGCCGGGGTTGTGCATCAGGATCACCGTGCCGCGCACGCCGCCGTCGCGCACCAGCAGGTTGCTGCCGAGGCCGATCACGGTGATCGGCTCGCCCGCGGGAAGCGAGCGCACGAACGCCGCGAGGTCGTCGCGATCTGCAGGGACGTACAGCCGGTCGGCGCGGCCGCCGGCGCGCCAGGTGGTGTGGCGCGCGAGCGGCGCGTCGTGCGCGAGCGTGCCGCGCAAGGCGATGTGCGAAAGCGGCTCGTGCATCATCATTCAGTTGCCCGCCGTGAGCAGCGCCGGCACGCCGCCCACCGAGCCCGCGCCCATCGTCAGCACCACGTCGCCGTCGCGCGCGAGCGCGCGGATCGCTGCCGGCATCTCGGCGATCGTCTCGACGAACACCGGTTCCACCTTGCCGGCGACGCGCACCGCGCGCGCGAGCGCACGGCCGTCCGCGGCGACGATCGGAGTCTCGCCGGCCGGGTAGACCTCGGACAGCACGAGCGCGTCGACCGTCGACAGCACCCGCACGAAGTCCTCGAAGAGGTCGCGCGTGCGTGAGAAGCGGTGCGGCTGGAACGCGAGCACGAGGCGCCGGCCCGGGAAGCTCTCCCGCGCGGCGGCGAGCGTCGCCACCATCTCGGCCGGGTGGTGGCCGTAGTCGTCGATCAGCGTGAACGCGCCGCCGCCCTCGAGCGCGACCTCGCCGTGGCTCTGGAAGCGCCGGCCCACGCCCTTGAAGCCGGCGAGCGCGGCGGCGATCGCCGGGTCGGGCACGCCGACCTCGCGCCCGATCGCGATCGCGGCGAGCGCGTTCTGGACGTTGTGGACGCCGGCGGCGGCGAGGTCGACGGCAAGGTCCGGCGCGTCGTTCGCGCGCGCGACGAAGCGCATCCGACCGCCCGCGTTGACCACGTCGACTGCGCGGAGCTCGGCGTCGGCGGCGAGGCCATAGGTCACCACCGGCTTCGCGATGTCGGCGCGGATCTCGCGCACGTTCGGGTCGTCGATGCAGAGCACCGCGACGCCGTAGAACGGCAGCCGCTGCACGAAGTCCACGAACGCGCGCTTCAGGCGCCCGAAGTCGTGGCCGTAGGTCTCCATGTGGTCGGCGTCGATGTTGGTGACGACGGCGATCACCGGGGAGAGATAGAGAAACGACGCGTCGGACTCGTCGGCCTCGGCGACGAGGAAATCGCCGCGGCCGAGGCGTGCGTTCGCGTCGGCGGCGAGCAGCCGCCCGCCGATCACGAACGTCGGGTCGAGCCCGCCCTCGGCGAGCACCGAGGCGATCAGCGAGGTCGTCGTCGTCTTGCCGTGGGTGCCGGCGACCGCGATGCCCTGCTTCAGGCGCATCAGCTCGGCGAGCATCAGTGCGCGCGGCACCACCGGGATGCCCTGTTCGCGCGCGGCGGCGACCTCCGGGTTGTCCGTCGGGACGGCCGTCGACACGACGACCGCGTCGGCGCGGGCGACGTTGCCCGCGACGTGACCGATCGCGATGCGCACGCCCATGCCGGCGAGCCGGCGCGTGACCGGGGATTCGGCGAGATCGGAGCCCGAGACCTGGTAGCCCTGGTTGGCGAGCACCTCGGCGATGCCGCTCATGCCGGCCCCGCCGATGCCGACGAAGTGCACGCGCTTGACCTTGTGCTTCATCGCGCGGCGAGCTCGAGGCAGAGTTCGGCGACGCGGCGCGTCGCGCCGGTCTTGCGCAGCGCGCGTGCCGCGACGGCCATGCGCAGCAGGCGCCCGCGGTCCAGCGCGCCGAGCCACCCGGCGAGCCGCGCGGCGGTGAGGTCGCGCTGCAGCCACATCTCGGCGGCGCCATGGCCCTCGAGTACCCGCGCGTTGTCGACCTGGTGATCGTCCGCGGCGTGCGGGAACGGGACGAGCAGGCTCGCGACGCCGACGGCCGCGAGCTCCGCGATTGTCGTCGCGCCGCTGCGGCAGACGACGACGTCGGCCTCGGCATAGCGGCGCGCAATGTCGTCGATGAACGGCAGGCACTCTGCAGCCACGCCGGCGCGCGCGTAGGCATCGCGCAGCGCGTCGATGTGGCGCTCGCCGGCCTGATGCGTGACGTGCGGACGGGCCTCGCCCGGCATGAGCGCGAGCGCCTGCGGCACCGCCTCGTTCAGCGCCACCGCGCCCTGGCTGCCGCCCACGACCAGGACCTTGAGCGGTCCCGCGCGTCCCGCAAATCGCTCCTCGGGCGGCGCGGCCGCCTCGATCGCTCCGCGCAGCGGATTGCCGACCCACTCGACGCGCCGATCGCGGCCCTCGCCGAGCACGCCGGGGAAGCCGGTCAGCACGCGGTCCGCACCGTGCCGCAGCACGCGGTTGGCGAGGCCCGCCCGCGCGTCGAGGTTGTGAATCACCAGCGGCACGTTGCGCGCCGCCGCCATCAGTGCCCCGGGGAACGAGGCGAAGCCGCCGAAGCCCAGCACCACGCCGGGCGCGCGACGCCGGAGTACGGCGAACGCCTGCCGGCAGGCGTGCATGATCGCGTACGGCCCGAGCAGGAGGCGCGCCACACCCTTGCCGCGCACGCTGCCGAAGTCGAGACCCTCGAAGTCGACGCCGTGCCGCGGCACGAGCCGCGACTCCATGCCGTCGTTCGTGCCGAGCCAGAACACGCGCGCGCCGCGCCGCGCGAGCTCGTCCGCGACCGCGAGGCCGGGGAAGATGTGCCCGCCGGTGCCGCCGGTCGTGATCATCACCGTGGCCACGCGATACTCCGCGTCATTCCGCATACCCCCTGAGCAGGCGCCGGTTCTCGTAGTCGACGCGCAGCAGGATCGCGATCGCGATGCAGTTCGCGACGATGCCGCTGCCGCCGAACGAAAGCAGCGGCAGCGTGAGCCCCTTGGTCGGCAGCACGCCCATGTTGACCCCGATGTTGATGAACGCCTGCACGCCGATCCACACGCCGATGCCGTGCGCGACCAGCGCGGCGAACGGGCGCGACAGGCGCGCTGCCTGGCGCCCGATCGCCCAGCCGCGGAACAGCAGCCACACGAACAGCGCCAGCACGGCAAGCACGCCGGCGAAGCCCAGCTCCTCGGCGATCACCGCGAGCAGGAAGTCGGTGTGCGCCTCCGGCAGGTAGAGGAGCTTCTCCACGCTGGCACCGAGGCCGACGCCGAAGAACTCGCCGCGCCCGAAGGCGATCAGCGAATGCGACAGCTGATAGCCCTTGCCGAGCGGGTCCGACCAGGGATCGAGAAAGGCGGTGAGGCGCTGCAGGCGGTAGGGTGCGGCGACCAGGATCGCGCCGAGCGCGAACGGCAGCAGCGCCGACAGGCCGAGGAACAGCCGCCAGTCGAGGCCGCCCAGGAACAGGATCCCGAACGCGATCGCGACGATGACGACGAACGCGCCGAAGTCGGGCTCGAGGAGCAGCAGGCCGCCGATCGCGACCATCACCGCGAACAGCGGCGCGAAGCCGCGCGACAGCGTCTGCCGAAGCGGCTGCTCGGCGTGCAGGAATCCCGCCTTGCGCACCGCGTAGCTCGCCGCGTAGAGGACCACCGCGAGCTTCATGAATTCCGACGGCTGCACGTTGACGAACGCGAGCGGCAGCCAGCGGCGCGAGCCGTTGACGCTCTTGCCGATGCCGGGGATGAGCACGAGCACCAGCAGCACCGCGCCGGCGAGGAACAGCCACGGCGCGAGCCGCTGCCAGGCCTTCATCGGTACCTGGAAGGCGATCGCGGCGGCGGCAAGCCCGACGACCAGGAACAGCCCGTGGCGCAGCAGGAAATACCACGGCCGGAAGCCGGTGTGGCGCGAGGCCTCGGCCATGGCGATCGACGACGAATAGACCATCACCAGCCCCAGCGCGAGCAGCAGCAGGGCCGACCACGCGAGCGACACGTCGAGCGCGAGCATCGTCCGCGGATGGCGTGCGCGACCGTCGAGGAACAGCCCCGTCAGCGCGACATTCGCCGTCTCGGTCACGCGCTTGCGCACGGGCTGCCCTCCTTCAGCCGTTCGCGAACCAGCGACGCGAAGCGCTCGCCGCGCTCACCGAAGCTGCCGAACTGGTCGAGGCTCGCACACGCCGGGGACAAGAGCACCGCGTCGCCGGGGCGCGCGATCGCGAACGCCCGCGCCACCGCCCGCTCGAGCGTGCCCTGCTGCTCGATCGCGGCCGTGCTGCCGGCGAGGCCGCGCTCGACGAGGGCCGCGTCGCGGCCGATCAGCAGCACGGCCCGGCAGGCCCGGTCGACCGCAGGCTTCAGCGGCACGAAGCTCTGGCCCTTGCCGTCGCCGCCGGCGATCAGGATCACCGGCCGGCCGATGCCGGCGAGCGCCGCCTCGGTGGCGGCGACGGTCGTCGCCTTCGAGTCGTTGACGAACAGCACGTCGCCCTCCTCGGCGATGCGCTGCATCCGGTGCGGCAGGCCGCGGAAGGCCGCGAGGGCCGCGAGCACGCCGGGCGTGACCTTCGCCACCGACGAGACGAGCGCGAGCGCCGCGAGGGCATTGAGCGCGTTGTGCCGTCCGACCAGCGCGAGCTGCGACGCCGGGACGAGCAGCTCGCCGCCGCGCGCGAGCCACTCCTCGCCGCCGCGCGCGACCATGCCCCACTCCTCCTCGGACAGCGGCACGCTCGCACCGAACGTCTGTACCGTGTGTCCCGGCAGCCGCATCAGGCGCACGATCGGGTCGTCGCGGTTGATCACCTGCACCGCGGCGCGGCCGAAGATCCGGGCCTTCGCCGCGGCGTAGTCGACGACGCCCGCGTAGCGGTCGAGGTGGTTCGGCGAGACGTTCAGCACCGTCGCCGCCGCGACGTCGAGCGACGCCGTGGTCTCGAGCTGGTAGCTCGACAGCTCGAGCACGAACAGGTCCGGCCACGGCGCACCGCCTTCGTGCGCCGCCAGCACGTCGAGCACCGGCGTGCCGATGTTGCCGGCCACCGTCGTCGCGAGCCCCGCCGCTTCGGCGAGCGCCCCGGCGAGCGCCGTCACCGTCGTCTTGCCGTTGGTCCCCGTGATCGCGATCACCTTCTGGCCGACGGGCAGGCACCGCGCGAAGAGCTCGACGTCGCCCACGAGCGTCGCGCCGGCCGCGACGGCCTCGGCGATGGCCGGCTGGTCCTTGGCGACGCCGGGGGAGATCGCGATCATCTCCGCGCCGTCGAACGTCGATGCGACGAACGGGCCGGACTCGAGCCGGACGCCGGGCAGCGTCTCGCTGGAGCGCGCTCGCGCCGGGCGGCGCCTGGCGCGTGTCCGCGACGCGCACGCGCGCGCCGTGGCGCGTGAGCCAGCGCGCGAGCGAGAGCCCGGTCTGCCCGAGACCGAGCACCACCACGTCGCGGCCGCGCACGTCGCCCGTCATCGCAGCTTCAGCGTCGACAGGCCGAACAGGACCAGCAGCATGGTGATGATCCAGAAGCGCACCACCACCTGGTTCTCCTTCCAGCCCTTGAGCTCGTAGTGGTGGTGAATCGGCGCCATCCGGAACACGCGCTTGCCGGTCAGCTTGAAGGAGGCGACCTGCACCATCACCGACAGCGTCTCCACGACGAACACGCCGCCCATGATGAACAGCACGATCTCCTGGCGCACGATCACCGCGATCGTGCCGAGCGCCGCGCCGAGCGCCAGCGCTCCGACGTCGCCCATGAACACTTCCGCCGGGTAGGCGTTGAACCAGAGAAAGCCGAGGCCCGCGCCGGCAATGGCGCCGCAGATCACCGCGAGCTCGCCGGCCCCGGGGATGTAGGGGAACTGCAGGTACCTCGCGAACACCACGTTGCCGGACACGTAGGCGAACACGCCGAGCGAGGCGCCGATCATCACCGTCGGCATGATCGCGAGGCCGTCGAGGCCGTCGGTCAGGTTCACCGCGTTGCTCGTGCCCACGATGACGAAGTAGGTGAGCGCGATGAAGCCGAACGCGCCGAGCGGGTAGCTCACCGTCTTGAAGAACGGGACGATCAGGTCGGCATTGGGCGACAGGCTCGCCGAGAAGCCGCTCGCGACCCAGTCGGCGGCGAGGCGCAGCGACTGCACGGTGTCGGGCGCGGAGATGGCGAAGGCGAGGTACGTGGCCGCGACGATGCCGATCAGCGACTGCCAGGCGAGCTTCCCGCGCGCGGACAGGCCCTTCGGGTTGCGATAGACGACCTTGCGGTAGTCGTCGACCCAGCCGACGGCGCCGAAGCCGGCGGTGACGATCAGCACCACCCAGACGAAGCGGTTGCCGAGGTCGCCCCAGAGCAGCGTCGTCACCAGGATCGCGACCAGGATCAGCGCGCCGCCCATCGTCGGCGTTCCGGCCTTGGCGAGGTGCGTCTGCGGACCGTCGTCGCGCACCGACTGTCCGATCTTCATCCGGGTGAGCCAGGCGATCATGCGCGGCCCGATGACGAACGAGATCACGAGCGCCGTCATGCAGGCGAGCACCGCGCGCAGCGTCAGGTACTGGAAGACGTTGAACGCCCGCACGTCCTTCGCGAGGAGCTCGGTGAGCCAGAGCAGCACGCTAGTGCCCTCCGCGTGGCGCAGTGCCGGCAAGCGCGGCCACGACGCGTTCCATGCGCATGAAGCGCGACCCCTTGACCAGCACGGTGGCACCTCGGACGGCATCCGCGGCGAGTGCCGCGGCCAGCGCACCGACGTCGTCGAAGTGGCGCGCGCCGGCGCCGAACGCTGCCGCGGCAAGCGCGGCCTGGGCGCCGACGGCGTAGAGCCGATCGATGCCTGCCGCGCGCGCGTAGGCGCCGACCTCGCGATGGAAGGCCGGACCCTCGGCGCCGACCTCGCCCATGTCGCCGAGCGCGAGGATCCGCGGGCTCGCGGCCCGCGCGAGCACGTCGATCGCCGCGCGCACCGAGTCCGGATTGGCGTTGTAGGTGTCGTCGATCACCACCGCCCCTGCGGGAACGACCGCCGTCGCCAGTCGCCCGGGGACGGCGCGGAACGCCTCGAGGCCGCGTCGGATCGACGCGAGATCCGCGCCGGCCGCGAGTGCGGCGGCCACGGCCGCCAACGCGTTCTGCGCCATCGGCAGGCCGGGCACCGCGAGCGCGATCGTCGTCGGCCCTGCCGCCGTGGCGACCTCAAGCGTCGACCCGGTGGCGGCGAGCGCAACCTCGCCCCGCACGTCGGCACCTGCGCCGGTGCCGAAGCCGACGACGCGGGCACCGGCGCGCGCCGCCGCCTCGCGCCACGCGCCGGCGTGCGGGTCGTCGGCGTTGATCACCGCGACGCCGCCTGGCGGCAGCGCGAGGATCGCATCGGCGTGCTCGGCGGCGACCTCGGCGACGCTCTTCATGAACTCCTGGTGTTCGCGCTGCGCGTTGTTGACGACCGCGATCGTGGGCGTGGCGATCGCGGCCAGTTCCGCGGTCTCGCCGCGGTGGTTCATGCCGAGCTCGATCACCGCCGCGCGATGCGTCTCCCGCAGCCGGAGCAGCGTCAGCGGCAGCCCGATCGCGTTGTTGAGGTTGCCCTGCGTCGCGAGCACGGCAGCAACGCCGTGACGCGCGGCAAGCGCCGCGGCAGTCATCTCCTTCACCGTCGTCTTGCCGTTGCTGCCGACGACGATGGCGAGCGGCAGGTCGAAGCGCGCGCGCCACGCGCCGGCGAGCCGCCCGAGCGCCTGCTGCGTATCGCGGACGACGACGAGATCGCCGGCGAGGCTCGCCGCCGCGGGCTCCGCGACCATCGCGGCCACCGCGCCATCGCGAAGCGCCTGCGGCACGAACGCGTGGCCGTCGAAACGCTCGCCGCGGAGCGCGACGAACAGATCGCCGTGCTCGAGCGCGCGGCTGTCGGTCGCGACGCGCAGGAACGTCGGGTTGCCGCCGATGCGGCGGCCGCCGACCATGGCCGATGCCGTCGCGAGGTCCATCACGGAGCGCTCCATTGCGCGAGGGCCGCGGCGGCGCGCACGGCGTCGGAGAACGGCGTGCGCACGCCGTTTGCCTCCTGGTAGTCCTCGTGGCCCTTGCCCGCGAGGAGGACGACGTCGCCCGCGCGTGCCGACGCGATCGCCTGGTCGATCGCCCTGCCGCGGTCGACCTCGAGCCGCCAGTGCCGATTGCCCGCGTCGCGCACGCCTTCGGCGATCGCCATCGCGATCGACGTCGGGTCCTCGCCTCTCGGGTTGTCGCTGGTCACGACGACGCGGTCCGCGAGCGAGGCCGCGATCCGCCCCATCTCGCGGCGCTTGCCGGCGTCGCGGTCGCCACCGCAGCCGAACAGGCACACGAGCGCGCCCCCGGCGCCGACCGCGGGCCTGAGTGCCGCGAGCACCTTCTCGAGGGCGTCGGGGGTGTGCGCGTAGTCGATCACGACGAGCGGGGCGCGGCCCCCGCCGAGGCGTTGCATGCGCCCGGGCGGCGGCGCTATCGTCGCCATCGCGTCGAGCACGACCGCGAGCGGCACGTCGCTTGCGAGCAGGACGCCGAGCGTGCCGAGCAGGTTCGAGACGTTGAACGTCCCGACGACGCGCGTCTCGAGATTGCCGCTGCCCCACGGCGTCGCCACCGACAGCGCCATGCCTTCGGCCGTCGTCGCGATGGCGGTCGCGGTGATGTCGCCGCCGTTCGCGCCGTAGCAGAGCACGCGCGCTCCGCGCGCGCGCGCGAGGCCCGCAACGCGCTCGCCGAACGGGTCGTCGGTGTTGACCACCGCGACCGCGAGCCCCGGCCAATCGAACAGCTTCGCCTTCGCCGCGCCGTAGGCGGCCATCGTGCCGTGGTAGTCGAGGTGGTCGCGCGTCAGGTTGGTGAACAGCGCCACGTCGAAGCGGGTGCCGTTGACCCGGCCCTGGTCGAGCCCGATCGACGACACCTCCATCGCCACCACCGTCGCGCCGGCCTGCTTGAGACGCGCGAGCGTCTCCTGCAGCACCGCAGCGTCGGGCGTGGTGTGCGGCGCGGGCGTGAGCGCGCCCGGGAAACCGTTGCCGAGCGTGCCGATGACGGCCGCGCGACGCCCGGCCGCTGCGAACCCGTGGGCGATCCACTGCGCGCACGAGGTCTTGCCGTTGGTCCCGGTCACGCCGACCATCCACAGCGACTCCGAGGGGCTGCCGCAGATGAAGTCGGCGATCGGACCGAGCCGTCCGCGCAAGTCCTCGACCGGCAGGTGCGGCACCTCGTGCTTCACGTCCCAGGTCCAGCCCGCGGCCTCCCAGAGCACGGCCGGCGCGCCTCGTGTGATGGCATCACCGATGAACGCGCGGCCGTCGACGCGTGCACCGGGATACGCGGCGAACGCCACGCCGGGCTCGACCGCGCGGCTGTCCGACGTGATCCGGCGCGGCGCGACGCCTAACCGCGCCAGCAATGCCGCGACGTCGAAGTCGCCCGCCGCGCTCATGCGCGCCTCCCTACACCCGAGTGCAGGGCGAGCGTCGCGCGTCGGCGCGAGACACTCGCGCGGCGACGGCCCCTTCGGGACTGGCCTGTGGCCGCCGCGCTCATGTCTCCTCCCCGATCTCGACCGCGTCGGCAGGCAGGATCGTGTTGTTCGACGGCGCGTCGGAAGGCACGCCAAGCAGGCGCAGCGCGGCGCCGGTGACGCTCGAGAACACGGGCGCGGCGACGGCGCCGCCGTAGTACTGGCCGGCCGACGGTTCGTCGATCATCACCGCGACGATGAGCCGCGGCTTCGACACCGGCGCGAAGCCGACGAACGCCGCGACGTACTTGGTCGTGTAGTTACCGCCCTCGAGCTTGCGCGCGGTGCCGGTCTTGCCGGCCACCCGGTAGCCGCCGACCTGCGCCTTCGGTGCCGTGCCGCCCGGCTGGGCGGCGAGCTCCAGCATGCGGCGCACCGCACGCGCCGTCTCGGGCTTGATCACCTGACGTCCCGCGACCTCACCGGTCGCCTTGAACAGCGTGACCGGCTTCAGCTCGCCGTCGGTCGCGAAGATCGTGTAGCCGCGGGCGAGCTGCACCAGGTTGGCCGAGATGCCGTGGCCGTAGGAGATCGTCGCCTGCTCGATCGGCCGCCAGCTCGTCGCGGGACGCAGGCGCCCGGACACCTCGCCGGGAAAGCCGGTGCGGGGCACCGCGCCGAACCCCGCATCCGACAGCGTGCGCCACATGCGCTCCGCGGGCAGGCCGAGCGCGACCTTCGCGGTGCCGACGTTCGACGACTTCTGGATCACCTGCTCGAATGTGAGCGTGCCGACGGGATGGGCATCGCGGATCGTCCTTCCCGAGATCGTGAGCGAGCCGGGGGCGGTGGCGATCATCGTGTCGGGCCGCACGGCACCGGCCTCGAGCGCCGCCGCCGCCGTGAACGGCTTCATCGTCGAACCGGGCTCGAAGACGTCGGTGAGCGCGCGATTGCGCATGCGCTCGGGCGCGACCTTGCCGTCGCGGCGGTTGGGATTGAACGTCGGGTAGTTCGCGAGCGCGAGGATCTCGCCGGTGGCGACATCGAGCACGACCAGTCCGCCGGCCTTCGCACGATGCGCGTCGATCGCGGCCTTGAGCTCGCGGAAGGCGAGGTGCTGCAGGCGCGAATCGATCGACAATGCAAGGTCGCGCCCCGCCTGCGGCGCGCGGATCGACGCGACGTCCTCGACCACTTCGCCCCGGCGGTTGATGATCACCCGCCGGCTGCCGACGTGGCCGCCCAGCCAGGTCTGCTGCGCGAGCTCGATGCCTTCCTGCCCCGCGTCCTTCGTGCCGGTGAAGCCGACCACGTGCGCGGCGATCTCGCCGGCCGGGTAGTAGCGTCCGTACGTGGTCTCGTCGTGCAGGCCCTTGATGCGCAGCGCCAGCACACGTTCCGCGACCTCCGGCGGCACCTGCTTCGCGATGTAGACGAAGTCCTCGGCCGCGGCAATGCGGCGCTCGAGCGCGGCGCGGCTGGTTTCGAGCACGCGCGCGAGCTCGGTCAGCTGCACCGGCGTCATCTCGAGCCGGTCGGGAAACGCCCACAGCGACTTGACGGGCGTCGAGATCGCGAGCGCCTCGCCGTGGCGATCGAGGATCCGGCCGCGGTGCGCGGGCATCTCGATGTCGCGCGAGTAGCGCGCCTGGCCCTGCCCCTGCAGGAACTCGTTGTCGATCCACTGCAGGTAGAGCGCCCGCCCGCCGAGGCCCGCGAAGAGCAGGATCAGCGCGCCGAACACGAACCCGGCGCGCATGCCGGGAGGTTCGAGACGCGGTGCGGCGCCGCGCGTCGTCGACGCCGTTCTCATCGCACCGCCTCGGGCATCTCGACGACGACCACGCGCGCCGCGGCGGGCGTCTGCAGCCGCTGCTCCCGCGCGAGCTTGTCGACCCGCGCCGGCGTCGCCCAGGTCGACTGCTCGAGCGTGAGCCGGCCGAACTCGACGTCGAAGGCGCGCGCCTGCGCCTCCGCCCGCGACAGTTCGGTGGTGAGCGTGCGCGCCTGGTGGCGCGACGTGACGAGCGAGAGCGCGCACGCGACGAGCACGGCCAGCAGGATCAGGTTCACGCGCGTCATCCGCTCAGGCCGTCGCCGGCGCGTCGAGCGCCGCGGGCCAGGACGCGTCGGTGCGCACCGCCACGCGCAGGATCGCGCTGCGCGCGCGCGGATTCGCAGCCGCCTCGTCGGCCGTCGGCTTCTGCGCCCGCCCCGCCAACGCGAGCGGGGGCGGCGGCAGCGTGCCGTCGCGAAGCGCCAGGCGGGCGAGGCGGACGTCGCCGCCGTAGGGGTCGGACGCACGCACGAAGAAGCGCTTGACGATGCGGTCCTCCAGCGAGTGGAAGGAGATCACGGCCAGGCGCCCGCCGGGCGCCAGCCGGGCGGCGAGTCGAGGCAGGGCCCGCGCGAGTTCGCCCATCTCGTCGTTCACCGCGATGCGAAGGGCCTGGAAAGTGCGCGTGGCCGGATCCTGACGCCAGTCGCCCCGTGTCCGCGCGCCGACGGCTTGGGCGACGACGCGCGATAGCTCGAGCGTGCGTGTGATCGGGCGAACTTCGCGTTGCGCCGCAATTGCCGCTGCAATGGATCGAGCAAGCCGTTCTTCACCATAGTCGCGCAGCACCTCCGTCAGTTCGCGCACCGTGGCGCGGGCGAGCCAGGCGGCGGCACTCTCGCCGCGGGCGGGATCCATCCGCATGTCGAGCGGTCCGTCGTGCCGGAACGAGAAGCCGCGCTGCGGATCGTCGATCTGCGGCGAGGAGATGCCGAGGTCGAGCAGCGCGCCGTCGACCTGCCCGATGCCGAGCGCGTCCAGCACACCCGGAATCTCGGAGAACCACGCGCGGCGGAATGCGAAGCGCGGATCGTCGAGCGCGCGCGCGACGTCCTCCGCCGCGGGATCGCGGTCGACGGCGACGAGGCGGCCGCGCGGCGAGAGCCGTCCGAGGATCGCGCGGGCGTGGCCGCCGCGGCCGAAGGTCCCGTCGACGTACGTGCCGTCGGCGTCGTGCACCAGCGCGTCGACCGCGGCTTCGAGGAGGACGGGAACGTGTCCGCCATCGGTCATCAGAGGCTGAAGCCGTCGAGCTCGGGCGGCAACCCGTTCGCCGGAAAGGCGATCGCCTGCGCGGTCGCCTGCTGCCACGCCGCCTCGTCCCACAACTCGAACTTGCGCCCCTGCCCGACCAGCACGACGTGCTTGTCGAGGCGCGCGTACTGGCGCAGCGCGGGCGGGATCAGCACGCGGCCGGAGGCGTCGATCTCGACGTCGTCGGCGTGGCCGACGATGAGGCGCTGCAGGCCGCGGATGCGCTCGTCGAACGACGACAGCTTCATCAGCCGGGACTGGATCGGCTCCCACGCGTCCAGCGGATAGAGCAGCAGGCAGCGGCTCGGATCGGCGGTGACCACGACCCGCGAGATGCCGTTGCCGAGGGCGTCACGGTGGCGCGACGGGATCGCGAGGCGCCCCTTGGCGTCGAGCACGAGCTGCGTGACGCCGCGGAAGAGATGCTCCCTCCCCGGGTCGCCCGCCAAGTGTTCGATTTCCGCCACGTCCGCCTCCCCCCGGGTCTGTGAGTGAGCGCTCAATCACCTGCGACCGCCCCGGCCGCTTCGGAACGCCGATTTCTATCGAAATCGAGCCCACTTTGACCCACTTTTTGCCACTTGGCGCCACTATACGTGCCCTCCAAACCACGGTCAACGGGTTTCCGTTTATCGAACAACGACTTAGCATTGCGATGAATGCAAACACAATTTCAATTAAAAAATAATGAGTTAGCCGGACAAATGAATGTCAAGTCGCAGCATTGCCCTCGAAAAACAGCGCATCACCGCACGATCGTTCGACAGAGGGTCAAAAGTCGGCCCGCGGTCACCCTGATTGGGCTAACGGCCACCAAGGAACGGCAAAGCCGGGGGACGGTGGCGCAGTCGCGTCCGGCGCGCAGCTTCATGCCGTCGGCATGGCGTCCACGAGCGCCCGGGATTGGCAGCGCGACCGTACCGCGGCGATGTACCATCCGGCGCCGCACCGAGTGTCGCACCGCATCGCGGAACCGCATCCGGCGCCGCGCGTCGAACGCCGTTCCGCGACACTCACCCTTGTGCACCTACCGGAGTCATGATGGCCATCCGTCCTCTCGTCCTCGCCACGCTTGCCGCCGCCGGCACGCTCGTCACCCTGCCGACGCTGGCCCAGCGCATCCCGGTCGGTACCACCGTACCGTCCGGAGGACTCGCCGCGTACCACGAGTTCGAGACCGGGTTGGACCAGGGCGGCGACTTCAGCGTGACCGGCGTGCAGGCGAGCCTCGACGTGCTGCACCAGTTCACGCCGGCGTTCGCCGCCGGCGTCTCGCTGCGCTACGGCTACGAGAACTGGGATTTCGCGAACGCGCCAGGCGCGTTCCTGGACGCGCCGTGGGGCGACGTCCACCGCCCGAGCGTCGGCTTCGTGTTCACCTATGCGCCGAACGACGACCTGCGCTTCCTCGCCGTACCGACGGTGCAGTGGGCCTACGAACAGGGCGCCTCGACGGGCGACGCGCTGATGGGTGGCGCGATCTTCGCGGCGACGCGCCGGTTCTCGCCGACGCTGTCGCTCGGCTTCGGCGTCGGCGTCTTCGACGAGCTCGAGAAGACGCGGGCCTTCCCGTTCGTGCTGGTCGACTGGCAGATCAACGAGCGCCTCCGGCTCGGCAACCCGTTCCGGGCGGGGCCGGCGGGCGGGGCCGGACTCGAGCTTGCGTACTCGTTCGGCGACGCCTGGGAAGTCGCCGCCGGCGCCACGTGGCGCAGCTATCGGTTCCGCCTCGACCGCGACGGCGCGTACCCGGACGGCATCGGCGAGTCGCGGGGCGTGCCGTTGTTCCTGCGCACCTCCTATTCGGTCACGCGCGACGCCCGTCTGGATTTCCTTGCCGGGGTGGTGGTCGGTGGTAAGCTGATCGTGACGGATGCGGACGGCAACGATGTTGCGGAAGACGAATACGATGCCGCGCCGATCGTCGGGATCACCCTGCGAACTCGCTTCTAGCCCAATGCCGACACGTCGATTGCTCGCCGCCCTCGCCGCCACCACGCTGCTCGGCGGCTGCGCCACGATGAACGACCGCTTCTGGGTGCCAGACCAGGATCCGGTGCTCACCTTCCTCGGTGCCGAGTATGCCGCGACGGCGCGCCACTGGCCGCCGGCAACGCTGCCGAGCCTGGCACCGATGCGCACGGAGCTCATTCCGGACCGCCATGGTGCGTCGTGGGAGCTGCTCGAGTATCCGTGGTCGGTCTGGTGGCGGTACGACCAGCCCACCGACTGGCCGCCGCTGTAGCATTCGGGGGCGGGTGATCGATCCGCCCCGGTAGTCCCGGCAGCACCACGGCGGGGCGCCACGTCCGCCGTATCGTGCCGAGCCTTCCCCTTCTCATTGCTTTCGTGCTGGCCCTCTGCGCGACCCCCGCGGTCGCGCAGGATGCGGCGCGACCGTCGACCCCGGCCCCCGCCGCGGCGAACTACGTCGCGTACACGCTGGTCGTCGACGGACCGGATCCACCCGCCGCCGCGTTGCGCCAGGGACTCGACCTCGTGCGCTGGCAGGCCGACGAGGAGATGACGCCCGACCTGCTGGAGCGCCTCGTGCGCGACGCGCCGCCGCAGGCGCGGAGCATCGCCGCGATCGAAGGCTTCTACGACGCCGCGATCGACATCTCGATCGACCGCGACGTGAGCCCGATCGTGGTGCGGGTCAAGGTCGACCCGGGTCCGCGCACGACGGTCGGCGCGGTGGCGATCGACGTCACGGGACCCGCAACCCAGGCCACGTCGCCCGGTACCGGCGCTGCGGCGGGCGTGCGCGAACGCTTCCCGCTGCGTCCCGGCGACGCCTTTCGGCAGGCGGACTGGATCGGCGCCAAGGACGCGGCGGTCCGCGACATGCGCCGCAGTCCCTACGCCGCGGCCCGCCTCGCCGCCAGCGAGGCGCGCGTCGACCCGGGCGCCGCGCGCGCGGACCTCGCGCTCACGATCGACAGCGGGCCGCCGTTCCGCTTCGGACCGATTGCCGTGCAGGGGACCAAGCGCTACCCGGCGTCGCTGGTCGAAAACTTCAGCACGCTCGAGCGCGGCGCGCCTCACGCCGAGGGCGACATCGACAGGTTCGTGCGACGCCTCGCGGCGAGCGGGTATTTCGCCAGCGTGCAGGCCTCGATCGACGTCGAGTCCGCGAACCCGGACGACGCGACCGTGAAGGTTGCGGTGATCGAGGCGCCGACACATCGCGTCGAGGGCTCGATATCGTTCAGCACGGACACGCGCTATGGCGGGCGCGTGTCCTACTCGAATATCAACCTCGATGACGCGGGCCTGCAGATGCGCCTCGACCTGCGCCTGGAGGACAAGCTGCAGTACGTCGGCGCGGCCTTCACGCGGCCGCCGACACCCCGCGGCTGGCTCGACCGGTACACGCTGGTCGCAAAGCGCGACGACTTCCAGAACACGGTGCAGACCACGGCGGGCGTCGGTGCCGAACGGCGCGGCATCGACGAGCGCAACCACCCGATCTTCGCGGCCACCTACTACTTCGACCGCGAGGAACCGGAGGGCGCCGACGACACGTCGTCACGCGCGCTCTACCTCGAGGCGGGCTACGTGTTGCGGCGCGCGGACGACCCGCTGTCGCCGACGCGCGGCTACATGGTGGAGGCGCGCGCCGGTGGCGGCGTGCCGGGGGCGTCGACCGAAGGGTTCTTCCGCGGCACCGTCAGGTCGATCGGCTGGTACCCGATCGACCGCGTCACCGGACTCACGTTCCGCGCGGACGCCGGGGGCGTGTTCGGCGCATCGCGCGACAAGGTGCCGTCGATCCTGCTGTTCCGTACGGGCGGCGACACGACGGTGCGCGGCTACGAGTTCGAGAGCCTCGGCGTGCCGCTCGGCGACGCGACCGTCGGCGGACGCTACTATGCGCTCGCGAGCGTCGAGATCGTGCGCTGGGTCAACGCGCTGTGGGGCATCGCGGCGTTCGTCGACGCGGGCGACGCGGCCGACAGCATCGGCGATCTTTCCCCGGCGATCGGCGTCGGCATCGGCGCGCGGCTCGCGACGCCGATCGGCCCGTTCCGGCTCGACGTCGCCTACGGCGAGGAGACGCGCAAGTGGCGGATCCATTTCTCCGTGGGACTGTCTTTCTAGAGATGAGCAGCGATCCGCCTCGGTCCCCGTCGAAGCCCCGGCGCACGCGCGCGATCGTGATCGCCGCCGCGGCGGCGATCGCCCTCGTCGGCCTGCTCGTGCTCGGCACCGCGTACGTGGCGTCGAGCCGCACGGTCGTGGCCATGCTCGATTACGCGGTCGAACGCTCCGGCGGCCGACTGACGTACGAGGGCGCGAGCGGATCGGTGTTCGGCACGATGCACCTCGATCGGCTGCACTTTCGCGACGGCACGACGCGCGTCGTCGCGGAGGACGTCGAGATCGCACTGTCGCCACGTGCGCTACTCGAATCGCGCCTCGTGCTGCCGCGCGTCGCCGCGCGACGTGTCGAGGTCGAACTGCCGCCGGGGGAAGCGCGGGACACGGACGTCCCGGCCTCGCTCGCGCTGCCGCTGCCGGTCGCCATCGGCGAGATCCTGATCGAGCGCGTCGACTGGAAGGCAGGATCGCGCCAGGGCACGCTCGACCGGGTGTCGCTGTCGTATGCGGGGGACGCCGACGGCCACCGGGTGCGCGACCTCGACGTGCGCGCGCCGGGTGCGACGCTGACCGGCGCGATCGAGATCGGCGCGTCACCGCCGTTCACGGTCGGCGGCAGCGCCCGGCTCATGCTGGACGCGCCGCATCCGCACGGTCGCATCGACGCGACGCTCGGCGGCAATCTCGTCGCGCTGGACATCGACGCGCGGGGCAAGGTCATCGAAATCGCCGCCACGGCACGCGCGCGGCTCGCGCCGTTCGCCGCCGAACCGCTGGTCGAGGCGCGTGCCGGCGCGAACGCGATCGACCTCGCGCAATTCGGGTCGGGCTGGCCCGCGACAGAGCTCGACGTGACGGTCACGGCCACGCCAGGGCGAGGCGGCTACGCGGGAACGATCGAAGCGATCAATGCCGTGCCCGGGCCGCTCGATGCCTCGCGCGTGCCCATCGTCGAGGTGCGCGCGCACGCGACGCTCGAAGGCGACATGCTGGCGCTCGAGGGACTCGCGGCGAGGTTCACCGACGGCGCGACGGCCAGCGGCAACGGCTCGATCGACGTGGGCACCGGCAGGAGCCGCTGGCAACTCGCGGTCCGCAATCTCGACCTCGGCGCGATCCACGGCACGCTCGCGCGCACGCGGCTCGCCGGCTCGCTCGATGCCGACCTGCAGCAGGACGTCCAGGTGCTGCGCGGCGACGTGCGCCAGGACGACCTGCGGCTCGCGTTCGACGCGCGCTACGACGGCCGCGAAATCGTCGCCTCGCGGCTCGTCGCCGCGGCGCGGGGCGGCGAGGCCACGGGCAGCGGCCGCATCGCCCTCGACGCGGCAAAGACCTTCTCGATCGACGCGCGCACGCGACGCTTCGATCCCTCCCGCTTCGGCCGCTTTCCCGCCGGCGCGCTCGACGGCACCGCGACCGCCCGCGGCACGCTCGCGCCGCTCGCGATCGAGGCCGAGGTTGCCGTGGCACCGGGAAGCCGGCTCGCCGGGCTACCCATGGAGGGCCGGGCACAGGGACGGTTCACGCGCACGGACGTCGCCGCGCTCGCCGCCGACGTGACGCTCGGTACGACGACGCTGCGTGCGGACGGCGGCTACGGCCGGCCCGGCGACCGGCTCGCGATCGCGCTGGCGTCGAAGCGGCTGGAAGAGATGGCCCCCCTGCTGCCGGCTGCAGCACGCCCGCTCGCGGGCGCGATCGACGGGCGCGCGACCGTCGAGACCACCGCTCGCGGCGTCTCGATTGCGCTGGTCGCCAACGGCGAGAAGCTCGCGGTGGGCCCCGATTTCGCCTTCGCCACGCTCGCCGTCGACGGCACCGCGTTCGTCGCCGCACCGCTCCTGCCCCCGCGCCTCGACGCGATCGCCGTGGACGCGCTCGCGTTCGCCGCCACCGACGTGCGCACGCCGGCCGGGGCCGTGGCCAGCGCACGCGGGCACCTCGCCGGCAACGCGGCGTCGCACACGCTGTCGCTCGATGCGACGACCGAGCAGGGACGCATCGAGGGCCGCCTCGCGGGCGCGCTCGCGATGGCGACGGGGCGCTACGGCTGGCGTGGCCGCGTCGAGTCGCTCGCCGTGCGCGACGCCGGCGGCATCGCGCCACTCGCACTCGCCGCGCCGGTCGCGATCGACGTCGCGGCCAACCGCGTGTCCGTCGGGCCGGCGAAGTTCGATTCCGGGAGCGCTCAACTCGAGATCGACAAGCTGGAGTGGAACGACGGTGCACTCGCGACCCGTGGGCGATTCCGCGGCCTGCCGACCGCCCCGCTGGTCCGTCGGGCCGGCCTCGAATCCGGATGGCGCAGCGACCTCACGCTGGGCGGCGCGTGGGACGTCACGTCCGCGCCCGACTGGCGCGGCACTATACGCATCGCCCGGGAAGGCGGCGACGTGTACGTCGACGATCCGGGCAGCGAACGCGCGTCGCGGATCGCGCTCGGGTTCGAGACGCTGGTCGTCGACGCACGCCTCGACGGTCCCCGCCTGACCGGCACGGGCGAGCTCCGCGCGAAGCTGGCGGGCAACACGCTCGTCGATTTTGCGGTGACCGCGCCGGCGGACGGTCGGCATCCGTTCAGCGCGTCCGCGCCGCTGACCGCCTCGGTGCGCGCGCACCTGCCGTCGCTCGCCTCGCTGCAGCCGTGGCTCGGCGCCACCGCGCGCGTGCAGGGCCAGGCGATCGCCGACGTCAGCGTCGGCGGCGTGCTCGGCAAACCCGTGCTCGCCGGGCAGCTCGTCGCCTACGGGCTTCGGCTCGACATGCCGCAGTACGGCATCAACTGGCGCGATGGCCGGCTGCGCATCGCCAGCGGATCCGCCGGGTTCGCGCTCGAGGAATTCGAGATCGCCGGCGGCAGCGGACGCTTCGTCGCGAGCGGCACGATCGCGCTGCCACGCGACGGCGCCGCTGCCGGCGAGGGCTCGCGCATCGCGTGGCGCGCCGAGAATTTCCGCGCGCTCAACCGCCCGGACATGCGCGTGGTCGTCGACGGCGAGGGCACGCTCGCCGCCGTGGGCCGGCGCCTCGTGGTGCGCGGCGAGCTCAAGGCCGACGAAGGCAACTTCGAGTACCGGTCGGCGGCGGACACGACGCTCGCCGACGACATCGTCGTCGTCGGGCGCCCGCGGGTCGCGCGCGAGAAGCCGGCCGACATCGCGATCGGCGACACGCCGATCGAGCTCGACCTCGCGCTCGACCTCGGGCGCAACCTGCGCTTCGCCGCCGAGGGCCTCGACACGCACCTCGCCGGCCGTCTCAAGCTGACGTCGCGCGCCGGCGGCGTGCTCGAGGGCCGCGGCACCATCCGCACGGTGCGCGGCACCTACTGGGCCTTCGGCCAGCGGCTCGACATCGATCGCGGCCGCGTGATCTTCGACGGGCCGCTCGCCAATCCCTCGCTCGACATCGTCGCGCTGCGCAGGAACCTTGCGGTCGAGGCCGGCGTCGAGATTACCGGCAACGTGCGCGTGCCGATCGTGCGCCTCACCTCCAATCCGCCGGTGCCCGACAGCGAGAAGCTGTCGTGGCTGCTCACTGGCGGCCCCTCGGGCAGCACGTCGGCCGGGGAAGCGGCCGCGCTCTCGGCGGCGACTGCGGCGCTGGTCGGCCGCGGCGGCAGGTCCCTCACGCAAAGCGTCGCGCAGTCGATCGGCCTCGACGATTTCTCGGTCGGCCAGCGGGCGTCCGGCGCCGGCGCCGACGCGCTGGAAGGACAGGTCGTCAGCGTCGGCAAGCGGCTCACCGACCGTCTCTACGTCGCCTACGACCAGGGACTCACGATCGCCACTCAGGCGCTGCGCATCGAATACGTGCTGTCGCGCTTCTTCACGGTGGCCGCCTTTGCCGGCACCACGAGCGGCGTCGCGCTCAACTTCCGCCGCAGCTGGCGCTAGGGAGCCTCTGCGGCGGCGCACTACGGCTTCAGGTGCTCGCCGAGGAACTTCGCGACGCGCCCGTAGAAGTCGAAGCGGTTCGCCTCGCGCAGGAAGCCGTGCCCTTCTTCCGCGTACACCAGCCAGTCGACGCGCGCGCCGTGGTTCCTGAGCGCGTCGCGCATGCGCTCGCCGTGGACGAGCGGCACCCGGCGGTCGGCGCCGCCGTAGGCCATCAAGACCGGCGCGCGGACCTTCGCCGCGTTGGCGAGCGGTGACGTCGCCTTGAACTGCGCGGCGTCGCGCTCGGGATCGCCGATCAGCTCCTTCGCGTTGTAGCGCAGGAAGTCGGTGTTGCTCATGTCCGACCAGGTCACGTCGAACATGAGCATGATGTCGGTCACGCCGAGGTAGTTGATCCCGCAGCGGTAGCGTTCGGGATCGCGGGCGAGCCCCATCATCACCGCGTAGCCGCCGTAGCTCGCGCCCATGATGCACACGCGCGACGGATCGATCGTGCCGCGCTGCGCCAGCCAGTCGATGCCGTCGAGGAGGTCGTCCTGCATCGCGCGACCCCACTCCTTCCAGCCCGCCTGGAACAGCCGGCGTCCGAAGCCCGTGCTGCCGCGAAACTCCGGCTCGAGCACGGCGTAGCCTTGCGCCGCGAGGAAGGCGGGCTCGTCGCGCCAGTGCCACGTCGCGCCGCGCACCCACGGCCCGCCGTGCACGTAGAGCACCAGCGGCAGCGCCTTGGCCTCGCGCCCCGGCGGCAGCGTCACGTAGGCCGGGATCTCCAGGCCGTCACGCGCGGGATAGCGGACGGGCTCGCGCCTCGGCATCGCCTCCGGCTTGATCGCCTTGCGCTCCGCGGCGACGAACTCCAGCCGCCGTGCGTCGAGGTCGTAGAGGTGCCACGCACCCGGATCGACGTCGGACGACGAACGGATCAGCAGCCGGTTGCCCCCGCGCGACAGGTCGTGATGCCTGCCGGGCAGCGCCTTGTCCACGCTCGCCGCGATCCGCGCCCACTCGTCGTCGAACCAGGCATAGCCCGGCCGCGCGCCTTCGTAGCGCAGGCCGACGATGCGCTTCGCGCGGCGGTCGTAGACGAGCCCCGACGTCAGATCGACGTGCGGGTGCGCGGCAAGCAGCTCGCCCGGCGCGTTCTTCGCCGCGTCGAAGCGATACAGGGCGGCGGTGTCGCGCCCGACGTTCGAGGCCACGATCATGCTGCCGTCGCCGTCGAACGCCACCGGAACGATGCCGGGCGCGCCGTACCGGGCCTCGCCGATCAGCTGCCACTTGGCGTCGGCCGCGGGCCGCCACCAGGAACGCTGCAGCGTGCCCTTCTCCACCGTCACCACGCCGCGCGCCACGCCGGTGCGATCGGCGACCCAGGCCACCGAGTCGCCCGGGCGCTCGAAGGTGAGGAGATCCGCGCGTCCGGTCACCGTATTGACGCGGACGAGGTCGGGGAACTCGGCATTGCGTTCATTGCTGGTCGCGAGGATGTCGCTGCTGCCGTCGTCGAGCGTCGAGTGGAAGCGCGTGTAGCGGCCGCCCGGCCCGTCGATGATCCTGAAATCGCTGCCGTCGCGGTTCACCGCATAGAGGCCGCCGACGCGCTGTTCCCCCAGCCCCGCCTGCAGGTCGATCGTGGTGAACACGAGCCTGTCGTCGTTCGTCCACGCGAACCAGCGGATGTCCTCGCCGTCGACGCGCGCAACCGGCTTCGGCGACCGGGTGTCGAGCTCGAGCACCGCGAGCGCGAGCCGCCCGCGCACCGGCACGAGTGCGCCGACGTACTTGCCCGACGGCGACAGCGCGAGCCCGGCGAAGTCGGGGTGCGCGAAATACGGCTCGGGCGACTGCGGCGCGTCGGCCGCGCAGGCGAGCGTCGTTACCGCGGCGAGGGCGAGTGCGCCGCCGAGGCGTGCCGCACCGATCCGGATGCGATTGACCATGCCCGTGCTCCGCAGTGGCTGGGACCCGGACGGATTCTAGCGGCAGGCGCGCCCCGGGCAAGCGCACGCGTGACCGACCGCGACCACGGCCCCGCGAACGGCACGGGGGCGCGACCGCGGGCGGCCCGCCACTGTTGCCTACACGTCGCGGCGCGGTGCTCCGCGATGGTGCACGTCGTCGGTCACGCGGGTTCTTGTGCGCGAAGTGTGAAAAAATCCACGGATCGCCAGCCCCGGCTGGCACGACCGGAACAAGCATGTCCGAAGGCACCCGCTTCACCGTCGAAGTCACCCCGCGCCTGCCGAAGGCGCTGTCCCGCCTATCCGAACTCGCCGACGACCTCTGGTACTCGTGGGACCGGTCGGCGCGCAACCTGTTCTCGCGCCTCGACCCCGCGCTCTGGCACGCGGTCAACCAGAGCCCGAAGGGGCTGCTGCAGCAGGTCGACCAGGCGCGGCTCGACAGCGCGGCCGAGGACTCGGTCTATCTCACCAACCTGAACCGGGTGCTGTCGGCGTACGACACGTACATCAGCACCGGCGTGCGGCGGGGCGAAGTCGACGAATTCGGCCCCGACGACCTGATCGCCTACTTCTGCGCGGAGTTCGGGTTCCACGAGAGCCTCCCCATCTACTCCGGCGGCCTCGGCATCCTCGCCGGGGACCACTGCAAGGCAGCGAGCGACCGCGGCCTGCCCTTCGTCGCCGTCGGCCTGCTTTACCGGCAGGGCTACTTCACGCAGACGATCGACGGCGACGGCAACCAGCAGGCGACCTACTTCGACGCCGACTTCGAGGCGCTGCCGATCCAGCCGGTCAAGGATGCTTCCGACAAGGAGCTCTTCGTCGACGTCGACCTGCCGGGCCGGGCGGTGCGCGTCAAGGTCTGGCAGGCGAAGGTCGGCCACGTGCGGCTCTACATGCTCGACACGGACGTCCCGGGCAACGGCGACGCCGACCGCGGCATCGCGCACCGGCTCTACGGCGGCGACCGCAAGACGCGCCTCGAGCAGGAGATCGTGCTCGGCGTCGGCGGCGTGCGCGCGCTCGCCGCGCTCGGGCATCAGCCGACCGTCTGGCACATCAACGAGGGGCACGCCGCGTTCCAGGTGCTGGAGCGCGCTCGCATCGCGATCACGCAGCACGGCGTCGACTTCGCCGCGGCGATCGAAGCGGTCGCCGCCAACACCGTGTTCACGACGCACACGGCGGTGCCGGCCGGCCACGACCACTTCGCCGAGGACATGATCGGCACCTACTTCGCCGACTACTGCCACGCCGTCGGCGTCACGCCGCAGGAGCTGCTCGCGCTGGGCCGCACGCCGCTCAGCCACGACTTCAACATGACTGCGCTCGCCGTGCGCGGCAGCCGCTACCAGAACGGCGTGTCGCGCATCCACGGCGGCGTGTCGTCCGAGATGCTGCGCGACCTCTGGCCGCAGGTGCCGCCGCAGGAGAGCCCGATCGACCACGTCACCAACGGCGTCCACGCGCTGACGTTCATCGCGCCCGAGTGGCACGACATCTTCGAGCGTTTCCTCGGCGTCGACTGGTCGCAGCGGCTCACCGACCGCGACTACTGGGACCGCGTGCACCGCATCCCGGACACGATGTTCTGGAGCGTCCGCGAGTACCTGAAGGCGCAGATGCTGCACCTGGTGCGCCGGCGGGTGCGCGACCAGCTGGTGAGGAACCGCGGCAGCGAGTCGCACCTCGACCGCCTGTTCCGGCACGCCGACCCGAACAACCCGAACGTGCTGACGATCGGCTTCGGGCGCCGCTTCGCGACGTACAAGCGCTCGACGCTGCTGTTCCAGGACCTCGACACGCTGCGGCAGATCATCTGCAACGACGAGCGGCCGGTGGTGTTCATCTACTGCGGCAAGGCGCATCCCGCCGACCAGCCGGGACAGGACCTGATCCGCCGCATCATGCAGGTCGCGAAGATGCCCGAGTTCGTCGGGCACATCCTGCTCGTCGAGGGCTACGACCTGCGGCTCGCGCGGCGGCTCGTCGCCGGCGTCGACGTCTGGCTCAACAATCCCATCTACCCGCTCGAGGCATCGGGAACGTCGGGCATGAAGGCGTCGATGAACGGCGCGATCAACCTGTCGATCCTCGACGGCTGGTGGGACGAGGGCTACGACGGCGGCAACGGCTGGGCGATCAAGCCGGCCTCCGACCACGTCGACCAGGAGAAGCGCAACGTCGACGAGTCGCGCACGCTCTACGAGCTGCTGCAGGACCACGTGATCCCGCTCTACTACGCGCGGGACGGCCTCGCCTACTCGCCGGGCTGGGTGGCGATGGCAAAGCGCGCGATGTCGTCGATCGTGCCGCACTTCAGCTCGCGCCGCATGCTCGACGAGTACGTGTCCAAGTTCTACGTGCCGGCGTCGGTCGGCGGGCGCCGCTACAATTCGAACGGCTGCGCCACCGCGCGCGACGTCGCGGCCTGGAAGGCGCGCGTGCACGACGCGTGGCACGGCGTCGCGCTGCGCCGCGTGGACGCGCCGGTGGCACGCATCGGGTTCGGCGAGACGGTGAAGGTCGCCGTGGAGGTGACGCTGAACGGGCTGTCCACCGACGACGTCGCCGTCGACCTCATGCTCCGCCAGACGCACGAGGTCAACCAGCCGTGGCAGCAGCACAACCTCGTACCGTCGGCTGTCACCAACGGCGCCGCGCGCTACGAGCTCGAGCTCTCGCCGGACCTCTGCGGCAAGCTCGACTACCGGATCCGGGCGTACCCGCACCACCCGCGGCTCACGCACCGCTTCGAGGTCGGGCTGATGCGCTGGCTCTAGGCTCTAGGCTCCAGGCTCCGGGCGCTGGGCGCGACGCTGTGCCGCCAACGACTCGTAGAGACGGCCGTACTGCGCGGCGGCCGCGGCCCAGCTGAAGTCGCGCGCCATCGCGATCTTCTGCAGCTTGCGCCACAGGCGCGGCCGGTGCCAGAGCGCGATCGAGCGCGCGACCGCCGCCCACAGCGCATCGGGCGTCGGCTGGCCGAACACGAAGCCGCTCGCCGTGCCCTCCGCGAGCGTGTCCGGCGTGCAGTTCACGACCGAGTCGGCGAGCCCGCCGGTCGCGTGCACGATCGGCGGCGTGCCGTAGCGCTGGCTGTACATCTGGTTCATCCCGCAGGGCTCGAAGCGCGACGGCATCAGGAACATGTCCGCGCCCGCCTCGATCCGGTGCGCGAGCCCCTCGTCGAAGCCAATGCGCACGCCGAACTGGCCGGGGAAGCGGTCCGGCAGCGCCCCGATGGCGAGCGCCAGGTCGCGCTCCCCTGCCCCGAGCACGACGAGCTGCGCGGGGATCGCCGCGAGCTCGTCGGCGATCGCGAGCACGAGATCGATGCCTTTCTGCTGCGTGAGCCGCGAGACGATGGCGAACAGCGGCACGTCGTCGCGGACCGCGAGGCCGAACTCCGCCTGCAGCGCCGCCTTGTTGCCGGCCTTGCGCCACAGCGTCGTGCCCCGGTAGCGCACCGGAAGGTGCGGATCGGTCGACGGATCCCAGGCGTCGACGTCGATGCCGTTGAGTATGCCGTGGAGGTCGGCCGTGCGGTCGGCGAGCAGCCCCTCGAGCCCCATGCCGAGCGGCGCGTCCTGGATTTCGCGCGCGTACGTCGGGCTGACGGTGGTGATCGCATCGGCGTAGTAGAGCGCCGCCTTCAGGAAGGACAGTTGCCCGAAGTACTCCACGCCGTGGATCGCGAACGCCGCAGGCGGCACGCCCAGCGGCGCGACCCAGGACGCGTCGTAGACGCCCTGGAAGGCAAGGTTGTGGATCGTGATCACGCTCGCGGCCCGCGCGCCCCCCCACAGCGCGAGATACGCGGGGGCGAGGCCGGTCTGCCAGTCGTGCGCGTGCACCACTTGCGGCTTCCACCGTATCGGCGAATCCGGGCTCGCCAGCGCGGCGGCCACGTGCGACAGCAGGCCGAACCGGCGCGCGTTGTCGGCGAAGTCGATGCCGTCCGGTCCCTGGTACGGCCCGCCGGGACGATCGTAGAGCTCGTCGTTGACGACCGCGAGCAGGGGCACGCCCGAAGGCGTCGTCCCGGCGACGAGCCGGGCGCCGGGCAGTTCCGCGAACGGGCCGATCGTGGCGACCTCCCGTGTAGCGTTCGCGCCCGCGAGTACTGCCGGGTAGCCGGGCACGAGCAGCCGCACGTCGTGGCCGAGCGCGCGCAGCGCCGGCGGCAGCGAGGCGACGACGTCCGCCAGGCCGCCGGTCTTGACGAACGGGGCGCACTCGGAGGCGGCGAACAGTACGCGGACAGGCATCGATCGGGCGGACGTAGCGGGGACCGAATCCGCTATTCTGCCAACGTTGCGCGCGCGCCTCGCGCGGCGCGGCTTCTTCGACCCCGTGGCGACCCGGAACTCGACTCTCGATGGCCCAAGCGACGACCCCGCCCATCCGCCCCGATACCGTGCTCGCCGGCGACATCGGCGGCACGAATGCCCGCTTCCGGCTCGCGCCGGCAAGCCGGCCGGCCGAACCGATCGTCGAACGCGTGTTGCCCGTGGCCGGCCACGCGACGTTCGAGGACGCGCTCGCGGCGTTTCTTGCCGAAGCCGGCGTCGGTGCGCCACGGCATGCGGCGTTCGCGGTCGCCGGGCCCGTGCAGGGATCGACCGCGAAGCTCACCAATGCAGCCTGGACGATCGACGCCGGCGCGGTCGCCCGCCGCTTCGGCATCGCTGCCGTCCGACTTGCCAACGACTTCGAAGCCGCCGCCGCCGGCATCGCGCACCTGCCGCCCGGCGGCCTCGCGTCCCTGCAGCGCGGGGCGCGCCAGGCCGAGGCGCCGCGCCTGGTGATCGGCGCCGGGACGGGCCTCGGCGTCGCGTTCACCGTACCGACGCCGGGGGGCACGCGCATCCTGGGTGGCGAAGGGGGACACGTGCCGTTCGCGCCGCAGGACGAGGAGCAGCGCGCCTTGCACGCCTTCGTGGCCGCCGAGGTCGGGCGCGTGACCGCCGAGCACCTGCTCTCGGGAGCGGGACTGGTGCGCCTGCACGCCTTCGCGCGGTCGCGCACCGGCACTCCCCTGCCCACGCACGATGACCTGCCGCACGGGGCAGCGTCGGTGACCGCGCGGGCGCAGCGCGACGATCCGGCCGCGCGACGGGCGGTCGCGCTGTTCTGTACGATCCTCGGCGCTGTCGCCGGAGACCACGCGCTCACGCTGATGGCGCGGGGCGGGGTCTACGTCGCGGGCGGCATCGCGCCTAGACTCGCCCCGGCGCTCGCCGACGGACGCTTCGTCGCCGCGTTCCGCGCCAAGGGCGTGCACGCCGCGCTGATGGAAGCGATCCCGGTCGACCTCGTGCGCGACGACCGGCTCGGCCTGACCGGAGCCGCGGCGCTCGCGGCCGCGCAACAGGGGTGAACGCTAGGGCCCCGCGAGCCCGTGCCGTTGACACCGCTCAAACGCCGCACGTCGCGGGGGCGCTAAGGTGGGGCTGGAGACTGGGCCGACGGACCCGCGCACCGCGGGTCCCGCGGCCCGAACCGCAGCATGCAACGCAGATGTTCAGGCCGGCACGAGCACCAGCGCGGCGAGCGGTGGCAGCACCAGCGCGAGGGTCGCCGGACGCGACGGATGGCCCGGCTTGGCAACGATCTCGCCGCGGTTGCCGAGGTCGCCTCCGCCATAGTGCCGGGAGTCCGTGTTGACGAGTTCCCGGTAGGCGCACGCGCGCGGCACCCCGACGCGGTAGTCGTCGCGCGGCACCGGCGTGAAATTGAGCGCCACGATGACGAAGCTGCCGTCGCGCGCACGCCGCACGAACGAGAGCACCGAGCGTGCGGAGTCGTCGACGTCCAGCCACTCGAAGCCGCCCTGCTCGAAGTCCTGGTCGTGCAGCGCCGGAACGTCCCGGTACAGCCGGCCGAGATCCCGGTACAGCCGGTGCACACCGGCGTGGGCCTCGAGACCGAGCTGCGGCCACGCGAGCTCGCCGCGCTCGCTCCACTCCGGCCCCTGCGCGAACTCGTTGCCCATGAACGAGAGCTTCTTGCCCGGGTAGGTCATCTGCCACGCGGCGAGCAGCCGGGCGTTGGCGAACTGCTGCCACGGGTCGCCCGGCATCTTGCCGAGCAGCGAACGCTTGCCGTGCACGACCTCGTCGTGGGACAGCGGCAGCACGAAGTTCTCGGTGTAGGCGTAGAGCTGGCCGAAGGAGAGCAGCCGGTGGTGGTAGCGCCGGTGCACGGGGTCGCGCCGCATGTACTCGAGCGTGTCGTGCATCCAGCCCATGTTCCACTTCATCGTGAAGCCGAGCCCGCCGGCGTCGACCGGGCGCGAGACCATCGGCCACGCCGTCGACTCCTCGGCGATCGTCACCGCGCCGGGGAAGCGGCCGTGCACGAAGGTGTTCATGTCGCGCACGAAATCGATCGCCTCGAGGTTCTCGCGTCCGCCGTAGCGGTTGGGAATCCATTCGCCCGCCGACCGCGAGTAGTCGAGGTAGAGCATCGAGGCGACGGCGTCGACGCGCAGGCCGTCGAGGTGGAACTCGGACAGCCAGTAGCACGCCGAGGAGAGCAGGAACGAGCGCACCTCTGGCCGGCCGTAGTTGAACACGTGCGTGCCCCAGTCGGGGTGGCGTCCGACGCGGGGGTCGGCGTGCTCGTAGAGCGCCGTGCCGTCGAAGTGCGCGAGCGCGAAGGCGTCGCCGGGAAAGTGTCCCGGCACCCAGTCGAGGATCACGCCGAGGCCCGCCTGGTGGCAGCGGTCGACGAACGCGCGGAAGTCGTCGGGTGTGCCGTGGCGCGACGTCGGCGCGAAGTAGCCGGTGGTCTGGTAGCCCCACGACTCGTCGAGCGGATGCTCGGTAATCGGCATCAGCTCGATGTGCGTGAAGCCGAGGTCGGTGGCGTAGGGAACGAGCCGGTCGGCCAGCTCGCGCCAGCCGTAGAAGCGCCCGTCGGGATGGCGCATCCACGAGCCGGCATGTACCTCGTAGACGTTGATCGGCGCGCGCTGGAAGTCCCACGCGGCCCGGCGCGCGAGCCACTCGCCGTCGCCCCAGCGGTAGGCGCTGTCCGCCATCACGCGCGCGGCGGTCGACGGCCGCAATTCGAACGCGCGCCCGTAGGGATCGCTCTTCACGAACACGAGCCCGGTGTCGCGATGGCGGAGCTCGAACTTGTAGAGCGCGCCGGCCTCGAGCCCGGGCACGAACAGCTCCCACACGCCACTCGCGCCCCGCACGTCGAGCGGATGCGTGCGGCCGTCCCAGCCGTTGAAGTCGCCGACCAGCGATACGCGCTCGGCATTGGGTGCCCACACGGCGAAGCGCACGCCGGCAACGCCGGCCAGCGTCATCGGCACCGCACCCAGCATGCGCCAGGCTTCGAGCAGCCGGCCCTCGTTGAAGAGGTGCAGGTCGAAGTCCCCGATCGTCGGGGCGAAGCCATAGGGATCGACGAACTCGGTCCGGCGCCCCTCCGACTCGGCGACGAGCC
The DNA here is from genome assembly GCA_963765065.1 of uncultured beta proteobacterium. GTDB lineage: Bacteria > Pseudomonadota > Gammaproteobacteria > Burkholderiales > Casimicrobiaceae > VBCG01. The sequence continues at coordinate 105,767 of CAVXVH010000017.1, read as the reverse complement.
GGTACGGCGCCGGCGGCGGCGCGGCGAGACGCGCGACGAAGAGGTCACTGGCACCGTCGCGGGCGAGCGTCACCGGACCGTCATCGGTCCTGAGCCACATTCGCGACGTCGCGGGCCGGAAGGCGCGGTAGACGAAGGCCGCGCCGTCGCGATGCAGTCCGAGGAAGGCGCGCGGATCGTGCAGGCGCGCCGCGAGAAGTCGTTCGCGCGGACCGCTTGCGGTCGGCGCGGCATTGGCAGGTTTCACGATCCCATTATAGTGAGCGTGTTCGGCCCGGGGGTACCCGAGCGTCGCACGGCAGCCCGGAGAGCGTCATGATCGACTGCAGGCACGGCAAGAATTGCCCCTACAAGAACGAGGACCAGGGCCCCGCGGGCTCGCGGCTGGCGCGCAATACGCTCGCCGTAGTGCTGGCGGGCGGGCGCGGCTCGCGGCTGGGACCGCTCACCGACTGGCGGGCCAAGCCGGCGGTGCCGTTCGCCGGCAAGTTCCGGATCATCGACTTCACGCTGTCGAACTGCGTCAATTCCGGCATCCGGCGCATCGGGGTGGCGACCCAGTACAAGGCGCAGAGCCTGATCCGGCACGTCCAGCGCGGCTGGTCGTTCCTCGACGGCCGCTTCAACGAGTTCATCGAGCTGCTGCCTGCGCAGCAGCGGGTGACCGCGGACTGGTACCGCGGCACGGCCGACGCCGTGTACCAGAACCTGGACCTGCTGCGCGCGCACGCACCCGAGTACATCCTGGTGCTCGCCGGCGACCACGTCTACAAGATGGACTACGCGCGCATGCTGGTCGATCACGCCGCGCGCAAGGCCGACATGACGATCGCCTGCATCGAGGTGCCGCTGCAGGAGGCGACCGGCCTCGGCGTCATGCAGGTCGACGAGGACGGCCGCATCATCGGCTTCCAGGAGAAGCCCGCGGAGCCGCAGCCGATGCCGGGCCGCCCCGACGTCGCGCTGGGCGAGCATGGGCATCTACGTGTTCAACGCGTCGTTCCTCTACGAGCAGCTGATCCGCGACGCCGACCTGCGCGCGTCCGCGCACGACTTCGGCAAGGACATCATCCCGCACCTGATCGAGCGCGGCTACCGCGTGATGGCGCACGACTTCAAGCGACAGCTGCGTCAACATGATCGGCGAGGCAGCCGTACTGGCGCGACGTCGGCACGATCGACGCGTTCTGGGAGGCGAACCTCGACCTCACGCACGTGACGCCGGACCTCAACCTCTACGACGCGAAGTGGCCGATCTGGACGCACCAGGAGCAGCTGCCGCCGGCCAAGTTCGTGTTCGACGACGAGACCCGGCGCGGCGATGGCCATCGACTCGCTGGTCTCGGGCGGCTGCATCATCAGCGGCGCGACGGTGCGTCGCTCGCTGCTCTTCTCCAAGGTGCACGTGCACAGCTTCAGCCAGATCGAGGACTCGGTGATGCTCGGCAACAACGACGTCGGCCGCAACTGCGTGATCCGCCGCGCGGTGATCGACAAGGGCTGCAACCTGCCCGCCGGGCACGCGCATCGGCGTCGACCCCGAGGAGGACCGGCGCCGCTTCCTCGTCACCGAGCGCGGCGTGACGCTGGTCACCCCCGACATGCTCGGGCAGCAGATCCACCACCTGCGATGACCGACGACCCTGCGCTGCCACGCGCGCGGTCCTAGGGCCGCGCGCACAAGATGACCCCGCTTCGTACCGTCGACCTCGTGCTGGTGTGGCACATGCACCAGCCGGACTACCGCGATCCGCTCTCGGGCGAGTACCGCCAGCCGTGGGTGTACCTGCACGCGATCAAGGACTACGCCGACATGGCGGCGCATCTCGAGGCGCAGCCGGCGATGCGCGCGGTGGTCAACTTCGTGCCCGTGCTGCTCGAGCAGCTCGAGGACTACGCGACGCAGTTCGCGTCGGGCGCGTTGCGCGATCCGCTGCTCCGGCTCCTCGCCAAGCCCGTGGCGGAGCCGTTCTCGGCCGAGGAACGGGCAGCGGTGCTCGGGCAGTGCTTCCACGCCAACCACGGGCAGCTGATCGCACCCTACCCCGCGTACCGTCGCCTGCACGAGCTCGCGCTCGCGGCCGGCGACGACGCACGCGACCCGGCCGGCTACCTGTCCGACCGCTATCTCGCCGACCTCGTCACCTGGTACCACCTCGCGTGGACCGGCGAGACCGTGCGCCGCGCCCATCCGCTGCTGCCCGAATTGTTGACGGTGGGCACGGGATTCAGCGACGCGCAGCGCGCAGCGCTCCTCGCCACGATCGGCGAGGTGATCGCTTCGATCGTGCCGCGCTATCGGCGGCTCGAGGAAGCCGGCGTGATCGAGCTCACGACGTCTCCCGCCACGCACCCGATCGGCCCGCTGCTGCTCGACTTCGCCTGCGCGCGCGAAGCGCGGCCCGACCTGCCGCTCCCGGAGGCAGCGTGCTATCCCGGCGGGCGCGAGCGGCTCGACCGGCAGATCGACGACGCGCTCGACCGGCATGCGTCGCGCTTCGGCCGCGCCGCGACCGGACTGTGGCCGCCCGAGGGTGCGGTGAGCGATGCGTTCGTGCGTGCGCTCGACGGTCGCTCGGTACGCTGGATCGCGTCGGGAAGCCAGGTGCTCGGCAACAGCCTGCGCCGCGCGGGCCGGGAGCTCACGCCGGCCGCGATGGCCCGCCCCTATCGCCTGCCCGCGCTCGCGCCGGACGTGATGTGCCTGTTCCGGGACGACCTGCTGTCCGACCTGATCGGCTTCGAGTACCGGAAGTGGCACAGCGGCGACGCCGCGCGGCACTTCGTCGGCGAGCTCGAATCGCTCGCCCTGCGCACCGCGCCTGCCCCGCGTCCGCTGGTCACGGTGATCATCGACGGCGAGAACGCCTGGGAATACTACCCGTACAACGGCTACTTCTTCCTCAAGGACCTCGTACGAGCTCCTCGCCGCGCACGCGTCGATCCGACCGTGCACGATGCGCGAGTGGATGGGCTGGCGCGAGGCGAGCCTCGCCGCCGGCGAGTCCGATCCGTGCGGCGAGCTGCCGGGCCTCGTCGCCGGCAGCTGGGTGTTCGGCGATCTCACGACGTGGATCGGCTCGACGGACAAGAACCGGGCGTGGGACCTGCTGTGCGAGGCCAAGGCCGCCTTCGACGCGGCGCGCGCCGCCGGCGGTCTCGAGCCGGCGCAGGTCGCGGCCGCGACGCGCCACCTCGCGGTGGCGGAGAGCTCCGACTGGACCTGGTGGTTCGGCGACTACAACCCCGCCGAGTCGGTGGCGCGCTTCGATGCGCTGTTCCGGGCGACGCTCGTGCGCCTGTACCAGACCCTGGGCGTCGCGCCTCCGGCGACGCTCGACACGCCGGTCTCCCTCGGCAACGCCACCGCGCCTTCCGACGGCGCCATCCGCCGCGCGGCGTGACCCGCCCCCCAACGCACCCTCGATCGGCTTCGCCATGACCGACCCCGTCACGCTGCTCTTCGGCGTGCATGCCCACCAGCCTGCAGGCAACTTCCCGGAGGTGATCGACCACGCCCACGAGCGCTGCTACGGCCCGTTCCTGCGCACGATGGCCGACTACCCCGCGTTCCGCTTCTCGGTCCACTTCAGCGGCCCGCTGCTCGACGATCTCGCGGCGCGCTACCCCGACGACATCGAACTCCTCCGGCAGATGGCGGCCCGCGGGCAGGTCGAGATGTTCGGTGCGGGCGACACGGAGCCCGTGCTCGCGGCGATTCCCTATCGCGACCGGCTGTCGCAGATCGATGCGCTGTCGGCGAAGCTGACCCGACGCTTCGGTGCCGCGCCGCGCGGCGCATGGCTCACCGAGCGGGTCTGGGAGTCGTCGGTGGTGCCGGCGCTCGCCCGCTGCGGCATCCGCTACGCGACCGTCGACGACTACCACTTTCTCTGCGCCGGACGTGCGCAGGACGAGCTCGACCGGCACTTCACCACCGAGGAGGATGGCCACACGCTCGACATCTTCCCGATCTCCGAGGCGCTGCGCTACCGCATTCCGTTCGCGGCCGCCGGCGACGCCGTCGCACACCTCGAGTCAATGGCCGTCGCGGGGCGCCGGGCCGCCGCAATCTACTTCGACGACATCGAGAAGCTCGGCGTGTGGCCCGAGACCCACGAGTGGGTGTACGGGAAGCGCTGGCTGCGCGAGTTCGTCGAGCGCGTGCTCGCGTCGCCGCGGATCCGCACGTCGACGTTCGCCGACCATCACGCGGCGGAGCGCACCGGCGGCATCGTCTACCTGCCGACCACCTCCTACATCGAGATGAACGAGTGGTCGCTGCCCGCAGGCCCCGCCGGCGAGTACGCCGCGTTCGTCGCGGCGGAAAAGTCCGCGGGCCGCTACGACGCGCGCAAGGGTTTCCTGCGCGGCGGCATCTGGCGCAACTTCATGTCGCGCTACCCGGAAGCGAATTGGATGCACAAGCGCATGCTCGCGCTGTCGGGGCGGATCGCCGCGCTGCCGCCCGGTCCGCCGCACGACGAGCTGCGCCCCTTGCTGCACCTCGCACAGGCCAACGACGCCTACTGGCACGGCCTGTTCGGCGGGCTCTACCTGCCGCACCTGCGACGCGGCGTGTGGCGGCACCTGCTGCTGCTCGAAGCGGGGCTCGACCGGGTCGCGCCGCGTCCACGCGCCGAGCGCGTGGACCTCGACCACGACGGCGTCGACGACATGTTCTTCTGCGAACGACGCAGCGCAGGTCGCCGTGCGCATGGACGGCAGTGCGGCGGTGGCGGAAATCGACAGCTATCGCCTCGCGCAGAACTTCGGCGACACGCTGCGCCGTCATCCCGAGCACTACCACGCGAAGGCGCGGGACGGCGCGGAGTCCTCGCACGGCGGAGACGAGGGCATTGCCTCGGCGCACGATCGCGTCGCGTTCAAGCACGCGATCGCGCCCGACGAGCTCGTGCCCGACGCCGCGCCGCGCCACGCGTTCCGCGACCGCTGGCAGGGCGCCGGCGGCGAGTCCGAGGCGCTGTCGAGCTACGCGGAGACGCGCGTCGAGGGCACCACGGCGGAGTTCGAGGCGCTCGTCGGCGCGACGAGGATCGGCAAGACGATCGCGCTCGACGGCGCGACCGTCACCGTGCGCTACCGCGTGCACGGCGGCGCGGGCGGGCGACTTGCGACCACGCTCGACCTCGCGATGCCGAGCTGCGACGGCGTCGCGGGGCGCTATCTCGTCGGCGGTTCGATTCCCGGCGGCTTCGGCCAGCCGCTCGATCTCGAGCGCACCGAGGAGGTCGTGCTCGACGACCGGCACATGGGGGGCAGCGTCGCGCTGCGCCTCGATCCGCCCGCGCGCGTCACCGCGCGGCCGTACCACACGGTGTCGCAGTCGGAGGAAGGCTTCGAGCGCGTGATGCAGTCGGTGACGCTCGACTTGGAGTGGAACGTCGCGGGCGACGCCGCCAGCTTCGCGGTGCACCTCGCGATCCGCGCCGACGCCGGCTGACGCCGACGCGGATGCGCGCCTGCTGCTACTGCACGCCGCCCGTCGCCTTGTTGATGGCCGCGATCAGGCTGTTTGCCTGCGGGTTGCCGACGGTGCCGCGCACGAAGATGTCGGACGGCTGGACCGGCTTGCTGTAGTACGCGCGGTTCCAGTCGTCGGACAGGTTGATCAGCGTCCCGTCGAGGTTGAGGCCGCCGTACACACCCTTCGAGCGCGTGAACGCGATCATGTCGGCGACGACGTCGGATTTCGCGCCGACGCCCACCGGCCCGGCAGCGATACTCGCGTCTCCGCCGAGCTTGAAGTTGGCCGAAAGCATCGAGTTCATGCCCTTCTCGGTCATCACCAGCGTGATCATCTCCGAGACCGCGACGCCGGCCTGGAAGCCGACGCTGCCCGTGGCCATCGTGTAGAACGCCGGGCCGCGCCACTGCCCGGACTCCTTGGCGAACAGGACCGCGCGGCCACCGGAGCCGCCGAAGATGAACCCGGCCTTGACGACCTCGGGCGCGATCAGCACCGCGCGCGCACGCCGCATGTTCTGCCGCAGCCACGTCATTTCCGGGTCGCGCATGAAATTGGCGAACGTCACCTCGGCGGCCGTGACCAGCCGCTCCTGCTCGCCCTGCGCCGAGGCGGCCGGGGCGACGAGCGCCGCCGATGCAAGCGCGGCGACGGCGAACAACGTGCGCAACTTAGGGATCAATGCGTTCTCCTGGGAAAGTCGGGCTGCGGTCGTCGAGCGACGCAGGTTATTTCTTCGCGGTGCCCGTCGCCTTGGCGACGTTGGCGAGCAGCTTGTTCGCCCCCTTGTTGCTGACCGTGCCCCGGATGAGGATGTCGGGCGGCAGCACCGGCTTGCCGAAAAAGGCCCGGTTCCAGTCGTCCGACAGGTTCACCAGCGTGCCGTTGAGATTCACGCCGCCGTAGATGCCCCGCGCCCGGGTGAACGCGACCATGTCCGCGACGACGTCCGACTTGGCCCCCGCGCCGACCGGTCCGGCCGCCACGCTGGCGTCGCCGCCCATCCTGAAGTTCGCGGCCATCATCGCGTTCAGCGCCTTCTCCGACATGATCAGCGTGATCGACTCGGAAACCGAAACGCCCGCCTGGAAGCCGACGGTGCCGGTGGCCATCGTGTAGAACGCCGGGCCCCGCCACTTGCCGCCCTCGTTCGCCAACAGAACCGCGCGGCCGCCCGAGCCGCCGAAGATGAAGCCTGCCCGGACGATCTCGGGCGCGATCAGCACCCCCTTCGCCCGGCCGATGTTCTCCTGCAGCCAGGTCATCTGCGGGTCGCGCATGAAGTTCGAGAGCGTGACGTCCGCCGCGTTGACGAGCCGCTGCTGCTCGCTTTGCGCCGACGCCGCTACGGGAAAGAGACTCGCTGCGGCGACGGCAACGAGTGCCGCCGCGATGTTGCGAAACTGGGTGATCATTGCATTCTCCATGGTGGGCCAGGCGCTCGTCCCGCACCGACCCGGCTAGGCCCGGCCGATGCGTCGCGCCCGCATGCGCATTGTCCCATCATTCGTACCCGTCGCGACATGGCCGCGTGGGCAGGGTCGACGTCGCGCCCGATCCCGACGATCCGTCCGTCCGCATCTGCCGCCTGCGTCTGGACCGAGACTAGGCGAAGCGGGGCATTCGCGAGGCGCGCGCCGCCGGAGCCGTCACGACGGCTTGCGTGCATTCGCCGCGTCGAGCCGCTGGCGGAACTGTTGTGCCCAGCCATCGAACGCCTGCTGGGCGTAGGCCCAGGTCGAGAACGACTTCCCGTAGGAGTCGAGGCTCTTGGATACGGTCTTCCCGGCGTCGCCCTTCTCGACCACGAACTTGCGGCCGAAGTTCGTGTCCGCGAACTGCCCGACCACTGCGCGGCTCCCGCCGTCGATGAACTCGACGGCGACTCCGGTACGGCCGAGATAGGGTGCCGATCCCTGCGGCCCACCCGATGCGGCACTGACGGCCAGGTCGGGAACGGATGCGTAAGGCACTACCAGGACCGCGAGGCTGACCGCGGGCTTCGTAGCCATGAGGTCCACGAGCGTGATCCGCACACGAAGGACATCCGCACCCACGTCGTTCACCACCGGATACTTCGGTTCCAGTGCCTTGGCGAGCGCCTGGTGGAAGTAATCCGTCAGCGCCTTGAGCTCGGTCGGGTCGACGCTCGACGACTTCGCATCGAGCTTGATCCGGATGCGCTCGATGGCGACGCGCTTGAAGCGGGAGAAGTCCGTCGCGGGGTCGATCCACTCGCGCGCATAGCCGTCGGTACCGACCGGCTTCATCCGCTCGGGATACGTCAGGATGTTGCGATAAGCCTCCGTAGGGGCGGGCGCCTTGGCGCTGGCCTTCGGGGCTGGCTGACCCCATGCGGGCGCCGCGGCGATCGTGGCAGCGAGCAGCGCAATGGCTGCGACGACGCCTACGGAGGGCGTGCGGCGGTGCGTCGATGGTTCGTTCATTGTCGTATTCCGGTTTCTGACGGATTGAGAAACATCGAACTTCGCGACGACGCTCGCCTTGGTGCCTGTTGGCTTCCTGGTTCGAGGCTACGCTAGTTGCGATGACGAGTGCGATGACCAGGGGAAACTACATGGCCGGTCGCTCCGAGATCAGGGGAGCCCGCGGCCCCGCAGCTTGCAGCGCCTGATAGCGCTCGATCGCGGCACGCGCGTTGAAGAGCATGCGCTCGCGTCCGAGGCGCTGGTCGAGCCCGGCGTGCCGCACCACCTCGAGGACGCCGGGGTTCATTCCCACCAGCCACACGACGATGCCCGCGTTCGTCCAGCGCTCCTCGCCTTCCATCAGCGCCTGCAGCGCCGAGTACTCGACGTCGGGCACGCGGCTCAGGTCCAGCGCCACCACGCGCGGCTGGTGCTGCACGATCAGCGCACGGATCTGGTCCGAAACGTACTGCGCATTGACGAAGAACAGGCTCCCCTCGGGGCGCACGATCAGGAGGCCCTCGAACGTCTCGTCGTCCGGGTGCTCGGGGGACAGCGGCCGCAGCACGTCGGCGCCGCGCTTGCGGCCGATGACCGAGACGCGGGGACGTGCGGTCTGGCTGGCCAGCGCGATCATCGACACGACGATCGCCACCACGATGCCCTTGAGCGTGCCGAACACGAGCACGCCGAGGCAGGCGATCAGCGCCCAGCGGAACTCCATCGTGCGTACGGTGCGGATCGCACGGAACTCGGCCGGCTGGATCAGCCCGACCGAGTAGACGATCACCACCGCCGCGAGCGTCGCGTGCGGCATCAGGCCGAGCAGCGGCGCGAGCAGCAGCATCGTTGCCACGGCGGTGCCTGCGGTCACCAGCGACGCCTTCTGCGACTGACCGCCCGCGGCGCGCACCACCGCGGTCTGCGACGTGCCGCCGCCCGCGGGCATCGCCCCGAACAGCGCGCCGCCGAGATTGGCGGCGCCGGTGGCGACGAACTCGCGGTTGGCGTTGATCGGCGGATCCGCCGGTCGCGCAAACGCCCGGCCCGCCGCGATCGTCTCGGTGAAGCTCATCAACGCGATGCCGAGCGCGCCCGGCACCAATTGCTCGACCAGCGACAGGTCCGGCAGCGTGAGCGCGGGGAATCCCTGCGGAATCAGGCCGACCGTCGACACGCCCAGCGCCTTCAGCCCGAACAGCCACGACGCGGCGATGCCGCCGCCCACGGCGACCAGGGGCGCCGGGGAGTGCGGCCACAGCTTCTCCATGCCGATCAGCACCGCGAACGTCGCCACGGCCACCGCAAGCGTCAGCAACGAAGTGTCGGGCAGGTGTTGCACCACGCTCGCGACGTCGCGGAAGAACCCCTGCTTGTCGATGTGGATGCCCAGCAGCTTCGGCACCTGGTCCAGCACGATCACCAGCCCGATGCCCGCCTTGAAGCCCGTCAGCACCGGCGTGGAGATGAAGTTCGCCACGAACCCCAGGTTCAGCAGCCGGGCGACGATCAGCATCGCACCGACCAGTGCGGTCAGCGTCGCCGTCGCCGTGACCAGCTTCGCGGGGTCGCTGTCCGGCACCGCAAGCCCCAACTGGGTGCCCGCCAGAATGGCCAGCGTGGTGGTGGAGCTGACGGAGAGCACGCGCGACGTGCCGAGCAGCGCGTAGATCACCATCGGCACGAACGCCGTGTAAAGCCCCACCGCGACGGGCAGGCCCGCCACCGTCGCGTACGCCATGGCCTTCGGAAGGACGACCGCCGCGGCCGTCAACCCGGCGACGACGTCGAAGCGCAGCGACGGTGTCCCCGACCCGCCTGCCGTCGTGGCCGTCGTAGGTTGATTCATGCGCTGCGCTCCCAATGGTTGCAGGCTGCTCAGAACGTCACGCCGATTGAGCCGACGATGACCTGTTCGTCCGACCCGGGATTGAACCAGTAGCCGCCGATCGTCAATGGGCCGAGCGTGAACTGCGCGAACGGCCCGCGCTGGATGTCACGGTCGCCGCCATACGCCCGCGTGCGCTGGCCGGCGACCCCGATGCGGAGCCACTCCACCGGCGTGTAACCCAGCTCGGTCCACGCATAAAAATAGCTGTCGCCGTCCTCGCCGCTGTCGCGCACGTATTCGGCCTCGACGTAGAAGTCGACCTGCTTCCAGGCCAAGCTCGCCTCGAATCCGGGAACGAACGCGCGAGTCGTTCCCCATGCCCCCCCCAGCAGCGGCGTCAGCTCCCACGTCACGGTCTCTCCGCCAGCAAACGTCCACCCGACGAAGGCCGAACGCGCGCCGATCGACTCGTAGCTGTAGCGGGCCTCGAAGTGCAGCGGGCCGCGGTCGGCGGTGGCGATGGCGGACGTGTAGTCTTCGCCGCCACGCACCATCGTCGGATAGGCAGTGACCGCGAACTCCCACGTGCTCTTCGGGTCCGCGGGCTCGGGGCTCGCGGTGGGAGCGACATCGACCGCCCACGCCGCCGTGGCGGCGAAGGCGAGGATCGCCGCGAGCGCGCGCAGCACGACCTTCACCCGCCGAGGGCGATGATCGCGGCGACGAGCGCGGCGCCCAGACCCGCCATGCCCAGGCCGACCTTCCAGCTCCCGTACCCCGCGTAGCGTCCGAGCGTCATGCCTCCGAAGAACAGCATCGCCAGCGCGACCGCGCGAGCCACGTTCTTGGCCGTGCCGACGTCCTCGAAGATGACGAACGGCAGGACGACCGGAAACGTCGCCACGACGACCATCACGAACACGGCCAGGGCCGCGACCAGGTCGTGCCGCGTCAGGGTCGGTCGCTCGGGAACATCCCGCAGCGCGACGATCCGGCCGCGGATGGCCTCGAGTTCCGCCTGGGAGAAGAGGCTTCTCACCGTAGGCGACAGCGATCCCTCGATCAGATTCCGTCCGGCGTCCGGGCTTGCGGCGGCCTGCACGGACCGAACCAGGGTCAGCGACTTGCCGCGGGCGGCGAGCGTGCGAACGACGTACATCACGGCGTCGGCAAGCCCCCAGGCGAGGTTGCAGCCCAATGCCGCGAACAGTGCGATTCGCACTTCCACGCGCCCCGCCTCCGCGACCGAGATGGCCCCAATGAACGTGAGCGCCATGAACAGGCCGAAGAGCATCTCCGACACCCGGTCGACGACGTCGAGGACGGGCTCGCGAACGTCGTTCGAGGCAGGTTTCCTCTCACTCATGGCTTTGCGCAGGTGGTGACCACATAGGAGGCAGCGAGGTCACTGCATGCGCGGGGGCAGGAGGTAGCGCGGTCGGGCCGCGCATGGATTGCCGCGGACATCCTCCAAGATCGGGCGCATGGGGTTTCCGAGTTCGAACCCCAACTGCCTGCCGCGCACCCGCCGGCCCAAGCGCGCAGGCGGGTGAGGATCAGAACCGTTCCTCGACGTACTTGTACGGATAGTCGGCGGCCTTGTAGCGGCCGATCCTGCGCTTGGGCAGCCTGACCTTCTCGGACTTGATCGTCTTGTACGGGACGTGCTTCAGCAGGTGGCTGATCACGTTCAGGCGCACGCGCTTCTTGTCCTCGGAGCGCGCGACGAACCACGGCGCCCACGACGTGTCCGTCGCGGCGAACATCTCGTCGCGCGCCTTCGTGTAGTCGTCCCAGCGGTCGTAGGATTTGAGGTCCATCGGCGACAGCTTCCACGTCTTGCGGCCGTCGCCGATCCGGGACGCGAGGCGCCGCGTCTGCTCCTCGGGGCTCACCTCCAGCCAGTACTTGAGCAGGATGATCCCCGACTTGACCATCAGCTGCTCGAACAGCGGGATGACCTTCAGGAAACCCGTGGCCTGCTCCTCGCTGCAAAAACCCATCACCCGCTCGACGCCGGCGCGGTTGTACCAGCTGCGGTCCCAGATGACGATCTCGCCTGCCGCCGGGAAATGCGGGATGTAGCGCTGCCCATACATCTGGGTCTTCTCGCGCTCGGTGGGCGCGGGCAGCGCGATCACCCGGAACACCCGCGGGCTCACTCGCTCGGTGATGGCTTTGATCGTGCCACCCTTGCCGGCACCGTCGCGCCCCTCGAAGACCACGCAGACCTTGAGGCCCTTGCGCACGACCCACTCCTGCAGCTTGACCAGCTCCACGTGCAGCTTCTTAAGCTCACGCTCGTACGCCTTGTTCGACAGCTTGCCGTTCGACGGGTCGGCGTGGCCTTTCTGCGCGCCCCGCTCCGTCCCCTCGCCGTCGGGCGCGGGTTCGTCGTGCGACGACGCCTTGCGCGCGAGATGCTTCGCGGCGGCGCCCTTGGCGGTCGCTTCCCCGGTCGTCTTGCCTCGCTTGACCCTCACTGTGACTCCTCCTTCGAGTGCGCACGCGGCGCAACCGCTTCCGTATCGAATCCGGCGACGACGAACGACGGCGACAAGCCGCGATCCGCGCCGATGACGACGTCGACCCGAGCGACCGAACGTCGAATCCTCAGGCCGACGGTTCGGCCCGCCACCCGCCACCGAGGGCCTTGTAGAGGCCGATGACGCTCAACGACTCGTCCCGCTTCGCCAGCACCAGCTGGACTTCGGCGTCGAACAGCTGCCGCTCGGTGTCCAGGACCTCCAGGTAACTGGACACCCCGCCCTCGTAGCGCATCTTGGCAACCTCGCTCGCGTCCGCAAGCGCCTTGACCAGCAGCTCCTGCTGCAGACGGAATTCCTGCCGCTTGCGAATGCCGACCAGCGTGTCGGACACTTCGCGAAACGCCTGCTGGAGCGTCTGCTGGAAGCGCAGCCCCGCCTCCTCTGCCCGGGCCTCGTTGTACTCCACATTCGCCTGCAGGCGACCCATGTTGAAGATGGGCACGCTGACGGCGGGCAGTGCGTTGAACAGCCAGAAGGGACCGAAACTGGAGCCGCTGATCGTCGTGCTGCCCCCGCCCGCGAATCCTGAAATCGTGATCTGCGGATAGAGCAGCGCCTTGGCGACGCCAATCTGCGCGTTCGCCGCGACCAGTTGTTGCTCCGCCCTGCGGACGTCCGGGCGCCGCGTCACGAGGTCGGACGGCAGTCCGGGCGGCAGCGTCGGCGGCGCGATCTGCGCGTCGAGCGGCCGCCCGCGCTTGACCGGCCCGGGAACCTGTCCGAGCAGAACGTTGATGAAGTTCTCGGTCTGCTCGATCTGGCGCTGGATCTCGGGGATCGTCTTCGTCGCGCTGTAGAGCAGCGACTCGGCCTGCCGCAGATCGAGCACGCCCGCCACGCCGCCGTCCAGCCGCGCCTGCACGAGGTCGAGCGACAGTTTCCGGGAGTCCACGGTGCGTCTGGAAATCTCCAGCGAAAGGTCCAGCGCGCGCAGCGTCAGATAGGCCTCGCCCACCTGCGTGACCAGCGTCGCCACGACCACGTAACGCGCCTCCTCGGTGGCGAGCAGGTCGGCCCGCGCGGCCTCGGTATTGCGGCGGTACTTGCCCCAGAAGTCCAGTTCCCAGGCGAAGCCCAGACCCAGCTGCGGCGTGACGGTGTAATCGGGGAAGGTCAGCGGACGGTCCGAGCCGGAGTAGCCCGTGTACGGCGCACTGACGGCGCCATCCAGCGTGGGAAATTCCTGCGAACGCGCGACCGTGACCTGACTCTGCGCCTGCAGGACGCGCGATGCCGCCACGCGCAGATCGTAGTTTTGCGCCAGCGCCGTGCGGATCAATACCTGCAGATCCGGATCCGGAAATACACTCCACCAGGCGAGATCACCGTACGACTCGACGCCGGCGATCGCAGGCGCGGCATCGGCCCCGCGAAAGACCGGCGGGGCCGGAATCTCCGGACGCGTGTAGTTGGGGCCGACGGTGCAGCCGGCGACGATGCAGCCGACGGCGCAGGCGAGGAGCATCTGCCCACGGTTCATGTCAGTCGGCTCCTTCCGCCTGGGGCACAGGCGTCGCCGCCGCCTTGGCGCCCTTGCGGCGACCGAGCCCTTCGACGAAGGTGTAGTTGCCCGGAATGATGAACACGCCCAGCGCGGTGGCGACCAGCATGCCCCAGAACACCCCCGTGCCCATCACGTTCTGCGCGCCGGCGCCGGCGCCGGTGGCCAGCATCAGCGGCACGACGCCGAGGATGAAAGCGAACGCGGTCATCAGGATCGGCCGGAAGCGCAGCCGCGCCGACTCCAGCGCCGCCTCCTCGAGCGACGACCCTTCTTCGTGCTTGGCCTTGGCGAACTCGACGATCAGGATTGCGTTCTTGGCCGCGAGGCCGATCAGCATCACGAGACCGATCTGCACGTAGACGTTGTTGTCGAAGCCCATCAGCCAGACGCCGAAGAAAGCGCCGAGTGCCACCAGCGGCGATCCCAGCAGCACCGCCCACGGCAGCCGCCAGCTCTCGTACAGCGCCGCCAGCAGCAGGAACACGCAGACGATGGCCATGATGAACGTCGGGCCGGAGGGCGGAGCGATCTTCTCCTGGTACGACATCGAAGAGAAAGCGAAGCCCATCTCCGCCGGCATGGTCTCGGCGAACACCTGCTCCAGCGCGGCCAGCGCCTGGCCCGAGGTGAAGCCGGGTGCCGGCGAGCCCTGGATTTCGGCCGAGCGCTGCAGATTGAAGCGTGTCGTCAGCTCGGCACCGACGACGTCGCGGATCGTGACCAGCGTCGCAAGCGGCACCATCTCGTTGGTGGTCTTCGAGCGCACGTAGATCTTGCCGATGTCCTCGGCCCTCAGCCGGGTCTCGGCTTCGGCCTGCGCGTACACGCGATACAGCCGCCCGAAGCGATTGAAGTCGTTGACGTACGAGCCACCCAGCGCGGTCGACAGCGCCTGGAAGACCTCGTTCACCGGCACGCCGAGCGTGCGCGCCTTCTCGCGGTCCAGCTCGACCTTGATCTGCGGGTAGTTCGGGTCGAAGGAGGTGAACACCGTGCCCAGTTCAGGCCGCTGCCGGGCCGCGGCGAGGAACTTCTGCGTTTGCTCGCCGAGCTGCGCGATCGTCATCGAGCCGCTGCGGTCCTGCAGCAGGAAGTTGAAGCCCGAGGCTGCACCGAAGCCGGACAGGGTCGGGATGTTGAAGGGGAAGATCACGGCTTCGGGGATCGCCGCGAGCTGCGGTCGCAGCCCACCCATGATGCCGTTGACGTGCAACTCCGCGGTCTTGCGATCCGCCCATGGCTTCATGCGCACGAAGATCGTGCCGTAGTTCGGCTGGTAGGTACTGGTCACCGCGCCGTAGCCACCGACGGTCTGGTAGGAGTCGAGTCCGTCGGTCTTGGCGAGGATGTCCTCCACCTGCTTCAGCACGAGGCTGGTGCGCTCCAGCGACGCCCCGGCGGGGAGCTGGACGTTCACGCCGAAGATGCCCTGGTCCTCGTCCGGGATGAAGCCGGCGGGCAGCACGCGTGCGAACAGGCTCGCCCCGATCGCCACCGCGACGACGATGCCGATCGTCAGCAGCGAACGGCGTACCAACACGCGCGACACGCTCACGTAGCCCTTGGTGCCGACGTCGAACACCTTGTTGAAGCCCTTGAAGAAGCTGCCCAGCGGGCCACGCATCGGCTTGGGCGGCTTCAGCAGCATCGCGCACAGCGCGGGCGTCAGCGACAGCGCAAAGAAGGCCGACAACAGCACCGAGATCGCAATGGTCAGCGCGAACTGCTTGTACATGCTGCCGACGAGCCCGCCGAGCATGGCGACCGGGATGAACACCGCCGACAGGATCAGCGCGATGCCGATCACTGGCGCCGAGACCTCCTTCATCGCCTGGATCGTGGCCTCCTTCGGACTCATGCCGTGCTCGAGGTGGTGGATCACCGCCTCGACGACGACGATCGCGTCGTCGACCACGATGCCGATGGCCAGCACCAGGCCGAACATCGACAGCGTGTTGACCGAGAAGCCGAGCATCGGGAAGAAGATGAAGGTGCCGATCAGCGACACCGGAATCGTGATCAACGGGATGATCGTCGCGCGGATGTTCTGCAGGAAGATGAAGACCACCAGCGTCACCAGGATCAGCGCCTCGACGAAGGTATGCACGATGCTTTCGATCGACGCCTCCACCGCCGGCGTGGTGTCGTAGACGATCTTGTAGTCCATGCCGGTCGGGAACTGTTCCTTGGCCCGTGCCATGGTCGCGTAGATCGTTTCGGCCGCCTTCAGCTGGTTGGCGCCGGGCAGCAGGTAGACCGCCATCGCGCCGGCCGGCTTGCCGTTCAGCCGCCCGAAGGAGTTGTAGTCCTGCGAGCCGAGCTCGGCGCGGCCGATGTCCTTGATGCGCACCACCGCGCCGGTCTCGCTCTGCCGGACGATAATGTTCTCGAACTCCTCCGGCGTGACCAGCCGGCCCGGCGCGTTGACCGTGTTGGTGAACTGCTGGTCCTTCGGTGTGGGCGCCGCGCCGACCTTGCCGGTGGGCGCCTGCAGGTTCTGCTCCTTGATCGCGTTGATCACGTCGGCCGGGGTCAGGCCCAGCTTGGCCAGCCGGTCGGGCCGGAACCAGATGCGCATGCCGTAGTCGGTGCCGCCGAACAGGTCCACCTGCGCGATGCCCGGGATGCGCAGCAACTGGTCGCGCAGGTTGATGCCGGCGTAGTTGATCAGGAAGTTGGCGTCGTAGGAATCCGAGGGCGAGAAGATCGAGATCACCATCAGGATGCTGGGGCTCTGCTTCTTCACCGTCACGCCCTGCTGGGTCACCTCGACCGGCAGGCGCGCCTGCGCCGCCGAGACGCGGTTCTGCGTCAGCACGTTGGCGATATCCTGGTCGGTGCCGACCTCGAAGTTGACGTCGAGCTGCATGCGGCCGTCGCTGGTGTTCGACGACTTCATGTAGATCAGCCGGTCGACGCCGTTGACCTCCTGCTCGACCGGCGTGGCCACCGACTGCTCCACCGCCTCGGCCGAGGCGCCCGGGTAGGTCGCCGTCACGCGGATGTTGGGCGGGGCGAGAAACGGATACTGCTCGACCGACAGTCCGCGGATTGTGACCAGACCGAGCATGACGGTCAGGATCGCGATGACAATCGCGACGATCGGCCGGCGAATGAAGAACTGGGCCATGGACTACTTGCCCCCGGCTTTCGCGGCAGGCTGCGCGGCGGGAGACGGGCCTTTGCCCGTGGCGTCCGGTTGTGCCGGGGACGCAGTGCCGGCGGCGGCGGTGGTCGGATTGACCTTCGATCCGGGACGGGCCTTCTGGATGCCGTCGACGATCACCCGTTCGCCGGGCTTAAGGCCCTGGCGCACGATCAGCAGATCGCCAACGGTTTCGCCGGGCTGGATCGTGCGCAGCGCGACCATGTTGTCGGCGCCGACCACGAGCACGGTCTGCATGCCCTGAATCTCCTGGACCGCCCGCTTGGGAACCACGATCGCGTCCCTGGCCGTCTCGACGACTGCGCGAATGCGACCGAACTGTCCGGGGCGCAGCTGCCCGTCGGGGTTCGCAAACTCGGTGAAGAATTCCAGCGTGCCGGTCTTCGCGTCCACCGCCCGATCGACGATGACGAGCTTGCCCTTGCTCGGAAAGACGCTGCCGTCGGCGAGGATCAGTTCCATCGACTGGGCTTCGCTCCCGCCCTCCCTGCGTCGGGCGAAAAAGCGCAGGTACTCCGCCTCACTGATGGTCGCGTTGACCCGGATCGGATCGATCGTCGACACGGTCGTCAACAGCGTCGCGTCGGACTTGCCGACGAGGTTGCCGGGAGCCACCAGCCGTTTGCCGATCAGGCCCGTGATCGGCGAGCGGATGTTGGTGTAGCTCAGGTCCAACTCGGCCGCGACCACCTGGGCGCGGGCAGCCGAGACGTTCGCCTGGGCGGAGAGCAGATTCGCGGCGGCGTTGTCGTAATCCTGCTGCGGCACGGCCTTGCGCTCGGCCAGCGGCTTCAGGCGCCGCTCGTCCGTTTCGGCCTTGCCGAGCCGTGCCATCGCGATTTCGAGCTCGGCCTTGGCCTGCTGCAGCTTCGCCTCGAACTCGCGCTTGTCGAGCGTGAAGAGCAACTGGTTCTTCCTGACGATCGTGCCCTCGGTGAAGTGCTGTGCCGCGAGGAACGCCTGCACCCGGGCGCGAATCTCCACCGTCTCCCGGGCGTCCGTCTGCGCCACGAATTCGCCGTAGATCGGCACCGACTTCTGGACGACTTCCGCGACCACCACGGCCGGCGGAGGTGGGGCGGCTACCGCCTGCTTGGCCTTGTCGTCTTCCTTGGCGCGATCGCAACCTGCGAGCGTGATGACCAGTCCCACGACACCCAGCGCCGCCACGAGGCGCAACCGCGACCGGGCACTCAACAACCACTCCGACACGACCATCATCTTGCTTTCCTCCAGGCGGGATCCAACGCCCATCCAACGATCCACAGCGTCAGCCACGCTCACCCTCTCGCGGCGCGCTTCGCGCGTCTGCGTACATCTCCGATCATCGGCCACGCCGGGGCGATCAACGCGGCACTTCTTTCCAGCCCGCGCCCGGGTCGAACGTCGTCATCTTCGCGCCCATCGCGGTCGAGCCCTTGCCGAGGTCCTTCTCATAGACCTTGCCGTTGTGGCTCACGACGAAAGTCATCACGCCGCTTTCGCCGTACTCCGACGGGTACGCGACCATCGCGAAGCCGGCGATCATGCGGCCGTTGATTACGTAGCTGTAGGCACCACCCGCCGCGCTCGCGCCTTGGCGCGTCAGGATGCGGAAGTAATACCCGCGGTACGGATCGCCCGCCACCTGGCCCTCGAGGTAGGGGGCGCCTTCGGCGACCAGCGGCCCGAAGGGGCTCGCCTCTTCACCCTTGGTGGTATCCGCGGGCCAATACAGCCCGTCCTGCTTCCCTGGCGCACTCCTGACTTTCTGTGCGTACTGCAACACCCCGTCGCCGTCGCGATCGCGCGCGGCGAATTCGCGCTGCGCGTCGACGTACGCGCGCAGCACGTAGATTGCGTTGCGCTCGTTGCCGCCGATGCGTCGATTGGCGAGTTCCTCCCTGCCCTCCTCGGTCGCGAACCGCCAGCGATCCCCGACGCGCACGATGGGTATGGGCAGCGGCCACGCGTCGGCACCGATCAAGAGCACCCGCCGATCCGGGCCGGATTCCTTCAGCACACGCAGCGTCTGCATCGCCGCGTAGACCCGCGCCCGGGTGGCGCTGGTCGCCGCGCGATCGGTTTCGAGGATCAGGTCCTTGTGCTCCTCGCCCATGATCGCGAGCATCGCCGGGTCGGTGTCGGCCTTGAGCGCCGCCATCAGCCCATCGACCGCCGCCTCGGGCGTCGCAAAAGTCTGCTGAGGAGCCGCTGCCGCAGCGAGCGGGGCGGCCAGGATCAGCGCCAGCGCGAACCGGCGCAAAGAGGACCAGAAGCCGTTATTGTTCATGGGCGATGCCTTGCCGTCGATGTGAGGGAATGTGCGCATGAAAGTGCTCCCGGCTTCAACGACGGCCGCCGCCGCCGCGCCCGCCGCCGCCACCGCCGCCACGAGCACCACCACCTCCGCCGCCGCCCCCGTAGGACGATCGCGAGGCCCCGCCGGACATCGAACTGCGGCTCGATGCCCCGCGCGAGCTGTCCATCTGCGTCTGCCGCCCGGACCCCGAGCCGTATCCGGACATCGCACTGCCCGACCCGCCGCTGCGCGTGGCGTGTCCGCCGGCCGATACGCTGCCCGCGGATTGGGCACGTCCGGCCGCGCCACCGGCGCCTGCGCCAGTCGCCTGTGCGGAGCCCCGTCCCGCCCCCGCCCCCGCGCCCGCACCGCCCGTCGATCCGTAGCCCGCGCGCGCGGACGACGAGGCCGACCTGCCCGCCGAGCTGCTCACCTGACCGGGCTGCTTGTTGGACTTCCACGCGGAGCTTCCGCCTGCCGCCTGCCGCGTGCCGGAGCGATCGACGCTTCCGCTGCGATTGATGTTGGTGTTGCGGTCGATGTTGATGTTGGTGTCACCACAGCAGCCATAGCGGCCGCCGCCCCAGGCCGCGCCGATCGCGGCACCCCAGACGACGCCCCGGGCGAGCGCAGCGCCGGGCGGATACGGGTAGTAGTACGACGGGTATGGAGTGGGGTAGTAGCCCCAGTATGGCACCCCGTACGCGACGACAGTCGTCGGGTTGTATTGCGGAACGTAGATCACCTGCGGATCCGCCGGCTCGATGTAGACGATCTCCTTCTCGACCCTCACGACCTGCTTGTCGTCCGACTTGAGGTTGCCCGCGCCCTGGGCCTTGCGACGGAACGCCTGCACGGCCTCGATCACGGCGCCCTGGTCCGTGACGACCGCCTCGCCGAGCGCGGTGGTCCAGTCGAGGTCGTCACTCATCTTCTTGACGACGTCGGGATAGTTCAGCAGTGACTTCACCGAATCGTCCCACCTGTCGTCGACGGGAAGCTTGGCATCGGCCTTCCGCTTGTCGAGATAGCGGTCGGCCTGCACGATTTCGACCGGGAACGTCGACGCCGGCAGGATGATGCCGACCAGATCATCGGGATAGAGCGCGATCGGACCGACGAGCTTGTCCAGCTCCTCGGCAGAGAGCGGAGGCGCCACGGTCCCCGCAGCCGCGGGCGCTTGCGCGACCGCCTGCAACGCGAAGGCGAGCATGAGAATTCCCGCCACCAGACCATGCCAGCGCGAGGCGCCGCGACGATCGGAAGCTGCGAGGGTACCGCTGGCGTTCATCATGGGTGCTCCAGGTGCTGGTGGAATCGTGTGCATCCGGTCCTGCGGTGCCACGGCAAATCAGGTCGTTCGCCGATCGCACGGCCGCAGATCCATCCCGTGCCTGCCGGCGTTCCGGTCACTTGCCGACAACGGCCAAACGTGGCAATTCGCCTACAACGGCCAAACGTAGCATTATGGCCAGAGCACGACGGCGCGCTTCGCTTTTCAAGACACATGCGCGCCGGTTCCCTTGTTCGGGGTAGAGGTAGATTATCGCCTGCCTTGGGGGCGGAGGTGCCAAGGACCGCCCGTGCACGGATTGGCGACGCCGCGAATCGGGCGATCAATTGACCGATCGCAACATCCGGGCGGACCGCCGGCATAGGCTGCCGGGGATCGGGTAGGATGCGCGCCCAACCGGCGTCTGGGCGGGTTAACGGAAGGTCGACACCATGCGAAACATCCGCTTCCTCGTGGGACTGCTGGCGATCGCGGCGCTGACGGGCTGCGCCACGCGGCCGATCAACGAGCCGATCGCTCGGTTCGATCCGCAAGCGGGCTACCGGCCGTACCTGCTGCTGCCCAAGCGGGCGAACAACGACCCGCACACGTTGTTCTTGCTGGCGTTCTCGGGGGGCGGCACGCGTGCGGCCGCGCTGTCGTACGGCGTGCTTGAGGAGCTGCGGCGCACCGAGGTCGTGATCGATGGCCAGCGCCGCCGGTTGATCGACGAGGTCGATCTGATCACCGGCGTTTCCGGGGGCAGCTTCACGGCGCTCGCCTACGCGCTCCACGGCGAGCGGTTGTTCGCCGAGTACGAGCAGCGCTTTCTCAAGCGCGACGTGCAGGGCGATCTCATCGCGCGCGCCGCCAACCCGTTCAACTGGCACAAGTACATCGGCGGGACCGCGGGCCGCTCCGAGCTCGCCGCCGATTACTACGACGAGATCCTGTTCGAAGGCGCGACGTACGCCGACCTGCTCGGCAGGCAGACGCCGGTCGCGGTCGCGAACGGGACCGACCTCTCGACCGGCTCGCGCTTCTCCTTCTACCAGAACGACTTCGACCTGCTGTGCTCGGATCTCAACAAGGTGCGCCTGTCGCGCGCGGCGGCGACGTCCTCGGCGGTGCCGGTGGTGCTCTCGCCGGTGACATTGAACAACTACGGTGGCACCTGCGGCTACGAGTATCCGGCCTGGGTCGCCGACGTCGCCAAGACCGAGGGGCGCGTGCGGCCGTCGGGGCGCGTGCTGCAGCGCTACCGCGAGATGCAGGCCTTCCAGAACAGCAAGGAGCGCCCGTACATCCACTTGGTCGACGGCGGGGTGGCGGACAACATCGGCATGCGCACCGTCCTGGAGACATTCGAGGCCCTGGGGGCGAGCGCTTCGTTCCGCGGCGACGTGGGCTTCGGCGTCATTCGCAGGATCGTGATCATCGTGGCGAACGCGCGCTCGGCGCCCAAGACGGAGTGGGACCGCAAGGACGATCCCCCCGGACTGGTCGGACAGTTGCTCGCCGCCTCCGGCGTACCGATCGACCGCTACTCGTTCGAAACCATCGAGATGATGAAGGACCGGCAGGAGATCTACCTCTGGCGGCGCGAGATCGAGATCCTGAAGGCGCGCCTTGCCGGCGCGACCGAGGCCGAGGCCGAGGCGAGAGTCCCGCTGCCGAAGATCCGCACCCACGTGCTGGACGTCAGTTTCGACGAAATCCCGCAGCCCGAAGAGCGAGCGTATTTCATGAACCTGCCGACGAGCTTCGTGCTGCCCGCGGAGTCCATCGACAGGTTGCGCGAGGTTGCCGGGCGACTGTTGCGCCAATCCCAGGACTACCAGTCGATGCTGCAGGAGTTCGGCGGCGTGCCGCCACATTAGCGGCGAAGGCCTACCGACTACGCCAATGCCGTCCCGGATCGGACGGTAAGGGACGTGGCCGCCGGGTGGCGCGCTACTTGACCGTGTAGCCGCGGCCTTCGAGGCACGCGGCGCGGGCCTTGGCGAACGCCGCCTGCTGCTGCTGTGTTCCCGCCTGCTGTTGCTGCTGAGCCTGCTGCCCGGCCGCCGCGTTCTGCCGGCGGCTCTGGCTCCGCCCGGCCACCG
The DNA here is from genome assembly GCA_963765065.1 of uncultured beta proteobacterium. GTDB lineage: Bacteria > Pseudomonadota > Gammaproteobacteria > Burkholderiales > Casimicrobiaceae > VBCG01. The sequence continues at coordinate 83,141 of CAVXVH010000017.1, read as the reverse complement.
CACCTGCCGCCGCACCTGCGCCGGCATCCCCCATGATCCCGCCGACGACGGCGCCGCGCGCCGCACCACGCGCCCCGGCGCCGGGGGTAGTCCCGGTCGCGGTCGTCGGTGGCGCGGCGGCGGGAGCCGCCGGCGGCGCCTTCGCCGGATCGAAGCCGGTCTGCTTGACCGCCCATGTGTAGCAGGCCGCCTCGTCGCTCTTCTGCTTCTCCGGCGGTTGACCCTTCGCCGGATACACGTACTGCTGCGCACCTGCTTCGGCCACGAGCGCCACGCCGAGCGCCAGCGCCCACATCGTCCGTTGTCTCATCGTTCGTGCTCCTTCGCCAAAGGTGCCAGCGTACGCCGTCAGAACATCGTCGTCGTGCAGGACAGCTTGCGCTCCTTCCAGAACATGCCGTTCAACCGGGCGCACGCCTTGTCGAGCGCGTCCCGTTTCGCACCCGGCACGGCGACGAACGCGACGGGGCGCGTCCCATCGCCTTCCTCGCGCTGCACGTCCGTGCACTCGAGCTCCGGGGCATAGGTCTTGACGAGCTTCCTGATGTCGTCGTCGCTGGCGTCCGGCGCGACGTTGGCTAGCCACAGCTTGATCATCTGCTTCTCCAGGTTGTGGACCCCGCGGGCCGCGCTAGGCCATGATGTTGACGCCGCCGTCGACGTAGAGCGTCTCGCCCGACAGCCGCCGCGCGAACGACGTCGCCAGGAACGCGCAGGTGAAGCCCACGTCCATGATGTCGACCAGCTCGCCCAGCGGCGCGCGCTGCTCCGCTTCGTTGAGCAGCAGGTCGAAGTCCTTGAGCCCGGAGGCCGCGCGCGTCTTGAGCGGCCCCGGCGAGATCGCGTGCACGCGGATGCCCTTGTCGCCCAGCTCGTAGGCGAGGTAGCGGCAGCAGGCCTCCAGCGCGGCCTTGACCGGCCCCATCACGCTGTAGGTCGGGACCACTTTGTTGGCGCCATGGTAGCTCATCGCGAACATGGTCCCGCCGTCCTGCATCAGCGGCGCGGCAAGCCGCGCCATGCGCACGAACGAGTGGCACGAGACATCCATCGCGATGCCGAAGCCCTTCGCCGAGCACTCGAGGAGCCCGCCCTGCAGGTCCTCCTTCGGTGCGAACGCGATCGAGTGCACGAGAATGTCGAGGCGGCCCCACCGCTTCGCGACCGCGTCGAAGACCGCCTCCAGCTCTCCCTCCTTCGATACGTCGAGGGGCAGGAACAGCTCTGCCTCGAGCTCCTTCGCCAGCGGCTCCACGAACGGCCGCGCCCTGTCGTTCAGGTAGGTGATCGCGAGGTCCGCGCCGACCTCGTGGAACGCCTTCGCGCATCCGTACGCGATCGAATGCTTGTTGGCAACACCGATCACCAGCGCCTTCTTGCCCGAGAGGACCGGGCGTGGAACGTCGACCGTCATGGTGTCCTCGTTCGCTTGGAAGGGGTCAGCGCACGGCCTTGGCCGCGGCTTCCCGGCGCACCTGCGCCACCAGTGCCGCGATGCCGCACGAGGCGAGCCGCGTCTGGACGGAGTCCGCGCGGCTCGTCAGGATGATCGGCACCTTCGCCCCGAGCACGATGCCGGCGGCATCCGCGCCGGCGAGGAATGACAGACTCTTCGCCAGCATGTTGCCTGCCTCGAGGTCCGGCACGATCAGCACGTTGGCGCGGCCGGCCACCGGCGAGTCGATCTTCTTGACCGCTTTCGACTCGAGGCTGATCGCATTGTCGAGCGCCAGCGGACCGTCGAGGATCGCGCCGGTGATCTGGCCGCGGTCGGCCATCTTGCACAGCGCGCCGGCCTCGATCGTGGACGGCACCTTCGGGTTGATCGTCTCCATCGCCGAGAGGATCGCGACGCGCACCTCGGGCATGCGCATCGCGTGGGCAAGATCGATCGCGTTCTGGATGATGTGGACCTTGTCCTCCATCGTCGGCGCGATGTTGACTGCCGCGTCGCTGATGATCAGCGTCTCCGCGTACGAGGGGACGTCCATCACGAAGCAGTGGCTGATCCGTCGTGAAGTGCGCAGGCCCGTGTCCTTGCGCACCACCGCGCCCATCAGCTCGTCGGTGTGCAGGCTGCCCTTCATCAGCGCCTCGGCCTTGCCCTCGCGGACGAGGTCGACGGCCTTCGCTGCCGACGCCTCGCTGTAGGGCGCGTCGACGATCGGCAGGCCGGCGATGTCGATGCCGTGCTCCTTCGCCACCGCCTCGATGCGCGCCTTCGGGCCGACCAGGATCGGCGCGATCAGGCCGAGCTTCGCGGCATCGACGGCCCCGGCGAGCGAGCTCTCGTCGCAGGGGTGGACGACGGCCGTTGGCGTCGGCGGCAGCGACTTGCAGAAATCGAGCAGCCGCTGGTATTTCTCGTGCTTGCGTTCCATCCGGTCTCCGTGGTCCGCAGTCGCCGTCAACGGCCCGTGCGGCGCTTCGCCGCCGGCTTGCGTGCGGTCTTGGCGGCCGCCTTGCTAGCGGGGGCCCGGGTGCGGCCCCGCGCAGGCGAGACGTCGAGGGTCTCGCCGAGGTTCTCGATCATCGCGAGCTGCTCGGTCGTCGGCTCGATGCGCCGCATGCGCTCGTCGCCGAGCAGCGCGCGGACCACCTTGATCAGCCGCTCGCGATCGCCTGCCTTCGACAGCAGCTTGGGCAGCGCGGTGATCGCCTTCTCGGGCTCGTAGCGGACGATGATGTCCTGCTCGCCCCGGATGCGCCGCCACTGGTCGGGCTCGAGGTCCGGCAGGAGCTCGCGGTATTCGACGGCAAGCTCCTGCTTGAGCGCGAGACGCGCGAGCGGCAGCGGCGCCCCCCGCCGGGCGAGCAGCGACCCGACGCGGGCCAGCGCCTCGGCAAAGCCTCCCTTCTCGATCGACGCCAGCGCCTCCTTGACGAACGGCAGCTCCCGCGGCTCGGCCGTGAGCTCCGCGGCGCGCTCGTCCGCCTCGTGCTTGTCCGCGAGATAGAGCGAGAACACGTTGCCGTAGGTCTGGAAGAACAGCGCCTCGCTGGTCGCGTCGCGGATCTCGCGATAGAAGTCGAGCGACGCGCTGATGGCTTCCGAAGCGGTCCTTTCCATCTTCAGGCCGAGGTTGTCGGCCACGGTGGCCTGGCGCTGCGCCTTGACCGCCTGTGCCGCGGGTCCGAGCCACGCCAGCCACGGGTTGAGGTCGGAGAGCGCCCAGCGCTGGAAGCGCAGCGGATGGAACTGCCGCGACAGCTTGGCGGTGGCCTCGTTGCCCAGCGACTGCACGAACGGCTGCGCGAAGAGCTCGTAGGCGCGCTGGTTGAACTCCGACAGCTCGGCCACAGCTTCGAACGGCTTCTCGTCCTGCCGCTCGAGCCGGTTGAGGCGCTTCACCACCTCCTCGAGCCGGCGCTCGTGGAACTGCACCTCGTATTCGACGCCGCCCGCGCGATCCTTGTGCTCGACGATTTCCATGCCGTAGAGGCCGGGCGGCAGCATTTCGACCGACTTCAGCACCGAGACGATCTGCGCGTGCTCCTTCTTCGCCACCTTGCCGGAGACGAAGATGCCGAGGTGGCCGACGTCCTGGTGCAGCAAGCCCACGATCACCTGCCCGCGCGCCTTGATCTCGTCGGTGGAGCCGTACACGTCCGCCACCCAGTTGAACGCCTGCTGCGGCGGCGTGATGTCGTCGCCCATCGACGCGAACAGGATGATCGGCATCTTGATGTCGCGCAGGTCGAAGGATCTGCCGCCCGGCCCGGACGTGCCGCCGGTCCACAGCTTGTTGCCGACGAAGAGATTGCGCGTGATCCACTCGATCTCTTCGCGATTCATCAGGTAGAAGCCGCCCCACCAGCGCTCGAACTCCAGGAAGCGCGCCGGCTCGGTGTCGACATTCGCGTACAGGTGGTAATACTTGTCCCAGAACGTGTTCGCGGGATTGTTCTTCTCGAAGTTCTCGACCAGGTAGGCGCCGTCGAAGATACCGGCGCCCAGGTCCGCGGTGAAGGACGCGAGCCAGGTGCCGCCCAGCATGCCGCCGGCGTAGCGCATCGGGTTGTCGCCGGCGCCTTCCTGGAAGGCACCGCCCCAGTAGGACATCGGCGCGCCGTTGATCACGATCGGCCCGGTGTCGTCGGGGTCCGCGGCCGCGAGCATCATTGCCGCCCAGCCGCCCTGGCAGTTGCCGACGATCACCGGCTTGGGGCTCGCCGGGTGCAGCTCGCGCACCTTCTTCACGAACGCCTTCTCGGCCTCGCACACGTCGAGCAGCGTCTGGCCCGGCTCGGGATCGCGGAAAAAGATGACGAAGTAGACCGGGTGTCCTTCGCGCAGCGCGACGCCGACCTGGGAGTCGTCCTTGAAGCCGCCGATGCCCGGGCCGTGGCCTGCGCGCGGGTCGATGATCAGGTAGGGCCGCCGCTTCGGATCGACCGTCACGCCCTCGGGCGGGACGATCCGCACCATCGCGTAGTTGACGGGGCGGGCGAGCTTCCGGCCGTCGACCACGGTCTCGTAGTCGAAGTGGAGCACCGGCGGCAGCCCCTTGCGCGTGTGCTCGACGAAATTGTTGCCGCGCTCGCGCAGCGTGTCCCAGAACAGGATCGACCGCTGCGTCGCGTCGACCGCGTAGCGGTACCAGTCGGTCCAGACTTCGGCCGCCGAGACCGGTCGCTTGACCAGGCCGGCGACGTTGTCGGCATACGCCTTCTGCATCCGCTCGCTGAAGTGCTGCTGGGCGAGCTTGACCCGCCTCTGGTAGAGCAGCGAAACCTTCGTAGCTATGTCCTGGCTGCGTCCGGCGTGCTTGGTTGCGTCCATGAGAGCCTCTTCAATGATGTGCCGGCCGTCGCCCGCGGCCGGCGTGGCGACGAATAGTCTTCGTCACGATTCAGTATGGCGAATCGGCGATGGCACGCTCGACAATTCTGGACACCGTGCGAGGTGTCGATGCCCAAGATCCGCGACCCTTGTGTGCGAGGTCAGACTCGCGCTTCCATCCGACACCCCGGGCAGCCGCACGTTCCATGCAACGTCGCGTCAATCCTCCCCGGACGCGCGGACCTCGAAGGTCCGGATCCGAAGCGCCGGCAGCCCTACGAAACAACCTTGCGCCACGTCGTATCGCCAGCCGCAGAGCGGGCAGGTGACGACGCACCCTTCGAGTGCCCCCGTGACCAGCGCTGAGCCGCAACGCAGGCACCCGTCCTCGATCGCGTACACCGCGTCGCCGACAGCAAAGAGCGCAACCGGTCCGGCGCCGGTTTCCAGGCGAAGCCGCACTCCGGGTGCGAGTGGGGATTGCGTCGAGGTGACACCGGAATCGACCATGGGAAGTGCCTCCAATCGGGGTCCGCCACGCTGCCGCGATCGACGCGAAGGCTCCCGGCACCGCTGCCGGCCGGCCGCGCCAGCGGCATGTCGCATTTTGAACATTGTGCGTCCCGACGACGCCTGCGTCTTCGCCATTCTCGCCAGGCTTGGGCCGGCGTCGATGACGCGCCAGCGGCGACGTCCCCCGCATGTCCTCCAGTTCGACCGGCCAACCGTTTATGCTGTCGCGGTGACCCGCCGAATCCTGCGCTCAGGACGTGTCACATGCTTCCGTGAACCCATCGAACGAGACCGACTCCGGCGACGCGCCCCGACAGCCGGCACCCCCTGCCACTGTACCGACGGCTGCCGCGTTGGCGTCGTGGGGACAGCTCGTCGGTCCGTTTGCCGTCGTCCCCGCGCTGATCCGCCAGCTTGGTGCGGATCCGCAACCCATCCTCGCGGCGGCGGGGCTGTCCGAGGACATCCTCGCCAACCCGAATGGGCACGCGCCGTTTGCGTCGCTGAGCCGCCTGCTGAGCGAGGCGGCCGCGCGCACCGGCTGCCCGCACTTCGGGCTGCTGTTCGGTCGCGCCTGCCACCTGTCGGATCTCGGGATCCCCGGGGAGCTACTGCGTCACGCCCCGACCGTTGGCCAGGGGCTTACCGAGTTCGTCGTCCACCATCGACTGAACAGCGAGGGCGCCCTGGCCTTTCTCATGGAGCGCGCGGGCGTCGTCGACCTGGGCTACGCGGTCTACGATCCTCTCGCGCGCGGCACATTCCAGACCTACGACGGGGCGCTTGCCATCGCCTCGAACATGCTGCGGGAGGTCTGTGGCGAGAGTTTTCGCCCGACCGAGGTGCTGTTCGCCCACGCACGACCGGTCGATGTGGCGCCGTACCGACAGTACTTCCGCGCGCCGGTGCGTTTCAACGCGGAGTTATCCTCCATCCGCTTTCCGGCGAGCGCGCTCGCGCAACCCATCGAGGGCGCCGACCCCGAACGCTTTCGACGCACGCGGACCGCCGCCTATTCGGTAGGCCACACGGAGCTCGTTCAAGCGACGCACCGCGCCTTGCGTACGCTGCTGCTCCATGGCAAGGCCTCGGGCGAGGACGTCGCGCAGGCACTGGCGATGCACCGGCGCACGCTGAACCGCCGCCTGGCCGCGGAGGACACAACGTTCCAGCAGGTGCTCGACCGGGTGCGCCGCACGGTCGCGACGGAATTGCTCGAGAACTCGGACGTCGCGATGCACGACGTCGCCGAGTCGCTCGGCTACGCGGGACTCACGCCATTCATGCGCGCGTTTCGCCGCTGGACCGGAAGGACGCCCGGCGAGTGGCGGAAGGCCGCGCGCGCATCCGACAGCGGCACTCGCTAGAACACCATCCCGAACAGCATCGTCACCAGTTCCTCCAGCGGCATGATGGTGAGCAGCAGCGGCACGAACGGAACGAGCGTCGCCGCTCCGAGCCCGAGGATGGCATCCCTGGAAACGGGCGCGAGTCGCATTCGTTTCACGAGATCGAAGCTGTTGCCCAGGTCGGCGAGCGACTGGAGGTCGGCGCTGCCCACCAACGGCTCGCCGGAGGGTGCGCCACCACGCAGCCATTTCGTATCGAACTCGCGCACGTAGCGCTCGGCGAGCGTCCCGTAATCGCGCAGGCCCGCGCGCTTTGCCTGCGCGAGCTGCGGCGCAAAGACGAGCAGCGGGCTGAGGAACACCACCAGCACGACCAGGACGACGACCGCGATCTCGACCTTGAAGTCCGTCAACGCGGCGCCGACGAAGAAGATGCGGGTTGCGACCGGTCCGGCCAGCAGCGCGCCGTGCGCCACGGCGAGCACCGCAAAGGCGTACGCGGTGTTGGCAAGGAACCCCAGGCCGCCGACCCGATCCGGATGCGTGGGAATGAGGCTCAGCGGGATCCGCGACACCTGCCACAGAAAGCGCGCCCAGACCAGCATCCGGAAGTACCAGCGGCAGAAGAGGAACTGGAACACCGGCAGGCTCACGTAGACGAACCACCTCCCCGCGAGCGTGAGTTCCACGCCCTCCGCGGACGGCGTCGCGTACCACGTCGCCACGTCGAGGGCCAGGTATTGGCGCCAGACGACCAGGATGCCGACGGCGTAGACGAAGACGATCAGCAGCACCTCGGCCAACACCGAGTTGCGCAGCCGGAATGCCGACCGGATCGCGGTCTCGAATTGCACCACGGCGCCTTCGGGAATCAGGTTGCGTTCCAGGAACTGCTGGATCAGTGGACGCAGGCGCCGGTGCACCACCAGCTCGGCGATGACCAGAAGCGGGAGCGCCACCAGGTAGCGGACGTGGACCTCCACGTCGATCAGGAATGGAACAGCCGCACTGCCTTCCCGCGCGTGCCCTTCCAGCATCGACAGCACCAACAGTGGCAGCCAGGCCAGGAGCGTGATGACGACGATGCGCCGGCGCACCATCGTCAAGGCGTCGTCGGTGAGGTGCGCCCGGCGCAACAGCTGGTAGAGCGGCCCCCCAAGGACGAGCGAGAAGTCCGGCGTCTTGTGGAGTATGTCGAGGCCGTCGTGCGGCTCGGTCGCATCGGGTGTCATCTGCGATCCCTCCCACCGGGGACGGCCTCACGCCATTTTCGGCTCGATCCTGTTGGCGCCGCCATCTGGCATGAGCGGCAGAGCATGCTACCGCGACCGCTCGACGTCAGGTTGCGTCAGCGAGAAGACGTGCGCGCGCCACGGCGGCTCGTCCAGGTAGAGCCCGCGCGCGCGCAGATCGTTGCCGTCGCGCTCGTACGTGGCGTCGCCGATCAGGTCGTCGAGCCGCCACGACCCGTCGCTCAGGTCGGCGAAGGGCAGCCGCACGTAGCATTGGCTCTGGTTGGGCGCGATAGTTGACCGTCACCAACAGCCGCTCGTCGCCCGGGCCTTGCCAGGCGAAGGCCACGAAGCAATCCCACGTCCCGTTGCCGTCCCAGGCGGGTGCGCACTCGAGCAGCCGCCAGTCGCCGTCACGCGCCACGGGTCGGCGCAGCACGGCCAGCAGCCGGTCGTAGAACTGCTTCGAGCCGCGGGTCGATCGGTTCGTGCGGCCCGCGGACCAGGTGCGGCGAGATGCGCTTCCTGCGGCCCTCGAACTGTCCCTGGTGGAAGAACCGCAGCCCGGGCGACAGGAAGGTGACGACGGCCGCGGCCTCTTGAAGCTCCGGCGGGAACGTTGCGGCCGCGCGCGGCTCGTCGTGGTTTTCCAGGAAGCGGGCGAGCTTGTCCTGGTAGTCGAGGCCCGCGTGGAAGTGCTCGCGCACCGGCCGGGCGTGCCCCTCGCGCAAGCGGTCGTAGAGCCGCTTGTCGTAGGCGTAGTCGAAGCCCTGCTGCTGCATCGTCCATTCCAGGTCCCAGTACACCTCGGCCATGAACCGGAACTGCGGATGCGCGCGCCGCACCGATTCGATGGCCTTCGGCCAGAAGGGCTCCGGCCGGATGCCCCAGGTGCGCTCGAACACGTCGGGCAGCACCAGCATCGCCATGTCGCAGCGCACGCCGTCGCATTGCCCGGCGATCGTCGCGAGCTCGCCGATCATCGCCTGCTGCAGGTCAGGATTGCCGTAGTCGAGCTGCAGCGTGTCGGGCCAGCCGTCGAAGTACGGGTCGCGGCCGTAGGCGAGGACCAGCGCGCCGCCGTTCGTCCGGACGCGCCGGTAGTTCTGCGGCGACGCTGCGAGGTCGTTTTCGCTGCCACGAACGAAGAAGTCCGGGTGCTCGTCGACCCACGGGTGATCCGGCGCCATGTGGTTGGGGACGAAGTCGAGCATCAGCTTCAGGCCGCGCTGCTGCAGTCGCGTTCGCAGGCGTCGCCAACGCCGCCATCCCGCCCAGATCGCGATGGACGGTGTAGCTATGGATGGCAAACCCGGAGCCGGCGATGTCGTCGTCCCGGAGGTCCGGCAGCGTCTCCTCGAACTCACGACGCCACGCCGATTCGCACGCGAGATCGCCTGCGCCGCCGGGCCGGTCTGCCACACGCTCAGCAACCAGACCCAGTCGAAGCCCAGCTCGGCCAGGCGGTCCAGTTCGGCGTCCGGAATGTCGTCGAGCGTGGCACGCCTGCCCAGCGCGCCGGACAGCTCCGTCAACCACACGCGGGTGTTGATCTGGTAGAGCGACGGATAGCGCGGATCGGCCATGTCCACGCCCTCACGTCGCGCCGGCGCCCTCTCCGCCGACCTGCTCCCTGACGAGCCTCGCCATCGTGCGCCCCGTCTCGGTCTCGAGAAGCGCCTTGGCGTCGACGCGCGCGAACAGGTCCATGAGTGGGGCGACCAGGCCGGTCCAGCCGGTTTGGTGGCTGGCGCCGAGACCCGCGCCATTGTCGCCGTGGAAGTACTCGTAGAACAGGATCAGGTCGCGCCAATGCGGATCGTCCTGGAACTTGGCCGTCCCGCCGTAGACGGGTCGCAGCCCGTTCGCATCGCGCAGGAACGTGCCGGTCAGCCGACGGACGATCTCCTGCGCGACTTCGAACAGCGTCATCGCCTGCCCCGAACCGGTCGGGCACTCCACCTTGAAGTCGTCGCCATAGAAGCCGTACAGGTTCACCAGCGCCCGGACGATCAGCGCATTGACCGGCATCCACACCGGGCCGCGCCAGTTGGAGTTGCCGCCGAACATGCCGGTGTTCGATTCCGCCGGCAGGTACTGCACCTTGTACTCCTGGCCGCCGACGTGGAACACGAACGGATGGTCGAGGTGGTAGCGCGAGAGCGACCGGATGCCGTGCGGACCCAGGAACTCGTTCTCGTCGAGCAGGTAGTGGAGCACGCGCTCGAGCTTCCGCTTGCTGAGGATCGACAGCAGGCGGCGGTCCTTGTAGCCGACGAAACCCGCTTCGGTCGGAGCCACCTGCGAAGCGAGCTCGGGATGCCGCTTTCGAAACTGCGCGATCAGCTCCATCAGCCGCGGATAGCGCGTGACCGAGTCCGCCTCGAAGACGGTCGACGCGCACAGCGGCAACAACCCCACCAGCGACCGCACCTTGAGCCGCATCGCCTGGCCGTCCGGCAACCGCAGCAGATCGTAGAAGAAACCGTCCTGCTCGTCCCACATTTCGTCGTGGTGCTCGCCGCGGCGATCCATCGCGTAGGCGATCCACATGAAGTGCTGGATGAACTTGAAGGCCACTTCCTCGTAGAGCGGGTCGTACTCGGTCAGGATGAGGGCCATCTCCAGCATGTTCTGGCAGTAGAACGCCATCCATGCCGTGCCATCGGCCTGTTCCAGCGAGCCCCCGGTCGGCAGCGGCGCGCTGCGGTCGAAGATGCCGATGTTGTCGAGACCGAGAAAGCCGCCGGCGAAGACGTTGCGCCCCGCCGGGTCCTTGCGATTGACCCACCAGTTGAAGTTCAGCATCAGGCCCTGGAACGAGCGCTCCAGGAAGCGCAGATCCGCCCGGCCCAGCTGCTTCTCGTACTTGTAAAGCCAGAGCGTGGCAAAGGCGTGCACCGGCGGGTTCACGTCGCTGAAGTTCCACTCGTAGGCCGGGATCTGGCCGCTCGGGTGGAAGTAGAGGCTGCGCAGCATCAGCAGCAGCTGCTCCTTGGCGAAGTCGAAGTCCACCGCTGACAGCGAGATCGTGTGGAAGGCGAGGTCCCAGGCCGCGTACCACGGGTACTCCCACTTGTCCGGCATCGAGATCACGTCGGCGTTGAGCATGTGGAACCACTCGGTGTTGCGCACGTCGTGGCGGGCCGACTCGAGCAGCGGGTGGCTCTTGTGCTCGCGGAGCCAATGCTCCAGATCGAAGTAGTAGTACTGCTTGCTCCACAGCATTCCGGACAGCGCCTGGCGATGCACGCGCCGCTGATCCTCGGTGAGTGAGCTGGGCGCGATCCGCGCGTAGAACTCGTCGGCGTCGGCGATGCGGTTGGCAAAGGTCTGCTCGAAATCGCCGAACGGATCCTCGACGGCACTGGCCGCCAGACGCAGCCGGATCGTGGTGCTGCCGCCGCCCGGGACGTCGAGGACGTAGAGGGCCGCGGCCTTGGTGCCGGTCCTGGCCGGATTGACCGCCTCGGCCTGCCCCGCGATCACGTAGGCGTGGAACGCGTCCTTGACGTAAGGCGAAGCGTTGGGCTGTCCCCACAGCCGCCGCGCGTTGCTCTCGTTCTCGGTGAAGAGCAGCTCCGGGTCGCCGTCGCAATGCAGCCAGTGATCACCCAGCTCGTGATGCGTGGCCTGCACGACCCCCGGTCCGGCTTCGCGCAGCGACGGCTTGCGCTCGTCGTCGCCCCACGACCACGTGTTGCGGAACCACAGTGTCGGCAGGACGCGCAGCCGGGCCGCTTCCGGTCCGCGGTTGTGGATGGTGATGCGGACGAGCACGTCCTCCGGGCCTGCCTTCGCGTACTCGACGAACACGTCGAAGTAGCGGTCGTCGTCGAAGACGCCGGTGTCGAGCAGCTCGTACTCCATCTCCTCCCGCGACCGTTTCGCGTTCGTCTCGACTAGGTCCTGGTAGGGAAACTCGCGCTGCGGGTACTTGTACAGGTACTTCATGTACGAGTGCGTCGGCGTGCTGTCGAGGTAGAAGTAGTACTCCTTGACGTCCTCGCCGTGGTTGCCCTCGCTGTTGGTGAGGCCGTAGAGGCGCTCCTTCAGGATCGGGTCGCGCTCGTTCCACAAGGCCAGCGCGAAGCACAGCCGTTGCTTGTCGTCGCAAATCCCACCGAGCCCGTCCTCGCCCCACTTGTAGGCGCGCGAGCGCGCCTGGTCATGGGTGAAGTAGTTCCACGCGTTGCCGTCGTCGCTGTAGTCCTCGCGGACCGTCCCCCACTGCCGCTCGCTCAGGTACGGTCCCCACTTCTTCCAGGGGACCCCCGCCTCGCGGGCTTCGTTCAAGCGCCGCTGCTCCGCCACGTCCACGATTGCCGGTCCCATCACAGTCCTCCTCCCCAGCGGTACTGCCACGCCACGCCGACCAGGTCGTATTCGTTCCCGGTACGGGCGGACAAGCCGCTGCTGACGTACAGTTTCACGGAGTTCGCCCGGTCCACCGGGAATGCCGCGGTGCCCCCGAGGCGCCAGTTCTGCTGCAGATCGTAGTTCCGCACGCCGTTCAACGTCGTTCGCCCACCGGCGAAGTACGTCGCATCGAGCGAGACCCAGATTCCGGAGGAGAAGCCGTAGATCAGGTTCCCCTGGACCGAGTAGATCGGGTCCTGGGACACCGAATTGCCGCCGAAGAAGTCGTCGTTGTCGGTGAAGACGACGGCTGCCGCCTTGACCTCCGCCGTCCAGGATCCGACGGCTTTCGAGATGCCGATCTCCGGCTTGAACGCCCAGCGATTGGTGCCGATGTTGACGAGCCTGGTGTTGTCGTACTGGCTCCACGGAGGGGACACCCGCAGGCTGACGCCGACGATCAGGTCCTGCTCCCAGTCGGCGAACTCCTTCAAAGTCAGTGCGGGCGCCCCGTACAGATTGACCGACAGGCGAAAGGCCGGGCTCCCGAAGCCGTCGACCTTGCGCTCGACCGAATCCCCCTTGTATTCGGCTGTCCCCGAGAGAAACGTGTAGGGCACGATCGCGTCGAACTTGGCCGACTTCCCCCACAGATCCAGCACGGTCGCAAAGCCGACGACCGCGCTCGACGTGCGCAGGTCCGGATTGGTGATGGGCACCGACGAATCGAACGCCAGGCCGCCGCGCGTGTAGGCATAGCCCGCGACCAGAAAGTTGACGCCGATCGGCGCGTTGGAATAGGCGCGGGGCTCGATGTCCTGGGCGCGGGCCGGAAACGCCAACGCGGCGATCGCCCAGGCGGCGAACGCCGGCAGGCCCGCCGGACAGCGATTCAAAGCCATGGCGTCGACCTCCCGATAGCTGCAGCGATGCGTCACACCGGCCTCGGTGCAGCCATGTTCTCTTCAGCCTATGCCCGCGGCACACGCGGAGTTTGCGCTCGGTCAACTGAACGCGCGGCGCCGGTGGCAGTGTAGCCGGTCGCGACCGGCCTGGGCCGGCGCTGCTGTGTCGCAGTCTCGTCAGCTCGTGAGCAACTGGGAGTGCGTGCGCGACAACATCCCGCCGGACAGCGTACGGGCCTTGAAGCCGTTCTGCAGCAGGATCCGCGTCGCAAAGTAGGCGCGCCCACCGGAACGGCAGATAGTCAGGATCTCGCGGTCGCGCGGCAACTCTCCCAGGCGTGCCCGCAGTTGCGGCAGCGGAATGTTGACCGCGCCCGCCACGCTTTCGACGGCGAGCTCCGTGGGCATGCGCACGTCGAGCAGGAGCGCCTTGTCGGCCTCGCCCCAGTGACGGACCGGCATGTCGTCGCGCAGCACATCGGCGGCCACCATCCCGGCGAAGTTGACCGGATCCTTCGCACTGCCGAACTGCGGCGCATAGCAGAGCTCCGCTTCCTCCAGGTCGTACACCGTGGCACCCATCTGGATCGCCATCGCGATCGCGCTGATCCGCTTGTCCACACCATCTTCGCCGAGCCCCTGCGCGCCGAGCACGCGCCCGTCGGACTTGCGGAAGATGACCTTCAGCGCAATCGGGCGGGCTCCCGGGTAGTAGCCCGCGTGCGAGTTCGGGTACAGGTAGATCTTTTCGTAGTCGGCATCGCCGCGGCGCTTGAGCGTCTTCTCGTTGACACCGGTCCAGGCCGCTGCCGCACCGAACATCCCGATGATCGCGGTGCCCTGGGTGCCGCGGAACCGCGAGTTGCGGCCGGCAATCACGTCGGCGGCGATGCGGCCCTGCCGGTTCGCCGGCCCGGCCAACGCGACGAGGCTCGACTCGCCGGTCACAACGTCTTTCACTTCGACGGCATCGCCGACGGCGAAGATGTCCGGATGGCTGGTACGCATCTGCGCGTCCACGCGGATACCGCCGCGTTCGCCGATCTGCAGGCCGGCGGTCTTCGCCAGTTCGGTGTCCGGCTTCACGCCAAGGGCGAGGATGACGACGTCGGCCGGATACGCCTTTCCGGACCGCGTTGACACTTTGAGCGCGCCATCGGCCTTCTCGAAGGCGGCCACGCCATCGTTGAGCGCGAGCCTGACCCCGTGCCGCTCGAGGTGACCTTCGACCACGCGCGCCATCTCCACGTCGAGCGGCGCCAGGACCTGGTCGGCCATCTCGACGAGGGTCACCTCGAACCCTCGGTGGATCAGGTTCTCGGCGGTTTCGACGCCGATGAAGCCGCCGCCGACGACCACCGCGCGGACCTTCGGCCGCACCGTCTGGAATCCCGAGTACCGGTACATCCCCGCGAGAAACTCCGAGCCCTTTTCGATCCACTCGCGGATCGCCCGCGCGTCGGGCACGGTCCGCAGCTGGAAGATTCCCGGCAGGTCGATGCCGGGCAGCGGCGGCCGGATCGACTTGGCACCGGGCGACAGCACGAGCTTGTCGTAGGGCTCGGTTTTCACCTCGCCGGTCGCGACATCGCGCAGATCGATGGTCTTGTCACCGACCGAGATCCTGATCGCCTCGCAACCGGTTCTCGCCTCGATGGCAAAGAATCCACGGAACATTTCTGCATTCGCCACGAGCAGGCTCGACTCCTTCTCGATCACTCCGCCGACGTGGTACGGCAGCCCGCAGTTGGCGTACGAGATGTAAGGTCCGCGTTCCACCAGCAGGATTTCGGCCTTCTCGTCGAGCCTGCGCAGACGCGCTGCGCACGATGCTCCTCCAGCCACGCCGCCGACGATGATCACTTTCATGTGCGTTCCTTGGTTTCCAGAATCCGTGTGCCGAAAGGTCTCGGTGAGCCGCGATGCGAGCGGACGGCCGGCTCACGACCCGAGCAGGCTGGCGATCCGCCGCGAGCGGAGTATCGCGTCACCGAGCTCGACGAATCCCTGCGCGTCGTCAGGCGGGCCCGCGAGGCCCATCACTTCGTCCGTCCCGCGGCGCGGCGCCCACACGCTGCGCTCCGTCAGCACGTAGACGCCATAGGCGGAGCGCACGCCCTGTGCACCGCGCCTCTCGATCTCGCGCTGCAGCGCGTGCGCCGCCAGCGCCGCGTTCGTCACCATCGCCACCTCGATCAGTGCCTCGCGGTAGCGCGGGTGGCGCGCGACGTCGGGCCCGAACGTCGCGGCCATCTTCCTTGCCGACGCGTCGACCACGACGTGCAGGCGGTCGACGACCGATCGAACCGCGTGCTTCGACGCAAGTGCAAGGTAGCCGCCGGATCGAGGAAGACATCGACTGCCGCCGTCACGGCCCCGCAGCCGCTGTGCCCCAGCACCACGACCAGCTTGAGGCTGTCGCCGAGGTGATCGAGCGCGTACTTGCAGGCTGCCGCTCACGTCCTCGCCGAGCGTGTTGCCGGCCACGCGCACCACGAACAGGTCGTTCGGGCCCTCGTTGAAGATCAGCTCGATCGGGACACGCGCATCCGAGCAGCCGAGGACGGCGGCGAAAGGCCGCTGGTGCAGGCGCGCATCGCCGGTCCGCCGACAGGCCCAGGTCGCGCGGATCGATCGGAACGACTCGACGCGAAGGCTCCGTTCCGTCCTCGAGGCGGGTGAAGAGGTCCGCGAAGGCCCGGTTGCCGTCGTTCAGGCGGACGCTCGCGCAGCCTCGGCATCGTCGGGCCGCTCGCGCAGCGCCGCTTCGCCGCCATCGTAGCTGTAGACGATCTCGACGGTCTTCATGTGGATGCGGGCGGCCTTCGGTGATCCGGACGCGGCTCTGCCGCGCGCAGCGGCGGGCGCGCGCGCCGACTGCAGGACGCTCGCGCCAGCTCGGGCTTGATGCTGGCCACCGCATCGAAGTGCGACAGGTGCACCTTTCCGGTCAGTTCCTGCGAGGAAGTGCGAGCGCTTCGAGCCGGTCCATCACCGGCCCCTTCACCTCGGACAGGTGGAAGGTGATCCCGCCGTCCGCGAGCCGCCTGTTGATCGGCCGACAGGCTTTCGAGCGCCGACAGGTCGATCGTGTTCACCGCCGGGCACTCGAGAATGACGTGGCGGATCGCCGGGTTGGCCGCCACCGAGTCGTTGACCAGTTCCTCGATGAAGCGGGCGTTCGGGAAGTACAGGCTCTCGTCCACCCGCAGCGACAGGATCTCGGGATCGGTCACCGCCTCGTGGCGCTCGACGTTGCGGAAGGTCGACGTGCCCGGGATCTGCCCCACGACCGCCACGTGCGGCCGCGACGTCGTGTACAGGTGCAGGAAGATCGACAGCCCCACGCCCGCCATCAGGCCCGCCTCGACGCCGTCCAGCCAGGTGACGACGATCGTCGCGGCCATCGCCGCAAACTCGGCGCGCGAGTACGTCCCAGGTGTGCTTGAGCGCGCCGAAGTCCACCAGCGACAGGACGGCGACGATGATGATCGCCGCCAGCGCCGCCTTCGGCAGGAAGAAGAGCAACGGCGTGAGGAACAGCGTCGCGATGCCCCACGCCGATGGCCGTGAATGCGCCCGCCGCCGGCGTCTGCGCGCCCGCGTCGAAGTTCACCACCGAGCGCGACAGCCCGCCCGTGACCGGGAAGCCGCCCGACACGGCCGAGCCGACGTCGGCGACGCCGAGCGCAATCAGTTCCTGGTCCGGATCGACGCGCTGGCGGCGTTTGGCGGCCAGCGTGAGCGCGACCGAGATCGACTCCACGTAGCCGACGATGCAGATGAGCAGCGACGGCACGACGAGCTTCGTCCAGAGCGCCACGTCGACCGGCGGCAGCGCCGATCGTCGGCAGGCCGGCCGGCACCTTGCCGAGGACGCCACGCCGCGCGCATCGAGACCGAAGCCCCAGGCTGCGGTGCTGGCGACGATCGCCATCGCAGGGGCCACCTTCGCGACGATGTCGGCCGGGCGGTCGCCGAGGCCGAACGCACCATCAGCGGCTTCAGTCCGCGCGCGCCCACAGCAGGAAGACCACCGTGGCGATCCCGATCGCCGCCGTGACGGGCTTGACCTCGCCGAGATTGGGCAGCAGCGAGCTCGATGATCTCCAGCAGGCTCTCGCCGTGCGTCTTGATGCCGAGCAGCGGGCCCACCTGCCCGGCCGCGATCTGCACCGCCGCCGCCGTGATGAACCCGGACGACCACCGGGTGGCTCAGGAAGTTCGCCAGGAAGCCGAGCCGCAGCAACCCCATCGGCGATCATCAGGAGCCCGGTCAGCATCGCGATGGCGACGGCCGCGCCGACGGTGCTCCGGCGTCCCCTGCGCTCGCGACCTGGGCGGCCGCCGCGCCGGTCATCAGGCTCGCCACCGCCACCGGCCCGACCGCGAGCGCACGCGAGGTGCCGAAGATCGCGTACAGCAGCAGCGGCGCCATCGAGGCGTACAGCCCGACCTGCGGCGGCAGCCCGGCCAGCAGCGCATACGCGAGCGACTGCGGGATCAGCATCATCGAGACGATCGCCGCGGCGACCAGGTCGCCGACGAGCGTCTGCCCGGAGTACTCCGCGCCCCATTCAGGATCGGCGAGTCGGCGGCGCAGCAGGCCGCAAGGCCGCTTTCGGACTTCACGACTTTCCCTCCGTCCGACCCGCGACGTCAGGTCGCCGCAGGAAGAAGATGTCCTTGAGACGGTCGCGCCCGGCGACGCGCCCCAGTTCCCTGAACGCGAAGAACGGGAACAGCGACACGAAGAGCATCAGCGTGTTGGCCAGGACTTCGTGGCCGCCCTTTTCGGCCATCTCGTGCAATCCCGCCGCAAGGCCTCCGCCCTTCCACAGGCCGACGACCGTATGTTCGACGACCGTGAAGGCGGCGCAGAACAGGCAGAACACGGCGGTCTTGTACAGGCTGCTGTAGATCAGCGGCTTGTCCTCGAGGCTGCGGCCGAGGCGGAAGATGCCCCCGATCATGATCACCTTGCCCAGGATCAGCGCCTGGATCAGTGCAAACCAGTAGTTCGTGTAGGTGATGTCGTACGAGGCGAGGATCAGGCGCCGGTACCACGTGAAGGCGGCAAAGACGATCGCCAGGTACGCGACGTTCACCGCGTACTCGATCAGTTCGTGCTTGGCCTTCTGCTTCAGCTCTTCGGACTTCATGTCACGACGGCTTATGCGATTCAGCTCGCCGAGGGCGTGTCGCGCTCGCGCCCGGGCTTGTCCGCGTGCGGGTCGTCCGCCACCCAGCTCATGAAGATCCTGTAGCCGAGCGTCAACAAGGTGGCTCCGACGAACATGCCGAGAATTCCGGCGGTCGCCATGCCGCCAAGCGCCCCCAGCAGGATCACCACCATCGGTGCCTCGACGCCGCGGCCGAGCATCAGCGGCTTCAGGACGTTGTCCGCCAACCCGGCAACGAACAGCAGCACCGTGTAGGCGATCGCCTCGACATTGCCGTAGGTTCCGGTCCACCAGATGTAGCCGATCGCGGGCAAGGTCACGAGTATTGCGGGTACCTGGGCGATGCCGAGCACCAGCACGATGAGTGCCAGCAAGCCCGGCCAGGGGATGCCGGCGACCAGCAGGCAAAGGCCGACGATGATCGCCTGGATGAACGCGACGCCAATCACGCCCTGGGCGACGGCGCGAACCGTCGCGGTGGACAGCTTGGCGAGTTCCTCTCCACGCGCCGGGCCGACGATGCGCCGGAAGATCGTGAGGCTCGCTCGTGCACCCTCCTCGCCGAAAGCCATGATGATGCCGGCGATGATGAACGCCGCGAGAAACAGCAGCAGGCCGACGCCGATGCCCCCCACGAAGCCGAGCGCCAACTTGGCGATGTCGCCGAGCTGCGGCTGCAGGCTCTGCACTAGCGCCGGTAGATCGGCGTGCGCCTGCGACCACATGGCGTGCAGCCGCGGGCCAACGATCGGCCAGGTGGCCACGGACTCGACCGGCGCCGGGATTTCCAGTGAGTTCGACTGGACGTTCTGAACGAACTGATGCACCGACTCGCCCAGCGAAGTCATCAACACGGCAGACGGCGCGACGATCAGTGCCAGGCCCAGGATCGCGATCAGCGTCGCCGCCAGCCCGTGGCGGCCGCCGAGCTTGCGGGCCACGGCATCGTGCAGCGGATACAGCGTCACCGCGAGGATCAGTGACCAGATCAGCAGAGTCAGGAACGGCGAGAGCGCCCGGTAACAGAAGAAGGCCAGGACGAGCACCAGGCCGATGCGGACGAAGGCGTCCATGACGCGAGCAACGATCCGATGCTCGAGTTCGATCTGGGACTTCTTATCCGCAATCATGTCCGACTCCCCGGCCGAAGCCTCAGCACGATACTCATCCCTGCCAGCCGTCTATACCGACGCATCCGGACCTGCGTCACCCTCGACAGGCAGCCCGGCCCGCTGCCAGGCGCGCATGCCGCCCTGCAGCTCGCAGGCGTTGCTGAAGCCGTGCTTCTGCAAGAGGCGCACCGCCACCTTGCTGCGGCCGCCGGAGCGGCACATCGCGACGATCAGGCGCGTCCCGTCAAGGCGCAG
Organism: uncultured beta proteobacterium; assembly: GCA_963765065.1. Lineage (GTDB taxonomy): Bacteria > Pseudomonadota > Gammaproteobacteria > Burkholderiales > Casimicrobiaceae > VBCG01. The sequence continues at coordinate 63,450 of CAVXVH010000017.1, read as the reverse complement.
CGCGGCGATGCGCGAGCCGAGCTGGGTGACCGGCACGTTCAGCGCACCGGCGATGTGTCCCGCTCGCCACTCGTCGCCGCTGCGCACATCGATGAACTGCACTGCCTCGGGTTCCATCCGTGCGCATCGTATCGAGTTGCTGTCGCCGAGACGCCCGGCACCTTCGCCAAACGGCAACCACCAGAACAGTCCCATCGAGGCTCACCTCATCATTCGAGTGCGCACCGAGCCGGCCGACGCCGGCGTCCGCTACTTCGAGCAGACGTCCCGGCGTACGACCGCGCTCACGGCCCTCTGCCGCCAGCTACAGGACGTAATTGGCACTCGTGTCGGCGCCGTAGCCGCAGGCCTGATAGGTGCAGTGCAGGTCGTCGCGAATGATGGCCGCCCATCCGCCGCAGCGGCCGGTATCGAGCGTCAGGTCCTTGCTCAGCACCTTGGTCTCGAAGGTCCAGCCGTTCGGCAGGTTCTTCAGCTTGCCGCCCAGGTCGTTGAGGTTGTCGGGCGTCAGGCTCGGATCGACCGCCTTCGTGTATTCCTGCAGGACCCAGACCGGGCCGCCGGGCTCGCGCAGCAGGTACACGGGCTTACCCGCCTTGAAGGTCCAGATGGTGTCGCGCCTGATCAACGACGGCACGTAGGCGCTCTGGAACTGGGTCATCATCTCGGCCCCGGTCATGTCGCCAACCCAATTCATCCCGACACCATGAAAGTCGACGGTGTCTCCCGCGGCGACATCGAGCTCGTCCATCATCCAGAAGCGGCCGTGATTGACCGCGCACATGTCGACTTCGAGCTCTCGCGCCAGCTTCACGGGATCGATTTTCTTGTAGTCGTCCGGCCCGACCGGCAGCGCTGCCGCCGATAGACGTGAGCCCGCTGTAGCTTGCCGGTGCCGACAAAGGCGCCCATGCCGTGGAACGCGGCACCGCGGGTGTTGGTTGCGCGGAATCTGCGCGTAGGACCTATCTTCAGCTTCATCCTGGACTCCCATCAATAAACAACCGAGCAAAGAGCGCGGGAGCTCGGTCGTTCGAGTCCCGCGCCGCTAGGGTCTTCCTCAATTTCTTGTGCATTCGATCACTCCGACTTGTGCCTCACCGGACCGACGGTGATGGCGTCCTGTTCAAGGCCAGGCCCGGTCGCCTGGACGATCCTGGTCATGCCCCGAGGGCCAACGACCCGCCGCAGCCCTGTCCTGCTGCGGCCCATGGTCGAAGCAAGGGCGAGAAGGTGCTTTACATGTCCGGACAGCTGCTTCACTATTTCGGACAGCGGGTGGCGGCGGCTTGCCCCGTGATTGCTGCAGGTCAACCCACGCCGTACGCGCACGAACGCCGTCCCCGGCAGGTTTCGATGGACACGAGAAACAACCGCTTCGCGCCGCTTCGCCTGAAGGCCGCACCCGCGCCGGCGCGCGACCCGATGATCCGCGTCGGGGTTATTGCTGCCGTACCCGGCGTGATACGCAGCCTGGGCAAGGATCCTGCGCGCGTGCTGGCGGAAGCCGGCTTCGACATCTCGCGGCTGGAAAACCCGAACGACCGGATCACATTTTCGGAGCGAAGTCGCCTCGTCGCCCGCTGCGCGGAAATCACCGCATGCCCGCACTTCGGACTGCTGCTCGGTCAGCAGGGTGGACTGCACTCGCTCGGGCTGGTCGGCCTGCTCGTGAGGCACTCTTCCGACATTGGCGCCGCGCTGCACAGTCTGGTGCGCTTCTTCCACCATCACCTGCGTGGCGCCGCGACCGACGTGGTCTTCGAAGGCCCGGTCGCGTACCTGAACTACAGCATCTACCAGTCCGGCACGGTGGGAACGGACCACATCGGCGCGGCGGCCATGGCGGGCGCCGTGAACATCATGCGCGGACTGTGCGGCGCCCAGTGGACACCCAGCGAGGTCATGCTTGCCCAACGCAGGCCAGCCCACATCGAACCGTACCGGCAGTTCTTCCGTGCACCGATCCTGTTCAATGCAGAGCAGAACGCCATCAGCTTTCCAGCCGCATTGCTTCGACAGCACGTGGCCGAAAGCGAACCGGAAGTGCATCGAATGCTGACCGAGAGGTTGCAGGCGTTCGAGGCACAGTTCCACGAAGAGTTTCCCGATCGGGTGCGCCGTGCCCTGCGCACCGCGCTCCTGACCGATCGCACGAACAGCGCCGACATCGCGTCGCTCTTCTCGATGACGTCCCGCACGATGAACCGGCGCTTGAATGCGTACGGGCTCAGCTTCCAGGTCCTCGTGGACGAGGGCCGTTACGAAATCGCCCGGCAGGCCTTGATCGACACCGACAACAATGTGAGCCATGTGGCCGCACTGCTCGGTTACGATGCAAGCTCCTTCGTGCGCGCGTTCCAGCGCTGGAGCGGGACGTCGCCGAGCCAATGGCGGGGCGAACAGCAGGCGCCCGTGGAACGCGCGGCCGGAGCGAAGGGCGACGGTGCCTGACCTGTTCAGCTGGCGGCGCCGCGCCCCTGACAGGGCGACCGGTCGGGCGATTGCCTTCGTCCACGCTCACGCGTCGGCGCACTGCGTCCGGTAGTGCGGTCGTAGGTGCCCATGGCCGCACGCTCCGACCAAGTTGCCGCGCGAAAGGCAGCCCACAGGCCTCGACCGGCCGGTACGACGGTGCGCATGGGCACCGCTCTGGTCATTCCGGAGCTCCTGCGCAGGCTGGGTGCCGATCCTGGCGAGGTGCTGGCGGAAGCGGGCGTCGACCTGACGCTGTTCGACGACCCGGAGCACGTCGTCTCGCTTGCGACTCACAATCGCATCGTCCAGCACTGCGCCGACCGGACCGGCTGCGCGCACTTCGGACTCCTCGTCGGCCAGCAGGACGGGTTACGGTCGCTCGGACTCGTCGGCCTGCTGGTGAAGTACTCGCCCGACGTCGGGACGGCGCTCGCCTCATTCGTGCGCCATCTGGGCGTTCACGTCCGCGGCGCCCATGCGACCCTGATCGTGGAAGGCAAGTTCGCGTACCTTGGCTGGGAGATCCTCGAGCCAGGTATCGACGCCATCGATCAGGTCGGCGATGGCGCCATCGCCGTCTACTGCAACATCCTGCGCGAACTCTGCGGTCCCGACTGGATGCCTGCCGAGGCCTGGTTCGCGCACCGCCGGCCGACCGATGTCCGGCCGTTTCGCGAGTTCTTCCGGGTTCCGCTGCGTTTCGACGCCGACCAGTTCGCGCTGGTCTTTCCGGCCGCGTCGTTGCAGCGCCGGTTGCCCGACGTCGATGCCCAGTTGCAGCAACTGCTGCAGGGCGAGATCGACGCGATCGAGCGGCGCCACCACGACGACTTCCCCGAGCAGGTGCGCATCGTCCTGCGCACGGCGCTGCTGACGCGGCACGCCAGGGCCGATCACGTCGCGGAGATCTTCGGCATGCACAGTCGAACGATGCATCGCCGGCTGCAGTCGTTCGGAGTCGGCTTCCAGCAGCTTGTCGACGAAGGCCGTTTTGCGTTCGCCCGGCAGCTGCTGCAGGGTTCGACGCTGGACCTCGCGCGAATCTCGGCAATGCTGGGCTACGCGGCCCCCGGCGTGTTCACGCGGGCGTTCCAGCGCTGGAGCGGCACGACGCCGGCCGAGTGGCGCGCACGCACACAACGGCCCGCCGAGCCGGGCGCTTGAGCACGCTTGCAGCCGGGAACAGCCCGCCGGGCCCGCCATCCCTGGGACCGGGCAGCGGGACGCCTCACGCGGCCCGTGCCGCCGACCAGCGCCTCGCTCCTATGCCGGTGACCTCCCCGGATATTGGGCTCCTTCAAATGCCGGCGCGATTCGAGTCGTCGTGTAGGATTCTGCCGTCACGGAGGCCGCATGGAATCGCGCGCGCTGCGAAGGAAGTTCCTGGTCGGGTTGTTCGCGGGACTGCACGTCGTGTGGCCGATCCTTTCGGGGTTGCTTGGCGTTGACGGCGGCGACCGATGACCGTGGCGGATAGAGGTCCGCGGACCACGCGACCCATGTACCAACACGCACCCGCCTCGACCCGCGCCGACGTACTCGCTGGGACGGGCCCTCACCGGACCGATGCACTGCGTTGCACGCCCACGCGCTGGATCAGGAGTCCCGCCTGGGATCTCGTCTGGATCCTGAATGCGCTGTGGCTGAGTCCCTTGATCCTGCTGCTGGCGCAGGGTCACGACGACGTGCGCGCGAGCCCCGTGGACGGGCTGTTCTTCGCCCTCGCGGTGCCACTCTGGTTCGGCCACCGCGTTTCGTCGGCCTGGCTGGCCTACGCAACCCCGGCGTACCGTCCCCTGTTGGCAAAGCAGCCGCTGCGCTTCGTGGTCGCGCCGCTGGCCATCGTCGCCGCCTGTTTCGCGTTGCTGCTGGCCCCCGAAAGCGTGATCCCGTTGCCGCTGACCGAGCGCGTGGTCTGGCTCGCCGTGCTGGACTACCTGCTGGTGAGTTACCACTTTGCCGCCCAGCACTTCGGCCTGCTCAGCCTCTACCGCGCGCGCGCGGGGCGGGCGTCGGACGCGAACTCGCGGCGGCTGGATCGATGGTTCGCGCTCGTCGTGGGCGGCGGTTTCGTCGTGGTGGCCGAGGCCCTGGCCGGTTCGATCGCCTTCCAGGACCGTTGGATCGACCCGCTGCTGGGAGCGGCCGGGGCGGACCGGTTCGCGCGCGCGATACACGATGGCGGCATCGTCCTCGTCGTGATCCTGACCGCCCTGATGCTGCGCCGCGAACTGCGCTCGCAGCAACCGTCGCTGCCACGCGCTGCTTACGTCCTGGGCCTCTCGGCCATGGTGCTGTGCGCGTTCCTGGCGCGCCACCCCCTGCTGTTCATCGCGCTGTGGAGCGTGCAGCACTGGAGCGCTGCCATGGGACTCGCCTCGCTCGCGGCTTCCGGCGGGAACCAGAACGCTGCGACGCCGTGGCACCGGCTGCTGGCACCCATCAATCGGCGCGGCTGGGCGGTGCTGCTCGTGCTCGCCGTCGTCTCCACGCTGTTGCTGCCGGTGCTGGAAGTGGAGGCGGTGGCCGACGAATACGTCTACGCCGACCGCATCTTCGGCGATGCGGCATGGTGGCTGCGCGCCTCGCCCTTCGTGCCGGCGCTGCTGGCCGTGGGCTTCGCGACCTCCTTCGTCCACTACCTGCTGGACCGCGCCGCCTTCCGTTTCTCGTCGCCCGACGTGAGGCATGCCGCCCGCGGCCTGCTGCAGCCACGGTCCACGCGCTCGTCACGGCCCGAGTCTTCCTAGCGATATCCCGGGTCGGCGCTTTCCCCAAGCGCTTTCCCCCCCGGGCGAAACGTCGCGCCGCCGAGGAATCTTCTGCTGTCCGACCGTGCGTTGTCCGTGGCGACCCTGGCGGCCTCCACGTAGCCCATGGGATTCTTGACTTCCTCGATCGCGAGCAGCTTCGTCTCGTCGTCGACGCCCACTCGGTACTTCGCCAGGTTGTAGAAGAGGTACATCGCGAAGAGATTGTCGAAATCCTTGTACCGCTGCTGTTCCCTGCGGAAGTCCCGGGACAGGACCGAGGGAAAGCGATTGGGAAGGTCCTTGAACGCCACCTGCTCCTCCTCGTGGGGATCCACGTAGGGCGAGCCGTTGAACTTCCGGTAGTACACCACGTCCATGCGGTACCCGCGCTTGTTCCACTCGTCGAGGAGCTTGATCGCCATCCCGGTGGGGGTGTTGGCATTGACGGCCGACGCGAGCTTCCGGCGCGGCGAAAGCCTTGAGCTCGTGATCTCGAGGTTCCGGTACCCGGTGCCGTACTTGAACGCCGAACCGATGGTCTTGGCGCAGTTGAGGTGCAGGTAGTCGTACCTGATCTCGCCGTCGTGGTACTCCGTCGTTGCGACGCGCCTGTGGTAATCGTCGTTGATGCGGCGGAAGAAGGCCGCGATGGCCTCCTTTTCGGCGGCGGGCACGCCGTAGACGCGGACGCCGATCACCGAGCGCTTGTAGATCTCGCCGAAGTCGAGGCCGAACGATGCCGTGTCACCGAGCGACGACGTGGTCTTGAACAGGTACTCCATCTTCGGTATCGCGACCATCAGGTCGGCGGTATAGAAGCCCTGCTCGTGCTCGCTCGAGCGGTCGGCGTAGAAGTTGGCCGAGTAGACCAGGTCGTCGCCGGGCGCCTTGTCGCGCAGCGCGAGCGCGAGATGACCCGCCGATCCGCCCTTCGACGTGCCGTAGCTGATCAGGAGCTCCAAGTCGTAGGGGTCCTGCCGCAGGACCGATGCGAATTCGTCGATGTTGGCGGGCTCCGGGCCGTGCCTGCTGCCGAAGTCCGCAGCCGCCAATCCGGTGGCCGCCGCTGCGGCGGCGAAGACCACCGCCAGAGCGGCAGACCAACCAACGGCTCTCATCTGCGGAACTCCCTCGTCATGTCTGCGGCATCCGTTGCGCCGGCAACGGGCAAGCGCACACGCGCAGTCGAAAGCGAGCGCATTCCTGTCGGGGATGGCCCGACGATAAGCATGCCGGCCATCGCCGGCTCGGTCGATCCGGCAGGCGGCTACTTCGGCGTCGTCGTCACGTACTTCAACGCGCTGCCCTCGTACACGGGCTCGTAGAAGTTGCCGCCGCAGTACTGGTAGTTCTTGCCGCCGACCGGCGTGGGCACGCAGCCGGGTGGAAGCTGCGCGACCACCGTGCCCGCGGGCAACGGCTTTCCAGCGGCGGCGGCCTGCTGGGCCTGCGCCGCCTGCTGTTGGGCGGCAACGGCCTTCTCCTTCTCGATCGCGGCCTGCTGTTGGGCCGCAACGGCCTTCTCTTTCTCGATCGCGGCCTGCTGCTGCGCCGCCGCCGCCTGTTGCTGGGCCGTAGCCGCCTGTTGCTGGGCCGTGGCCGCCTGCTGCTCGGCGGCCGACGAACTCGCCGAGCCGGCCGCGGCGCCGACCGCGAACGCGGCCCCACGACCCCGCAGGGCATGCGCTTCGGGCAGCCACGCTGCGACGGACACGGCGCCGACGAGGACGAGGGTAGCGGCAATCCTGGTGTTCGCTCTCATGGTGGTCATCCTCTTGCGTTCAACGTCCGGTTGGCCGCGGGGGTTCGACCAACAGGAAGCGGATCTTCTCGGTACCCTTGGGCGGCGCGAAGGTGAACTGGGCATCGTCCACGGCGGGCCTGGTCTTCCAGTCGCTGAAAACCGTGGCGATGCTGAGCGGCGCCGGGGTGCCGGTCTCGGTGACGACGTATTTGCAGGGGAACGGTTGCTTGCCTTCGGCGACCCAGACCTGGAAATCGGCGCCCGGCCGGCTGAACAGCAGGTGGTCGCACTTGACGCCGCCGATCATCGCCTTGCCGACGACGGCGGCCAGCTTCACGTCCTGCATCATCAGCGGAAAGGCGTTGCGGTAGAGCAGATCGGCAGCCGGCAGCACAACGCCGACGGTCTCGCGCGCAAAGTCGATCATCTTCTCGACCGTCGGCGGAGCCGCCTCGGTCGCGTAGACCTTGTCCCGCGGGTTGTACAGCATCAGCGTCTTCCCGTCGTAGAAGAACCGCTGTTCCGCCAGCTCGCCGCTGCGCACGGCGCGCAGCTTGTTCGGCCGCTTGACGGTCACGGTAGCGCTCATGTCCTTGTCGACCCGATGCCCGGAGACGTGCAGGTCCTCGACGACGTTGTGTGTCTGCACGCTGAACTGTTGCAGACCATCCATGAACGCGAACATCTGCTTCAGCCTCTGCACGGCGGCCGGGTCGACCGCCGGCGACTGTGCCCGGGCATCGGTGCAAACCACTACCGGCAACGCCAGCACTGCGGCAGTGAACCAGGTCGTAGCGATCCATCTGTTCCAGGTGCTCATTGCTTGCCTCATCGTGCGATGGGTTTGGGCGGAACCGAAGGACGAAGCGCATCGGCGCGCGCCAACACGTGCGTCAATGCACGTCTTTCTCCTAGCGGGTGAACCCTCTCGATGCACCTTCTTCGAGGATGACTTTCTCGGGATCGATGTCGTAGACCCATGGCGCCGAGTTCTTCCAGCCGTTCTTCATCCTCTTGCCGTTGAAGACGCTCTCCGGATCCTGCACCAGGTCGCCTTCCACCCCATCGACGATGTTGTACGCGTTGGTGAATCCGGCCGCCGCCAGCTGGTTGACCGCCATGGCGCCGCGGCCGCCCGAACGGCACGTGACGAGCAGGACGTCCGTCGGCTTGGCGAGCTCCTTCACCTGCGCGACGAAGTCGGGGTTCGCCTTGGGCCCGTACTCGAACTTGCCGCCCTTCTTCTCGTAGGTCACGAACGACACCGGTATGTTCCAGGCCATCTCCGGGTGTCCGACGAATGCGAATTCCTCGGGCGTGCGCACGTCGATGACCTTCACCTTGTCCGGGGCGTCCTTCCACATCTGGTAGGCCTGGGCGGCGGTCACGTAGAGACCGAGGGTGGTTTGCTTGCCCTTGGGAAGCGCGGTGCCGGCAACCAACGCGGCGGGCTTGGTGGCTTGCGCACCGGCAACGCCCGGGGTGACCGCGAGAAGGGCCGCTGCCGCAACGAGCAGGGCAGCGGCTCCGGTGCAACGACAGCGTCGAATCGACATCGCGAGCATCCTTTCTCTCAGTCGCCCACCGACTCGACGCGAGGTTCCACTTGCAGTGCTCGACGTGCGGGGGCAGGTCCGGAAGTCCCTCCGAAAACCAGCGGATGGAACATCGGGGCAAGGCCGTGGCAGTGAGCTCCCCGGCTGCCTACCAGCGGAAAGCCAGCGCGATCACTGGGCCGCTCAGGGTGAGCTCTTCGAAGGGCTTGTTGTCACCCAGGTCATAGTCGAGGTATCGGTACGCCACGAAGAAGTCGATCGACTGCCACGAGTAGCCGAGGCCGCCCATCGCCTGCCAAGTCAGATCCGACTGGCCCGTACCGACGTCGAGGTAGTAGGGCACGAACCAGCGGTTGTCGGCGCCGAAACGCACGCGCCCCTTCGTGCCGATGATGAAGTCCCAGTTGGTGTCGCCGCTGCTGCGAGCGCCGGTGCGCCCCCCAGTTGGTATCCCGCCGATGGCGCCATCGATGCCCCAGTCAATATCCTGCGAGATGTCGAGCATGCGGGTGCCGGCAAAGACGTCCATCGTCAATCCGGGTTGGGCTATGGCCACGTACTCGCCGGCGATCGTCCATGCCCAGGCCTTGAGGTCATAGTTCACGCTGGCGCTGGCCGTGCCCGGAAGCGGGGTGCCGCCGATGGTGAAGTCGCGAACGCCCGACTTGTTTTCGCCGACATTCACGTACATGAGGTCGGTGAAGGCACCCCAGTGGCCCTTCCTGGCCTCGAGCGACCCGAAGAACGCGAAGTTGAGCGCGTCGAGGAGCGCATCGGCGTCCACGGAGACGCTGGGATCGCCTCCGTCCGCCTGGAATTTGGCCGTGCCGTCGAGTGTCGGCAGGTAGACGTAGAGCTGCGCGCCGTACTGCCATTGATTGGACACCTGCGCGGTGGCGATGCCCGGCATCAGCGTGACCGCAGCAAGCAGGATTGCGGCAGGCAGCCCTTTCGAACGTTCGAACATTGCGTCTCCTCGAGTCATGGTTGCGCAGGGACGCGAGTGCGGTTCGATCCCGCGGCGCGCCTTCGCCCAAACTGCGCAGCGTACGCGTCGCCGCAAGCCTTGACTTTGCAGATCCGGACACAAACGAGCCGGGTCGGACCGGTCGCCGCGTGCTGAAGGCGTGGCGCCGGAACCGCCGGGGGTGGTCGAGTGCCTGCGCGAACGTCGCCAGAAGCCGGGATTCAGGGCCTTCTCCGCCGGTGGGGGCGCTGCCTGGGGCAACGTCCCGCCCGTGCTCGACCCGGAGGAGTGATCGACGCTACCGGCCGCCAGCTGCGTCGGATCGCTCGGGTACCCGCCAGAATGGCCGCCTGATCTCCTCCAGCGGCCGGCCCGGTTCGTCGGGACGCAGGCCGTAGCGCAGCATTGCGATCAGGTCGGCGCTTGCCCTCGGATTGGAGGTGAAGTAGCCGTGGCCGAACAGGTCGGTCGTGCCGCGGACCTGGATCATGTCCAGGAAGCCCAGGTCCCCGATCAGTTCGATCTGCTCGGCGGGCAACATCGACGCATCGACGCGCCCGAGCCGGACGAAACTGCCGAACAACCAGCTCGATGCGGCGAGCGCCTTGTCGTCGGGTGACATGTAGATGGTGACCCGGAACCCGGGCGTCGACTCGATCGTCGCGCGGGGGTTCGGGGCGCCGCCGTGGGGAAGGTCGGGATCGGACAGGACCTTGAAGATGCGGGTCGGGGCAACGTCCGCGTCAATGTCCGGCGCCAGCAGGACGACGTTGCCGATCCTGAAGCGCCGGGCGAGGTTGCTCTGCCGCATGTACGCTTCGGCACTCAACTCCGACAACGCCGCCGCGACCACGTCGGTGCCGCGGCTGTGGGCCACCAGGTGGATGCGCTCCAGGCCAGGGGTCGCGACGACCGCGCGGATCGCGGTGCTCAGGTGCGCGGTCGCGAATACGCTCGACTCGTAGTCGACGTTGTACCCGAACAGGATGCCTTTCTTCCCTCCGGCAGGCCAGGTGAAGATCCCGCAGGCGAACTCGCGGCCGAGGAAGTGGCAGTTCTCGCCCATCGTGAGCGCGGCGTCCTCGAACGTGTTGTGATAGCCGTGCACGTACAGCACGAGCTCCTTGCGCGGGCCCGACGCGATGCGGCGGGCAACCTCGGCTTGCAGGCCACGCCGGGCGGCTTGGTGTACCTCGAGCACGGCCGGTGCGCGCGACACGCCGTCCGGCCCGGCGGTGACGTCGTAGGGCACGCGCGGGAAGCGGCCGAGCTCGTGCGTCGGCCCGAGCATGAGATCGATCGGCGCCGTCCGCTCGGCCTGCAGGCTCTGCGCCACCAGCGCATCCCAGTTCGCCGCGCCGAACAGGACCGTCGTCGAGCCGAAGGCCAGCGAGCGCGAGCGCTCCGCTACGTACGGCTCGGGATCCCGCCCCGGCTTCCCCGGTGCGCGATCGGTGATGTAAAGCAGATCGAGTGCGGGCGTGCGGACGTCCGCGGGGGCGCTCGCGAACAGCGGCTTGGCGTGCGGCCCCGTGTAGAGCGCCGGCAGTCGGCATCAGCGGATGCGCGGTCGCGCACCCGGCCAGCGCGAGCGTCACGCCGACCGCCGCGAGTCCGCTGCAGTACTCGACGCCGTGCCGGCGGGCGGGCCCCATGGAGCGGCTCAAGCCCGTGCGGCTTTTGGAGACTGGCGCGCCCGACAGGAGTCGAACCTGTGACCTTTGGCTTCGGAAACCAACACTCTATCCAACTGAGCTACGGGCGCGTAGCCGAGCATTGTAGCCTTGCGTGGCACGGAGCGTCCAGCGCGGTTCCGCGGGCTGGGCCGCGACGGTATAATGCGCCGTTCGGCGGAACGCAATCCGCGCGCGGCCGTCCCCAACCCATTCCCTTCCCGACGCCATGAGCGAAGAGCACTCGTCCCCGATCAAGACCTGGCAACAGCTGGTCGTCGTCGTCGTCGCCGCGTTCATCGTGCCGGTGATCGTGATCGCGATGCTCGCCTCGCTGGTCTCGGGCGGTGCCAAGCGCTCGGTCAGTGCCGACGAAAACGAGATCCTCGCGCGCATCCGGCCGGTGGGTACCGTCGAATTCGCCAAGGCCACGGGACCCCGCGCGGCGCTCTCCGGCGAGCAGGTCTATGCGCAGGTATGCAAGGTCTGCCACGAGGCCGGCGTCGCAGGCGCACACAAGTTCGGCGACAAGGCCGCGTGGGCGAAGGTGATTGCGCAGGGCGACAAGCTCACGTACGAGCACGCGATCAAGGGCATCCGCGCGATGCCGGCGAAGGGCGGCAACCCCGACCTCACCGACGTCGAGGTGCAGGCGGCGGTCGTGCACATGGTCAATGCCAGCGGCGCGAACTGGAAGGCCCCTGCTGCGGTGGCCGCGCCCGCCGCGCCCGCCGCGACGGCGGCGGCGGCCGGCGCCGAGCGCACGGGAGAGCAGGTCGTAGCGGCAGCATGCGGCAAGTGCCACCAGACCGGCGAAGGCGGCGCGCCGAAGGTCGGCGACCGCACCGCCTGGATCCAGCGCGAGAAGCGCGGCCTCGACTGCCCTGCACCAGTCCGCATTGCGCGGCCACGCGGGCATGCCCGCGCGCGGCGGCATGGCCGAGTTGAACGACGCCGAAGTGAAGCGCGCGGTCGAGTTCATGATGAATTCCGGCGCCGCGGGAGCCGTGGTGGCCGCCGCTGCCCCTGCTGCAGCGGTCCCGGCCGCGCCTGCGGCCGTCGACGGCAAGAAGGTCTACGACACCGCCTGCACCGCGTGCCACGCGGCGGGCATCGCCGGCGCGCCGAAGCACGGCGACAAGGCCGCGTGGGCCCCGCGCATCGCGCAGGGCGCGAACGTGCTCTACGACCACGCGCTCAAGGGCTTCCAGGGCAAGGCCGGCGTGATGCCCGCCAAGGGCGGCAACACGTCGCTCTCCGACGCCGACGTGAAGGCCGCGGTCGACTACATGGTGGCCGGCTCGAAGTAGTCGTCGCGCGGGCCGCGCGGCCCGCACCGGGTCAGCTCGCGCGCGACCAGCGCCTTCAGTGCCTTCAGCCGCTCCGAGCCCGTGGCGCGCTCGCGCTGCCGCTTCCTCCGGAGGCAGCGGCGCGTCGGCGAAGCGCAGGTCCTCCTGCACGAGCTCCGCGATGAAGCGCGACGGCAGCGTGTCGATGCGCACGCCGGCCCGCTTGCGCGTCCGGCAGTAGGTCAGGACCAGCGAGCGCTGCGCGCGCGTGATGCCGACGTAGAACAGCCGCCGCTCCTCGTCGATGTTGCCGCCGTCGATCGACTCGCGGTGCGGCAGCACGCCCTCCTCGAGCCCGACGATGGTCACGTGCGGGAACTCGAGACCCTTCGCTGCGTGCAGCGTGGACAGCCGCACCGCGTCCGACTCGTCCACGTCGCGGCCCTCGAGCATCGTGACGAGCGCGATCATCTGCGTGAGCTCGAGCAGGTTCTTGCGGTCGGCCTCGCCCTTGCGCGACAGCCAGCCGACGAAGTCGGCGACGCTCCTGCCCTTCGCCTCGGCGTCGCGCTTGTCGAACGTGGCCGAGAGCCAGTCGTCGTAGCCGATGCGCCGCACGAGGTCGGCGAGGAGGCGTGCGGCCGGCTCGCGCGGCGCGCGGTGGCGCAGGTCGTTCACCAGCGCGCAGAACTGCTCGAGCTCCGCGCGGGCCTTCGCGTGCGCCACCGCGCGGAATTCGGGGAGAAGGCCGCGGCGAACAGGCTTTCGTGCCGCGCGGTCGCGACCTCCGACAATTTGGACAGCGTGGTCTCGCCGACGCCGCGCTTCGGCACGGACACCGCGCGGATGAACGCGGGATCGTCGGCGTCGTTGGCGACGAGCCGCAGGTAGGCGACGATGTCCTTGATCTCGGCGCGCTCGAAGTACGACTGCCCGCCCGAGATCGCGTACGGCACGTCGTGCGCGCGGAGCGCTGTCTCGAACACACGTGCCTGGTGGTTGCCGCGGTACAGGATCGCGTAGTCGCCGAAGCGGCCGCGGTGCTCGAACTTGTGCGCGAGAAGCCGGGCGACGACGAGCTCCGCCTCGGCCTCGTCGTCACCCGCGGGTAGCACCCGAATCGCGTCGCCGTGGCCGAGCGCGCTCCACAGCCGCTTCTCGAAGAGCTTCGGGTTGTTCGCGATCAGCGCGTTGGCGCTCTTCAGGATGCGCACGCAGGAACGGTAGTTCTGCTCGAGCTTGACGACGGCGAGCGCCGGGTAGTCGCGCGGCAGCTGCGCGAGGTTCTCCAGCGTCGCGCCGCGCCAGCCGTAGATCGCCTGGTCGTCGTCGCCCACGGCGGTGAAGCGCGCGCGCGTGCCCACCAGGTGGCGGAACAGGCGGTACTGCGCCGCGTTCGTGTCCTGGTACTCGTCGACCAGCACGTGGTCGAAGCGCGCCTGCCAGCGCTCGCGCGCCGCGGCGTCGCGGTCGAACAGGGTCACGGGCAGCGCGATCAGGTCGTCGAAATCCACCGCGCGATAGGCGGCGAGCGCATCGCCGTAGCGCACGTAGGCACGCGCGGCGGCGACTTCGTCGTCGTCCTTCGCGGCGGCGAGCGCCGCCTGCGGCGCGACGAGCGCGTTCTTCCACGCGCTGATCCGCCACTGCGCGGCACGCGCGCGGCCGCGGTCGGCGGTGGCGACGAGCTCGGCGACGATGCCCTCGAGGTCCGCGGGGTCGAGGATCGAGAAACCGCGTGGCAGCCCCAGCGCGCCGGCTTCCTCGCGCACGATGGAGAGTCCGAGCGAGTGGAACGTCGAGATCGCGCACTCGGCCGCAGCGTCGGGACGACCCTGCGCGCCGAGCGAGCTTCGCCGCGCGCTCGCGCATCTCCCGTGCCGCCTTGTTGGTGAACGTGATCGCGGCGATGCGCGACGGCGCAGTGCCGCGCTCGATCAGGTGCGCGATCTTCGCGGTGATGACGCGCGTCTTGCCGCTGCCGGCGCCGGCGAGCACGAGCAGCGGCCCGTCGACGTGGCGGACGGCCTCGCGCTGTGGCGGATTCAACGGGAACGACATCGTGAGGGTGATGCGGCAGTTGGTAGAATCGGGGCCGATTCTATTGGGGTGCGACGTGCGCGAACAGTCTTGACGGACGCGCGATTCGCGCGTCCCGTTTCCATTCATGGCGCATTACCTCATCGGCGACATCCAGGGCTGCCACGCCGAGTTCTGCGAGCTGCTGGACCTTATCGGCTTCTCGGTGTCCACCGACCGGCTCTGGCTGGTCGGCGACCTGGTGAACCGCGGCCCGCGATTCGCTCGAGGTGCTGCGCGAGGTGCGCGCGCTGGGCGACGCCGCGGTCACCGTGCTCGGCAACCACGACCTGCACCTGCTCACGCGTCGCGGCCGGCCACCGCCGGCCGCATCGCGACGACACGCTCGACGCGATTCTCGCGGCGCCGGACCGCGACGAGCTGATCGACTGGCTGGCACGCCGACCGCTCGTCGCCATCGAGGACGACCGCCTGCTCGTGCATGCGGGGCTCCTGCCCGCGTGGACGCCCGCGCACGCCCTCATGCTCTCGCGCGAGGTGGAAGCGAAGCTCGCGAGCGCCGATCGCGACCGCTTCCTGTCGGTCCTCTACGGCGACGAGCCGTCGACCTGGCGCGACGACCTCGACGGCGACGATCGGCTGCGCGCGATCGTCAACGCGTTCACGCGCCTGCGCTTCTGCGCCGCCGACGGACGCATGGAGTTCCGCGAGAAGCGCGGCCGCGCGCACGCGCCCGCCGGCTTCCGGCCGTGGTTCGCCCACGATCACCGGCGCAGCGCGCACGCGCTGGTCGTCTGCGGGCACTGGTCGACGCTCGACCTCGAGCTCGCGCCGAACGTGCTGATGCTCGACTCGGGCTGCCTCTGGGGCGGCACGCTGACGGGCGTCAGGCTGCCGGACCGCCGGATCTTCCAGGTGCCGTCCCGGCATCCGGTAATCCCAAAGCCGTTCGGATAGCCTCCTCGGCCGCGCGCGCGAGGTCGCGCCGGTTCGCGCCGCGCGCGGGCAGCGCATCCGCGGTGCGCAGCTCGACCACAAGCCGCCGCGCGCCGCAGACGCGCCAGAACGACGTCGCGAACGATTCGTCGCCGACGTACGCCGGCACGGTCGAGTGCGCGCCGTCCGCCCCGCGATAGCGGATCGCCACGGGCACCACGTGGCCCTGCGCCTCGACGATCGGCTGCAGCAGCGACGCGTGGAACTTGAGCAGCGTCGCGCCGTCGGTGGTCGTGCCCTCCGGAAATACCGCGACCACGTCGCCTGCCGCGAGCGCCTGCGCCGCGTGGTGGTTGACGCGCCGCGTGTCGTGGCGCCGCTCGCGGTCGACGAAGATCGTCCCGGCGCCGCGGATCAGACGGCCCGCGAGCGGCCAGCCGGCGAGCTCCGACTTGGCGACGAAGCGCGCCGGGCGGTGGGCGTTGAGCACGAAGATGTCGAGCCACGAGATGTGATTCGCGACGAGCAGCACGTTGCCGCCGTGCACGTCGATCGCGCCGTGGAGCCGCGCCTCGACGCGCAACAGATGCAGCAGCCTGCGGCTCCAGCGCCGCACCAGCGCCTGCCGCCGCGTCGGCCCCACCACGGGGAACACGAGCATCGTTGTGGCGATGCCGCCCAGCACGTGCACGACCACGCGTGTTGCACGCAACGCCCGGTGCGGCAACGGAAGCGGCGCCTCGCTCACCAGGGACTGGAACCGAATTCCTTCGCGTACATCGCGGCGACGAGGTCGCGGTCGACGGCGTGGTTCTGCCCGCCCCGCGCCGCGATCTTGATCGAGCCCAGCAGCGACCCCAGCCGGCCGGTCTTCTGCCAGTCCCACCCCTGCGCCATCCCGTACAGCAGCGCCGCGCGGTGCGCGTCGCCGCAGCCGGTCGGGTCGACGAGCGCGCTCGGGCGCACCGCGGGCACGTGGATCGTCGCGCCGCCGACGTGGATGCGCGAGCCCTCGGCACCCAGCGTGACCACCAGCGTCTCGACGCGGCGCGCGATCTCCTCGATGGCGAGCCCCGTGCGCTCCGCGATGAGCCGCGCCTCGTAGTCGTTCACCGCGACGACCGTCGCCGCGTCGATCATGTCGACCAGTTCGTCGCCCGAGAACAGCGTCATCGCCTGGCCCGGGTCGAGCACGAAGGGAATCTCTTGCCGCGCGGAACTCCGCTCGCGTGCGCGCAACATGCCGTCGCGCCCGTCCGGCGCGACGATGCCGAGCCGACGTCGGCGACGTCGCCGACGCGGCTCTCGTGCGAGTGCCCCATCGCACCGGGGTGGAACGCGGTGATCTGGTTGTCGTCGAGGTCGGTGATGATGAAGGCCTGCGCGGTACGACCCCGCCAGCGAGCGGACGCCGTCGGCGCCCATGCCGAGTGCCGCGAGCCGCTCGCGGTAGGGTGCGCCGTCGTCGCCGATCGTCGCCATCACCACCGGCGCGCCGCCCAGAGCCTTCAGGTTGTAGGCGATGTTGCCGGCGCAGCCACCCCACTCGCGACGCATGTCGCCGACGGTGAACGACACCGAGAGCACGTGGGTCTTGTCGGGCAGGATGTGGCGACCGAAGCGATCGGGGAACACCATGATGGTGTCGAAAGCGAGCGAGCGGCAGATCAGCGTGCGCATGCCTTGAGCCTGGTCGCGTGGAGTTGGACGGGACGCGCGGGACGCGGGGGCGCCGCGCAGGGCCCCGAAACGACGAGGCCGCGGGAATCCGCGGCCTCGACCTGACGGGGCGCCTCGCGACCGCGGCGCCATTGTACCCGCGGTCAGGCGGCGAGCTCGCGGCCACCTCGCGGACGATGAACTGCTGGCGGCGCGACACCGGCAGGGACTCGTCGACGCCGTTCAGCATGACCTCCCAGTGCGCGTCGCCGTCGTCGCTGACGCGCCGCTCGAAACCGCGGACGAAGTCGCGCGCCACGAGGCAATTGCGGTGGATGCGAACGAACCGCTTGCCGAACTCCTGTTCGAGCCGCGTCAGCGACTCTTCGAGCAGGTGCTCGCGCTGCGCGGTGCGGATCGTGATGTACTTGAGCTCGGCCTTGAGATACACGACCTCCTCGACCGGCACGAGCACGACGCGCGAGCGCTCGGTGACCGACAGGAAGCGGCGCGCCGACTGCGGCAGCTCGGAGAGCTTCTCGTGGGACAGCGGGCGCAGCTTCGGCACCTTCTGCAGCGCGGACAGCAGGCGCTGCACGCGCACCGGCTTCACCAGGTAATCGACCGCGTTGACCTCGAAGGCCTGCAGCGCGTGCTCGTGGAACGCCGTCGTGAACACGACGAGCGGGGTATGCGGCACCTTGAGCACGTGGCGGGCGAGCTCGAGCCCGTCCATGTCGGGCATGTGGATGTCGGTCAGCACGAGGTCGACGGGGATCGACTGCAGGAGCTCGACCGCCTCGCGGCCGTTCTGCGCCTCGCCGACGACGGCGAGCGGCAGCGCCGAGGCGCAGTCATCGAGAAGTTCGC
The DNA here is from genome assembly GCA_963765065.1 of uncultured beta proteobacterium. Classification (GTDB taxonomy): domain Bacteria; phylum Pseudomonadota; class Gammaproteobacteria; order Burkholderiales; family Casimicrobiaceae; genus VBCG01. The sequence continues at coordinate 45,485 of CAVXVH010000017.1, read as the reverse complement.
GCAGACGGCGGCGCGCGGGCGCCTCGTCGTCGACGATCAGGACACGGAGCGGGACTTCAGCCACGGGCGGCCTCCAGACGTTGGTATTGCTGTTTTCGCGCGCGGCTTCGCGCGCTCTGCGGAAAGTTCGACGACGTTGCCCGGGCCCTTCGCGGCCCGCGCGTCGCCGGCCTTCGGCGGGGCGACCGTGCGGTAGGGCATGCGGATGTGGACCTCGTACGAATCCTTGGTGACCCGCGACTCGAGGGCGGCCTCGGCGTCGAAGTGAAGCGCCAGGCGCTCGCGGATGTTGGCGATCGCCATCCTGTTGCCGCGATGGTGGCGCCCGCCGTCGTCGCGGTACGGATTGCGCATGATCGCGTGCACCTCGCCGCGCGTGAGGAAGATGTTGATCGTGAGCGTGGCGGGCACCGGCGACGGCTCGATGCCGTGGTACACCGCGTTCTCGAGCAGCGGCTGCAGCACGAGCGGCGGCACCAGCGCGTCCTCGGGCATGCTCTTCACGTTCCAGTCGACGATGAGGCGCTCGCCCAGGCGCAGCTTCTCGAGGTCGAGGTACTGGCGGCACAGGTCGACCTCGTCGGCGAGCGGCGCGAGGTCGCGGTTGTCGCGCATCAGCACGCGGAACAGGTCCGCGATGTCGTGCAGCGCTTCCTCGGCGCGGCGCGGGTCGCTGCGGATCAGCGACGAGCACGCCGTTGATGCTGTTGAACAGGAAGTGCGGGCGGATGCGCGCCTGCAGCGCCTGCAGCCGCGCCTCGACGATCGCGGGCGAGAGCGCGCGGGCGCGCAGCTGGAAGTAGTAGAGCAGACCGGCGACCAGCAGCAGGGCGAAGCCGAGTTCGCGCAGCAGCGAGTCGTCCGCTCGCGGCGCGATGAACGAGCCGAGCGCATGTCCGGCGAGCGTGGCGCCGAACGCGATGCCCGCAGTGGCGACCGCGCCGACCCGATAGGGCTGACGCGCGATCCACGGCGCCGCCGCCCACAGCAGGGCGAGCGCGAGGAGCAGCGCGGGCGCGACCGCCCCCGCGGACTCCACAACCGCCGCCGGGAGCGCCTCCCAACGCGATTCGCGCACGAACGCGGCGAGCACCGCCGCGCCGTTGACGGCGAGCAGGATGCGCACCGTCGTGCCCAGGTTGCGCAGGTCCGGTAGCGTCGGCGCGGAGCCGTTATGCCTTATAATCGTCCGCATATTCGGTACGGCATGCAAGCATCATGCCCGCCGCCCGGTCCGATCGGCGAGTTTGCCAGAGGCGCGCCGAAACGCTCCTGTTTTGCCGGTTCCGAACGCTCTGCGGCGAATCCCGACCATTTTCGACAAGCGCCACGGACGACGCAAGCTGATTGCCGCCATGTCCGAACGCCCCGCCCCCCGAAAGCAACACAATTCCCGCCGCCGGCGCGTGGTCGGGCCGCTTCTCCGAGCCGATGACGGAGCGCGTCAAGCGCTACACCGCCTCGGTCGACTTCGACCGGCGACTCGCCGCCGCGGACATCGCCGGCTCGCACGCGCACGCCCGCATGCTCCGCGCAGGGTGTGATCGGCCGGGACGACCTCGCCGCGATCGAGCGGGGCCTCGACGCGATCGCCGCCGACATCGACGCGGGCCGCTTCGAGTGGTCGCGCGACCTCGAGGACGTGCACTTCAACATCGAGCGCCGCCTGACCGGCGCGGTCGGCGACGCCGGCAAGCGCCTCCACACGGCCGCTCGCGCAACGACCAGGTGGCCACCGACGTGCGCCTGTGGCTGCGCGAGGCCATCGACCGACTACTGGTTGACGCAGCTTGCCGCATTGCGCCGCGCGTTCTGCGACCTCGCCGAGCAGCACGCCGCGACGATCATGCCCGGCTTCACGCACCTGCAGGTCGCGCAGCCGGTCCGCGTTCGGCCACCACCTGATGGCCTACGACGCGATGCTCGCGCGCGACCATCGAGCGGCTCGCCGACGTGCGCGGGCGCGTCAACCGGCATGCCGCTCGGCGCGGCCGCGCTCGCCGGCACGCCCTTCCCCATCGATCGCGAGCGCATCCGCATCGAGCTCGGGGTTCGAGGCGCTGTGCCCGAACTCGCTCGACGCCGTCTCCGATCGCGACTTCGCCATCGAGTTCGCCGCGGCGGCGAGCCTCGCTGGCATGGTCGACCTGTCGCGCTTCGCCGAGGAGCTCGTGCTGTGGTCGAGCCCGCGCTTCGGCTTCGTCGCGCTCGCCGACCGCTTCTGCACGGGCAGCTCGATCATGCCGCAGAAGAAGAACCCGACGTGCCCGAGCTCGTGCGCGGCAAGTCGGGTCGCGTCGATCGGCCACCTGATCGCGCCTGCTCGTCCTGATGAAGGCGCAACCGCTCGCCTACAACAAGGACAACCAGGAGGACAAGGAGCCGCTGTTCGACACCGTCGACACGCTTGCCGACACGCTGGCGATCATGACCGACCTGGTCGCCGGCGGCATCACCGCGAACGCCGCAGCGCATGCGCGAGGCGGCGCGCGAAGGCTTCGCGACGGCCACCGACCTCGCCGACTACCTCGTGCGCCGGGGCGCCGTTCCGCGACGCGCACGAGGCGGTCGCGCGTGCGGTGCGGCACGCGGAAGCACAGGGTCGTCGGACTCGAGGACCTGTCGCTGGCCACGCTGCGCACCTTCGCGCCGCAGGCCGGCGACGACGTCGGCTCGACGCGCTCACCCTCGAAGGCTCGGTGGCGAGCCGCGCTCACCCGGGCGGCACGGCCCCGTCCGCGGTGCGCGCAGCGATTGCCGCGGCGCGGGCGAGCCGCTGCGGCGATGAGCGCCGCGGCCGCCCCAAGGCGCTCATGGCGCCCCCTCCGGGGGCAGCACCGCCGCGCAAGCGGCAAGCGTGGGGGTACCACCGTGAGCGACGAGGCGATCGGCCTCGCCGCGGCGTCCCTCACCACCGCGGCCTACGTGCCGCAGGTCGTGCGCATCTGGAAGACGCGCTCGGCGCACGACATCTCGTGGTGGATGTTCGGCATCATGACGCTCGGCGCGCTGCTGTGGCTCGTGTACGGGCTGCGACTGCCGTCCCGGCCCGTCGCCGCGGCGAACGCGCTGGTGCTCGTGCTGCTCGCCGCGATCCTCGTGCTCAAGTGGCGCTTCGGCCGCGATCGCGCCCGGACGCTACGCCGCGCGCCGCGCCGTACCATCGACTTCAAGGGAAAGACCTGACATGGCAAGAAGCTCGCATTCCTCGGACTCGGCGTGATGGGTTACCCGATGGCGGGCCACCTCGCCCGCGCCGGCCACGACGTGACGGTGTTCAACCGCACCGCAGCGAAGGCGGAACAGTGGGTCGCGAAGCACGGCGGACGCTCGCGCGACGCCGGAGGACGCCGCCGCCGCGCGGAGATGGTGCTGATGTGCGTGGGCAACGACGACGACGTCGCGCGGTCGCCGGGCGCGCGCTCACCACGATGAAGGCGGAACGATCCTCGTCGACCACACGACGGCCTCCGCCGAGGTCGCGCGCGAAACGTACGCTGCCGCCAAGCAGCGCGGCGTCGGCTTCCTCGGATGCACCGGTGTCCGGCGGCCAGGCCGGTGCGGAGAGCGGCAAGCTCACGATCATGGTCGGCGGCGACGCGGAGGCCTACGCGCGCGCCGAGCCGCTGCTCGCGCACTACGCGCGCGCGGTCACGCTCATGGGCGGCGAGCGGCAGCGGCCAGCTCACCAAGATGGTCAACCAGATCTGCATCGCCGGACTCGTGCAGGGACTCGCCGAGGGCATCGACTTCGCGACGCGCTCGGGCCTCGACGCCGAGCGCGTGATCGACGTCATCAGCAAGGGCGCGGCGCAGTCCTGGCAGATGGAGAACCGCGCCAAGACGATGATCGCCGACAAGTACGACTTCGGCTTCGCGGTCGACTGGATGCGCAAGGACCTCGGCATCTGCCTCGCCGAGGCGCGGCGCAACGGCACCACGCTGCCCGTCACCGCGCTCGTCGACCAGTTCTACGCGCGTGTGCAGGACATGGGCGGCGGCCGCTGGGACACCTCGAGCCTGCTGCGGGCGCTGCGCGCGACCAAGGCGTGAGCCCGAAGGGCCGCCCCGAGGGCGAATCTGCCCCGAATCGCGCCAGCGCGGAGGGTAGTCCAGTGAGCCCGAAGGGCCGCCCCGAGGGCGAATCTGCCCCGAAGCGCGCCAGCGCGGAGGGTAGTCCGGTAAGCAGCTTGCGGCACGCGATTTTCGCCTGCGCCGCCGCGTTCGCGGCGGGCAGCGCGATGGCCGAGGTGACCCTCGACAACGCCTGGCTGCGGCCCGCGTCCGCGGGCGCCGCCGAGGCGGCGGTGTACGTCGACATCCGCTCGACCGAGCGGTTGGATCTGGTCGGTGCCCGCTCGCCGGCCGCCCGCGGCGCCGAGTTGGTGCTGGTCGACCCACCCGACCCCGATCCCACCGCGCGCCGGGTCGTCGCCAGGATCCCGGTCGCGGCGGATCGCGAGACCCGCCTCGCCTACCTCGGCGGCCACGTGCGCCTGACCGGCGTGACCGTCGACCTCCTGCCCGGCATGCGCATCCCCGTCGAGCTCACCTTTGCCGATGCGACCGGCACGTCGCGCACCGTCGCCACGGAAGCGCTGGTGCGCGGCATCGTGCCGCGGCGTCCGGCCGATGCGCGCGAGCCCCTGCCTTCAACCGGAGCGCCAGCCGGGGTCGCAACCGATCCGGCGAGCGGCGCGCGCCCTCAGGCGAACTGAGCAACGCCGCGCCCCGGTTCCGAGGCCGCGGGCTCCCGTTCAACCCGGCGCCGGCGCCGGAACGCGGTCGCCCTCGAAGATCTCGACGCGGGCGGTCACGTCGGCCGTGCGGGCGAGCATGATCGTCGCGGAGCAGTACTTCTCCTTGGAGAGCTGCACGGCACGCTCGACCTGACGTGCGTCGAGCCCGCGCCCGGCGATCCGGTAGGTGAGCCGGATCGCGGTGAAGACCTTCGGCTCGACCTCGGCGCGATCGGCCTCCGCGTCGACGACGCAGTCGGTCACCGGCTGGCGGGCCTTGTTGAGGATCCACACGACGTCGAACGCCGTGCACGCCGCGGCGCCGGCCAATACGAGCTCCATCGGCCGCGGCCCAGGTTGCGCCCGCCGGCCTCCGGCGCGCCGTCGACCACCACCGCGTGACCGCTGCCGGTCTCGGCCGCGAAGCTCACGCCCTCGATCCATCGGATGGTTGCCTTCATGATTCCTTTCCGACCGCCGTTGCCGGCTTGCGGCAGATATCTGCCGATTTCGCGTACGGCATTGCGACCTTCATCGCATTGTCATGAAAATGCCCGTTTGTCCAATGATGCGTTGCCGCATCCCCATTGCATGCTGCATTGCGGTATGGGAGACTTTTCTCGCTCGCGCCACACGGGATCACGTCCCGACGCACGGGCGCATTCCTCCATTCTCCTCCTATGGTGGAATCCTCGCGGGGCGCGGAGTCGCAACTCCGCGCCCCCTTTTTTCGGGGGGACCCGGAACGGTCGCGGGGCGGCGTCGGCGCCGGACTCGGACGCCGGCCGGACTCTCCTGATCCTGCGTCGGTACGCCCGCCCGCCGGAGCCATGCGTCCCGCCATCGCGTTGACCCCGGCAGCGAAATCGGTATATGATGCAAGACTTTGCCGAACCGAACGTTCCAGCATCGGCGCGGCCCGCCCCACCCCACGTACACGAGTTTCAAGCGATGAAGACCTTTTCGGCCCGACCCCGGGACATCCGCCAGGAATGGTACGTCGTCGACGCGACGGACAAGGTCCTGGGCCGTCTCGCGAGCCAGATCGCGCTGCGGCTGCGCGGCAAGCACAAGGCGATCTACACGCCGCACATGGACACCGGCGACTTCATCGTCGTCACCAACGTCGAGAAGATCCGCGTCACCGGCAACAAGGCCGAGGACAAGCTCTACCACCGCCACTCCGGCTACCCGGGCGGCATCTCGACGACCAACTTCGCGCAGATGCAGGCCCGCTTCCCCGGGCGCGCGCTCGAGAAGGCCGTCAAGGGCATGCTGCCCAAGGGGCCGCTCGGCTACAAGATGATCAAGAAGCTCAAGTGCTACGCCGGCGGCGCGCACCCCCACGCAGCGCAGCAACCCCAGACCCTCGACATCTGACCATGATCGGCAACTACTACTACGGCACCGGCCGCCGCAAGACCTCGGTCGCGCGCGTCTTCATCAAGCAGGGCACCGGCAAGATCGTCGTCAACGACAAGCCGGTCGACACGTTCTTCTCGCGCGACACCGGCCGCATGGTCGTACGCCAGCCGCTGGTCCTGACCGGACACGAGCAGACCTTCGACATCATGGTCAACGTCGCCGGCGGCGGCGAGTCGGGCCAGGCCGGCGCGGTGCGCCACGGCATCACCCGCGCGCTGATCGACTACGACGTGCAGTTGAAGCCCACGCTGTCGAAGGCGGGCTTCGTGACGCGCGACGCCCGCGAGGTCGAGCGCAAGAAGGTCGGCTTCCACAAGGCGCGGCGCCGCAAGCAGTTCAGCAAGCGCTAGTCAACGCGCCGGCACGCCGGCACCCCACGAACGCAGGGCCGCCGCGAGGCGGCCCTGCGCGTTTCGGCCGGCGCGGGCGGCGCCCGTCCCGGTCGCGTCGGGTCCCCCGGGCGTCGATGCCGCCGGAAGCGCGGCTGCTACAATCGTTTTCATGACGAGGGCATGCTTGATGCAGGGCTGCGACGTCGGCGATGTTCGGCACGGCGGCGCCGCGGCTGGCGGCGAGTTGCCCCCCCTGCCGAAGCCTTCCGGCTGCGTCGCCACGACGGTCCGCCCCTGACCCCCCGTGCCCGCGCCCGCGATCCTGCGCCGACTTGCCCGGCACTTCTCGATCAGCGCGCCGCGGATGGCGGTGCGCACGCATCTTGGTTGGCCCTGGAAGGCGGCGCTGGCCATCGGGCTCGTGCTGCTGGTCGGCGGCATGTGGTGGCTGGGATTCGACGTCGGACAGATCCTCGGCGGCTTCAACCGCAAGGAGATCGACCAGCGCATCGCGACACTGGAAGCGGACACCGCCACCGCGCAGCGTGAGTCGTCCGCGCTCCGCGCGAGGAACAGCGAGCTCGAAAGCGAGCTCGCGATGAGCCACGGGCTGCAGGATTCGCTCAAGAAGCAGCGGGAGGAGGCCGCGCAGGAGAACGCCCAGCTCAAGGAGGAGCTTGCGTTCCTGCAGGGATTCTTCGCCGACTCGAGCAAGCCCGGCGTGACCATCCCGAGGCTGTCCGCCGACACCAACGCCGACGAGCGGGTGCGCTACAGCGCGCTCGTGGTGCGGGGCGGCAGCGCCAAGTCCGACTTCGAGGGGCACCTCACGATCCTGGCCGACCTCGTGCCCGGCGACGCAGCCCCCCCGGGCAGCCGGACGCTCACCGTCACTCTGCCGGACGACGACCGGGAGGCCGCAGCGCCCCTCAAGCTGCGGTTCAAGTACTATCAGCGGATCGAAGGATCGTTCCGCATCCCGGCGGGATACGCAGTCCGGACGATCACCGTGCGCGCCTACGAGGCCGGCACCGCGGGCGTCCGTGCGACCCGCACGTTGACTTTGCCGCTAGGAGGTCCCCATGTTCGGCAGGAAGACGCTCGCGCAGAAGCGCATCGACAGCCTGATCGGCGCCGGCACGACGGTGCGCGGCGACGTCGTGTTCGAAGGTGGCCTGCGCATCGATGGCGCGGTGCTCGGCAACGTCACGGCGGTCGACGGCAAGGCCGGCACGCTGGTCGTGAGCGAGCACGCCAGGATCGACGGGCGGGTGGACGTCGCGCACGTCGTCGTCAACGGCACGGTGAACGGCCCGGTCACGGCGCGCGACTCGCTGGAGTTGCAGGGCAAGGCCCGCATCGTCGGCGACGTGGCCTACCGGACGCTGGAGATGCACGTCGGCGCGTTCGTCCAGGGGCGTCTCGATCCGGTCGAAGCCGAACCCGGCACCGCCAGCGTGGTCGAACTGAAACGTGTGGGAACGGGCCGCGCCGGCGTGCCCGAGTGACCCTGAATGGCGCGTGGTTTGACGCGCCGCCGGCGCGACTAGATAATTGCCACCGACACGGAGCGCCAAGGAGCCCGCCGCAATGAACGACATGACCGACATGCCCACCCCGCTCGTCTTCACCGATTCCGCTGCGCTGAAGGTGCGCGCGCTGATCGAGGAGGAGGGCAATCCCGAGCTCAAGCTCCGCGTGTTCGTCAGCGGCGGCGGCTGCTCGGGCTTCCAGTACGGCTTCACGTTCGACGAGGTCGTCAACGAGGACGACACGGCGATGGAGAAGAACGGCGTCACGCTGCTGATCGACCCGATGAGCTACCAGTACCTGGTCGGCGCCGAGATCGACTACCAGGAAGGCCTCGAGGGCGCGCAGTTCGTGATCAAGAACCCGAACGCGACCACCACCTGCGGCTGCGGGTCGAGCTTCTCGGCCTGAGTCGAGACGGCCCTACGCCCGCTGCCCCCTAAGGAAGGGGTCCGTCCCTCGGGGCGGCGCTTCGGCACTGACGGTTCTCCTGCGGTACGCTAAACGGCAGCTTCGGCTGCCGTTTGCGTTTTCGGGGAGGGGTCGTCGCCGTCGGCTGCGGCGGCCTGCAGTCAGCGCGGATAGATCGCGCCGAGCACGCGCGGGCCGCGCGATCCGGTGACGCTCGGCAGGCTGGTGGTGCGCCCGGCGAGGGCCTCGCGCGCAAGCCAGGCAAAGGCAAGCGCCTCGACGTGCTCGACGGCCACCCCCCGCTCCGAGGTCGGCAGCACGCTGCACGGCCGCAAGTCGCGCGCGAGTGCGCGCAACAGCGTGGCGTTGTGGGCACCCCCGCCGCACACCAGCAGCTCGGCGATGGCCGGGGCTTCGCGTCCCAGCGCGTCCGCCACGACACGTGCGGTGAGCGCAGTCAAAGTCGCCTGCACGTCCGCCGGGTGGAAGGCACCGCCGTGCCGGGCCAGCGCCTCGTCCAGCCACGCCGCATTGAAGTGGTCGCGGCCCGTGCTCTTCGGCGGACGCAGCGCGAAATACGGGTCGGCGAGCAGGATCGAGAGGAGCGCGTGATCGACGCGGCCCGACGCGGCCCACGCGCCGCCGGCATCGAAGAGCCCATCGCCGTGGCGCCCGAACCAGAGGTCGAGCAGCGAGTTGCCGGGGCCGGTGTCGAAGCCGCGCACCGGTTCGCCCGGCACGAGCAGCGTCAGGTTCGCCACGCCGCCGACGTTCAGCACGGCCCGGGCACGGTCGGAACGACCGAAGAGCGCGGCGTGGAATGCCGGCACCAGCGGGGCACCCTGGCCGCCGGCCGCCATGTCGCGGCGCCGGAAGTCGGCGACCACCGCGACGCCGGCGCGCTCGGCCACGCGCGCGGGATCGTTCAATTGCGCGGTCCACGCCTCGTCGGGTCGGTGCCGCACCGTCTGCCCGTGCACCCCGGCAGCCACGAGGTCGCTCGCCGCGATGCCGGCGGCGCGGCAGGCGTCGGTGATCGACTCGGCGTACAGGTCGGCGAGCGCAAGGCTCGCCCGCGCCGCGCGCGCGAGCTCGTCGTCGCAGGGCGCCTGCAGCGCGAGGAGTTCGTCGCGGAGGAACTCGGGCATCGGCGCATGCGCCGCGCCGAGCGTGACGCAGAGACCTTCTTGCGGCGCGAAGTCGGCGACGACGGTGTCGACGCCGTCGAGGCTCGTGCCGGACATCACGCCGGCGTAGAGTTCGCGCGGCAAAGACTAGTCGAGGGCAGCGAAGCGCGACGCCGGCAGCTCGCGCGCGAACGCAAGTTGCTGCGCAATCGGCCCGATGTGCGCGAGGAACGCGCCGCGGGTCTCGGGCGGCAGCGGTCCCGCGGTGGGCATGGCGACGGTCAGCGGATTGCGCGGCTCGTCGTTGACCCGGAACTCGTAGTGCAGGTGCGGACCGGTCGCCCAGCCGGTGGCGCCGACGTAGCCGATCGTGTCGCCCTGCCGCACCCGTACCCCGTTGCGAACACCCGCCGCGAAGCGCGACAGGTGCGCGTAGAGCGTCGAGTAGGGTCCGGCGTGGCGCAGCGTGACCACGTTGCCGTAGCCGCCCTTCACGCCGGCGAGCGTGACCACACCGTCGGCAGTGGCACGCACCGGCGTGCCGGTCGGCGCGCCGTAGTCGACCCCCCGGTGGGCGCGCCACGTCTGCAGGATCGGATGCAGTCGTGCGAGCGAGAACCCGGAGGTCAGGCGCGAAAACTCCATCGGCGAACGCAGGAAGGCGCTGCGCGTGCTGCGTCCGTCGTGCGTGTACCAGGCGTCCTGCCCATCGGCATCGCGCCACAGGAAGGCGCTCAAGCGCTGGCCGCGGTTGTCGAACTCCGCGGCGACGATGCGACCGACGCCGACCGGCTCGCCGTCGACGTAGCGGGTCTCGTAGAGGACGCTGAAGCGATCGCCGAAGCGAAGGTCCTGGAGAAAGTCGATGTCGCCGGCAAAGAGCTCGGCGAGCGCGATTGTCACCGCGTCAGGAAGGCCGATGGCGTCGGCGGCACCGAAGAGCGACGTGTTGATCTCGCCGGACTTCAGCGTCAGCCGCACCGTCTCGCCGCCCGGGGCGCGCGTCGCGACCAGCGCGCCCGACTCGCGGCCCACGGTCAGGCGCTCGCCGTCACCGGTACGAAAGCGCAGCGCAACCAGGCCACCTGCGCCGTCGGTCGCCACCTGCAGCGGTCGGCCGGGCTTCAATTGGTACAGCGGGCGCGCATCGGGATTGGTGCGCACGAACGCCATCGCCGACGGGTCGTCGACGCCGGCGCGCGCCAGCAGGCTGCCGATGGTGTCGCCGCGCCGGACCCGCTCCTCGCGCCAGTAGGGTCCCGGGTCGTCCGCGATCGGGACCAGCTCCGGTGCCGGCAGGGCCCGCTCGATCACGCGCCCGGGCGGCAGGTCCAGCGTCGTGTCGGGCGCAATGCCGAAGGCGGCGACGCCGGTGAGCGCCAGCACGGCGATCGCAAGCACGTGCGGCAGGCGAAAACGCCCCCCCGACCGGGCGGCGGAATTTTCGTGCTGCGCTAGAATTCGACGTTTTGCGGCGTCCGGCATGGGTGGTCATCGACCTTCCGAGCCCCGGAGTTTACCAAAGCAGGGGCCGTGCCGGGGCGCCCTGCCGTCACCGCATCCCCCACCCGCCCAGGACCCCCCCATGAGCCTGACCATCTACGGCATGCCGGCCTCGCGCGCGTTCCGCGTGCTGTGGGCCGCCGAGGAAACCGGCCTTCCCTACGCCAACGAGCCGCTGTCCTTCAAGGATCCGGCGATCAAGGCGCCTGCCTACCTCGCGATCAACCCCAACGGCACGATCCCCGCGATCGTCGACGACGGCTTCGCGCTGTTCGAGTCGCTGGCGATCACCCTCTATCTTTCGCGCAAATCCGGCAAGTTGTGGCCAAAGGACGTCCGGGGCGAGGGCATCGCCTTCCAGTGGACGATGTGGGCGGCGACCGAGGTCGAGGGCGCGCTGGGCGGCTGGTTCTACCACACGCGTTTCCTCCCCGAGGCGGAGCGGAAGCCCGAGATCGCGAAGGACTCGGCGGCGAAGCTGCCGCCGCGCTTCGACGTGCTCGACGGCGCGCTCGCGCAGTCGCCCTGGCTCGCGGGCGAGGCGTTCGGCATCGCCGACCTCAACGTGGCGGCGGTCACCTACCGGGCGCCGGCGTTCGGGCTCGAACGCTGGCCGCGCATCGCCGACTGGCACCGGCGCTGCTATGCGCGGCCCGCGGCGCAGCGTGCCGTGGCGCTCCGGGAAGCGCGATGACATCTGCCGCGGACGTCGTCGCGCAGCACCTCCAGGTGTTCCGGCGCGGTGCGGACGAGCTCCTCGTCGAGGCGGAGCTCGCGCAGAAGCTCGCCCGCGGCAAGCCGTTGCGCATCAAGCTCGGCCTCGACCCGACCGCGCCCGACATCCACCTCGGCCACACGGTGGTGCTGAACAAGCTGCGCCAGGCGCAGGACCTCGGCCACCAGGTGATCTTCCTGATCGGCGACTTCACGTCGATGATCGGCGACCCGTCGGGCCGCAATGCCACGCGCCCGCCGCTGACCCGCGAGCAGATCGTCGAGAACGCCAAGACCTACCACGCGCAGGCCTCGAAGGTGCTCGATCCCGCGCGCACCGAGATCCGCTACAACTCCGAGTGGTGCGAGCCGCTCGGCGCGGCGGGCATGATCCGCCTCGCATCGCATTACACCGTGGCACGCATGCTCGAACGCGACGACTTCGCCAAGCGCTTCCGCGCGAGCCAGCCGATCGCCGTGCACGAGTTCCTGTACCCGCTGATGCAGGGCTACGACTCGGTGGCGCTCGAGGCCGACCTCGAGCTCGGCGGCACCGACCAGAAGTTCAACCTGCTGGTCGGGCGCGAGCTGCAGAAGGACTTCGGCCAGGAGCCGCAGTGCATCCTGACGATGCCGCTGCTCGAGGGCCTCGACGGCGTCGAGAAGATGTCGAAGTCGAAGGGCAACTACGTCGGCATCAACGACCCGGCCGGCGAGATGTTCGGCAAGGTGATGTCGATCTCGGACGACCTCATGTGGCGCTGGTACCCGCTGGTGTCGTTCCGCGCGCCTGCCGAGATCGAGCGGCTGCAGGAGGAGACCGCGGCGGGACGCAACCCACGCGAGGCCAAGGTGGCGCTCGCGAAGGAAATCGTCGCGCGATTCCATTCCGCGACGGCCGCGGACGCCGCCGAAGCCGAGTTCGACGCACGCTTTCGCGGCGGCGCGATGCCGGAGACCATGCACGAGGTCACGATCGAGACCGCCGGCACCGGCATCGCGATCGCCAACCTCGCGAAGCAGGCCGGGGTCGTCGATTCGACCTCCGAGGCGCTGCGGCTGATCGCGCAGCGCGGGCTCAAGATCGACGGCGACGTGGTCGCCGACCGGTCGCACCTCGTCGCGGCCGGCACGACGGTGGTCGTGCAGGCCGGCAAGCGACGCTTCGCGCGCGTCGTTGTGCGCTGACGGCGCCGCGGCGGCCGACACGCGCGGATCGCGTTCAGGTATCTTCGTTGCGTTTCGCAGCCCTGAACCGGAGGATCTCTTGGACCACGCCCGCCGTTCGATTGCGCTCGCCACCCTGCTCCTGCCCCTCGCTCCCCTGTGCGCCCGCGCACAGCCCGCGCCCGCGCGCACCCCGGACGTCGTCTACGTACCGACGCCGCCGGAAGTCGTCGACGAGATGCTGCGCCTCGCGCGGGTGACGGGCAAGGACGTGCTCTACGACCTGGGGTCGGGCGACGGCCGCATCCCGGTCACCGCCGCGAAGCGCTTCGGGACGCGCGGTCTCGGCATCGACATCGACCCGCAGCGCGTCGAGGAAGCGAACGCGAATGCGCGCGCGGCGGGCGTCACCGACAAGGTGAAGTTCGTGCTCGGCGACCTGTTCGAGCTCGACCTCAGGCCCGCGACGGTGATCACGCTCTACCTGCTGCCGCAGCTCAACCTGAAGCTGCGCCCGACGCTCTGGAAGCTCAAACCCGGCACGCGCATCGTGTCGCACGAGTTCGACATGGGCGACTGGAAGCCCGAGCGGACCGTCAAGGTCGGCTCGCGCTCGGTACACTTCTGGCGGGTGCCGAAGCGCTAGGAAGTCGCTGCGGCGGCCGCGTCCGGGCGCCGGACTGGACTCCAGGAGGCCGTGGGGTGGGACCCCGATTGCCGGCGGGGTCTGACCCCAATTGCCCCCGGTGGGGTCTGACCCCGATTGTCGGCTACTCGAGTTCGAGGCCGTCGCTGATCGCCGCGATGCCGGCCTTCGCGCAGGCATCGTCGGCATCGCCGGTGGGTGCGCCGGAAACGCCGATCGCACCGACGAGCGAGCCCTTGGCGCGGATCATCATGCCGCCGCCGACGGCGAGCACGCCAGGCAGATCGCGAATGCCGCTCGACGCGCGTCCCGGCTGTGACGACGCAGCGAGTTCGGTCGTGTCCGTGCGGAACGACAGCGCGGTCCACGCCTTGCCCGTGGCCATGTTCACCGTGTGCGCGCCGGCGAGGCCGTTGCGCAGCAGGGCGAGTGCGTGGCCGCCGCGGTCGACGACCGCGACGGCCGTGGTGAAGCCGTCCTTGTCGCAGCGCGCGAGGGCTGCCTGAGCCGCCTGCAGCGCGGCGGCGGTGGTGAGCGACGGGTAGCTGGCGAGGAGCTTCTGTGCGTGCGGTGCGGGCGCGGCGAGCACGCCCGCGAGCAGCGTCGTCGCGAAACCGATGGCGAGCGACTTCATCGTTCCTCCTTGATGTCGGATGCGGTGTTGCGTGGCGTGAACGTGGCTCAGGCGATGCCGGGGTTGCCGGCCACGCCCTGCAGCTCGGGCAGGTTGAGCGCACGCGGCTTGACGGTGCGCTGCGCGCGCAGGTAGCGCGCGACGACGTCCCACACCGGCTCGCCGCCTGCCGTCTTGCCTTCTTCCGACACCGGGGCCCAGCCCGCCACCTTGTAGGTCTTCGCGGGCTCGATCGCCTTGCCCGCGAGCGTCATCTTCGCGATGCGCCTGCCCTGCGCCGCATTGGGGTCGATCGCGTAGCGCAGGCCGCCGACGCGAACCATGTCCCCGCCCTGCTGGTAATAGGGATCGGGGTTGAAGAGGTTGTCGGCGACGTCCTCGAGGATCGTCTTCAGCATCTCGCCGGAGATGTCGTTCACCGTCGTGTACGGGTACGAGATCGCCGTCTGGTCGAGCACGTGCTCCATCGTGATCGCCTGCCCGGGGAGCACGCTCGTGCCCCAGCGGAAGCCCGGCGAGAAGGCGATCTCGGCGTTCTTCTCGGTCATCAGCGCATCGAGGATCACCTGGTCGAACGTGCCGTTGAAGTTGCCGCGGCGGTAGAGCAGTTCGCCGGCAACCGCGAGCTTCTCCTCGAGCTTCGCCGCGTAGGGAGCGCGCATCTTCTCGATGTACGCCGCCATCGCGCGGTCCGCCGGCAGGAAGTTCGCGAACACCGGCAGCAGGCGGTAGCGGAAGTCGGCGACCTTGCCGCCCTTCACCTCGAAGTCGAGCACGCCGAGGAACTTGCTGTTGCTGCCGGCGTTGGTGACCAGCGTGCGGCCGCTGCGGTTGGCCACCACCGTCGGCTGCGGCACGCCGTCGTGCGTGTGGCCGCCGAGGATCGCGTCGAGACCGGTCACGCGCGAGGCGAGCTTCAGGTCGACGTCCATCCCGTTGTGCGACAGCAGCACGACGACCTGTGCGCCCTTGCCGCGCGCCTCGTCGATCACCTTCTGCAGGTGCTCGTCCTGGATGCCGAACGTCCAATCCGGAACCATGTAGCGCGGGTTGGCGATCGGCGTGTAAGGGAACGCCTGGCCGATCACCGCGACGGGCACGCCGCCCAGGTTCCTGGTCACGTACGGCGAGAACACGGGGTCGCCGAAGTCCGTGGTCTTCACGTTCTGCGCGACGAAGTCGATCTTCCCCGCGAAGTCCTTCTCGACGATCTCCTTCACCCGCTCCGCACCCAGCGTGAATTCCCAGTGCCCCGCCATCACGTCGACGCCGAGCAGCTTGCAGGCGTCGACCATGTCCTGGCCGTTGGTCCACAGCGCGGTGCCCGACCCCTGCCACGTGTCGCCGCCGTCGAGCAGCAACGCATTCGGCCGCGACGCGCGGAGCTGCCGCACCAGCGTGGCCAGGTGGGCGAAGCCGCCGACCTTGCCGTAGGCACGCGCTGCCGCCGTGAAGTCGAGGAAGGTGAACGCGTGTGCCTCGGGCGTGCCCGGCTTGACGCCGAAGTGTTCGAGGAACGCCTGGCCGACGAGGTGCGGCGGCTTGCCCTTGGCCTCGCCGATGCCGAGGTTCACCGACGGCTCGCGGAAGTGGACGGGCATCAGCTGCGCGTGGCAGTCGGTGAAGTGCAGGAAGCTGACCTGCCCGAACGGCTTGACGTCGTCGTAGAGCTTCGCCCCCGCGTTCCCATCGAGCGCGGCGCGCGCGGAGATCGGCAGGCCGGCGGCCGTGGCCGCGGCGAGGAGGTTCAGGAACTCGCGTCGATTCATGGGTGGGGTCGCGTCAGGGGCGGGCGTAGCGCGCGAGCGCGTGCACGTCCTCGTCGAACATCTCGCTGGCCTCGACCTGCACGACGCGCCCGTCCGCACCGACCACGTAGAGCAGCGGCAGGCCCTTCCGCGCGCCGAACGTCCTCAGCACCTCGGCGTCTGCCATCGCGGCAGGGAACGTGTACCCGTGCTGCGCCATGTACGCGCGCGCCTTCGCGGGATCCTTGTCGATCGAGAACGTGACGAACTCCAGGCCGCGACCGCCATGCTCACGCCAGAGCGCCTGGAGACGGGGGTTCTGGTTCTTGCAGAACGGGCACCACGACGCCCAGAGCTCGACCACGACCGGGCGCCCGGCGAGGCGCGACGCCGGCAGCGTCGTGCCGTCGAGCAGCACCACGTCGCGCCACTCGACGCGGTCGCCGACGGACAGCGCGGCGGCGGCGGGCGCGAACAGCACCACGGCGAGGAACGCCAACAGCAGGCGCCGGCGATGCACCGCGGGCGGGCTCACTGGTTGACCGGCGAGCTCGGGTCCATCAGCAGCGCGACCACGTCCTTGACCTGCGCCTCGGTGAGGATTCCCGCGTGCCCGAAGCGCGGCATGAACGAGCAGGCCGAGTAGGCCTGCGTGTTCCACACCTTGCCCCACGCGTACTGCTGCATCTCGGGCGTGAAGCCGCGGATCTTGCCGAAGTTGTACAGCGACGGCCCGATGGTGCCGTAGGAGATCTCCGCCTTGGTGAGCTGGTGGCAGGCGTAGCAGTTGCCGCCGACCGGCGTCTTCTCGGTGTCGCTGTACTGGAACCCCGTGCCGCGCTGGGCGATCTGCTCGCCGCGCTTCCAGTCGCCGAGGTACTTGCCGTCGGACGGCGGCCTGATCGCGGCCATGTTGGCCTTCTCGATCTTCGCGGCGACGTCCTTCGGGATCGCGCCGCCGGCGTACTGCGAGCACAGCGCCTGCGTCTCGTCCTGGGTCAGGCGGTCCATCTTCGCGATGCCCTTCTCGTTGAAGCCGGCCTTCATCAGCTCGAGCGCCTTGGCCCGAGCCTCGGCGTCGCTCGGGCCCGGAGTCATCGAGCCGGCGCAGCCGGCGAGCGTCGCGATGGCGGCCGCGCACGCGAGGGCAAGCTTCGTGTTGCGATTCAGCATGGTGTCGGTCTCCGGGCTAGCGCTTGATCGTCGGCGCCTTGAATTCCGCGCCGTTGGCGTTGCGCGCCAGGAACGCCGTCAGCGCGATCGAGGCGTCGGACGTGAACTTGAGCTCCGGGAAGCGCTGCTGGCGGAAGCAGTCGTTGAGCCGCCACTGGAACGTGCGCAGTTCGCCCTGCGACACGCGGTACGCCGGCCAGGTCGTGTAGGCAAGCTGGGCACCGGCCTGCTTGGTCAGGTTGGGCAGGTCCTGCAGGCGGATGCGGGTATTGTCGGTGGCGTGGCAGGTCGCGCACGAGAAGTCGTACGGGCCGCCGCGGAAGTAGAAGATCTTCTCGCCCAACGCATAGGACTCCTTCTCCTTCGGGTGCGCCGACGGCACGTCCATCTTCACACCCTTCGACTCGGCGGTGATGAAGGCCACCAGCGCGTCGTTGTCCGACTTGCGTTCGTTGCCGGCACCGAACGGCTGCTTCGTGGCCTCCGCGAAGGTCAGGCCCTGCAGCGTCATCCTGCAGTGGACCAGGCGGGTCTCGAGGTCCATCACGCGGTCGGCGTCGGCGAAGAAGCGCGGCAGCTTCGCGTACGCGCCCTTGACCACGCCCGGGCCGAGGCCGAGGTCGCACTTTTCCAGCGTGACGTTCTTCGGTCCGGCGGGCTTCTTCCACAGGTCCTCGCCGCGCGCCTCCCAGAGCTCGGCGGGGTTGCCGTCGACGAGTGCCTGCCGGTACTTCTCGATTTCCTTGGCCGGGTCTTCCTGGCCGAAGGCGAGGGGAACGGCGAGCGACGTGGCCAGCGCAGCGACGGCCGCGCCCAAGATGCGTTTACCCACGGCAATCCTCCAAGGAGAAAAAGGGCGCGGTCTCCCGCGCGACGACTTCGGTGGCTACGCTCCTCCGCGCCGTCAGGGACGCAGATAGGCGAAGCCTTCCTTGAACTGCAGGCGCGACACTTCGGCGACGCCCGACGGCACCAGCGACGCCTCGGGGATGACCTTCTTCGGGTCGATGTTGTTCCGCTGCAGCGTGAACTGGCACACGCGGAAATCGACACCTTTCGACTTCAGTTCCTGCACGGTGGCCTCGAACGGCGCGCCGTTCGCGTCCTGCGCGCCGTCGAGCAGGAAGTTGATGCCGCCGGCGTGCGTGACGACGACGATCTTCGCCGACGGATCGGCACTCAGGTGGTTGCGGATGTTGCGCAGCGCGTTCAGTGCCTGCGCGTTGCCTTCGTTGACGTGGTAGACCACCTTGACCGCGCCCTCGCCTGCCGCGAGCGCGGCCGGTGCGGCGCCCACGGCGAGCGCTGCCGCGAGCGCGCACACTGCCATTGCCTTGCGCATCGTCTGCCTCCTCCAGCCAGTCGAAGAACGGGCGCCGCGATGGCCCGCATGCGCGGTCCCGCGGCGGTCCTGCCGCTCGATCCGGGGCGCTTCTCGGGCGCCCTCGCCTGCTGCTGCCGCGACCCCGGTCAGGCGATCGTGGCCTCGTCGGTGCGCTTGTCGCCCTTGTTGTCGATCCAGGTGACCTGCACCTTGTCGCCCTTCTGCGCGCCCTTGAACCTGAAGGACAGGAAGGGATTCTTCGACACCGCGGGACCCCACTCGGCGGCAAGCACCGTCTTGCCGTTGTGGGTCGCGGTCACGTTCTGGATGAACCACGCCGGGATGGTCTTGCCCTGCGCGTCCTTGCGCTGGCCGGTCTCCATCTCGTGGCTCATCAACACCTTGACCTCGGTCACGCCGCTCGCGTCGACGCTGGCGCGGATTCGCATCGGATCTGCCATGGCTTCCTCTGATCGCTGGGGTCTGAAGGGGGTCGGGACGAGGCGACGTCAGCCGCCGCAGCCGCCCAGCGTGACCTTGACTTCCTTCTGCGCGACGTAGTACTTGCCGTCGGCCTTGACCAGCGCGTACACGTTGGAGCTCTGCCCCATCTTGACGCGGGTCGTCACCGTGGGCTCGGTACCGGCCGGCAGGTCGAACGAGGCGGCCAGCATGTTGGGATTCTTCTCGACCAGGATCGCGATCCGCTCGGTCTTGGGGATGGTGCTGGTGACGCCGATCGGCACCACGGCGCCGTTCTCGGCGATGTCCGGCGTCGACACGAACGCGATGTCCTTGCTCTGCGCCGGCGCCGCGCCGCCGAAGGCCTTCATCGTCTCGTCCATCGACTTCGCCTCGAACGCGGCCTTGTTCCAGTCGGCGTGCGCGGCTTCAGGCGTGAGCCATCCCGCGGCGCCCAGGAGCGCGAGCAGCGACAGCCCGCCACCCGACTTCAACACTTCCCTGCGTCCGGTGTTCATCGTGGAGCGTCCTCCTCAATGCAACATTGGTGGGGGTTCGAAACGAACTGCGAACTATACGCGCGGGAATTCCGCGCGCATTCTGCACCGCACAACACGCCGCGCCGCTAACGCGCGGCAGCGAAATCGAGCAACTCGCGCTTCAACGGCTCGCCGGCCTCGATGCGGCCCGCGATGCGCACGCAGACGGTGCGGCAGATCTCGCGCGAACTCGGGGTCGAGCACCTTGTAGTAGACCGTACTGCCGTCGCGCCGGCGGGAAACGACGCCGGCCTGGTGCATGAGCGACAGGTGCCGGGACACGTTGGTCTGGGTCGCGCCGGTGGCGGCGACGATGCTCGACACCGAGCGCTCGTCGTGGCAGATCGTGTGCAGGATCTTGAGGCGGGTCGGCTCGGCGAGCAGGCTGAAGTAGCGCGCGACCGAGTCGAACACGTCGTCCAGTTCTTCGGGCCCCATGGCCGCCGGGGCGGCGAGCGCGACGCGCAGCGGGGCAACCTTGATCGGGATGTCACGTTTCTTTCGCATGGTGGCATGAGCATATGCGCATATCAGTGCACACGTCAACACCCATTGCGACCACCTCGTGGCATGCGGGCCCGGCGGGCGCGAGCCCGGCCGCGGTTCAGCCGCCGCACCGCGGCGAACCTCGGGCCACATCCGGCACTCCAAAGCCACACCGCAACCCACGCCCCGCCAAGGAGCCGACCGATGCGATCCACGTCCGTGCCGTCCCGCCGCCGCACTCTCGCGATGCTCGGCGCCCTGGCGGCCGCCGCCGCGTCCCCGGCGTACGCCCAGGCGCGTGCGGAGCTGCAGCCGACGCCCGCCGACGCCGAGGGTCCGTTCTACCCGCGACGCTTCCCCACGGACATCGATGCAGACCTCACCCGCGTCCAGGGACGCACGGCGTCTGCGCAGGGCACGGTGCTGCATCTGTCGGGACGCGTGCTGGCCGTCGACGGCCGGCCGCTTCCCGGCGCGCGCGTCGAGTTGTGGCAGTGCGACGCCCTCGGGCGCTATCACCACGTCGACGGCGACCCGGGCACGCGCGACCCAAACTTCCAGGGATATGGGGTCGCGACGACCGATGCCGACGGGCGCTACGCCTTCAAGACGATCCGTCCGGTCCCGTACGGCGGGCGGCCGCCGCACCTGCACTTCAAGCTCTCGCACGCCGCGGCGCAGCCGCTCACCACGCAGATCTATCCGCGCGGCGAATCATCGGAGCGCTCGTCGGGCTTCGGGCTGTCGGGTCGCGACACGCGCTCGCGGCTCGAGTTCGCGCCGACTCCGGCGACCGGCCGCGAGGCCGGGACACTGGCCGCGACCTACGACTTCGTGCTGCGCGCCCGGTAGGCGGGCGCTGGCGCGCTCGGCAACCTAACGCACGACCCGTGCCCGTCGTCCCCGCGACAGCGGGGACCCAGCGTCTCTGCTCGAGCGACGCCGCTGGATTCCCGCTTTCGCGGGAATGACGACGTTGCGCAGATGCAGACTAATGAATGGTCGCCTGGGAGAGCAGGCGCAGCAGTTCGCCGCTCTTCAGCCGGAAGACGCCTTCGCCGAGCGCCTCGGCGTGGTCGATGTCCGCGAGGGTGAGGGACAGTTCGTCTTCGCCCCGGCGCGCCTCGAGCACCACGTCGTCGTCGTGGGTATCCTCGTCGGGAACGCGTGCGTACTCCGTGGCGAAGACTTCGCCGTTCCACAGCACGAAGTCGGCGCCGTCCAACGCTTCGGCAAGCGGGCGAGTAGTGTCCATGTCAGGTTAGATGCGGGCAGCCGCGGGACGTTCAAGCGCCGCCCCTGCCGGCGGTCAAGTTCCGTCTGCCGGTGCCGGACCGGTGCCGACGAGGCCGCGCACGAAGTTCGGCAGCGCGAGCGACGCCCGGTGCACGTCGCCGTTGTAGTACTGCAGGTTACCGATGCCGGCACGGGCCACGCGGCGGTCCACCTCGCGGGCGGTGATCCTGCACGGGTCGAGGTCCGCGCTGCAGCACGCCATCATCCACATGCCGCCGTACAGCGGGATCGATGCGAGGTACGGCGTGACGATCGGGAACGCCTCGCGCAGCGCCGCGAGCCCATCGCGGACCCGCGACGGGTGGGCCACGGGGCTCGCGATGTGCAGCGTCATCGCGCCCATCGGGCGGAGGCGCGCCGCGCAGGCCCGGTAGAACTCCGGCGTGTAGAGCCGCGTCGACGGGCCGCCCGGGTCGGTCAGGTCGAGCACGATCAGGTCGAACTGCTCGGTCGTTTCGCGCACGAATGCGAAGCCGTCGCCGATGCAGAGCTCGAGCCGCGGGTCGTCGAAGGCGCCCTTGTGCACGCTCGCAAGGTGCTTGCGGGAGATGTCGACGACGGCGAGATCGATCTCGCAGAGCTTCACCGACTTGATCGTCGGATACTTGAGGAGCTCCTCGGCCGAGCCGCCGTCGCCTCCGCCGACGATGAGCGCGCGTTCCGGTGCGGGATGCGCGATGCCGGGCAGGTGCACCAGCATCTCGTGATAGAAGAACTCGTCGCGCTCGGACGTCATGAAGTGGCCGTCGAGCCGGAACAGCCTGCCGAACGGCACGCTGTCGTGGACCTCGACGGACTGGAACGGCGAGCGGAAGCGCTCGAGCTCGCGCGCCGAGCGGACGAAAAACGCCCAGTCGTCGGTGAGGTACTCGGTCATCGCGCCGGGCGCGATGTCGGGACCCGGCGCGTCGCGCTCGTCGGCCACGCGCGTCAGCTGCTCACGCCACCGCGGTGGACGGCCTGGATGTGCGTGCGCGTCGGGTGGAGCTTCTGCTCGAGCAGACGGAACAGTCGCTCGGCCTTCGCCGTGTTGTCCGTCGTGTAGTTGCAGACGTACACGTCGATGGTCACCGAGCCCATCTCCGGCCAGGTGTGGATCGCGAGGTGGGATTCGGCGAGGATGACCGCGCCCGTCACGCCCTGCGGCTCGAACTGGTGGAAGCGATCGCCGACCATGGTGAGGCCGACTTCCTCGACGGCCGCGACGCACGCCCGGCGCAGGTCCTCCGCACGCGTCATTTCCGGCGCGTCGACCGAGCACCCGTACCACTCGCCCAGCAGATGGATTCCGTCCATCAGTCGTCTCCCCAAAAGGAAAAGCCCCATCCCGGCTCGTTGCTCGATGCCACCGGAAACAGGGCAACCCCACCAAGGAAACGGCCCGCCGAAAACGGAAGGCCCCCAAGCCAAGCACTTTTCCGCGCGTGCCGGCCCGATGGAGAGGCAGCGCCGCGGAAC
Organism: uncultured beta proteobacterium; assembly: GCA_963765065.1. GTDB lineage: Bacteria > Pseudomonadota > Gammaproteobacteria > Burkholderiales > Casimicrobiaceae > VBCG01. Next base: position 22,771 of record CAVXVH010000017.1, on the reverse strand, counting down.
GCGCGGCGACGCCATGTCGGACCGGCCGCAAAGCGCCGGAAAAGTCTTGAATTATTGCACAAAATGGTGCCGATCGCCATAATTTCAAGCTTTGTCGCCGCCATCCCGGCGCGCGGCGCCTTTCCCCCATCCCCCGCGCCCATGCCGAACTCTCCCACCCGCGCAGGTGCCTCGCGCCGTGCGAGCGATGCCGACCTCGCCAACGCCATCCGCGCCCTCGCGATGGACGCGGTCGAGGCCGCGAAGAGCGGACATCCCGGCATGCCGATGGGCATGGCCGAGATCGCCGTCGCGCTGTGGAAGGGCCGCTTGTCGCACCATCCCGTCAATCCGCGCTGGCCGGACCGCGACCGCTTCGTGCTGTCGAACGGGCACGGCTCGATGCTGCTGTACGCGTTGCTGCACCTGACAGGGTACGACCTTCCGCTCGCCGAGCTGCGGCAGTTCCGGCAACTCGGCTCGAAGACGCCGGGACACCCGGAGGTCGGCCACACGCCCGGAGTCGAGACCACCACCGGCCCGCTGTCGCAGGGACTCGCCAATGCGGTCGGCATGGCGCTCGCGGAGCAGCTGCTCGCCGCGACCTACAACCGCCCGGGGCACGCGATCGTCGACCACCGCACCTGGGTGTTCGCGGGCGACGGCTGCCTGATGGAAGGGCTTTCGCACGAGGTCTGCTCGCTCGCCGGCACGCTCGGTCTCGCCAAGCTCGCGGTCATCTACGACGACAACGGCATCTCGATCGACGGGCCGGTCGCGGGCTGGTTCACCGACGACACGCCGGCACGTTTCGAGGCCTACGGCTGGAACGTGATCCGCGACGTCGACGGGCACGACGTCGAGGCGGTGCGTCGCGCCCTCGCGGGTGCCGTGCGCGAGCACGCGCGGCCGACGCTCGTCTGCTGCCGCACGGTGATCGGCAAAGGCGCACCGACCAAGGCCGGCACCGCCGACACGCACGGTGCAGCCCTCGGCGAGAAGGAGGTGGCGGCGACCCGCGCGGCCATCGGCTGGCCGCATCCCCCGTTCGAGATCCCCGAGCACGTGCGCGCGGCGTGGGACGAGCGCGAGGCCGGCGCACGGCGCGAGGCCGCGTGGCAGGCCCGCTTCGCCGCCTACCGCGCCGCGTACCCGGAACTCGCCGCCGAGTTCGCCCGCCGGATGGACGGCGACCTGCCCACCGACTTCGCGACGCGGGCGCGCGCGTTCGTCGAGGCCCAGGCGGCGAAGGCGGAGACGGTCGCGACCCGCAAGGCGTCGCAGCAGGCGATCGAGGCGTTGGCACCGCACCTTCCGGAAATGATCGGCGGCTCCGCCGACCTGACGGGTTCCGTCTTCACCAACTGGTCGGGCAGCGTGGCCGTGTCGCGGGACGCGACCGGCAACTACGTGAACTACGGCGTGCGCGAGTTCGCGATGGCTGCGATCGGCAACGGGCTCGCGCTGCACGGCGGCTTCCTGCCCTACGGCGGCACGTTCCTCGTGTTCAGCGACTATGCGCGCAACGCCGTGCGCATGGCCGCGCTGATGCGGGTGCGCCACGTGTTCGTGTTTACGCACGACTCGATCGGGCTGGGCGAGGACGGCCCGACGCACCAGGCGGTCGAGCACGCGTCCTCGCTGCGCCTGATCCCCGGCCTCGACGTGTGGCGCCCCTGCGACACGGTCGAGACCGCGGTCGCCTGGAGTACCGCGATTGCCCGGCGCGACGGCCCCAGCGCGCTGCTGCTGTCGCGCCAGAACGTGGCGTTCGCGCAGCGCACCGCGCAGGCGCGGGACGACATCCAGCGTGGCGGCTACGTGCTCGCCGACTTCCCCGACACCCCGCCGCGCCGCGCGGTGGTGATCGCGACGGGCTCCGAGGTGCCGCTCGCGCTCGCCGCACGGGCGTCGCTCGCCGCCGAAGGCATCGCGGTGCGCGTGGTGTCGATGCCCTGCACGAGCGCCTTCGACCGGCAGGACGCGGCCTGGCGCGCGGGCGTGCTGCCGTACGGCGTGCCGCGCGTCGCGGTCGAGGCTGGCGTGTCCGACTTCTGGCGCAAGTACGTGGGCGCCGTCGACGACCCGCGTGCGGACGTCGTCGGCATCGATCGCTTCGGCGAGTCAGCGCCTGCGGGCGTGCTGTTCCGGCACTTCGGCTTCACGGCCGAGCACGTCGCCGACGTCGTGCGGCGCGTGTCCGCACCGTGACCTCCGTCAGGGAACCTTGTGAAGGCTGACGGCGCCGCGGGCGCGCCGGTGATCGTGCGCGTCGCCGCCGCCGCGGACGCCCCGGCGATCGCGCGGGTGCGCGTCGACGCGTGGCGCTCGACGTACCGCGGCATGATCCCCGACGCCTACCTCGACGGCATGTCGGTCGACGAGAGCGAGGCGCACTGGCGCCGCATTCTCGAGGCCGCGCCGGGCCGCTTCTCGGTGTTCGTTGCCGAGGAGGGCGAAAGGGTGGTCGGCTTCGCGGCCGGCCACATGCTCGAGCCGCCCAAGCTCGCCTGCGATGCCGAGCTGTCCGCGATCTACCTCGCCGCCGACCGCCGTCGCACCGGAATCGGGCGGCGGCTCGCCGGAACCGTCGCCGCCGCGCAACGCGGGCACGGCGCGACGGCCCTTTTGACGTGGGTCATCGCGGGGAACCGCCCGGCCCGTGCATTCTATGAGGCATTGGGCGCGGAGCTGCTCGTCGAACAGCCGTTCCAGTGGGACGGCATCGACCTCGTCGAGGCGGGCTACGGCTTTCGCGACCTCGACCGCCTGGTCGCCGCCTGCGGCGGCATGGCGGCACTGCACTGATTCGGCTCGGAACGAACGTTCCGATCGGCATTCACCCGCACACTTCCGGAGACAGAAGATGACGATCAAGGTTGGCATCAACGGGTTCGGCCGCATCGGCCGCATGGTGTTCCGCGCCGCGGTCCGCGACTTTCCCGACATCGAGATCGTCGGCATCAACGACCTGCTCGAGCCCGACTACCTCGCGTACATGCTGCAGTACGACTCGGTGCACGGCCGGTTCAAGGGCACGATCGCCGTCGACGGCAACACGCTGGTGGTCAACGGCAAGAAAGTCCGCCTCACCGCCGTCAAGGACCCGGCCGAGCTCAAGTGGCGGGACGTGGGCGCGGACGTCGTGATCGAGTCCACGGGACTCTTTCTCACCAAGGACACGGCCGAGAAGCACCTCGCGGCCGGCGCGAAGAAGGTCATCCTGTCGGCGCCGTCGAAGGACGAGACGCCGATGTTCGTCTACGGCGTCAACCACAAGACGTACAAGGGCGAGGCGATCGTCTCCAACGCCTCCTGCACCACCAACTGCCTCGCCCCCGTGGCCAAGGTGCTGAACGACACCTGGGGCATCAAGCGCGGGCTGATGACCACGGTGCACGCCGCGACGGCGACGCAGAAGACGGTCGACGGCCCCTCGAACAAGGACTGGCGCGGCGGCCGCGGCATCCTCGAGAACATCATCCCGTCGTCGACCGGCGCCGCGAAAGCGGTCGGCAAGGTCATCCCCGAGCTCAACAAGAAGCTCACCGGCATGGCGTTCCGCGTGCCGACGTCCGACGTCTCCGTCGTCGACCTCACCGTCGAGCTCGCCAAGCCCGCGACGTACAAGGAGATCTGCGCGGCAATGAAGGCCGCGTCGGAGGGCGCGATGAAGGGCGTGCTCGGCTACACCGAGGACAAGGTCGTCGCCACCGACTTCCGCGGCGAGAGCTGCACGTCGGTGTTCGACGCCGACGCCGGCATCGCGCTCGACGATACGTTCGTCAAGGTCGTCGCCTGGTACGACAACGAGTGGGGATACTCCTGCAAGGTGCTGGAGATGGTCCGCGTCATCGCCAAGTAGCCGGACCGCCGCTCGGGGGCCCGCCCGGGCCCCCAGCGAACTGCCACCCGCCACCCGCACCGCAGCGAGGATTCGCCATGAGCATCAAGCGCCTCTCCGACGTCGACGTCGCCGGCAAGCGCGTCTTCATTCGCGCCGACCTGAATGTCCCGCAGGACGACGGCGGCGCGATCACCGACGACACGCGCATCCGCGCGAGCGTGCCGGGCATCCGCGATGCGCTGGCGCGGGGCGCCGCCGTGATGGTGACCTCCCACCTCGGCCGGCCCACCGAGGGCCAGTTCTCCGAGGCCGACTCGATGGCCCCGGTCGCCAAGCGCCTCGCCGAGCTGCTCGGCCAGCCCGTGCCGCTGGTCCGCGACTGGGTCGACGGCGGACCGTGGCACGCATCGATGCGGCCGGGCGACGTCGTGCTGCTCGAGAACTGCCGCTTCAACAAGGGCGAGAAGAAGGACGACCCGGAGCTCGCGAAGCGGATGGCGAAGCTCTGCGACGTCTACGTCAACGACGCCTTCGGCACCGCACACCGCGCCGAGGCGACGACGCACGGCATGGGACTCGCGGCCCCCGTCGCGTGCGCCGGCCCGCTGATGGCCGCGGAGGTCGACGCGCTCACCAAGGCGCTCGCGAACCCGAAGCGGCCGCTCGTCGCGATCGTCGCCGGCTCGAAGGTCTCGACCAAGCTCACGATCCTGCGCGCGCTGGCGGCGAAGGTCGACCTGCTGATCGTGGGTGGCGGCATCGCCAACACGTTCATCCTCGCCGTGCACGGGCACGTCGGCAAGTCGCTGGTCGAGGCCGACCTCGTGGGCGAAGCCAAGGCGATCATGGACGAGTTCCCCGGCAAGGTGCCGATCCCGATCGACGCGGTCGTCGCCAAGTCGTTCACCGCGGACGCCAAGCCGGAGTTGAAGGCGATCGAGAACCTCGAGCCCGACGACATGATCCTCGACCTCGGCCCGCAGAGCGTCGCCTACCTGAAGACGGCGCTCGTGAAGGCCGGGACGGTGGTCTGGAACGGGCCGGTCGGCGTGTTCGAGTTCGACGCGTTCGCCGGCGGCACGAAGGCGATCGGCGAGGCGATCGCGAGTTCGGACGCCTTCTCGATCGCCGGTGGCGGCGACACGATCGCGGCGATCAACAAGTTCGGCCTCACCGACCGCATCTCGTACATGTCGACCGCCGGCGGGGCATTCCTCGAGTTCCTCGAGGGCAAGAAGCTGCCCGCCATCGCGATGCTCGAGTCCCGCGCCGGGTAGCACGCCGCCGCGCGAGGTGCCGTGGACGCGTTCGGCGGCCGCGGCGCCGTCGCCTCCGTTGCGTCCATGCCGCCCGGGCGGGCCACCGGCGGGTCGAGGCGGCCGCGCCGCATGACGCCGGTTGCCGTAATCCCGTACCATCGGCCGCATCGCGTTCTCCGCGCGCCGCGCCGCGCCTTCCCCATGCCCCGCAACACCAAGATCGTCGCCACCCTCGGCCCGGCGTCGAGCGACCCCGAGATCCTGTCGCGCATGCTCGCCGCCGGCGTCGACGTGGTTCGCCTCAACTTCTCGCATGGCACGAAGGAGGACCACGTGAAGCGCGCGCGCGACGTGCGCGCCGCCGCGCAGGCGCTCGGGAGCGAGGTGGGCATCATGGCCGACCTGCAGGGGCCGAAGATCCGCATCGGCAAGTTCGCCGACGGTCGCGTCACGCTCGAGACGGGCCAGACGTTCGTGCTCGATGCCGAGTGCGCGCTGGGTGACGCGACGCGCGTCGGCCTCGACTATCCGGAGCTCCCCGGGACGTGGCCCGCGGCGCGATCCTGCTCCTCGACGACGGCCTGATCCGGCTCGCCGTCGAGCGGGTCGAAGGGCCGCGGATCACGACCCGGGTGGAGGTCGGCGGCGTCCTCTCCAACAACAAGGGCATCAACCGCCAGGGCGGCGGCCTGTCGGCGCCGGCGCTCACGGCAAAGGACATGGACGACATCAAGACCGCCGTCGAGATCGAAGCCGACTACCTCGCGGTGTCGTTCCCGAAGAGCCGCGAGGACATGTACATGGCGCGGCAGCTGCTGCGCGCGGCCGGCGGACGGGCCCAGCTGGTGGCGAAGATCGAGCGCGCCGAGGCGATCGTGGCGCTCGAGGACATCATCGACGCCTCGGACGGCATCATGGTCGCGCGCGGGGACCTCGCGGTGGAGGTCGGCAATGCCGCGGTGCCGGGCATGCAGAAGCGCATGCTCAAGCTCGCCCGCGAGCGCCACAAGTTCACGATCACCGCGACGCAGATGATGGAGTCGATGATCCAGAACCCGGTGCCCACGCGCGCCGAGGTGTCGGACGTCGCCAACGCGGTGCTCGACGGCACCGACGCGGTGATGCTCTCCGCGGAGACGGCGTCCGGACGCTACCCGCTGGAGACCGTGGAGGCGATGGCGCAGATCTGCGCCGAGGCGGAGAAGTCGAGCACGATCGAGCTGGACCGGGACTTCCTCGACCGCACGTTCACGCGCATCGACCAGTCGGTGGCGATGGCGACGCTCTTCACCGCGCACCACCTCAAGGTGAAGGCGATCGTCGCGCTGACGCAATCGGGCTCGACCGCGCTGTGGATGTCGCGGCTCAACGTCGGCTGCCCGATCTACGCCCTCACGCCCGAGCACGCGTCGCTGCGCAAGATGGCGATCTACCGCAACGTGCGCCCGTTGCACCTCGAGCAGGCCGGCGACCGGGACCGGGTGCTCGAAGCGGCGGAGCAGGTGCTGATCGACGGCGGCAAGGTGGCGCTCGGCGACCTCATCGTCATCACGATCGGCGAGCCGCTCGGCAAGTCCGGCGGCACCAACACGATGAAGATCGTCAGGGTCGGTGACAATTTGGCCTGACGATCTCGGCGAACGCTTACCTGCCAAGCGAAGCGCCGGCAGGTTAAGGTTGCGTGAGCAACCGGCGGTCGCCAAGATCCCAAGGGTCGGTGACAACCTGGCCTGACGATCTCGGCGAACGCCGGATCCCAGAGGTCGGCGCAGGCCTAGCCCGAGGACCGGCGAGACGCTGCCGATTCCACGGCGCCGGGCGCTGAATCGCCGCAGGACCCTTGACCGGCGTCAACCTGCCGCATTGCGGGCAAGTAACCGGCTGGTTACCATCCGCCCATGCCGCGCGACGCCGCCATGGCCCGAGCCCGACGTGCCCCCGCGGACGCCGGCAGGATTCCCGTGCGCGACGCCGATCGCACCCGCACCGCGATCCTCGCCGCCGCCACCGAGGAGTTCTCCGCGCACGGGCTGTCCGGGGCGCGGGTGGACCGGATCGCCGCGCGGGCGAAGTCCAACAAGCGGATGCTGTACTACTACTTCGGCGGCAAGGAAGTGCTCTACCTCGCCGTGCTGGAGGGCGCGTACGAGCGCATCCGCACCGCGGAACGCGATCTCGACCTCGAGCACCTGCCGCCGGAGCAGGGCATGCGCGAGCTGGTGGCGTTCACCTGGCGCTACTTCATCGGGCATCCCGAGTTCCTGTCCCTGCTCAACACGGAAAATCTGCACCGCGCCCGGTACCTCGGGCGCTCGACCAAGGTGCAGGCGCTGCATTCCCCGCTGGTCGGGATGCTCGGCGACCTGCTCGCCCGGGGCGCGCGCGCCGGCGTGTTCCGCGCCGACGTCGACCCGGTGCAGCTCTACGTGTCGATCGCGGCACTCGGCTACTTCTACCTGTCGAACGCGCACACGCTGTCCACGATCTTCGGACGCGACCTGCTCGCGCCCGCGGCGAAGGCGAAGCGCCTCGCCCACGTCACCGCGCTGATTCTCGACGCGCTGCGTCCGCCCGCGGCGGCGCCCGGTGGGCACGGCGCTGGCATAATTAACCAGTCGGTTAGCAACGACCGGACGGCGCGGCCACCGCGCCGTTCCGGCAAACTCGTCCCCAAGGAGGTCTCAAGATGAACCGCAGCAAACGCTCGCTCCTCGCCTTCGGCATCGCTGCCGGTCTGGCGCTCGTCGTCGCAGCCCCGGCCGCGGCGCAGTGGAAACCCGAGAAGCCCATCACGATCATCGTACCCTGGGCGGCCGGCGGCTCGACGGACCAGGTGACCCGCGTCACCGCCGCCGAGATCGAGAAGGCGCTGAACCAGAAGGTCGTGATCCTGAACCAGCCCGGCGCGTCGGGCTCGATCGGCACGAAGAACGCGCTCGAGTCGCCGAAGGACGGCTACACCTGGACCGCCGGCGCCGCGAAGGACCTCGGCACCTACCGCACGCTCGGCATGCTCGACACCAGCGTCAAGGACTGGAACGTCTACACCAACGTCGCGCACATCGCGGTCGTCGGCGTCAACGCCAACGCGCCGTACAAGGACATGAACGAGCTGCTGGCGGCGATGAAGGCCAAGCCGGGCGCGATCGGCGGTCGCCACCGCCGGCGTCAACTCGAGCGGCCACTCCGCGATCGAGGCGATCGCCAAGGCCACCGGCATCAAGTACAAGCACGTGACCTACGACGGCGGCAATCCCGCGGTCGTCGCCACCGTCTCCGGCGAGGTCGAGGTCACGACCCAGCTCGCGGCCGAGCAGACCGAGATGATGCGTGCCAAGCGCATCCGCCCGCTCGCCGTCGTCGGCGACAAGGCGCTCGAGATCGAGGGCGTCGGCGTCATCCCGCCGCTGTCGCAGTTCGTGCCCGGCTTCAAGGACCCGATCAACTACTTCGGGATCTTCGTGCCGAAGGGCGTGCCGGCGCAGGTCACGCAGACGCTCGACCGCATCTGGGCCAACGACATCGCCAAGTCCGAGGCGCTGAAGAAGTACGCGGTCTCGCGCGGCGCGCTGTTCGCGCCGATGGCGGGCGACGCGGCGCAGGCCGCCGTGTTCCCGGCGGTGCAGGCCTACGCCTGGACGCAGTTCGACGCCGGCAAGGCCAAGGTCTCGCCCGACACGATCGGCATTCCCAAGCCGTGACGCACCCGACCGCCGGCCGGTCCGCCCGCGCGGGCCGGCCGCGGTCTTCCGCAACCCTTTCCCGAACCGCAGCCCGATGACCCAGCCCGCGCAGGGTGCCTCGGCACGTGCCGACTTCGTCGCGGCGCTGGTCTGGATCGCGCTGGGCCTCGCCATCGTGGCCGGTGCGCTGGCGATGGACCGTCTCGAGCGCTTCGGTGCCAAGACCTACACGGCGCCGGGGCTCGTCCCGGGAATACTCGGCGCGCTGATCGCGTTCCTCGGCGGCGTGCTGCTCCTGCGATCGGTGCGGCGCGGGGCCGTCGCCGGCTTCGGCGAGCCCTGGCGGCTTGACGCAGGGGCGCGGGACATGCTGGCGCGCGCCGCGCTGGCGATCGCCATCACGCTCGTCTACACGCTGGTCCTCGTCGGCCACGGGCTGCCGTTCTGGCTCGTCACCGTGGCCTTCGTGTTCGTGTTCATGCTGCTGTTCGACCTGCCCGAACGCCGCGCGCGCGGACAGACGGCACGCGGCGTGCTGATCGCGGCGATCGTTGCCGTGGCGACCTCGGCGGTCGTCACGCTGATGTTCGAGCGCGTGTTCCTCGTGCGGATGCCGTAGCGTGAAACGACCCCCACGCTCACTTCGTTCGCTGCCCCCAATGGGGGCGGATCGTCCCTCGGGACGGCCCTTCGGGACTGAGATGAAACGGCCCCCACGCTCACTTCGTTCGCTGCCCCCAATGGGGGCGGATCAGTCCCTCGGGACGGCCCTTCGGGACTGAGATGTTCGACGGTCTCGTCGCCTTCGGCCAGTCGATCGCGTCGTTCATGACGCCCGAGTCGCTGTTCTGGGTGGCGACCTCGACGCTGGTCGGCCTCGTCATCGGCGCGCTGCCCGGCCTCACGGCCACGATGGGCCTGACGCTGATGACGACGATGACGTTGAAGCTCGAGTCGAACCTCGCGCTGATGATCCTCATCTGCACCTACGTCGGCTCGATCTACGGCGGCTCGCGCTCCGCGATCCTGCTCAACATCCCGGGCACGCCGGCATCCGCAGCGGCGTGCATCGACGGCCACCAGCTCGCGCGGCAGGGGCTCGCCGGCCGCGCGATGGGCATCGCCACGTCGGGCTCCGTGCTCGGCACGCTGATCGGCATGTTCTTCCTCGCCTGGTTCACGCCGATCCTCGGCGAGATGGCACTCAAGTTCGGCGCCTACGAGTTCTTCTGGCTCGCGCTGTTCGGCGTCGTCATCTCCGGCACGCTCACGGGCAACGATCCGCTGAAGGGCTGGATCGCCGGCGTCGCCGGGCCTGTTCGTCGCGGGCGATCGGCCAGGAATCGCCAATACGCCTACGAGCGCTTCACGTTCGACAACCGCGACCTGGCCGGCGGGATCGGGCTCGTCCCGGCGCTCGTCGGGGCGTTCGGGCTCGCCGAGCTGCTCGTGTCGATCAAGGACCGGCAGGGGCCGGTCGAGATCAACCCGTTCGACTCGGTGATCCCGAAGCTCAGGGACATCACCGGCTACTGGAAGACGATCGTGCGCTCGGGCTGCATCGGCACGTTCATCGGCATCATCCCCGGCGTCGGCGAGGACGTCGCGGCGTGGTCTTCGTATGCCGCCGCGAAACGCGCGAGCAAGGAGCCGGAGAAGTTCGGCAAGGGTTCGATCGACGGCCTGATGGCCGCCGAAACCGGCGACAACGCCGCCGTGCCCGGGGCGGTCATCCCGGTGCTGACACTCGCGATTCCCGGCTCCGCGCCCGCCGCCGTGCTGCTCGCGGCGATGCTGATCCACGGCGTGCGCCCCGGCCCGCTGATCATGGTCGAGGCGCCGAAGTTCGTCTACGACGTCGTAGCGATGATGATGTTCGCGACGATCGGCATCCTGTTCTACGGGCTCACGCTGACGCGCTTCATGATCCGCGTGCTGCAGGTGCCCAAGACCGTCATCGTGCCGATCATCCTCGTGCTGTGCACGATCGGCACGTTCGCGCTCGCCGGGCGCCTGTTCGACATCTACGTGATGGTGGCGTTCGGCCTGATCGGCTTCGTGCTGCGGCAGTTCAACTACCCGATGGCACCGCTGGTGCTGGGCATCGTGCTCGGCGACCTGCTCGAGAAGAACCTGCGGCGCGGGCTCGTGCTCTCCGACGGCGACCTGACGCCCTTCGTGACCCGCCCGATCTCGGCGGTGCTGTGCGCCACGATCGTGCTCATCGTGCTGTTCCGCTTCGAGTGGATGCGCACGCTCTCGCGCCGCCTGTTCCGCCGCAGCGCCGCGGCCGGACCCCGATGAGGCTCGCGCTCTGCAACGAGGTGCTGCGCGAGCGCGACTTCGCCGCGCAGTGCGCCTTCGCGGCCGCGGTCGGCTACGACGGCCTCGAGGTCGCGCCGTTCACGCTTGCGGACGACCCGCTGGCGCTCCCGGCCGCGCGCATCGCCGCAGTGCGCAACGCGGCCGCCGACGCCGGCGTGGCGATCACCGGGCTGCACTGGCTGCTCGTGACGCCCGACGGGCTCTCGATCACGAGCCCGGACGCCGCGGTGCGCGCACGCACGATCGACGCGATCCGCAGGATCGTCGACCTGTGTGCGGCGCTCGGCGGGCGCTATCTCGTCCACGGCTCGCCGGCACAGCGACGCACGCCGCCCGGGATCGATCGCGCCACGGCGCGCGCGTGGATCGCCGAGGCGCTCGCCGCCGCGGCACGTGCCGCGCAGCAGGCCGGCGTGATCTATCTCATCGAGCCGCTGCCTCGCGACGAGACCGACCAGGTCAATACGCTCGACGAGGCGGTCGCGCTGGTGCGCGAGGTCGACGCGCCGGCGCTCGCAACGATGCTCGACGCGAAGTCCGCGGCGCTCACCGAGACCGCGAGCACGCCCGAGCTTCTCGCCCGCTGGCTGCCGGAAGGCGTGATACGCCACGTGCAGCTGAACGACCGCAATCGCCGCGGTCCCGGCCAGGGCAGCGACCGCATCGCGCCGATCGTCGCGGCACTGCTTGCGGGCGGATACGACGGCGACATCGCGATCGAGCCCTTCGAATACGTCCCCGACGGCCCGGCCTGCGCGGCACGTGCCGCAGGCTACGTGCGAGGCCTCCTCGAGGCGCTCTCCCCTTCCCGCTGAATGCATGGAGCATCGATGGAAACCGTCCGCATAGGCATCGTGATGAACGGCGTCACCGGACGCATGGGCACCAACCAGCACCTGGTGCGGTCGATGTGCGCGATCCGCGCGCAGGGCGGCGTTGCGCCTCGACGACGGCCGCGTCGTCGTGCCCGACCCCATCCTCGTCGGGCGCAACGCCGACAAGCTCGCCGCGCTGGCGAAGGCCCACGGCGACCTGCGCTGGACGACGGACCTCGACGCGGCGCTCGCCGACAGGCAGAACCACGTCTACTTCGATTCCGCGTCGACGGGCCTGCGCGCCGCGCTGACGCGGAAGGCGATCGACGCCGGCAAGCACGTCTACTGTCGAGAAGCCGCCGGCGACGACGCTGCAGGATGCGCTCGACCTCCATCGCCGCGCCGAAGCGGCCGGCGTGAAGCACGGCGTCGTGCAGGACAAGCTGTGGCTGCCGGGCCTGATCAAGCTCAAGCTGCTGATCGATTCCGGCTTCTTCGGCCGCATCCTCTCGGTGCGCGGCGAGTTCGGCTACTGGGTGTTCGAGGGCGACTGGCAGACCGGCGCAGCGGCCGTCGTGGAACTACCGCAAGGAGGACGACGGCGGCATCATCGTCGACATGCTCTGCCACTGGCGCTACGTGATCGACAACCTGTTCGGCGACGTCAAGGCGGTGTCGTGCCTCGGCGCGACGCACATCCCGCAGCGCGTCGACGAGCGCGGCCGGCCCTACGCCGCGACCGCGGACGACGCGGCCTACGCGACGTTCGAGCTCGAAGGCGGCGTGATCGCACAGATCAACAGCAGCTGGTGCGACGCGCGTGCGTCGCGACGACCTGCTGACCCTCCAGGTCGACGGCACGCAGGGCTCGGCCGTCGCCGGGCTCCGCGACTGCTGGATCCAGCCGCGCGCGGCCACGCCGCAGCCCGTCTGGAACCCGGACATCGAGCAGACGATCGACTTCTTCGACGGCTGGCAGAAGATGCCGACGAACCGGAGCTACGACAACGCCTTCAAGGCGCAGTGGGAGCTGTTCCTCGCGCCACGTCGTGGCCGGCACGCCGTTCCCCTGGAACCTGCTCGAGGGCGCCAAGGGCGTGCAGCTCGCCGAACTCGGCCAGCGGAGCTGGGTCGAACGCAGGTGGGTGGACGTGCCGCCCCTCGAAGGCTCGCGATGACCGCTCCCGATCCACTCGCTGCTGTCGCTCAACACGGCGACGGTGCGTGCGCAGTGGACGATGGACCAGATCGTCGAGGGCTGCGCGCGCCACGGCATCCGCGGCATTTCGCCGTGGCGCGACCAGGTGGCCAACGCGGGCCTGATCGCCACGGCGCAGCGCGTCCGCGAGCACGGCCTCGTCGTCACGGGCTACTGTCGCGGCGGCATGTTTCCCGCCGTCGACGCCGCCGGTCGGCGTGCCGCCCGCGACGACAATCGCCGCGCGGTCGACGAGGCGCTGGCGCTCGGGGCGCGGTGCCTCGTGCTGGTCGTCGGCGGGCTGCCGAAGGACGCGGCCGGTCGCCCGGTGTCGAAGGACCTGGCCGGCGCGCGCGCGCATGGTGCGCGACGGCATCGCCGAGCTGCTCGAGTACGCACGCCCCGCCGGCATGCCGCTCGCAATCGAGCCACTGCACCCGATGTTCGCGGCGGACCGCGCCTGCATCAACACGCTCGCACAGGCCAACGACGTCTGCGACGAGCTCGCGCCGGAGGACGACGGGTCGCTCGGCGTCGTCATCGACGTCTACCACCTCTGGTGGGACCCGCACCTCGCGCGCGAGATCGCCCGCGCCGGCGCGCACAAGCGCCTGCTCGCGCACCATCTCTGCGACTGGCTGGTGCCGACCACCGACCTCCTGAACGACCGCGGCATGATGGGCGACGGCGTCATCGACCTGCCGCAAATCCGGCAGTGGATGGAGGCGGCCGGCTATCGGGGCTTCCACGAGGTCGAGATCTTCTCGACCCGCTGGTGGAAGACCGATCCCGACGTTGTTCTGGACACCTGCATTCGCCGGTACCGGGATGTGACCTAGGTCCGGGTCCGCGCGCTTGACGCGCGCTAGAATCATCCGCATCCGGCGGCGCCGCGCTCGTGGTGGCCGCCTTGCGTCAACGTCACCGGAGGATCGCCATGCCCCTCGTTTCGATGCGACAGCTTCTCGACCACGCGGCCGAGCACGACTACGGCCTGCCCGCGTTCAACGTCAACAATCTCGAGCAGGTGCAGGCGATCATGGCGGCGGCCGCCGAGACCGACAGCCCGGTGATCATGCAGGCCTCCGCCGGCGCGCGTAAGTACGCGGGCGAGATCTTCCTGCGCCACCTGATCGAGGCCGCCGTCGAGAGCTACCCGAACATCCCGGTGGTCATGCACCAGGACCACGGCCAGTCGCCCGCGGTGTGCGAATCGGCGATCAAGCTGGGCTTCTCCAGCGTGATGATGGACGGCTCGCTCAAGGAGGACGGCAAGACCATCGCCGACTACGACTACAACGTCGACGTGACGCGCAAGGTGGTCGAGCTCGCCCACGCGCGCGGCGTCACCGTCGAGGGCGAGTTCGGCTGCCTCGGCTCGCTCGAGACGATGCAGGGCGACAAGGAAGACGGCCACGGCGCGGATGGCAAGATGACCCGCGAGATGCTGCTCACCGACCCCGACCAGGCCGCCGACTTCGTCAAGCGCACGCAGCTGGACGCGCTGGCGATCGCGATCGGCACGTCGCACGGCGCCTACAAGTTCACCCGCAAGCCGACCGGCGACATCCTTGCGATCGAGCGCATCAAGGAGATCAACCGGCGCATCCCCAACACCCACCTGGTGATGCACGGCAGTTCGTCGGTGCCGCAGGACCTGCTCAAGATCATCCGCGACAACGGCGGCGACATGAAGGAGACCTACGGCGTCCCGGTCGAGGAGATCCAGGAAGGGATCAGGCACGGCGTGCGCAAGGTCAACATCGACACCGACATCCGGCTCGCGATGACCGCGGCGATCCGCAAGTTCCTGCGCGAGAATCCGTCGAAGTTCGACCCCCGCGAATACCTGAAGCCCGCGATGCTGGCCGCGAAGGCGATCTGCAAGGAGCGCTACCAGCAGTTCGGCTGCGCCGGCATGGCCTCGAAGATCAAGCCGCTGCCGCTCGCGGCGGTTGCCCGCAAGTACCAGACCGGCGAACTGGCACAGCTCGTCAAGTAACGCCTTAGACTCGGCGAGCGACGACGGCGCCCCCGGGCGCCGTCGTCGTTTCCGCGACGCGTCAGTAGCCGAGCTGCCGCGGCAGCCAGGTCGCAAGGCCGGGGAAGGCCGCGACCGCGACCAGGGCGAGCAGCATCGCCGCGACCATCCACAGCGCCCAGCGCACGGTCGACTCGATGGTGACGCCGGCGATCCGGCTCGTCACCATGAGGTTGACGGCCATCGGCGGCGTGAACTGGCCGATCGCCATGTTCATCGTCATCAGCACGCCGAACCAGACCGGATCCCAGCCGAACGTGCGCATGATCGGCACGAGGATCGGCAGGAACACGAGGAAGATCGAGATGGCATCGAGCAGCATCCCGGCGATCAGCAGCATGACCATGATCATCGCCAGCATCGCCGCCTCGCTCGTCGTGAAGCCGAGCAGCAGCTTGGCGAAGGCATCGAACGCACCGAGCGTCGATCCCGCGTAGGCGAACACGCTCGCCAGTGCGACGATGATCATCACCACCGCCGAGATCTCGGCGGACTCGACGAGCACCGCATAGAGCTTGCGCAGGTCGAGCGTGCGATAGACGACGAAGCCGACGAAGAGCCCGTAGAACGCAGCGACCACCGCCGCCTCGGTGGGCGTGAACAGCCCGAGCCGCAGGCCACCGAGGATGATGACCGGCGCGATCAGGCCCCACACCGCTTCGCGGAACGTGCGCCAGAACCCGCCTTCCGCGCGCGCCGCCTGCCCGCCCCAGCCGTGCCGGATCGACAGCCAGAGCACCGGCACGAGCAGCGACAGGCCGGCGAGGATGCCCGGGATCATGCCGGCCGCGAACAGTGCCGGAATCGATGCCTGCGGCACGAGGATGTTGTAGACGATGAACGCGAGCGACGGCGGAATCAGGATCGCCGTGGAGCCGGCGGCCGCGATCAGGCTCGCCGAGAACGCGCGCGGATAGCCTTGCGCTGCCATGCCCGGGATCATCACCATCGCGACGGCGGCGGCGTCCGCCGGACCCGATCCGGAGATGCCGCCGAGGAACATGCAGACCAGGATCGCGACAAGCGCCGGCGCGCCCGCGCGGTTGCCCACGCACACGGACACGAAGCGCACCAGCCGCTCGGCGACGCCCGCGCGCTCGAAGATCATGCCGGCGAGGATGAACACCGGCAGCGCGAGCAGCGGGTACTTGGCGATGCCGGTGTAGACGTTGGTCGGCACCGACATGATGCCGAGCCCTTCCCGCAGGATGACGAGCGTGCCGACGAAGCCGAGCCCGACGGCCAGCGGCGCCCCGAGCAGCAGGAGCAGCGCGAACCCGCCGAGGAGGATCAGGCTGCCTTCGGCGAGCATCGTCGGCAGGGTCGCTGGCGGCGCGCGCCCGTTCAGCGAACGGGCAGCAGCAGCCGCACCAGGCGCCCGGCGATGCGCAATGCAATCACCGCGCTGAACACCGGCAACCAGACGGTGTAGATCCACTGCGGCACGCCGATGCCCGGCGAGGTCGTGCCGTACTGCCAGTCGTCCTCGAGCAGTTTGACGCCGTACCAGGCGATCACCGCGAACAGCACCAGCCCGCACGCGGTGACGAACACCTCGACGGCGCGATGGGCACGCGGCGGCAGCTTGCCGACGAAGTACTCCATACGGATGTGCCGGTTGCGCGCGAACGCCGCGGAGGCACCGGCGAGCGTCAGCACGACCAGCAGGAAGACCGAGAACTCCTCGGTAAACGCGAACGAGGCGTTGGTGAAGTAGCGGACCAGCACGTTGCCGAACGTGATGACGCAGACGAGCGCCATCGCGACGGCCGCGATGCCTTCCTCGACGCCGGTGCCGATCCGCGGACGATCCTCGGGCGGGACCGTCAGCGGCGGGACGAACTCGTCCGCCTCCGGAACGCGACCGGTCGGCGCGGGCATCCCCGTCCCGGCCGGCGTTCCGGACTCCTGGGTCACTTGCGGCGTGCGGCGACGGCCGCTTCCGCCTTCTTCACGAGGTCCGAGCCGACGGTCTGCGTCCACTTGTCGTAGACGGGGCGGGTGGCCTTGACGAACGCGTCCTTCTCGGCGGGAGAGAGCCGGGTCACGGTGACGCCCATCGCCGCGACTTCCTTGAACATCGCGTCATCGGCGGCGGAGAGCCCCTTGCGCGCAATCGCGATCTCCTGCTTGCCGGCGTCGAGCGCCGCCTGCCGGACGATCTCGCGGTCCTCGGGCGTCCACGAGTTCCAGACGTCCCGGTTGACGACGAAGATCAGCGGGTCGGCGAGGTAGCCCCAGACGGTGACGTACTTCTGTCCGACGTTGTGGAGCTTCGCCGCGGTGAAGATGTGCAGCGGATTTTCCTGGCCGTCGACGGCGCCCGAGGCGAGCGCAGGCTGCGCGTCGGCCCAGCTCATCTGCGTCGGGTTGGCGCCGAGCGCGGTGAACGTGTCGTTGAAGATCGGCGAGCCGACGACGCGGAACTTGAGGCCCTTCATGTCGTCCGGCCTGCGGATCTCGCGCTTGCTGTTGGTGAGCTCGCGGAAGCCGTTCTCGCCCACGCCAGGGGCACGACGCCCGCCTTGTCGACGAGGGCGAAGATCTCCTTGCCGACCGCCCCCTGCGTCAGCGCGTCGAGACCCGCGTGGTCCTGGGCGAGGAACGGCATCGAGAACAGGTTGAGCTCCTTGATCTGCGGCGACCAGTTGATCGTCGAGCCGATCGCGAGGTCGATCGCGCCCTGGCGGACCGCGGTGAACTCGCGCGTCTGGTCGCCGTTCACGAGCGAGGCCCCCGGATACATCTTGATGTTGATCCGCCCCTTGGTGCGCTCGCGCACGAGATCACCCCAGATCTCGCCGCCCTTGCCCCAGGGGAACGCCGGGCCGACGACGGTCGACAGCTTGTACTCCGGCTTGTAGGCCGTCTGTGCGAGCGCGGACGACGTCGGCAGCGCCAGCGCGACGAGCGCGAGGGCGAGTGTCTTGAGGGCAGGACGGCGCATGGATCTCTCTCCTTGAGGGCGTTCAGGGGCTGCCGGGCATCGCAGGGTGTGCCCGATCGGTCAGCGATTCTAGCTTGCGCAGGATGGCGCCGGGCGTGAGGCGCGCCTCGGCCTCGAGCGTCGCGGCGTAGCCGACGGGTATTCGCGGCGCGCCCAGGCGGGCGACGCGGATGCCGAGCGCTTCGGCGGCGGTCGCGGCGATCTCCGCGCCGAACCCTGCGACCTCCACCGCTTCGTGCACGACCAGCAGGCGCTTCGTCCGTGCCGCGGAGGCGAGCACCGCGTCGCGATCCCAGGGCCAGAGCGTGCGGAGGTCGATCACCTCGACGTCGATCCCGCGCGTCGCGGCCTCCGCGGCCGCCGCGAGCGCCCAGTGCACCGCCTTGCTCCAGGCCACGAGCGTCACGTCGCTCCCCGCGCGGCGAACGCACGCGCGTCCGAGCTCGACCCGCACGCCCGGATCGACGTCGCCCTCCTCGCCCCACAACTCCTTGTGCTCGAGGTAGATCACGGGGTCGCCGCAATCGATCGCGGCCTGCAGCAGCGCAGCATTGTCCTGAGGCGTGGCGGGCGCGACGACGACCAGACCCGGGATGTGCGCGAACCACGCTTCCAGCGACTGCGAGTGCTGCGCGGCGGATGCCGACCAGATGCCGGAGGGCAGGCGCGCGACGAGCGGCACCCGTCCCTGGCCGCCGAACATGAAGCGGTTCTTCGCGGCCTGATTGACGATCTCGTCGATCGCGCACAGCGCGAAGTCGACGACGCGCATCTCGACCACCGGCCGCAGTCCGGTGAGCGCCATGCCCACGGCGGCGCCCATGATCGTCGCTTCCGAGATCGGCGTATCGATCACGCGCTCGGCACCAAACTCGGCGGCGAGGCCGCGGTACTGGCCGAAGATGCCGCCGCGTCCGAGATCCTCGCCGAGCGCGACGACGCGCGAATCCGCGCGCATCGCGCGCGCCAGCGCGTCCGCGACAGCCTGGGCGTAGGTCGTCGTCGTCACGAGTGCCAGCGGCCTGCGCCGCAGTCCTGGATTTCCGAATACGCCCGCTGCGACGGCGGGGGCAGCGCGGCAGCCGCCGCAGCGGTCGCGGCGGCGATCTCCGCGCGCGCCTCGCGCTCGACGGTCTCGAGCGCGTCGACCGCGACACCCAGCTCGGCGAGCCGCGCGCGGGCACGCGCGATCGGATCGTCGGCGATTGCCGCTTGATGCGCGACCGGATCGCGGTACGCCGCCGGATCGACGGACACGTGGCCCTTCACGCGGTAGGTGACGGCGTGCAGCAGGCGGGGGCCCGCGCCGGCACGAACGTCGGCGACCAGCGCCGCCGCCGCGGCGTCGACCGCCGCCACGTCGTTGCCGTCGACGGCCACGGCTTCGATACCGTAGGCGCGCGCCCGCGCCGCCGCGCCCTCGCCTGCGGTCAACGGGCCGGTCGCCGTCGTCGCCGACCAGCGGTTGTCCTCGCAGACGAACAGCACCGGCAGCTTCCAGACCTGCGCCCAGTTGAGCGACTCGCCGAACGGCCCGCGGTTGATCGCGCCGTCGCCGAAGAAGCACGCGACGATCTCGCGCGCGCCGCGGATGCGGATCGAGTGCGCAGCACCCACGGCGATCGGCAGTCCGGCGGCGACCACGCCGTTGGCGCCGAGCATGCCCACGCCGAAATCGGCGATGTGCATGGACCCGCCGCGACCGCCGCACAGCCCGCCGTCGCGGCCGTAGAGCTCGAGCATCATGCGCGCGAGGTCGCCACCCTTCGCGATGGTGTGGCCGTGGCCTCGATGCGTCGACGTCAGGTAGTCGGCGCGCGCGAGATTCGCGCACACGCCCGCGGCCACTGCCTCCTGCCCCGTCGACAGATGCAGCGGGCCGCGCACGTGGGCGGGCGTGGCGTGCATCTGCTGGCCCAGCACCGCGACCCCGCCACGGCTCGCTTCCTCGGCGGCGTCCTCGAAGGCGCGAATGCGCAGCATCGTGCGATAGAGCGCGAGCAGGCGTTGCGCGCGCGTCGCGCCTTTTCCGGTGGCACCTGCCATGCTCCCCTGCTCCCCTGTCGACGTCCCACCGCGCGGGACGCGGCCCTGCCGCGGGCAACGCGGCGGCCGGGCGCCATTTTCGCAGGTTTCGTGTCAGCGCTTGCGCGATCCGGGCGGACCGTCACGCGCGTCAGGCGTGCGTGCTAGCATGCCCTGCCGCACCGCCCGCGCGGCCGCGGGCACGTCAAGACAACGTCAAGGAGGCGTCATGACACTCATGAACTTCGTCTGGATGGTGATCCTCGGCCTCGTCATCGGCGCGCTCGCGCGCTTCTTCTACCCCGGCGCGGTGGCCATGGGCTGGATCGCCACCGCCGTGCTCGGCATCGTCGGTTCGCTGGTGGGCGGATTCATCGGCACGCTCTTCTCGCGCGGCAAGGCCGGCTTCCAGCCCGCCGGGCTCGTGATGTCGATCGTCGGCGCGGTGATCGTGCTGTGGGTCTGGCTCAACTTCATGCAGTGACGATGGCCGAGCCGCTGCGCATCGGTCCTCGGCACGTTGTCCGTTCAGGCACCACTTGGCGGCCGGGACGACGGGCGGAGCCGTTTCGGCGAGCGTCCCCGCCGATACCTGCTGTGATGACTTCGATCCTGCAGGCACATCGACTGGCTCAACGGGCGTGTCCGGACACCGTCAGGCTGCGCCTGCGCCAGCTCGCGGAAGGTGGTCGGGTATCCTGCCGCACCCGAGCCGCTGGCCGTCATCACGGCCGACGCCGCGCTGCTCGCCGCCGACCGCCCGTTCCTCGATCTCCTCAGGGCCTCAGGCGACGAACACCCCGGCCCAGACTGGGACGACTTCATGCCGGCTGATCGCAGCGGAAGGGCGGGAGAACCCCACGTCCGCGCGTTCGAGGATTACCCTGTCGCCCACGGACGGCGAGCCGGTGTGGGTGTGCGTCGTGGCCTGCCCGGTGTCTTCCCCGCGTCGGGGACGAGACCGAGGAGGCGCTCTCCGCCTGGGCGTTGTTGCTCTGGACCGGTGACTCTGCAGGAGGACTCGGACGAGGCCAGGCGCCGCGCCGATCCTCGAGTGCCTGTTCGGACACCGGTGAGTTCGTCGTGCATCTCGCCCCGGACTGCGCGCTCGACTCCGTCCCGCCCTCCGGCGCCGCGCGCTCGGCGTGTTCGGGGACGGCGTAGAGGGCAGGTCCCTCGAGGCGGTGGCACGCGTTCAACGCGGACAGCTTCGGCGGGCGCTTGCCGTGGGTGACGGCGCTCCGGGGCGGCTGGACGCGGTTTCGTCGGACCGCCCTACCGGCCGCGATCGGCATCGAGCGGCGTTGAGCGAGATCGAGGCCGGGAGTGGCGTCCGCTACGACGAGCGAGTCGCGAGCGCCTGCCTGCGCTTGTTCCGCGAGCAGGAGTTCTTCGTCCTCAGGGACGAGGAGCCTCCCAAGAGATGATCGGCCCCGGCGCGAAGACGCTGGCAGGAGTGCGTCGGGCTGGGCGCCGGGGCGGTGACGGCCGGGGCGGGGCTGCGGGAGGCCCCGGCGCCCGTGGGGCAGACGGCGGCGACGGTCGAGCACTCCGCCGCCGCCGTTACGCGAACGGCCGGTGGCTCAGTCGAGCAGGTCGTACAGGTTCCCACTGCGGGGCGCAGGGTGATCCGGGACGCGGTGAACATGGGTTGGCCGCGTCGGCCTGCTCAGCTTGCCGACCACGTGATGGGGTCGCCCGCCTTGAAGTCCGCGAGGGTGACGACGAGGAGCTTGCCGTCCACCGTGCGCCGGTAGAGCCTGGTCGTCGCCGTCACGGTGACGGTCACGACGTCGCCCTTGTAGGCGCGCGTCCGGTGGTTGCACTGCTTGACGAAGACGGAGAGGGTCGAGGCCGTCGTCGGCCGTTCTGCACGGTCCCGTTCAGAGTACTCGACGTTGTGCGCGCGCTTGTGGGTCTGGGTCTGCGACTGGGTGCCGGTGCAGTCGCCGCCGCCGCTGCCGTCGCAGGTGCCGTCGCCGGCGAACGCCGCGGGCGCGAGCATGAGGGCCAGTGCCAGCACGGCCACCGTCACGATCAGTTTCTTCATGGGGGCCGCCAGGTGAGTGATCGGCCTTCTTGTTCCCCAAGACGCCGGGGTCTCGAATCCTTACGCTCCGGCACGCGTCACGCCTCCGAACGCTTTCTCCACATCTGTTCCGCAACCGGTGCTAAGGTTGTTGAGAGTCCGACGTCTGGAGAGATGGTGCGCAGATCAAGGCGCGGGAGCCACAGTGCGGACGGCCCTGAAGGCTACGTCGACGAGTCGGCGCCGGTCGCGGGACTCCGTATGGGCGAACCCAGGCCTACGAGGCGTGCACGCGGCGTATGCGACGTCGATCTACAACCTCGCGCTGCGGATCGTCGACGATCCCACGAAGCGCAGGACGTGACTCAGGAGGTGGTGATCAAGGTGTTCAACAGGGCTGCCGCGACAACGGACGGGAGTTCAACGCTCCCGGCGTCGCTGTATCGAGTGACCGCCAATGCCGCCTCGACCACCTGCCGGCGCGCAAGCGCAGGCCGGCGACCGTGGCGGCCGACGCGGCGCCGGAGCTCGCCTGCGAGGTGGACGAAGTACGAGCGCGCCGAGCTCTCGCGGCGTGTCGAGGCCACGCTCAAGGAACTTCCCAGCGGCAGCAGGTCGCCCTG
>CAVXVH010000016.1:0-147118 GCA_963765065.1 uncultured beta proteobacterium | reverse complement strand
TTATTGGGTACAATTGCTCCAGAAGATTGGTGGATTGAAGAAGATAAATATGGTGAACCTATTGATCCTCATCATTTGAATTGGGATACCCGAATTAAATGGGATGATTTGGAACAGGATCAGCTTGAAGCTATTACAGCCATTGATGATGCCTGAACATGAAAGATATTTCAGAAGAAAAGAAATTGATTCCCGCGAACTTAATTATGTTTATTACTGGGTTGATTACAAAGCAGCTGCACGTAAAGATTTTACTTCTGAAGAAGTAACTAACTGTTCAGGAACAGGCTGATCATGATCTGTCAAGTTTATCCAATCGCCCGCAAGGAGTAAAAGACAGATCTGTATTTATTAAAAAAGATGTTATTAATGTTTATCCTGATACTCTTTGCTGGGTTCATGATTTCACCTATTCTTATAATGAACCAATGTTAAACTATTTTGTTCATCCTGCTTATGATAATTATCCTGTAGTTGGAGTTAGCTGGAAACAAGCCCGTGCATTCTGTATCTGGAGATCTAATATGTTGAATGATTATCTGGAGGCAGGTGGAGAATATAGAGTTAATGATTTCCGCTTGCCAACCGAATCTGAATGGGAATGGGCTGCACGTGGTGGTCTTGACCAAAGTCCTTATCCATGGGGTGGTCCTTATATTCGTAACAGTAACGGATGTTTTCTGGGTAACTACAAACCTTTACGAGGAAATTATATTGATGATGGTGGTGTACAAACTTTAATTGTTGCACATTTTGCACCAAATGATTTTGGACTTTATGATATGGGTGGTAATGTAGCTGAATGGTGTCATGATGCTTTTGATGAATCAGCATATAATTTTGCACACGACCTGAATATGAATTATTCATATGAAGCCAAGAAAAATGATCCTGAAGTATTAAAACGAAAAGTTATTCGTGGTGGTTCATGGAAAGATATTGGATATTATATGCAGGTTGGCACAAGAACCTATGAATATCAGGATACTGCAAAATGTTATGTTGGATTCCGATGTGTTCAGACATATCTTGGGCGTCATATTGATGATGGAGCAAGTTCATCAAATGTATATAAATAGTAAGTAAATAATAATCATATAGTATTAACCAAAAAACAAAAAATTAAATTATGGGACTTTATAATTTAGTAAGAAGTAAGGGTTACAAACAATTCATGGCCAAATTATATGGCTGGGGTGCATCAGTAGTTATTCTTGGTGCATTATTCAAAATCAATCACTATCCAGGAGCCGACTATCTGTTAATTGCCGGATTAGGAACTGAAGCATGTATTTTCTTTTTCTCGGCTTTTGAGCCACTTCATGTCGAATATGACTGGTCATTAGTATATCCTGAATTAGCAGGTATGGAAGATCTGGATTAAAAAAGGATCAAAAAAATCTCTTACACAGGAACTTGATAAAATGCTTGATGATGCAAAAATCGGCCCGGAACTTATAGCCAGTTTGGGGGACGGCATGAGACATCTGAGTGATAATGCTAAGAAGTTATCTGGTGTTGCCGATGCAGCCGTTGCTACCGATGGTTATGTTGCAAGTCTTAATATCGCTTCAGGTTCTGTTAAAAACCTTTCAGAGGCTTATAATAAAACAGCCAGTGCTTTAGAAAAAGATATTGCAAAACACTGAGGAATTTTCAAAGAATATTAAAACTGCTTCTGCTACTGCTAAGTAACCTTAGCTGGTGCATACAATCAGGTTGCTGAAAATATTAAGAAAGATATTAACGCAACCGATGAATATGTTAATAGTATAAAATTGCTACTGAATCAGCACATAGTTTGCTGATAAATATGCAAAATCTGCTGAATCATTGACCAAATCTGCTGATGCCATTGATTTTTCCGCTGTTGATGGAAAAGCCTATGGTGAGCAAATTCAAAGAATGTCAAAAAATTTATCAGAACTTAATTCAGTATTACGAATTGCAAGTTAAAAGTTCATCAGATCAGCTTGAAAAGAGTAAACAAATGAAAGAAAGCATTGATGGATTTCTGGCTAATCTTAACGAATCAGTCGAAGGTACTGCAAGGTATAAAGATCAGGTTAGTGTTTTGGCCAAAAATGTGGCTGCCCTTAATCAGGTATATGGTAATATGCTGACTGCAATGAATGTAAAACAAGGTTAATTATTACTAATTTAGGTATAAATAAAAAAATAGGAGCATAATATGGGTGCAACAAATTGTCCGGAAACCCCGAGACAGAGAATGATATCGATGATGTATCTTGTATTAACTGCGCTTTTGGCACTCAATGTGTCTAAAGAAATATTAGACTCATTTCTTGTAGTTAATGAAGGGTTGATTGTTACTAACGAAAATTTTGATAAAAAAGTTGAAGGAACTTATAATCAATTTGAAAAACAAAAGTTTACAAATCAACAAGCAAAAGTTTTACCTTATTATGAAAAAGCAATGGAGGCAAAAAAAATGTCGAAAGAGCTTGTTGATTTTATTGAAAATGCTAAAATAGAAGTAATTGCTGCCGAGAGCAAACTTTCAAAGGAAGAATGCAAAAATGTTAATCTTAGGGCAATAGCTGCACGCGATAAATATAATGAAGGTACCCGATATTTTATTGGCAGATTCACCGACAGGTGCTGGTGGAAGAGCTTCAATACTAAAAGGAAAAATTGAAGCTTATAAAACCGCAATGTTAAATTTACTCGACCCTAAATATCGTAACACTATGAAATTAGGTCTAGAAACTAAAGGGACCTTATAAAGATGCGAGCGGTAAAGAAAGAAATTGGGAAATACATCATTTTTATAGAACAATTCTAACAGCCAATGTTGTAATATTGAATAAACTGATCCTTGAAGTTAAAAATGCTGAATTCGATGTTATTAAATGCATTAGTTAACTGCAGTTAGTGGTGAGGACTTTAAATTTGATAAAATTGGTGCAAAAGTAGTCGCCAAAAGTAATTATGTATTAACTGGTGAAACTTATGAAGCAGATATTTTTGTGGCAGCTTTCGATACAAAGCAAACACCTACGATTATTGTTGGTTCTGGCGTTGATACAAATACTAACGTAATTTCAGGACCGCAAACGACTGTTGAGGGTGTTGGTGGAGTAGGCAAATTGAAATTTCCTGCCGGTGGTCCTGGCATTAAACAATTCGGGGGGTTAATTAAAATTAAAGGTGCTGATGGAGCTGAAAAATCATATCCTTTTAACAGCGAATATGTTGTTGGAACCCCTTCTGCAACAATCTCCCCAACTAAAATGAATGTATTTTACATTGGAGTTGATAATCCGGTTTCTATTTCAGTTCCCGGAGCTTCAAATGAACAAGTGACTGCTTCAGTCACAGGCGGTGGTGGTACTATTACACGTGCTGCAGGAAATGGTATGTGGACTGTAAAAGTTACAACACCTACCCAGGAATGTATGGTAAATGTTAGTGCTAAAATGGGTGCTGCTTCCCGTTCAATGGGTTCTATGAAGTTTCGTGTAAAACGTGTTCCTGATCCCGTTGCTTATGTTGGAGGAGTTAAAGGTGGACCAATTGCTAAAGGTACTTTGATCGCATCAGGGGGCATAATACCAAAAATGGATAATTTTGATTTTGATTTGTATTTTCAGATCACAAGTTTTACTTTAACTATGAATAAAGCCGGTGACCTTGTTTCTGAAATGTACTACCGGATCAAAGTATAGTGCAAAAATGACCACTATGCTTAATAGCGCAAGTAGAGGTCAAAGAATTTATTTTGAAGATATAAAGGCGAAAGGTCCTGATGGCACAACCCGTAACCTTGGTTCTATTGCTTTGAAAATAATGTAATTTCCTAAATACAGGAGGTAGATTTATGAAAAAATTAATGTTTATTTGTTCTGTTATACTGTTATTTAACTCTGTGCAGAACTTTTCCTATTGTCAAAACAATCTAGGAAAACAGCCTTTAGATGGGATTTATAATAAATATAATACCCCTGACCGCGAGCCAATACCATATACTTCTATTCGTGAAGCTGATGTTATGTGGTCGAAACGTATTTGGCGTGTGATCGATATGAGACAAAAAATAAATTTACCGTTTTATTATCCGACAGATGAGCAGAAAGGCCGTAAAAGTCTCATGCAAATCCTGTTCAGTGGGATTAAGGAAAACACAATAACAGCCTATAGTACTAGTGATGAAGAGTTTTTATCCAGATTGACACCTGCTGAGTTTTCCAATTCATTAGTTAAAATGGATACATTACGATTGCAGAGAAATTACGAACCCTATGAAGAATATGATACAATTATTCCGAAAATTTTTAATCCAGCGGATGTTTATTTGATTAGGGTTAAAGAAGATTGGTTCTTTGATAAACAAAGGTCTGTAATGGATGTTAGGATTATCGGTCTATGTCCGATAAAAGAAGAAATGGATGATAATGGAGAATTTAAAGGATATAAACCATTGTTTTGGGTGTATTTTCCTGAATGTCGAAAATTATTTGCAAATAATGAGGTGTACAACAAATGGAATGATGCAGAGAGGCGGACTTATGAAGATGTTTTCTTTAAACGTTTGTTTGGAAGCTATATTTATAAAGAATCAAATGTATATGATAGAAAAATATCCCAATATGCAAAAGGGATGGATGGTTTGTTAGAAGCAGAGCGTATTAAACAGGAACTCTTCCAGAATGAACATGACCTATGGGAATACTAGGATAATAAAACCCGGCCTCAAGCCGGGTTTTTTTTTAAATTTATTTCTAGAACATGGTACGGACATTTAATAATAGTAATCCATCTGTCCAACATCTGTTTGCCCAAAATAGATTTATACCAGTCAACAGGGATAAAAAAATGTCAAAAAATGCATTTTTGACACAAAAACACTGCCATTATGTCACCCTAAAATAGGGTAAGGGCATCCGAAGGTTTCAATAGCCATACCCTAAAATAGGGTAAGGGCATCCGAAGGTTTCAATGGCCATACCCTAAAATACGGTAAGGGCATCCGAATGTTTCAATGGTCATACTCTAAAATAGGGTAAGGGCATCCGAAGGTTTCAATGGCCATGCCCTAAAATTGGGTAAGGGCATCCGAAGGTTTCTATGGTCATACCCTAAAATTGGGTAAGGGCGTCCGAAGTTTTTGGCTATGCCTGGCTTCCGTCAAGGCAGGCTCAAGTACTTTAGGGCACTTTAGTTCACGTAAGGCATTTTAGGCACTTATTTGCCTTTTCTAACTAAACCTCACCTTATGCGGATCGTGAAAATCCCGCCTTTGTTTTTCCAGCACCTGGTATATCTTTTCGGCAACGATAAGAAATACATCAAATTTGTGCTCCTTAAGCCAGGCAATGGCTTTGGGTTTGTTG
The DNA here is from genome assembly GCA_963765065.1 of uncultured beta proteobacterium. GTDB lineage: Bacteria > Pseudomonadota > Gammaproteobacteria > Burkholderiales > Casimicrobiaceae > VBCG01. The sequence goes on along the minus strand of CAVXVH010000016.1, from coordinate 141,764 downwards.
CGGCAGGCGTCGGCAAACACCACGTAGAAAGTCATATTATGTTTCACCAGCCATTTATAGGCATCGTCGTAACCATCCATCGCATTGCTCAATATGGCATATTCGGGGTAACCGTTCTTCATCAGCCAGAAAAAACGCCTCGGTATCCGAATTGATGCAATTCGACAGGGCAGCCAGCTCCACATAGCCGTTTTCGCTCAGCCAACGGAAAAGTTTCTTATTGCCATCCACGGCTTCGGCAAATGCCAGTAATATTTTAGGTTCATATCTCAGCATAATTCAGATACCCTGGTAAATTTCGTCAATTTGTCTGCTGCAAGTCAGCCGTACTTTCCATTCTTCCTGCCTTATCGGCAGCAATTTCCACCCTCACCCTGTGCAGCGAATTTTGCCACTGCGGCAGATGCTGCAAACGGTCGCATAAAAGCGATATCTTTTCGATAAAAACCACTGCTTTAAAGAAATCAGCAAATTCGTAAGTGCTCACTAAAGTATCTTTACTTTGCTTCCACATTTAGTAAACGCTAACTTTCAGGTGTAATCGCCTTACCTTTTCGGCTATAGCCTGCAATTCAGGCTCGGCTATCTTCTCCAGTTTCGCCATAGGCGGGCGGCGGTCGAGCGAATAGATCATCACTTCGGCGGGCCGTATAGCTTCCGAGATGACTAAGCCATTTATCCAGTTCCGTTGCTTCGGTATTATCTATCTTTTTATGCCCTATTTCGCCCCTCACAAACATACTTTGTATGGTCAGTTTCCCTTCGAACTTCTTCAGATTTTCGATGATCTCCTCCAGTGAGATATGCGCTCTCGGATTGTTGATACTGCGAAACACCTCTTCCGAACCTGCATCCAGTTTCATAATATTATTCACCTTCATCAATGCTTCCCTCACGGCATCGTTTGTTATCATCGTAGAATTCGACAACACGCTGATCTTTGCATGAGGCGCATATTTATCCCTAAGTCGAATAGTATCGGTTATGATCTCCGGAAATTTCGGATGCATGGTAGGTTCGCCGTTACCGGCAAAAGTGATAGAATCGAGCTTCACCTGGTTCTCTTTAAGGAAACTCAATCTCTTTTCCAGTGCTTCAGCTATCACTTCGGGAGCAAAGAAATCGGCTGTGGCAATGTCCGAAGCTTCGGTCCAGCCGCATTCGCAGTAAATGCAATTGAAGGTACAGAATTTTATATGAGCGGGCAGCAGGTTGATGCCAAGTGAGGTTCCCAGCCTGCGGCTTTTTACAGGTCCGAAAATGATAGAGTTGAATAGCGACATAGATTATCTTAGTTGAGCATTCAGTTGTTGGGTATAGGCAGCTATCAGTTTATTCATGCAAGCATCTATCTGCTCATCGGTAAGGGTTTTTTCCTCATCCTGCAAAATAAAGTTCACCGCGTATGATTTCTTTTCAGGATCTATATTTTTCCCTTCGTAAACATCGAAAAGGCTTACTTTTTTGATGAGCAAAGGTTCGGTTTTATAAGCCAGTGCTTCTATCTGACCGAAGTTTACCTTTTTATCTATCAACAGGGCCAGGTCGCGGGTAACTTCCGGGAAACGGCATACTTCAGTATATTTTATACCTTTCGTATCAAGGCTCGCCAGCAGGGTATCCCAATGGATAGAAGCATAAAACACCGTATCCTTGATATCATTTTGTTTGAGCAGTTCCGCCTGCAGTTCGCCCATCTCGCAAAGCATTTTGCCGTCGATCGTATAGCAAAGCTGCTCGCTGAACAGCAGCGGGGTTTTCTCTTCCGAAACTTTAATACGGCTCCTCTTCACCCCTGCCCTTCGGATGATATTATCCACTAAGGCTTTCAGGTAATAAATATCTGCCGCTTGTTCTTTCGTATGCCAGTCGCCATCATGCACGTTGCCGCTCATGAAAAGGGCAAGACGTGGATATTCCGAATATTTATCCAACGGAACTGAGGTCTCTTTTGCATCATAGAAATAGATGTTGCCGAATTCATAGAACAGGGTATTGTGGTTCTTATGATTCTTGTTGAAAGCCACCGATTCCAACCCTGTAAAGAGCAGGGTCTGCCGCATTACATTCAATTCCTTGCTCAAAGGATTAAGTATTCTGACCAGCCTTGCAGGATCGAATAGCCGGCTGTTGTTTTCATAATAAGCGGCTTTGGTCAGCGAATTGGTAAGTATTTCGTAAAATCCCAGCGAGGTAAGGTAATCCGAGATCACATTCTGCACCTTTTCGGGATCTGGTTTTGGGAAAAAGCTCAACGACGAACGCATGCCATCGCCGAATTCGATATTGTTATAGCCATAAATGCGCAGTACTTCTTCCACCACATCTATGGGGCGGGTGACATCGGTCTTGAACGGAGGCACTTCGAGGTGCAGCAACTCATCGGCTTCGTTCGTGATGATAATTCCAAGCGACTGTAATATGTTTTTCACCACATCCTTTTCGATATGCTTTCCTATCACTTTTTCCATATAAGCTAAGGAGAATTCCATGCCTCGGTTGGCTATTTTTTCGGGATACACATCCACAATTTCGGACGAAACTTTGCCACCGGCGATCTCAGCAATAAGCAAAGCAGCGCGTTTGATAGCATAGATAGTGATGTTTGGATCGGCACCACGTTCGAACCTGAAAGAAGCATCGGTTTTCAGTCCGTGCAGCTTTGAAGTGCGGCGCACCGTGGCAGGATCGAAATAAGCACTTTCGAGGAAAATATTCGTGGTTGCATGAGTGATGCCCGATTTTTCACCGCCAAATACTCCGGCTATACACATAGGCTCAGTGGCATTGCATATCATCAGATCGTTGACGCTGAGTTCGCGTTCAATGCCGTCAAGCGTAATGAATTTGGTTTTATCAGGATATTTTTTGATGATGACCTTGTTGCCCGCTATCTTGTCGGCATCGAAAGCATGCAAAGGCTGACCGGTTTCGAAAAGCACGTAATTGGTGATGTCAACAATATTATTGATGGGTCGCACGCCAATTTTCTTCAGTTGGGTTTGCAGCCATGCAGGGGAATCTTCCACGCGAATGCCTGTCATGGTGAGGCCGGTATAACGTGGACAAGCTGCAGTATCTTCAATAATCACTTCGATGGGCAGGTTGTTAGAAGCAACCGCAAATGAACTTACATCGGGTATCTGTAAGGCATGATTGGCACGGTCCTTTGCGTTTATGCAGGCAATGAGGTCGCGGGCGACGCCTATATGAGAGGTGGCATCGGAACGGTTGGGAGTAAGCCCTATCTCGAATATAGTATCTTCTTCGGCATTCAGGTATTCGGCGGCGGGCATGCCAATATGGGCAGCGGCATCGAGCACCATGATACCTGCATGGGAATCGCCGAGGCCCAGTTCGTCTTCGGCACAGATCATACCTTCGGAGGTTTCGCCGCGGATGGTGGATTTCTGTATCACAAATTCGCCTTTGGCGGTGATCACTTTTGTACCAATGGTCGCCAGGAGAACTTTTTGCCCTTCAGCGACATTGGGAGCACCACATACTACCGATAAAAGTTCGCCACTGCCGATATCCACCTTTGTAAGGCTGAGTTTGTCTGCGTTGGGATGTTTGGTTTTTTCGGTGACATATCCTACTATCACACCCCGGAGGCGGCTTTTGTCGATACCGACATGTTCCGTACCTTCGACTTCGAGACCGCAATCGGTAAGTATCTTTGAGATTTCGTCGGGAGGAAGATTGATAGAAGTATATTGCCTGAGCCAGTTGTAAGAGATCTTCATTAGGGGAAATTTTTTACAAAAGTAAGCAATAGGGAGGAGATTTATGATTTGAGATTTATAATTTGAGATTTATGATTTTGGATTTAATACATCAAACTTCTGCCTTCTGAAATAAAAAAGGCGAGCAAGGCAAACGGATTATAAAATTTTACGAGCAGGGAGACCTTTTTTGCAATCAGGGACTTTTTAAAACGGCACCTATTATACCACTTACGGGAACGCATTATACCTCTTATGGATACCCATTATACCCTCAATGGTACCCATTATGTCTCCTACGGGTACCCATTATACCTCTTATGGCTACCTATTATACCCTCAAAGGTACCCATTATACCTCTTATGGATACCTATTATACCACTTATGGATACCCATTATATGGGGTTTTCAGGTTATATAGCGTTATACGGATGGCATTATACCGTTATAAGGTGTTCATTATTAGAGTTAAATGATGCCATTATGCCGTTGTATTGATGAGGTGATAGGGGTAGTACCGATACGGTATCTGTATTAACCAATTTGCATCAGACTAAAACTTTTCAAGAAATAGTTTTATTTGGTGTTTAGAGTGAGGGAGGGAAGAAAATTGAGAGATGGAAGACGAAATTTGATTGATTATTTCTATTTTTACAAAAGATATGGAAATACAATTAAATAACCGAAAAGCCCTGGTGGGCGGAAGTACACAAGGATTGGGGAAGGCTATTGCGATGGAACTGGCGGGCTGTGGAGCGGAAGTGACCCTGATGGCAAGGAATGAAGAAAAACTTAGAAGTGTGGTAAAGGAACTTAGCTGTAGAAGTGGACAAATACACTCGTATCTGGTGGTTGATTTTTCGGATATAGAAAGTTTTAAGACAAGGGTTTCGGAATTTCTGAAAGCTCACCCTATCGATATTTTGGTAAATAATACAAACGGGCCTATGGCGGGCAGCGTGCTTGAAAAAACACCGGCTGATTACAGAACCGCCTTCGAACTATTGTTTGAAACTGTTTGCCATACAACGCTTGAGGCTCTGGCAGGTATGCAAAGAAAGGGATTCGGAAGAATCATTAATGTGGCATCGGTTTCGGTGAAAGAACCCTTGCAACACTTGGTGCTCTCGAATACAGTAAGGGCCTCGGTAGTTAGCTGGGCTAAGACACTGGCCACAGAAGTGGCAAAACATAATATTACAGTAAATACCCTGCTCACAGGTTATTTTGATACGGAAAGATTGCAGGAGCTGATCAGGTTTCAGGCAGCCAATAAAAATATAGAAAAGCATGAACTCAGGAAGCAGATGGAGGCAAATGTGCCCATGAAACGCTTTGGCAAACCTGAAGAATACGGCTACCTGGTGGCATTTCTGGCATCGGATATGGCATCTTATATAACCGGAAGCAGTATCGCGATAGACGGAGGGCTGTTGAGGTCTATATAAAAGAATTCTATTAACAAGAACCTTAGAACAGCTTATGGTTGATTTAAGAAAATTTATAATTTTATTTCAGGTTTTTATGTTTTAAATTGCATATATTTGCAAATAAGAATTAGGGAAGATGGAAAAGCGCTGGACGATAAAACATTTGGGTGATTACGAACTGATCAATCAATTGGCAAAAGAATTGACAGTTTCGTTTCCAATTGCCAATTTGTTGTACCAACGCGGCATCACAACCTTTGAAGAGGCCAGGAAATTTTTCAGACCTGAACTATCGCATCTGCATGATCCATATTTAATGAAGGATATGGATAAAGCCGTTTCGCGCATCGAAAAAGCCATAGCTGGTAATGAAAAAATAATGGTCTACGGCGATTATGATGTGGACGGGACCACCGCTGTAGCACTTGTTTACTCTTATTTCAATGAATTTTATAAAAACATAGATTTTTATATTCCCGACCGTTACCTGGAAGGTTATGGAATTTCGACGCAGGGCATAGATTATGCCGCCGAACATGAATTTAAATTGATCATTGCTCTGGATTGCGGCATAAAATCGATGGAAAAAATAGCTTATGCCAGTTCGTTACACATAGATTTTATTATTTGCGATCATCACCGTCCTGAAGAAGATTTACCTAAAGCAGTTGCGGTGTTGGACCCCAAACGTCTGGATTGCGAATATCCCTATAAAGAACTTTCGGGCTGCGGCATAGGTTTTAAGTTGATACAAGCATTTGGACAGAAAAAAGGAGCAGGGATAGATGAACTGTATAAATATCTGGACCTTGTAGCTGTGAGCATTGCCTCGGATATAGTACTGATCACAGGCGAGAACAGGATATTGGCCTTTTACGGATTGAAACTTATCAATACGAATCCGCGACCGGGTTTGGAAGCCGTGCTTCAAAGCGGAGGAGTAGTAAGAAAAAGCCAGGTAGAATGCGATAAGAACGGATTTATATTTAACCGTCAACTGAATGTCAACGATCTGGTATTTCTGATTGGTCCGCGCATAAATGCTGCGGGACGAATAGAGAACGGGAAGGATTCGGTTAAGCTACTGATCTGTGAAACGATGGAAGAATCGAGAACGATAGCTTCGCAAATAGATCTTTACAACACGGAAAGGCGAACGCTGGACTCTTTTACGACGGAACAGGCCATAGATATGATCTATAAAAATCCTGAAATATTGAACAGTAAATCGACCCTAGTGTATCAGCCCGAATGGCATAAGGGAGTTATAGGGATAGTTGCTTCGAGACTCACGGAATCGTTTTACCGGCCGACCATAGTACTGACCAATTCGAATGTTGAGGGTTTGATATGCGGATCGGCACGTTCGGTGAAGGATTTTGATATTTACGACGCCATAGATTCGTGCAGCGATTTGCTGGAACATTTCGGAGGCCATAAATATGCTGCAGGATTATCGCTCAAACTGGAAAACCTTCCCAAATTCCGAAAAAGGTTTGAAGAGATCGTTGAATCGACTATTACGACAGATATGCAGGTACCGGAAGTTGAAATTGATGAAGAAATTGAATTGCATCAGATCACTAACAACTTTTATAAGATAATCAAGCAGTTTGCTCCCTTTGGTCCGGGCAACATGGCGCCTGTTTTTAAAACCTCAGGGGTGGTTGATATAGGAACCGTGAGGTTGGTAGGAAAAAACGACAAGAATCATTTGAAACTTTGCATCACTTATCCTGAAATATCCATTGGACCATTCCCTGCAATTGGCTTTCAGATGGGGGAACATTTTGATCACATTTTACAAGGAAACAGATTTGATATTTGTTATCATATTGAAGAAAACGAATGGGCCGGAAATGTTACCCTTCAACTGAACATAAAGGATATTAAGAAAAGCGGGTAGTCACACGGGATATTTCTTCGATCAAAGAAGAATTTTTTTCAACGGCATTACCAATAACTATCATATCTGCTCCTGCAGAATAAATATCATGAGCATTTTGTGCTGTTCTTATTCCTCCACCAATAATCAATGGTACTGAGATATTCTTTTTTACTTTTTCAATCATTGATAAGCTGATATGCTGCGAAGCTCCGCTGCCAGCATCCATATAAATCATTTTCAGACCAAGCATTTCACCGGCCATAGCAGTGCAGACCGCAATATCGTCTTTATCGTGAGGAATGGGTATGGTATTGCTCATATATAGGGCTGTGGTTGGTTTGCCGCTCTCGATTAGCATATATCCTGTAGGAATTACTTCAAGACCATATTGCTTAATATAAGGAGCCGCAATTACATGCTTTCCGATGAGCATTTCGGGATTTCGGCCCGAGATAAGTGATAAAAACAAAATGCTATCAGCATTTTTATGCACCTGCATGGTATTACCCGGAAAGATGACGACAGGAATATCGGTATTGCTTTTCATAATCTGAATGCAAGAATCGATGGTGTCATTGGTAATAAGACTACCCCCGATAAAAAAATAATCTACCTTGGAGTTGTTTGCAATTCTGCAAACTTCGCTAAGGTTATAAGAACAAGATTTATCCGGATCGACCAAAACAGTGAACTGTTTTTTGCCTGAATTAAAATTTTCGATAATACGGTTGTAGATTTTCATGACAAAGCTATTATTTAAAATATGGATTCACAAACTTTACGCACGTTGTCTGATTTTCCCATAGTGAAGAAGTGTAATGCAGGAACCCCATGGTCGATCAGTTCTTTTGCCTGTGCTATGGTCCATTCAACTCCTGTTTGTTTTACATCAGCATCAGAACAACATTTTTTAATTTCAAGAACCAATGTGCTTGGCAGGTCGATGTTGAACATTTGAGGCAGGGAGGATATTTGTTTTTTCGAATTTATTAATTTTAAGCCTGGTATTATTGGAACAGTTATTCCTGCTTCACGACATTGGCGGACAAATTTGAAATATCTGCTGTTGTCGAAAAACATTTGAGTTACAATGTATTCAGCACCTGCTTCGATCTTCTTCTTTAAATAAAATAGATCGGATTCCATATTTGGGGACTCGACATGTTTTTCGGGATAACCTGCGACACCCACACAGAAAGAAGTAGGCGAATTGTTTTCGAGTTCTTCATCAAGGTATTTTCCTTTATTCATATCCATCACCTGACGAACCAAATCCAAGGCATATCCATGTCCATCGGGTTCTTTAACAAATACTTTTTCATCTTTCTTGGTATCACCCCGTAATGTAAGAATATTATGAATTCCTAAAAAATTGAGGTCGATCAAGGCATTTTCAGTTTCCTGTTTGTTAAACCCACCACAGATCATGTGAGGAACTACCTCAACTTTATATTTGTATTTTATTCCAGCTGCAATACCCACTGTGCCGGGACGTTTCCGGACAATTTTTTTTTCGAGCAGACCCTCTTCCCTGCTTTTATAAACCACTTCTTCGCGATGGTAGGTAACATTTATATAAGCCGGATTAAATTCGATCAAAGGATCGATAGTATCATAAATTGTTTGAATGCCATCGCGTTTTAAGGGAGGAAGCAATTCGAAAGAGAATAGAGTTTTATCAGTTTGTTTGAGAATTTCGGGAACCTTCATAATCCTTCCATTTAATAATTTAATGATGCTGACAAGAGTTTTTCGGCCTCATTGAATGAGATTGATTTTCGTTCAGCATAATCCTTCACCTGATCTTTCCCAATTTTACCTACTTGAAAATATTGTGAAAAAGGATGAGAAAAATAATAACCCGATACAGAGGCCGCAGGAATCATTGAAAAGCTTTCTGTTAAATTGATCCCACAATTTTTTTCAACTTCCATAAGATCGAAAATAGTTCTTTTTTCGGAATGCTCAGGACAAGCCGGATATCCCGGCGCCGGTCTGATCCCATTGTATTTTCCCATTAATATTTGTTCCATCGGCAGATCCTTTGACTTTTCATATCCCCAATATTGTGTCCTGACCTTATGATGAAGGAGTTCAGCAAATGCCTCAGCGAGGCGATCGGCCAGAAACTTTAACATTATACTGCTATAATCATCCATTTGATCCGTATAATGCTTAATCCATTTATCAATATCAAGACCTGCGGTTACTGCAAAAATACCAATATAATCCTTATACCCGTCGGGAGCAATGAAATCGGACAGGCACAAGTTTGGTGTACCCTTATCTTTTAACTGCTGATTGCGGAGAAAACTAAGCCTGGCCATACTAACATTGCGGAAATCGTTAGTAAAAAGCATAACATCATCCCCTGAAGAATTGGCAGGATAAAAAGCCAGAGCAGCATTTGCGCGGAGCATTTTTTCCCTGATTATCAAGGATAACATTTTCTGTGCATCATCAAAAAGTTTTTTTGCTTCTTTGCCTTTTATCAGGTCTTCAAATATGGATGGATACTTGCCGCTTATTTTCCAACTATGGAAAAAGAAAGTCCAATCGATATAAGGAACCAATTCATCCAAAGGTTGATCAATAAAATATTTATTCCCTAAAAATTGCGGTTGAAAAAATGTTACTTTTTCCCATTGGGTGAGTAGTTTATTTTCCCGGGCAATCTTAAGGGGCACATAATTTGTTTCGGAAATATTACTAAGATACTCTTCTCTTATGTCAGCATATTCTTTCTTAATCTTTTTTCTAAAGCTATCCTTATTTTCAGTTGATAAAAATTCACTGACGACAGTAGAAACCTTTGAGGCATCGCGGACATAAATAACAGGTTGGCTAAAATAAGGATCTATTTTGACTGCTGTATGAATTTTAGATGTGGTTGCACCACCAATTAACAATGGAATTGTCAGGTTTGCTTTTTGCATTTCCTTTGCCACTGTGACCATTTCTTCCAAAGAAGGAGTAATCAATCCACTTAAGCCAATGATATCAACATTTTCATCAATTGCTGTCTGAATTATTTTATTAAAAGGCACCATTACCCCCAAGTCGATCACTTCAAAATTATTACAAGCTAATACTACTCCAACAATGTTTTTACCGATATCATGTACATCGCCTTTGACTGTTGCCAATAATACTTTACCTGAAAAGGAACTTTTATCTCCAATTTCTTTTTCAGCCTGAAGCAATGGTTGTAAACGTGCGAAGGCTTTTTTCATCACCCTGGCACTTTTTATAACTTGTGGCAGGAACATTTTTCCGGTACCAAAAAGATCTCCGACCTCATTCATTCCATTCATTAAAGGTCCTTCAATAATTTCAATTGCTCTGTTGTATAAAGGAATTAGTTCATCGGTGTCAATATCTATGTATTCATCTAAACCATGGATAAGGGCATATTTGATCCTTTCATTCACTTCCAATTCGCGCCAATGGTCTTTATGCAATTGCGGAGTTCTGTCCTGACTCAATGATTGTGAAAAAGCCAGTAATCGCTCCGTTGCATCTTTTCTTTTGTTCAGAACCACATCTTCCAATAGTATTATCAGGTCATTATTTATCTCATCATAAACAGGTAAGGCACCTGCATTCACAATTCCCATATCCAATCCCGCTTTTATAGCATGGTATAAAAAAACAGAGTGCATGGCTTCCCTTATGATATCATTACCCCTGAATGAAAAAGACAGGTTGCTAATGCCACCACTCAGCTTAACATGAGGCAGGTTATTTTTAATCCAGGATGCAGCATTATCGCGGCGACGTAGGCCGGCACCTGCTTCGCGACACGGAAGGCGAGGATCGAGGCGATGTTGACGATGGTGCCGCCGCGCCCGGCTTCGACCATCGCCTTCGCCGCCGCGCACGCGACGCGAAATGCCCCGGAGAGGTTGGTGTCGATGACCTGCTGCCACGCCGCCTCGTCGGTGTCGAGCGCAGGCTTCGTGGTCGCGATGCCGGCGTTGTTGACGACGATGTCGAGCGGCCCGGCCGCCGCCACGGCGCGCGCGACCGCATCGGGGTTGCGCACGTCGAGCGCCAGCGCGTGCGCGGTGCCGCCCGACGCATCGATCTCCGCGACCAGCGCGGCCAGTTCGGGCACCCGCCGGGCGGCCACGACCACCGTCGCGCCATGTCGTGCGAGGAGCCAGGCGAAGTGTCGGCCGAGGCCCGCCGATGCCCCGGTGACGAGCGCCGTGCGTCCGGCGAGGAGATCCGTACGGTACATCGAGGTTTCATTCATGGCGGATCCTCCCTCGCTCGCTCGCGCAGCTGCGCCTTCTGGATCTTGCCCGTCGCCGTCTTCGGCAACGGCCCGAACACGACGTGCCTCGGCACCTTGTAGCGGGCGAGACCGCCGCGGCACCACTCGATCAGCGCTGCCGCCGAGACTGCCGCGGCGCCCGGCTTCAACGTGACGAACGCACAGGGTGTCTCGCCCCAATGCGGGTCGGGCCGCGCGACCACCGCCGCCTCCATCACGCCCGGATGGCGGTAGAGACACTCCTCGATCTCGAGCGAGCTCACGTTCTCGCCGCCGGTGATGATGATGTCCTTGCTGCGGTCCTTGATCTCGATGTAGTTGTCGGCGTGCCACACCGCGAGGTCGCCGGTGCGGTACCAGCCCCCGGCGAACGCCGCCGCGCTCGCCTGCGGATGCTTGAGGTAGCCCTTCATCAGCGTATTGCCGCGCAGCATCACCTCGCCGAGGGTCGCGCCATCCCGCGGCACGGGCGCGCCCGTCGCCGGATCGCCGACCTGCAGTCGCGCGAGCGTGGGCATCGGCACCCCCTGCCGCGCCATGCGCCGCGCGCGCTCGGGCAGCGCCAGCGCGGACCAGTCGTCCTGCGGCGCACACAGCGTGGCGGGGCCGTAGGACTCGGTGAGGCCGTAGAGGTGCGTCACCCGGAAGCCCATCGCCTCCATCGCCTCGATGATCGCCGACGGCGGCGCCGCGCCCCCGGTCGCGACGTCGACCCGATGCTCGAAGCGCCGCTTGACCGTCTCAGGTGCGTGCACGAGCAGGTTGAGTACCACCGGCGCGCCGCAGAGGTGGGTCACCCGGTGCTCGGCGATCGCGTGGAAGATCGCCGCCGCCTCGACGCGGCGCAGGCACACGTGGGTACCGCCGGCGGCGGTGACGGCCCACGTGTAGGTCCAGCCGTTGCAGTGGAACATCGGCAGCGTCCACAGGTACACCGACGCCGGCGTAAGCGCGAATGCAAGCGCGTTGCCGAGCGCGTTGAGGTACGCACCGCGGTGGTGATAGACGACGCCTTTGGGATCGCCCGTCGTGCCCGACGTGTAGAGGAGCGCCAGCGCGTCCCACTCGTCCCCGGGGCCTGGCCAGGCAAAGCACGGGTCCCCCTCGGCGAGCAGCGCGTCGTAGGTGATCGCGCCGAGGCGGGACGCCGGGTCGCCGTGACCCGGGCCTTCCGCATCGTCGAGGTCGACCACGAGGAGCGGCCGGCCGAGCAGCGCGAGCGCGTCGCGCACCACCGGTGCGAACTCGGCATCGGACAGCAACAACTTCGCCTCGCCGTGCGCGAGGCACGTCGCGATCGTCCGCGCATCGAGCCGGATGTTCAGCGGATTGAGGATCGCGCCGAGGGCCGGCACCGCATAGTGCGCCTCGAGCATCGCGGGAATGTTGGGCGCCATGATCGCGACCGTGTCGCCTCGGCCGATGCCACGCCGCGCCAGCGCGGAGGCAAGGCGGCGGCAGCGCGCGTCGAGCTCGGTGTAGGTCCACGCGGCATCGCCGTGCCGCACCGCCACCTTGGCCGGGTAGACGAACGCGCTGCGCTCGAGGAACGAGATCGGCGACAGCGGCACGTAGTTCGCCGCGTTGCGGTCGAGGTCGCGCGCGAACGGGTGCAGCCCCTCGCCAGTACCTTCGCCCATCTCGCCCTCCTCCTCCTCCGCCGCCCGTACCGGAGGCGGCCCCGCGTCCGGCGCCCGCGCTAGCCCGTGCGGTGGCGCAGCAGCCGCTGCTGGTCGCGATTCCACTCGCGCTCGCGGATCGCGTGCCGCTTGTCGAACTGCTTCTTGCCCTTCGCGAGGCCGATCTCGATCTTGATGCGGCCGTTCTTGTAGTGCAGGTCGAGCGGGGCCAGCGTGTACCCTGCGCGCTCGACCTTGCCGATCAGCCGCGAGATCTCCTCCCGGTGCATGAGGAGCTTGCGGGTGCGCGTCGGATCGGGCTTGACGTGCGTCGACGCGGTCGACAGCGGGGAGATGTGCGCGCCGAGGAGCACGATGTCGCCGTTCCTCACGACCACGTAGGCCTCCTTGAGGTTGGCGCGACCGCCGCGGATGGCCTTCACCTCCCAGCCCTCGAGCGCGAGCCCGGCCTCGAACCGTTCCTCGATAAAATAGTCGTGAAAGGCCTTGCGGTTCTCGACGATGCTCATCCTGCCCGTCTCCTCGCGCCCCGAGCCGTGCCGGCGCGCGAACGTCCGCGGATTCTAGCAACCCCATGCAGCGCGTGAGGAAGTCCGTGCTCGTCCCGTTCAGCGCGAGCGAAATGCACGCGCTGGTCGACGACGTCGCAGCCTACCCGACGTTCCTGCCGTGGTGCGGAGGCGCGCACGTCGCTCGCCGAGGGCGACGGCCACAAGACCGCCCGGATCGACATCGACTATCACGGCGTCCGTGCGCACTTCACCACCGACAACCACACCACGCCCCCGGACTCGATCGTCGTGACGCTCGCCGACGGCCCGTTCCGCCACCTGCACGGCGAGTGGCGATTCACCGCCCTCGCCGCCGACGCATGCAAGGTCGAGTTCGAGCTCGCCTACGAATTCTCGACGCACCTGCTCGAAAGGGTCGTTGGGCCGGTCTTCAACCACATCGCCTCGACATTCGTCGACGCGTTCGTGCGGCGCGCCGAGGCCCTGCACGCGCAATGAGGGTCGAGGTCGCCTACGCCGGGCCGGAAGGCGTGGCCATCGTCGGGGTCGAACTGACCGACGGCGCGAGCGTCGCCGAGGCGATCGAAGCCTCGGGGCTCGTCCCCCGCTTCGGCCTGATCGATGCGGCGCTCGGCGTCGCGATATTCGGTCAGGCCGCGACCCGGGCGACGCCGCTGCGTCCGGGCGACCGGGTCGAACTGCTGCGCCCCCTGCGCGCCGACCCCAAGGACGCGCGGCGGCGGCGCGCCCGCGACAACCCGCTGCCGCCGTCGCGTCCGCGACCCAAGCGCCGCCGCCCGGCGGCCTGAGGCTGCCGTTTCCGCCGTCATGCGGTTGTCATAGTCCGGGAATCGGACGACAATCGCGCCGATGCAGCCCGCACCGACCCGACGGATGACCCGCCTGGCCCTTGCCGCAGGCATTGCCGCCATGGCCACGCTCTCGGCGCCGGTGGCCGCGGACAACGCGTCGTTCGCCGTGTCGGCACGCGACACGGTCAGCGACGTCGCCGGCAAGGTGCGCGACGGCGCGCAGGACCTCGCCGTCTACGCGCTCGGGCTCCTCGGTGTCCGTTACCGGTTCGGCGGCGAGTCGCCGGAGTCCGGTCTCGATTGCAGCGGGCTGGTCCGGCATGTCTTCCAGCAGGTGACCGGCGTCACGCTGCCGCGCACCGCGAAGGAAATGAGTCGCGTCGGCGACGGCATCGCCCGCCACGAGCTCGAGCCGGGCGACCTCGTGTTCTTCAACACGCGGCGCATGCCCTTCTCGCACGTCGGCATCTATCTCGGCGGCAACCGGTTCGTGCACGCGCCCGCACGCGGCCGCGAGGTGGAGGTGGCCGACCTCGGCAACCGCTACTGGCAACGGCAGTTCGACGGCGCGCGCCGCGTCGCCGGCGCGATTCCCGCGCTGGTGCCGCCGCTGATCGGCAGCGCGAACGCCGCCACGCCCGCCGAGTCTGTTGCGACAGACGACGGCGTTCGGTAGCCGTTACTTCGCGCCCGCGCGCTTCAGCCGCTCGACCAGGATCTTGTCGTCGTTGCGCTCGGCCCACGTGAGGGCCGATGCGCCGTCGGCGTTGCGGTGATTCACGTCGGCGCCCCGGGCGATCAGCAGCTCCGCCGTGGCGAACTTGCCCTCGCGTGTCGCCATCATCAGCGCGGATGTGCCGTTCGGCGATGTCGAGTTGATCTTCGCGCCCTCGCCGAGCAGGTACTTGACGACCTCGTCGTGGCCACCCGTCGCCGCGTAGATGAGCGGCGTCCACCGGGATAGTCCAGGGCCGCGCCCTTCGCGCGGAGCTTCTTCGCGATTTCGAGGCGACCGTTGAGCGCGGCCAGCATCAGCGCCGTGTCGCCGTAGCTGCTGCGCGCATCGACCTTCGCGCCAGCGGCCAGCAGCGCATCCAGGGCGTTCGCGCTGCCCTCGCGTGCGGCGGTGACGAGCGCCGGGTGGCCGTCCTTGCCGACCACGTTCGGATCGACGCCCTTGGCGAGCATCGCGCGCACCGTGTCCACGCGGTCGTTGGCCACCGCGATGACGAAGTCGTCGACCGCCGTCTGGGCGGTCGCGGCAGCGGGCAGGCCGAGCGCGAGGCCGAGGATCAGGAAACAGCGGCGGTCAATGGACAGGCGAGGCATTGGCATGGGGTATCTTGAACAGGCGGAAGAAGTTGTCGGAGGTCGCGCGAGCGACCGTCTCGACGTCGACGCCGCGCAGCCGCGCGATCGCCTCGGCGACGTGCACGACGAGGGCGGGATGGTTGCGCTTGCCGCGGTGCGGCACCGGCGCGAGATATGGGCTGTCGGTCTCGATCAGCATCCGCTCGAAGGGTACGCGGCGCGCAACGTCCTGCAGTTGCACCGCGTTCCTGAACGACACGATACCGGAGAACGAGATGTGGAAGCCGAGATCGAGGGCCGCCTTGGCGACGTCCCAGTTCTCGGTGAAGCAGTGCATCACGCCGCCCGCCTCACTCGCACCCTCCTCGCGCATCACGGCAAGCGTGTCGTCGGCGGCGCTGCGCGTGTGGATCACCAGCGGCTTGGCCGCAGCGCGCGCCGCGCGCACGTGGACGCGGAAGCGCTCGCGCTGCCAGTCGAGATCGCCTTCGCGCCGGTAGTAGTCGAGTCCCGTCTCGCCGATCGCGACGACCTTGGGCCGCGACGCGAGCTCGACCAGCCGCTCGACCGTGGGCTCCTCGGTGTCCGCGTAGTCGGGATGCACGCCGGCGGTCGCATAGAGGTTGTCGTGGGCCAGCGCGAGCGCGTGGACGCCTGGCCAGGCGGCGAGATCGACCGAGATGCACAGCGCGTGCGTGACGCGCGCCTCGCGCATCGCGTCCAGCAGCGACGGCAGGTCGGCGACGAGGTCGGGAAAGTCGAGGTGGCAGTGGGAATCGACGAACATTGGGATCGGGAATCAGGCATCAGGGGTCAGGCATCAGAAGGCCGCGGCGCAATCTCGCGCCGGCTGCTGATACCTGATCCCTGATTGCTGATCCCTGACTACAGCGTGTGCGTCGGGCGCTGCGAGGCCAGCGACTCGCCGAGGAACTTCTCGATCGTCGCCCTCGCGGCCGCGCCGGTCTCGTCCTGGGTGAACTGCACGCCGATGCCCTGGGTGCGGTTGCCCTGCACGCCCTCCGGCGTGATCCACACGACCTTGCCCTGGACCGCGATGCGGTTCGGGTCGTCCATGAGCGAAAGCAGCATGAACACTTCCTCGCCCAGCCGGTACTCGCGCGACGTGGGAATGAAGATTCCCCCGCCCTTGAGAAACGGCATGTACGCAGCATAAAGTGCCGCCCGCTCGCGAATGTTGAGCGACAGCACGCCCGGCCGAGCGACCGGACTGGTCGGGGGGGCGGCTGCGGGACGAATCGCCATGTTCAGTGGAAGAGCGCGCGGTAGTCGATCAGCAGGGTTTCGGCGACGAGACGCGGCTGCAACGGATGTTGGAGCAGTGCCCGCTGTCGCAAGAGCGCCCGATGATAGCGGAGAAGCGAAAGGCGTGCCACCCGTGGTCCGAGGCGCCTCAATGCGGGCGCGAAATCGGGATTCCGGGCGGGCGAGCCCCCCGCCGCGACGCGCGCGAGATCCGCGGTCCAGCCGACCAGGCCGTCCAGTGCGTCGCCCAGCCGGTTCCGACGCTCGTCCTTCGGCGCCAGATCAATGCGCGCGGCGAGCCCGATGGGGTCGAATTGTTCGGGCGCGGCGAGCATCCGCAGCCATTCGCCGCGCTCGGCCTGGCGTCCCGGGTCGGCAAGGTGCCGCGCCAGGAACGGCGCGCCGCCGGCCTGCGCCAGCACGCTTTCCGCATCGGCTATCCCCTCGGCCGCCAACCAGGCCCGGGCGAGGTCGGGCGGCGGCAGCGGCACGACACGCCGCAGGCAACGGCTTCGTATCGTCGCCGGCAGGCGCCCGGGCTGGTGGGAGACCAGCAGCAGCGAGGTTCCGGCGGGGGGCTCCTCGAGCGTCTTGAGGAGCGCGTTCGCGGCAGCGTAGTGCATCGCCTCGGCGGGAACGATCACCGCGATCTTCGCGCCCCGGCGATGGCTGGTCACCTGCGACCACAGGGTGAGGTCGCGGATCGCGTCGATCTTGATCACGTCCTGCGGCGTCGCGTTGCCCTCCTCGTCGTAGGCCACGGGCTCGACCACGCGCAGGTCGGGATGCTGCCCGGCGGCGACGTAGTCGCAGCTCGCGCAGGCGCCGCAGGCCGAGCCGTCGGCGCGCGGCGACTCGCACAGGCGCGCACGGGCGACGCGCATCGCCAGCACGCGCTTGCCGATGCCCTCGGGCCCCTCGATCAGCAGTGCCTGCGGGAAGCGCCCCCCCGCGCCGAGGAGCTCACATTCGGTGACGGCAAGCCACGGCAGGCCGGGCGGAAACGGCGGCGGCCCGGACGACGGTTGCGGCAGATCGTCGCTCACGCGAGCGCGTCGACGATGCGCCCGAGGTCCGCGCGCACGTCCTCGAGCGGTCGATCAGAGGCGATCACGCGGAACCGCGACGGCTCTGCCGCGGCGCGCGCGAGGTAGGTGTCGCGCACCCGCGTGAAGAACGCCTGTTCCTCGCGCTCGAACTTGTCGAGTACGCGTCCGGCGCCCACGTTGCGCGCGAGGCGACCGCTGGCCACCTCGGTCGGCACGTCGAACAGCAGCGTCAGGTCGGGCCGGCAGTCGCCGTGCACCCACACCTCGAGCTCGGCGATCCACGTCTGGTCGACGCCGTGCCCGCCGCCCTGGTAGGCGTGCGTCGCGTCGGTGAAGCGGTCGCACAGCACCCAGTCGCCGCGCGCGAGCGCCGGTCGGATCACGTGTTCGACGTGCTCCCGCCGCGCCGCGAACATCAGCAGCGCCTCGGTGTCGTGGGTCATCGGCTCCGACAGCAGAAGGTCGCGCAGGCGCTCGCCGAGCGGCGTGCCGCCCGGCTCGCGGGTGGCGACCACGCACTTGCCCCGCGCGACCAGGGCCTCGGCGAGCCACGCGGCGTGCGTGCTCTTGCCGGCACCGTCGATGCCTTCGAGCGTGATGAAGGTGCCGCGCGGCTGCAGTGCGTTCACGGGGTCGGGAGGGCACGCGCTCTCGGGCTCATCGCGCGCCCCTCTTGAGCTGGAATCTTGCCACCGCGCGGTTGTGGTCGGCGAGATTCGTCGTGAACTCGCTCGAGCCGTCGCCACGCGCGACGAAGTACAGGTAGTCCGTGGCGGGTGGGTTAACCACGGCCTCGAGCGAGGCCTGCGACGGCAGTGCGATCGGCGTCGGCGGCAGTCCCTCGCGCGTGTAGGTGTTGTACGGCGTGTCGGCGTCGAGATCGCGGCGGCGCAGGTTGCCGTCGAAGGCCGCACCCATGCCGTAGATCACCGTCGGATCCGACTGCAGCCGCATCCCCTTGCGCAGCCGGTTCACGAACACCGACGCGACCAGCGGCCGGTCCGCGGCGCGTCCGGTCTCCTTCTCGACGATCGAGGCCAGGATCAGCGCCTCGTAGGGCGTGGCGAGCGGCACGCCCTGGGCGCGCCTTGCCCACGCGGCGTCGAGACGATCGACCAGCAGCCGATGCGCCCGCGTCAGGAGCGTCATGTCGCTCGAGCCCGCCGCGAAGAAGTAGGTGTCGGGAAAGAACTGGCCCTCCGGATGCGGGACGTCGATGCCGAGCTTGGTGAGGAGTTCGCCGTGGGGCAGGTCGAGCAGGCTCTTCGTCACGTCGCGGCTGTCGCGCAACGTCCTGACGAAGTCCGCGAACGTCGCCCCTTCGACGACCGTGAGCGAGGTCTGCGTGACGTCGCCCTGCGTCAGCTTCGACAGGAGCTGCGGCAGCGTGATGCCCGAGTGGAACTCGTAGTTGCCGGCCTTGATCGCGCGGTCGACGCTCTTCCAGCGCCCGAGTGCGACGAGCAGCAGCGGATGCGGGATCAGGCCCTCGCCGGCGAGATCCCGTGCGACGGCCGCGAGCGTCGCGCCGGTCTTGACCTCGAAGTCCCACGGTTCCTTCGGCACGACCAGCGGCCGCTCGAGCATCCACTTGCCCACGACCGCCGCCGCGAGGGCGAGGAGCAGCCCGGCGACGAGCAGGCGGCGAAGGAGACGAGCGATGGTCATCGACGGAGGAGCGGCGCGCTCGCGCGACCTCTGCGCAGGCGAGCGCCGATTATAATGGGCTGATGCCCTGCACCCGCTGTGCGCGAAGGACGCGCGGCTTCACGCTGATCGAGATCATGGTCGTGATCGTGATCCTCGGCGTGCTCGCCGCGCTGGTCGTGCCACGCGTGCTGGACCGACCGGACGAGGCGCGGGGCGTAGCCGCGAAGAGCGACATCGCGGCGGTCATGCAGGCGTTGAAGCTCTACCGCCTGGACAACCAGCGCTATCCCACCGCCGAGCAGGGCCTCGCCGCCCTCGTGGCGCGGCCCGAGACAGACCCGATTCCGCCCAACTGGAAGCCCGGAGGCTACCTCGAGAAGCTGCGCAACGACCCCTGGGGCCGTCCGTACCAGTACCTGAACCCGGGCCTGCGCGGCGAGATCGACGTGCTCTCCCTCGGCGCCGACGGCAAGCCGGGCGGATCCGGCCACGATGCCGACGTCGGTTCCTGGGACCTCTAGCGAGCCGCTGCGCAGCCCTCGCCGGGCCACAATCATGGTGACCTGCCGCACACGGCGCGCGCGCGCGCGCGGCTTCACGCTGGTCGAGATCCTGGTGGTCGTGGCGATCCTCGCGATCGGCGGGGGTATCGCCGCCGTGACGCTTTCCAGCGACGAGCGCGCCTCCCTGTCGCGCGAGGCGCGGCGCTTCGCCGGCGCGGTCGAGTACGCCACGGATCGCGCGAAGGTGCGGCACGAGACGCTCGGCGTGTCGGCGGACGGGCCCGCTTGGCGCTTCTGGCGACGCTCCACCGAAGGCCGCTGGAGCGCGTTGTCGGACGATCCCGCGCTCGCGCCGCGCGTGCTCACGCCGCCGCTGCGAGCCCTGCCACACCAGTACGCCGGCGCCCCGCTGCGGCCCGATGCCATCGTGCCGCTGCGCGCGTCGGGCCGCAACGAGCCGTTCTCGTTCGTGCTCGCCAGTGAACAGCACCAGGCCGTGGTGAGCGCGGATCCGCTTGGCCGCGTCTCGGTGGGCAACGCGGAACCGTTCGGGCGATGACCCGGCACGCGCGCGCGCTCACGATCGCGGCACGCGCCGGCGCGCGCGGTTTCACGTTGATCGAGATCCTGGTCGCGCTGGCGCTCCTCGCGGTGGCCCTCGCCGCCGGCATGCGCGCGCTGGCCCAGGGTGCCGACGGCATGAGCACGCTGAAGGCGCGCACGCTCGCGCTGTGGGTCGCCCAGAACCGGCTCGCCGCCGCGCAGATCGCTCCCGACGCGCTGGTCGCAGGCGAAAGCCGCGGTGACGCCCTGCAGGCCGGCATGGCCTTCGTCTGGACCGTCAAGGTGAGCGCCACGCCCAATCCGGCGTTCCAGCGCGTCGACATCGCGGTGGCCGAGCGCGACACGCCGAGTTACATGCTCGCCCGGCTCACCGGCTACGTGACGCGCGGGGACGCGCGATGAGGGTGACCGTGCGCGGCTTTACGCTGGTCGAGGTGCTGGTGGCACTCGCGATCCTCGCCATCACCGCCGCGCTCGCCTACCGGGGCACGGCAGCGTTGGTCGACGGCGAAGTGCGGCTCACGTCGGAAGCCACCCGCTGGCGCACGCTGGACGCGGTGTTCACGCGACTCGAGGCCGACCTGCGGCAGGCGCAGCCGCGGCCCGTTCGCGTGGGTGCCGCACGCGAGCCCGCATGGCTCGCCGCCACGGAGGCCCACGGCAGCAGCGCGATCGTGTTCTCGCGCGCGGGCCCCGAGTTCGACGCCGACCCCGGCGCGGCCGGGCAGCGCGTCGCCTATCGACTTCGCGACGGCGCGCTCGAGGTCGTCTACTGGCCCGGGCTCGATCGCGCGCAGGGAACGCGTGAAACCGCCTGGACGCTGGTGCGCGGCGTGACCCGCCTGCGCATCGAGTACCTCGATGCCGACGGCGGTTGGCGCGACACGTGGCCGCGCTTCGGCGAGGCCGAGATTCCGCGCGCAGTGCGCATCCTGCTCGTGCTCGACTCCGGCGAGGCGATTGAGCGATGGATCGCACTGCGCTGAGCCCGGTCCGCACGCGCGGTGCGGCACTGGTCACCGCCATGCTGGTGGCCGCGCTTGCCGCGGCCGTCGTTGCGACCCTCGCGGCGTCGCAGAGCCTGTGGCTGCGATCCGTCGAGCTGCGCCGCGACCAGGTGCAGGCGCAGGCGATCGTGCTCGCGGGGCTCGCGTGGGCACGCGATGCGGTGCGCAAGCAGCCGGGCAACGATGCGGTCGATCATCTCGGAGAGCCGTGGGCGCTGCCCCTGCCGCCCACGCCGCTGGACAACGGCTTCGTCGACGGCGCGATCGTCGACGCCCAGGGCCGGCTCAACCTCAACAATCTCGGCGAGGACGGCGCGCTCGGGCGCGCGACCCACGACCGCGTGGCCCGGCTGTTCGCGCAATCGGGCATCGCCGGATCGGCGCTCGATGCGATGGTTGCGTCGATGCGCGGCGCCGGCCCTGTCGACAAGGCGTCGCAAGGAGCCCCCGGGACCTTCGTGCGTGCCGCCGAGGCGGCAGCGGTGCCGGGGATCGAGGCGACGCGCCTCGCCGCGCTCGCGCCTCTCCTCACCGCACTTCCCGACGCGACGCGCATCAACGTCAACACCGCGCCGCCCGAGGTGCTCGCGCTCGTCGCCAACGGCCTCGCCGGCGAAGCGCTTGCCGCACTCGTCGCCGAGCGGCAGCGCAGGCCGTTCGCGTCGGTCGGCGAATTCCGCAGCCGCCTGCCCTCGGGGGCGTCCGCGCCCGACGACGCGTTGCTCGCCGTGCGATCCGACTATTTCATCGTCACCGTCCGTGCGCGGCAGGGCGAGGCGCTCGCGCAGGGACGCGCATTGCTGCGCCGGCGCTCGGACGGCGCGCCGCTCGTGGTCTGGCAGACGATCGAGTGATCCGCACGCTGCTGCGGCGAGCGGGCGCCCTGCCCTTACACTTGCACCCATGAAGACGCTGCGAGTCCGGCTCGAGTCCCCGCCCGATCCCGCGCGCGCCGAGCCGTGGGTGCTCGTCGACGACCACGGCCGCACGCTCGCGAGCGGCATCGACACGCCGCAGCGCTGGCCCGCCGCCGACCAGCGAATCGCGGTGCTCTCCGCTGATGCGGTGCGCATGCTTGCGCTGCAGTTGCCTCCCCTTCCTGCGTCGCGCGTCGCCGCCGCGGCGGCCTTCGCGCTCGAGGATCGGCTCGCCACGCCGCTGGACGACGCCCTCGTGGCGGTCGGGCCACGGCGGGACGGCGAGCCTGTCGTCGCGATCGTCGCGGGTCGTGCGCTGGCCGTGGCGCTTGCCGCCGCACAGCCCCGCTTCGACCGTGCGATCGCGGAGGCGCAATTGCCGGCCGACGTGCAGGGCTGGGGCTGGTACGAGAGTCGCGCCGGCGGGTTCGTGCGTGCCGGCGACGGCAGCGCGTTCGCGGTCAGCGTAGCCGCCGACCCGGCGCTTCCGCCCGAACTCCTGACGGCGTTGCGGCAAGCCGCGCGTGCGGGAACCGCGCCCGAGCAGGTGGTCGCCTCGCGGCCCGCCGACGCAGGGCTGCTCGCGGCATGGACACGCGAGGGTGGCGTACCCTTCGTCGCGGGCCCGCCCTGGCAGTGGGAATCGGCACCGGCTGCTGCGTTCGCCGCCGCGATCGACGTGCTCGCACCGGCCCGTGCGGCACGAACCGCGTCGACGCAGCGCGAGTCGACCATGCTCCCGACCGCCTTGGTGCTCGTCGCCCTCGCCGCCGGCCTGCACCTCGCCGCCACGGCCGGCACCTTGGGCTGGCGCAAGATCGAGCTCGCGCGTTCCGAGCGCGCACTCGGCGCCATCGCGCGGGAGTTGGGCGCTTCCGCTCCCGCGGGCATCGCGCGCGTCCACGCGGACGCACGCCACCGGTCGGGACGCGCCGCGCCGTCCGACGCACTGCCGCTCCTCGCCCGCGCGGCGCCGGCCCTGGCGGCGCTGCCGCCTGGCGCACTGCGCACGGCGACCTATGGCCAGGGCGCCTGGACCATCGAGCTCGCCAAGGTCGACGAGGCCGCGTTGGCCGCGTTGCGCGACCGTGCCGGCAGCGCCGGTCTCGCTGTCGTCCACGCCGCGACCGCGAGCGGTGTCCGCGCACGGATCGGAGTCGCGCCGTGAAGCAGGCCTGGCTCGCGGCGTGGCAGCAGCGCTCGCCGCGCGAACGCCGGCTGATCGTGCTCGCCGCGTGCGTCGTCGCCGGTGCCATGGGCTACTTCGCGATCTACCGTCCGTTGGCCATCGATCTTCACGACAGCGAGCGCGCCGCGGCGCGGGCCCGTGCCGACGTCGCGGTCGCACGGCAGCTTGCCGACGAGGTCGCCGGCCTCGTGCGCGAGCCGCGCACCGCGCAGACCGCCGACCCGCGTGCCGCAGCGACGCGGGTCGCGGCGGCGACCGGGCTCGCGGATGCAGTGACCGCCATCGACGTGCGCGAGGGCAGCGTGCGCGTGACGTTCGCCGACGTCGCCCTCGACGCGTTCGCGGCCTTCGTCGAGGCCGCGGGCCGCGAGGAACTGCTGTTCCCGTCCGAGATGCTCCTTGCCGCACGGGTGGCGCCCGGGCGTGTCCGCGCCGAGGCGACGTTCGAGCGCCCGCGCGTGCCCCGATGAGGGCGCTGGCTTTCGCCGCGGTTGCGATCCTCGCGCTGATCGCGGCCGCCATCACGTTCGCCCCCGCTTCGCTCGTCGATTCCCGCGTGAACGCCATGACCGGCGGCCACGTGCGTCTCGCCGCGACCGAAGGCACGGTCTGGCGCGGCCGGGGTACCGTGGTGATGGGCGATGACGTGCCACGCATCCCGTTGGCTTGGCGGCTCGATCCCTGGTCGCTCGTACGCGGCGAGGCGCTGATCATGCTGGACGCTCCGGCGGACGGCGTCGGCCCGCCACGCGGCCGCGTCACGCTCTCCGCAGGCAGGGCACACGTGGAGCGGCTCGAGTTCACCGTGCCCGCGGCAGCGCTTTCGGCACGGTTCTCGCTGCCGGGGCTCCAAGCGGGAGGCACGGTCGAAGTGACTGCCGAGGATCTCGCGATCGCGGGTACTGTCGAGCGCGGCACACTGCGCCTCGCGTGGCGCGATGCGCGGCTCGCCGCGGCAGGACAGCCCGCGACGGACCTGGGCACCGTGACCGCGGATCTCGCAGCGCGCCAGGGTGCGTTGAGCGGACCGCTGACGGCCCGCGGCGGCACGATCCGGATCGACGGCGCGACATCGCTGGCCCCCGGCGGACTGCGCGTTGCGGCACGCCTGGTCCCGGAGCCGACGGCCAGCGCTGCGGATCGCGCAGCGCTCGCGAAGCTCGGTGCCCCAGCCGCCGACGGCAGCGTCTCGATCGACGTAACCCGCAGCCTGCGACGATGAGCAAGGCGCGACGTCCGCGGGCCGCGCTTGCGCGTTCACGCGAGCGATCACAGGGTCCGTCCGCCGCCCCCGCAGCGGAAGCCACGCGCAGCGCACGGCCCACGTCGAGTCGCATCGAGGGCATCGACACGCTGCGCGGCATCGCGATCGTCGCGATGATCGCCTACCACTTCACGTTCGATCTGCGCTTCTTCGGCGTCATTCGTGCCGACTTCGAGAACGACCCGTTCTGGCTCGGTGCGCGCGCGGCCATCGTGTCGTCGTTCCTGCTGCTGGTCGGCGTCAGCCTGGTACTCGCGCGCCAGTTTGCCGTACCGACGTCACGCTTCGCGCGGCGCGTCGCCATCGTCGCGCTGTGCGCCCTCGCGGCGACGATCGGCAGCTACGCGGTCTTCCCCGAACGCTTCATCTACTTCGGCATCCTGCACTGCATCGCCGTCACGTCGGTGCTCGCCCGGCCACTGGCCGGCCGTCCCGGGCTTGCGTTGGCCCTCGGCATGGCGACGATTGTCGCCGGGCTCGTGGTGTCGCATCCGTTCTTCGATACGCGCGCGACGTCGTGGCTCGGCTTCAACACCGTCAAACCGCCGACCGAGGACTTCGTGCCGCTGTTCCCGTGGCTCGGCGTGGTCCTGGTGGGGATCGGGCTCGGCCACGAGCTCCTGCGCCGGGACTTCTCGCCTGTCGCCCCGCTGGCGCGGGCACCGCAGGCGCTGCGGTGGCTCGGCCGGCACAGCCTGGCCGTCTACATGCTGCATCAGCCGGTACTGCTTGGCTTGCTGTGGGTGATTGTTCGAAGGTAGGCGGCGACCGGGCCGGTCACCAGGCTCGACCCGGACGCGCGTCGCCGCGTTGCACGGCACCCCGCTCGTTGAGTCCGTCGCGCGAACTTCGCTATAATCCGCAGCTTGCAGGCGCGTAGCTCAGCTGGTTAGAGCACCACCTTGACATGGTGGGGGTCGTTGGTTCGAGTCCAATCGCGCCTACCAGTCTCCCCCGAGACTGCCGGACGCGCTTCCAACGAGTCCCGGCGGTCTGCCCCGACGGACTCCGGCTTGCGAGCGCAGGCTGCCGAATGTCCAGCCCCGTGCAGTCAGGGCGTGCAGCGTCCCCGGCTGGCCGCGGTCTCCAGCGTCTAATTCTTGCGTATTCGTCGCGGAACTGTCGAAGTTGTTTACATTCGACACCGGCGACTCGGGGCGGACACCTTTACCCGTCTGTTTGTAAACAGATTGCAGGCAAATTGGCACAGACCTGCCGTGGTGCACAATGCACGCCCGATTCCCACAACTCGCCCCTGTTTTGCCGGCCTTTACATGGGCAAACCTTGACAACGACCGGCCGAGTCATTAGTGTCCAATACAGAGTTGTCCCGAAGTGAAGGAGCAGCGATGGCCGATCACGAGATGTCCCGTTCGCCCCCGCAGGACCCATCGGTATCGCAATCCAAGCGGACACTGCTGAAGGCGGGATGGGTGGCGCCTGTAGTGGTGGTGCTGAGCCTTCCCGCGGTCAGCTTCGACGCGAATGCCAGCGGCAAGGCGTGTGTTCCTGGTCACGGCCCGCCACAGCATGCGAAAGGCAAGCCGCCGGTCAATTTCTGCCCCCGCTAGCCTGACTAGCGCTCGCGCTCTCTGCTACATCAAGACCGCCGCCGACCGATGGGTCCGCGGCGGTTTGCTTTTCCGGATCCGTGTGTTCGCGTGCGCCGCTTGAGCGTGCGCGAATGGTTCTGATCGCGCGTTGAATCATGACCGATACAATTTCAAGGCCAACCCGCTCTCCCGACATCGTCTGCTCCGAAGTACTCGACGAACTGGTCGCGTATTCGCCTGCCTCCTCGCAAGCCGTGTCGCTGAACACGTCGGCGCGAGCCATCTTCGAGTTGTGCAACGGCACGCGCACCGTGGATGACATCTGCAACGAGCTTGCGGACCCGGCGGGCCTGCCGCCCGAAAAGTTGCGTGCCGACGTGCAGACCGCCATCGAGCAGATGCGCGACCTCGGCCTGCTCGTCGCAAGCCCTCGCTGACGTGGCAGGCGCCTCCGACGATCATCCGGTCCCGCTCGCTCCGGACGTCATCCACGTCGGTTTCGGTTCGCATCACGTCGTCGTGCGGTTGGCGGCGCCGCAGGTGGCCGCCGAGTTGCGCGCGCTGCTCGGCGCGATGGTGATCCGCGGTCCCGTCGGGACACCGGCCGGACAGCTCGAGGCCGTTCCGGACCACGGGAGCATCCGGATCGTCGGCGCGCCTGATGCCGCGGAACCGCTGATCGTCGAGCCGGACTGGGCACCGCGCGAGCTCTACCACGCGACGCTCAAGCTGCTGATGCTGGCCCGGCAGGACCTGGTCTGGATCCATGCCGGAGTCGCCGCGCACGAGGATCGTGCGTATCTCTTTGCAGGTCCCTCGGGACAGGGCAAGAGCACGTTGGTCGGCGCCCTCCTCGACCGCGGCTGGACCTACTTCTCGGACGAGATTGCCGCCATCGACTGCGGGGCGGGCACGGTCTACCCGTTTCCCCTCGCACCGCATCGCCGGGTACACGACGGCGAGTTCGTGCTGCTCGAACCCGTCGCGGCCGTTCGCGGATTGCGCAAAGTCGCGGTCGAGTTCCCTCCGCACGCGGTGGGCCAGCGGCCGCTGACGCTGCAACGCCTCTACTTTCTTCGGTACGCGCCGGCGACCGGCACGATCCACGAAGCGCCGTGCACGCCCGCGCAGGCCGTGCTCGAACTGCTGGGCAACTCGCTCAACATCACCTCGAACCGTGAGCGCGAGATCGCGTTCCTTGCGCAACTCGTGAGCCGTATTCCCGCCGTGCAGATCAGCTATCCTAGCGCAGAAGCCGCTGCCGCGACCGTGCACACCGGCACAGTCACCCGACCCGCCACCTGATAGCGCGGCGCTTTGGCGGCGCGTGGCCGCGTGTCTGTACACCACCGCAATCGCTCGAGCTTCGACGTCGGCGTCGAGCTGCATTACGCCAACCGAAATCGTGCGATGTCGCCAGCATGATTTCGAGGCGTTTTCGCGATTGGCACGGATCGCGCTTGCACTACAGCGCACAGGCAATGTTCTTGTGCTTGTTGGTGCAATCAATGTGGGCTACACGATGCGGAGCGACGATGAACGAACACGACAAAGACCCGTGCACATCTGACGATGGCGCGGCCAAGGGTGGACCAGCCGAGCGCATCTCGAACTCGAAGCGCACGTTGCTGAAAGCGGGATGGGTCGTGCCGGTGATAGCGGCCGTGAGTCTTCCTGCGTCGGGCATGGTGTACTGCAGCGGCTGCAATGCGGACCTCGAATAGGTCCACCCATCGCGTGCGAACTCATCCCGCTTCAGGTCGCGGGCAGGGCGGTAAGCATCCGACAGCTATCGCTTCGTAGTGCCGCCTGGCCGCATTCCCACCGCCAGGCGGAAGTACTTCCACGCGAGTCGCGCGGGCCGCACGATCCGGTAGAGCGGAAACAACGGCTTCGGCAGCCGCACCAGCGCGTACTCCGGCTCGTTCGGCACGAACACATCCTGCGTCAGAGCCAACATCGTTCGGTTCCGATCCCGGAACCGCTCGCGCAGTGCAGCGTTCCAGGTGAAACGATCCTGCCACTCGGGACGTGTGTATCGCCGATGGCCTTCGTCGAAGATCCGCTCTTCGACGTGCCGCACCAGCGCATCGAGATCCGGGACCTTGCGGGCAAGAATCACAATCTCGTCGGGGACGCAGGTGCCAAGCAGTCTTGCCGCGACGGCCACCCCCAGGCAGAGCACGTGGAGTACCCCCTCGTCCCGGGCGATGCGAACGGTTGCGTGCCAATCGAGGTCCGGGTGGCGGCGCATCAGCTCCGCGATGTCGCAGACCTTGATGAGCGGCGGTCCATTGCGCTCTTCGCCCGCGTCTTTCGCCAGCTGGACACACAGCACCACCAGGAGATCGAGAGCCGCCAGCGTCCTTGTTCGCCTGCCCCCGACGTCGAGGTCCGCGCCACGCCGCAGCGCGTCGTCGAAACGCAGCGAGAACGGCGTGAACGGCCGGTGGGTCAGCGCCTGGTGCACGTCCAGGACGATGTCCCGATGGGGGTGGCGAAAACTGCGCTCCCAGCTGTAATCCGCTGCCGGCAGCCAGCCGTTCGCCGCCAGCATGCCGGGGACCCGGAATCGGTAGTCCCAAGGATGGACCCAGACGTCGAGGTCGCCAAACTGGCGCAGTCCCACCTGTCCGTAGGCCATGGCCGACAGCGTGGGGCCCTTGTAGGGTATGACCGGTATCGCGTGGGTCCCGAAGAGATCGAGGACCTCGGCCAGCCCTTGTGCGAGGCGCAGGCCGCGCAGCGCCACGGCGCGCGCGTCGGAGCGCAGGCGCTCGATGACCTCCGGCGGGCACCGGGATGCAAACCCGCCGCAGAGCATTGAGGCGACGAGTGGCGTCACCTGCTGGACGTTCGCCAGGTGCAGCAAGCGATCCCAGTCGAGGCCGCCGTCCAGCAACGCGTCGATGCGTTCGCGGGTCGACGCGTCGGCGCGCGTCCGCGCGCAGCAGAGCAGCAGGTCCTGTTCGCGCGTGCGGTCAGCCACGGGCATCGAACGCAAACAATCGTGCGGACACGGACGGCCCTCGAGCCGCTATCAGTGCCGCCCGCGCGACGCGCGCGCCTCGAGCAGCCGCAGCACATCCGGCGCCCGCGGCGGCGCCACAAGCCAACCGGCCGACACGCCCACGCCGTTGGCCAGCATGTCGGCGACGGAGAACTGACGATGTCCGACGAGTCCCTGCAGGCACTCGATCGCGATGCCCATCCCCGCGAGGCCAAGCGCCAGGCGCCATCGGCCGCTCGGCACGGGCTCGAGATGCGCGAACCAGAACATGAGCACGCCATAGGCGAGCAGGTGCTCGAACTTGTCGAGACCTTGCGGCGGCGGCTGGGCTGGCTCCGGTCGGAGCGAGAGATAGAGCACCAGCACGACCAGCACGACCCCGGCGCTCAGCCAGAGACGCCGCAGCCGGAAAGTCGGGTTCGTCGGAGTTTCGGCGCGTATGGGGTTCACAGGCGCGGCAGCGACGGGCGATGGAACGCAAAGCTGCCATGCTGATGTCGCCACGCAGTGTATCCCGGCGGCCGCCGCCGCCCGGTGGCCGACCGTCGCGACGACCGTGGTGTTGCATTGGTGACAGCCGAGCACCGACCGAGCCGGCCCGGCCACGCCGGCCGCGCCATGCGTCGAGGTATAATTTGGGCCAGTTCGAGGAGCCTGGGCACCCCCGCCCGACCGCTCCCGCCAGGGCCACGCCGGAAGCACCGAAAGGCAGCGTTATGACACCGCGAACGCGACGGGAGACCGCCTGAGCCAGCGCTCGAGTCCGCACGTCCGTTGCAGGGAAGAGATGCGGCTCGAGCCGCATTTTTTTCGCCTCGCGCCCGACACAGGAAACTCCGCCATGCCCGACATCCGACTTCCCGACGGCGCCGTCCGCCACTTCGACGCGCCCGTCTCCATCGCCCAGATCGCCCTCTCGATCGGCCCCGGCCTCGCCAAGGCGGCACTCGCCGGCAAGGTCGACGGCAAGCTGGTCGACACCTCGCACGTCGTCGACCGCGACGCCGACGTCGCGATCGTCACCGAGCGCGATCCGGAGGGCCTCGAGATCATCCGCCATTCGACCGCGCATCTCCTCGCCTACGCGGTCAAGGAACTCTTCCCCGACGCGCAGGTGACGATCGGCCCGGTGATCGAGGACGGCTTCTACTACGACTTCAGCTACAAGCGTCCCTTTACCCCCGACGACCTGGCCGCGATCGAGAAGCGCATGGCGGAGCTCGCGAAGCGCGACGAGCCCGTCGTGCGCGAGCTCATGCCTCGCGACGACGCGGTACAGTACTTCGAGGGCCTGGGCGAGCACTACAAGGCCGAGATCATCGCGTCCATTCCGAGCGACGAGCCGATCTCGCTCTACCGCGAGGGCAGCTTCACCGATCTCTGCCGGGGCCCGCACGTCCCGTCGACCGGCAAGCTCAAGGTGTTCAAGCTGACCAAGCTCGCCGGTGCCTACTGGCGCGGCGACTCGAGGAACGAGATGCTGCAGCGGGTCTACGGCACCGCGTGGGCGAAGAAGGAGGATCTCGACGCCTACCTGCACCGCATCGAGGAAGCCGAGAAGCGCGACCACCGGCGGCTCGGCCGCGCGCTCGACCTCTTCCACCTGCAGGACGAGGCCCCGGGCATGGTGTTCTGGCACCCGAAGGGCTGGTCGATCTGGCAGGAGGTCGAGCAGTACATGCGCCGCATCTACCGCGAGCACGGCTACCTCGAGGTGAAGACCCCGCAGGTGCTCGACCGCTCGCTGTGGGAAAAGTCGGGGCACTGGCAGAACTACCGCGACAACATGTTCACGACCGAGTCGGAGAAGCGCGACTTCGCGATCAAGCCGATGAACTGCCCGGGTCACATCCAGATCTTCAACGCCGACCTGCGCAGTTACCGCGACCTGCCGCTGCGCTACGGCGAGTTCGGCGCGTGCCACCGCAACGAGCCCTCGGGCGCGCTGCACGGCATCATGCGCGTGCGCGCGTTCACGCAGGACGACGGCCACATCTTCTGCGAACCCGCGCAGATCCAGCCCGAGTGCGTCGACTTCCACAGGCTGTCGCTCGCGGTCTACCGCGACTTCGGTTTCGACGAGATCATCGTCAAGCTCGCGCTGCGACCCACGCCGCGCATCGGCAGCGACGAGCAATGGGACCGCGCCGAGGAAGCGCTGCGCGACGCGCTGCGCGCGTCCGGCGCGCAATGGCAGGAACTGCCTGGCGAAGGCGCGTTCTACGGCCCGAAGATCGAGTACCACCTGAAGGACTCGATCGGCCGCAGCTGGCAGGTCGGCACGATGCAGGTCGACTTCCAGTTGCCCGGACGCCTCGGCGCCGAGTACGTAGCCGAGGACAACACCCGCAAGGTACCGGTGATGCTGCATCGCGCCATCGTCGGCTCGATGGAGCGTTTCATCGGTATCCTGATCGAGCACCACGCCGGCGCCATGCCGCTCTGGCTCGCCCCGTTGCAGGCGGTCGTCCTGACCATCACGGACCGGGCCGCGCCGTACGCGCAGGAGGTGACCGCCGCGCTGAAGGCTGCCGGGATCCGCGCGGTCGCCGATTTGCGGAACGAGAAAATAACCTATAAAATTCGAGAACATAGCCTGCAAAAACTGCCTTACCAGCTGATCATCGGCGACAAGGAAGCGCAGGCGAAAACAGTGGCCGTGCGTACCCGCGGCGGCGAGGACCTGGGCTCGATGCCCTTGCAAGCCTTGCTGGCGCGCCTCGGAAACGAGGTCGCGGCGCGCCGCTAGTGCCTGATTCGTAACAGAATTCTGGCACGGCGCGTCCGTCGGGGCATGGCCGTTTTTTGTCGTTTACAGGAGATCGTCACATAGCTCTCGATAAGCAGCATCAGCGTCTCAACGGCGAGATCAACGCGCCGGAGATTCGCCTCGTCGGTGTGGAGGGCGAGCAGCTCGGCATCGTGTCGCTCGCCGAAGCCATGGCCAAGGCCGAAGCGGCCGAACTCGACCTGGTCGAGATCGCGCCGATGGCCGAGCCACCGGTATGCCGGATCATGGATTACGGCAAGTTCAAGTACCGGGAGGCGAAGAAGCAGCACGAGGCCAAGCTCAAGCTGAAGCAGATCCAGGTGAAGGAAGTCAAGTTTCGTCCGGGTACGGACGAAGGCGACTACCAGATCAAGCTGCGCAACCTGATCCGCTTCCTGGGCGAAGGTGACAAGGCCAAGATCACGCTGCGCTTCCGCGGCCGCGAGATGGCGCACCAGGAGTTCGGGGTGCGGCTGCTCGAGCGGATCAAGGCCGACCTCGAGCCGCACAGCGTCGTCGAGTCGTTTCCGCGGATGGAAGGGCGGCAGATGGTGATGTTGCTGGCCCCGAAGAAGGTGCAGGTGCAGGCACCGAAGCAGCACCCGAATCATTCCAACAAGCCCGAGGCCGGTAAGCCGTCGAAGGACGACGCAGAAGCCTCTCCCAAGTCGCAGGCGAAGCCGCCGGCACAGGAGAGCACCACCGTGGGCAGCAAATAAGGAAGGGCATCATGCCGAAGATGAAGACCAAGTCGGGCGCCAAGAAGCGCCTGCGCGTGCGGGGCAGCGGCAGCGTGAAGCGCGGCCAGGCCTTCAAGCGCCACATCCTCACCAAGAAGTCGACCAAGAACAAGCGCCAGCTGCGCGGTGCGACCGGCGTCCATGCGACCAACATGGACTCGGTGCGCGCGATGCTGCCGTACGCGTAAGGGAGAGACGACATGCCCCGAGTCAAACGTGGCGTGACCGCCCGCGCGCGGCACAAGAAGGTCCTCGACCAGGCCAAGGGATTCCGCGGCCGTCGCAAGAACGTCTACCGCATCGCCAAGGAAGCGGTGATGAAGGCCGGCCAGTACGCGTACCGCGACCGCCGGCAGAAGAAGCGCGAGTTCCGCGCGCTCTGGATCGCCCGCATCAACGCCGCGGTGCGCGAGCTGGGCATGACCTACAGCGTGTTCATGAACGGCCTCACCAAGGCGGAGATCGACATCGACCGCAAGGTGCTCGCGGACCTCGCGGTGCACGACAGGGCGGCCTTTGCGAAGATCGCGGAGCAGGCCAAGGCTTCCCTGGCCTGACGCAGCACCCGCAAACAAGGGAGGCGATGCTCGCCTCCCTTTTTTTTCGCCGCGGAGTCTCGGGCGCCGCGGCGGGCCCGACGCAGGACGCGCCCCGAGACGACGTGGTGCCATCGACTCCATGAACCACTCCCCCGACGCGCCCGGCTCCGCTGCCGACGCCCTCGACCGCATCGTCGGCGACGCGCAGGCCGCGTTCGACGCGTGCCAGGATCCCGCCGCGCTCGAGAACGCCAAGGCGCGCTTCCTCGGTCGCACCGGTGCGCTGACCGACCTGCTGAAGGTGCTCGGCAAGCTGCCGGCGGCCGAACGTCCGGCGGCAGGCGCGCGCATCAACGAAGCCAAGGCGGCACTCGAGGCCGCGTTGCACCGCCGCCGCGAGGCGCTCGCCGACGAGAAGCTCGCGCGCGCCCTCGCGGCCGAGGCGGTCGACGTGTCGTTGCCGGGCCGTGGCGCCGGCACCGGCGGCCTGCACCCGATCACGCGCGTGATGGAACGGGTCGAGACATTGTTCCGCTCGCTCGGCTTCGCGGTCGCCGACGGTCCGGAGATCGAGGACGACTTCCACAATTTCACCGCCCTCAACACGCCGGAGAACCACCCGGCGCGCTCGATGCAGGACACGTTCTACGTCGACGGCGGGCTGGTGCTGCGCACCCACACCTCGCCGGTGCAGATCCGCTACATGGAGACGCACCCGCCGCCGGTGAAGATCATCGCGCCCGGGCGTGTCTACCGCGTCGACAGCGACGCGACCCACTCGCCGATGTTCCACCAGGTCGAGGGCCTGTGGATCGACGAGCACGTGTCCTTCGCCGACCTCAAGGGCGTGATCACGGAGTTCCTGCGCCGCTTCTTCGAACGCGACGACATCAACGTCCGCTTCCGGCCCTCGTTCTTCCCGTTCGTCGAGCCGGGCGCGGAGATCGACATGGCGTTCGGCGACGGCGGCTGGCTCGAGCTCGCCGGTGCCGGCCAGGTGCATCCGAACGTGCTCAAGGCAGCGGGCATCGATCCCGAGAATTGGCAGGGCTTCGCGTTCGGCATGGGCTACGACCGGCTGGCGATGCTGCGCTACGGCGTCAACGACCTGCGCCTGTTCTTCGAGAACGACCTGCGCTGGCTCGCGCAGTTCAGATGACAACGGCGGCGCCGCGGCGAGCGCGCCCGGCGCCGTCAACCGGTTCGTACCCATGAGATTCTCCGAACACTGGTTGCGCACGATGGCGGATCCCCCGGTGGACTCCGCGAGGCTCTGCGACACGCTGACGATGGCGGGACTCGAGGTCGAAGAGTGCGTGCCCGCCGCGCCGCGGTTCACCGACGTCGTCGTGGGACGCATCGACAAGGTCGAGACGCACCCCGATGCCGAACGCCTGCGCGTGTGCACCGTCGACGTCGGCGCAGGCGCACCGTTGTCGATCGTGTGCGGGGCGCCGAACGCCGCGGCCGGAATGCGCGTGCCCTGTGCGCGCGTCGGCGCCGTGTTGCCGGGCGAGGTTGCGATCCGCCAGGTGGCGGTGCGCGGCGTCGAGTCCGCGGGCATGCTCTGCTCGGCGCAGGAGCTCGGACTTTCGGACGACGCGTCGGGACTGCTCGCGTTGCCCCACGACCTCGTCCCCGGCACCGATCTGCGCCACGCGCTCGATCTCGACGACCACCTGATCACGCTGAAGCTCACGCCGAACCGCGCCGACTGCCTGTCGATACTCGGCATCGCGCGCGAGGTCGCGGCGATGACCGGGGTTCCGCTGCGTCCGCCCGCGACCGCGCCGGTGTCCGCGACGTCGAGCGCCGTGCACCGCGTGCGCGTCGAGGACGCCGGCGCGTGTCCCCGCTTCGCGAGCCGCGTGATCGAGGGCGTCGACCCGTCGGCACCGACGCCCGAGTGGATGAAGTCGCGTCTCGAGCGCAGCGGCATCCGCGCGATCTCGTCCATCGTGGACGTGACCAACTACGTGATGCTCGAGCTCGGGCAGCCGCTGCACGCCTACGACCGCGCGCTGCTCGAGGGCGACGTCGTCGTCCGCTTCGCACGGCCGCAGGAGCAGCTGCTGCTGCTGAATGGCGAAAGGCTCGACCTCGAACCCGACCTCCTGATGGTCTGCGACGAGCGGAAGCCGCTGGGCCTTGCCGGCATCATGGGCGGCGAGTATTCCGGCATCGCCACGACGACCCGCGACGTGTTCCTCGAGGGCGCGTTCTGGAGCCCCGCCGTGATCCAGGGCAAGATGCGCCGCCTGGGCTTCGCGAGCGACGCCGGCCACCGCTTCGAGCGCGGCGTCGACTTCGAGCTGCCGCCTGCGGCGGTCGAGCGCGCGACCGAGCTGATCGTCGCGATCTGCGGCGGCCGCGCGGGCCCCTTGCAGGACGTCGTGGGCCCGCTGCCCGCGCGCGCGCCGGTGCGCGTCCGCGCGAGCCGCGTGCAGCGCCTGCTCGGCATCGCGCTCTCGACCGAGACGATCGCGGGCATCTTCACGCGGCTCGGCTTCGCCTTCGCCCGCGACGGCGACGCGTTCGTCGTCACGCCGCCGTCCTACCGCTTCGACCTGGCGCTCGAGGAGGACTTCGCCGAGGAGATCGCGCGCACGCACGGCTACGAGAACATCCCGGCCGCGCCTGCACGTCACGCGTCGACGATGCTGCCGCTGTCCGAGACCCGACCGGGACCGTCGCTGACGCGGGCGCGGCTCGTCGCGCGCGACTGGCAGGAGGTGGTGACGTTCGGCTTCGTCGACGAGGCCGTCGAGCGCTCGCTCGACCCGTCGGGCGCGCCGATCCGCGTGCTCAACCCCATCGCCTCACATCTTTCGGTGATGCGCCGCACGCTGTTGCCGGGCCTCCTCGAAACGCTCTCGACCAACCTGAAGCGCAAGGCCTCCCGCGTGCGCGTGTTCGAGTGCGGGCGCGTGTTCCGCGAGGCCCGTGCGGACCCCGCGGTGCAGCCGCTGCGGGTCGGCGGCCTCGCGTTCGGCGACGCCCTGCCCGCGCAATGGGGCGAGCCCGCGCGGACGGTCGACCTGTTCGACGTCAAGGGCGATCTCGAGGCGCTGGTTGCGCCGCGGCGCCTCACGACCGAGCGCGAAACCTATCCCTGGCTGCACCCGGGCCGCTCGGCGCGGGTGCGCATCGACGGCGAGGACGCCGGTTGGCTGGGCGAACTGCATCCGCGCCTCGCGCGCCAGTTCGAGATTCCCCGGCCGCCGATCGCGTTCGAGCTCGACCTGGCGGTCGTGGGCGCGCGGCCCCTGCCCGTGGTCGTCCCGATGTCGAAGCAGCCGGTCGTGCGCCGCGACATCGCCGTCGTCGTCGACGATGCCGTGCCGGCGCAGGCGATCCTCGACGCGCTCGACGCCGCTCGACCGCCGCACGTCGAGGCGTTGCGGCTGTTCGACGCCTACCGTGGAACCGGCCTGCCGAGCGGTAGAAAAAGCCTTGCGATTCTGGTGCTTATGCAGGATACTGCACGTACTTTGACGGACGCCGACATCGACGCGACCGTGGCCGGGTTCATCACCCTGCTCGAGCAGCGCTTCGACGCCGTGCTGCGAACCTAGGTCGACCATGACGCTCACCAAGGCCGAACTCGCCGATCTGCTCTTCGAGCAGCTGGGCCTCAACAAGCGCGAAGCCAAAGACATGGTCGAGCGCTTTTTCGAAGAGATCCGCACGTCGCTCGAAGCCGGCGACAGCGTGAAGCTCTCCGGATTCGGCAATTTCCAGTTGCGCGAAAAGCCGCAGCGTCCCGGCCGCAATCCGAAGACCGGCGAAGAGATCCCGATCACCGCACGGCGCGTCGTCACGTTCCACGCGTCCCAGAAGTTGAAGGCCATGGTCGAAGCTGCGAACCATGCCGGAAGCCAGCCGAGTTAAGGTCGATCTCCCGCCGATCCCCGCGAAGCGCTACTTCACGATCGGGGAGGTCAGCGACCTCTGTGCGGTGAAGCCGCACGTGCTCCGCTATTGGGAGCAGGAGTTCACGCAGCTGAAGCCCGTGAAGCGGCGCGGCAATCGGCGTTACTACCAGCACCACGAAGTGCTGCTGATCCGCCGGATCCGTGACCTCCTCTACGAGCAGGGATTCACGATCAACGGTGCGCGCCACCGGCTCGAATCGGAAGCGTCCGAGCCCCGCGCCGCGGCCCGCGCGGAGCGCACCACCGCCATGGCCACCCCCGCCGAGGAACCCGCGTCGCTGCGCGCCGAGCTCGAAGCCATTCGCGAGCTGCTGAAGCCCGCATCCGGCGAGCTATAATCCGCTTTCGGTCGGGGCGTAGCGCAGCCTGGTAGCGCACCTGCATGGGGTGCAGGGGGTCGCAAGTTCGAATCTTGTCGCCCCGACCAATTTCCCTCTCGCCCGCGACGGCGTACGACGGCACGCCCCGTCGC
The DNA here is from genome assembly GCA_963765065.1 of uncultured beta proteobacterium. Classification (GTDB taxonomy): domain Bacteria; phylum Pseudomonadota; class Gammaproteobacteria; order Burkholderiales; family Casimicrobiaceae; genus VBCG01. The sequence continues at coordinate 103,738 of CAVXVH010000016.1, read as the reverse complement.
TCGCGGCACCGCGCCCAACGATGCTGTCACCCGGCGCCGGGACCGGGACGGGTCGCTCGCGATGCAGGTCGTTGCATGCCACGCGAGCCGACGCGCCGCGTCAGATCCGCAACTTGTCATGACACGCAATTCCGGTCCTCCCGCCACTATAGCGGCCATGCGCGCCGACCGTCGACCCAAAGTCAGGTTTTACATTAAATATGTTAGTCTAACCTACTGAAAATTATTGCATTGTTTACCACATGGCGTCCATGCCCCGCCAGTGCCCGATACACCGGACGGGGCGGAACCGGACGCGCTACCGGACTCCCCGGTTCAACGTCGCCGCGGCCGACGGACGGAGGCCCGGATGTTGCTTTGCTCCATCCCGCGCGCCCGACGCGCCAGGATACCGACCATGACCCCCGCACCCGCTCGCACCACCGTTCAGGGCAACGGCGTGATCTCCGAGATCGCCTTCGCGCGCGCGCAGCGGAACACCGTCCTCATCATCGACGACCTGTTCTCCAGCCGGCTGCTGCTGGCGGAGATCGTCCGGCAGATCGACGGCAAGCTCAACCTTGAACTCTTCGACACGCCGAGCCGGGCACTGGAGTACGCCCGCAACAACCGCGTCGACATCGTCCTCACCGACTACAAGCTGCCGGAATTCGACGGCATCGAGCTCGTCAAGCAGCTGCGCGCCCTGCCCCACTGCGTCGACGTGCCGATCGTCGTGATCACGGTGGTCGACGACCGCCGCATCCGCTACGACGCGCTCGAGGCCGGCGCCACCGACTTCCTGATCAAGCCGCTCGACGAGCACGAAACCCGCGCGCGCTGTGCGAACCTGCTGGAGCTGCGCCGCCACAAGATCGTGCTGTCCGACCAGGCACGCGTGCTGCAGTACCAGGTCGACAAGTCGGTCGCCGAGATCCACGAGCGCGAGCTCGAGACGCTGTCGAAACTCGCCAAGGCCGGCGAGTACCGCGACAAGACCACCGGCAACCACCTGATGCGCATGGCCAAGTACTCGGCGCTGATCGGCCAGAACCTCGGCCTCGGGCACGAGACCGTGCACGTGCTGGAGGTCGCGGCGCCGATGCACGACATCGGCAAGATCGGGATCGCCGACGCGATCCTCCTCAAGCAGGGTCCGCTGACGCGGGACGAGGAGGACCGGATGAAGACCCACCCGCGCATCGGCTACGACATCCTCAAGGGCAGCCCGTCCAAGTACCTGTCGATGGGGGCGATCATCGCGCTGGGCCACCACGAAAAGTTCGACGGCTCGGGCTACCCCAACGGCCTGCACGCCGAGGACATCCCGCTGGTGGCGCGGATCGTCGCGGTCGCGGACGTCTTCGACGCGCTGGTCTCCGAGCGCCCCTACAAGCACGCCTGGCCGCTCGCGGAGGGGCTGGAGTACCTCAAGGGGCAGCGCAGCCGGCACTTCGACCCGCGCTGTGTCGACGCCTTCCTCGGCGACGTCGCGCGCATCGAGGCGATCCTCGCCGAATACGGCGATTAGGACGGTTCCTCGTCCGCCGTAGGCGATACCTCAGCGCCCGTCTCGACCGACGGTCCAGCGAGGTGCAGCGCTGCCTTGGCGAGCAGGTGGCCCGACACTGGCGCGGTGAGGAACACGAACACGGCGATCAGGACCTCGTGCAGCGAGACGGCCCCGTCGCGGACGCCGAAGTGGATCATCGACGCGAGCAGCGTGCCGCCCACGCCCAACGTCGCCGCCTTGGTTGGCCCGTGGAGCCGGCTGAAGAAGTCGGACAGCTTGGCGAGCCCCAGCGAGCCGACGAAGGCGAACAGAGCCGCGGCGACGAGCAAGGACGCGACCAGCGCGTCCGCCCACAGCGGCAGGTCGGCGATCCCGGTGCTCATCGCGGCTCGACGATGTCGCCGCGCAGCACGAAGCGCGCGAGTGCGACCGTGCCGACGAAACCCAGCAGCGCGATCACCAGCGCCGCCTCGAAATAGAACTTCGTGTCGAGGACGATGCCCAGCAGCACGAGCAGCGCGAGCGAGTTCACGTAGAGCGTGTCGAGCGCGAGGATCCGATCCGGCGCCGACGGTCCGCGCAGCAGCCGATAGGCGGACAGGAACAGACCGGCGACGAAGGCCAGCGTGACGAAGGGCAGCACTGCGGCAGTCATGCGAAGATCTCCATCAGGGGCTGTTCGTAGCGCGACTTGATCTCGGCAACGAGCACGTCGGCGTCGTCGAGATGCAGGGCGTGGACCAGCAGCGAGCGGCCGTCCGGCGCGACCGCACAGGTGAGCGTTCCAGGCGTCATCGTGATGATCCCGGCGAGCGTTGCGATCGCGTAGGGATCGGTGAGCACGATCGGCACACGCACGAAGCCCGGCCGCAGTGCCGACTCCGGGCCGAGGATGCGACGCGCGACCTCGATGTTCGACATCACGACGTCGTACGCCACGACCGCGGCCAGCCCGGCGATGCGCGACGGCCGCCGGACCCGGGGGAACGCCCCGACCAGCGGATCGATCACGATCGGCAGCGCGACGGCGAGCACCGCGCCCAGCACGAGATGACCCGGCTCCAGCGTGCGGTTGAGCAGCAGCCACGCCGCGAGGAGCAGTGCGGACTGCAGCGGCGACGCGAGGAGCTTCATCGCGACATCCCACCGATCGCGGGGTGCGCGTCCGGCCCCGGCACCGGGGGCGCGCCGAGCACCGCGCGGATGTATCGCCCCGGTTCGGCGAGCTGCGCCGCCGTCGCGGCCGCATAACGCTGCGCCGGCGCGGCGAACAGCACCAGCGCGAAGGAACACGTGGCGAGGATCGCAATCGCGGCAAGTTCGAGCGGCGCAAGCGACGCCGCAGCGCCTGGCCGGGCCCCGACCTTCCAGAACACGCGTGATCCGGCCCGCGCCAGCGCCACCGTGGCAAGGAGGCCGCCCGTCAACATCGCCGCCCACAGCCATCGGACTTCCGGGGACCCGAGGGCGCCCTCGAGGATCGCGAGCTTGCCGATGAATCCCGATAGCGGCGGCAGGCCCGCATTCGCGGCGGCGGCAAAGACGAACAGGAGTCCCAGCAACGTCGCCTGACGGATGGACGGACCCGTGACCAGCGCATCGCCCGTGGCTCCCCGCTGGTGGCCGATCGCGTCGGCGAGCAGGAACAGGAGCGCACCCGCAAACGTGCTGTGCGCCGCGTAGTAGAGCGCGCCGGGCAGCGTGGCCCCGGACCCGGTGGAGACCGCTGCCATCAGCGTGCCCGCGGACAACATCACCAGGAACGCGGCCAGGCTGCCGAGGCGCCGCGCCGCCCCGCAGCCGATGGCCGCCACCGCGATCGTCGCGACACCCAGCGCAAACAGCACCTCCTGGCCGAGACTGGCAAGCGCGCCGCCGTCCACGCCGAATGCGACGCTGCCGACGCGCAGCACCGCGTACACGCCGACCTTGGTCATCAGCGCGAAGAGCACGGTTGCAGGCGCCGGCGCCGCGGCATAGGCACCCGGCAGCCAGTAGCCGAGCGGCACGATCGCCGCCTTGATCGCGAACACGACGAGCAGCATGAAGCCCGCCGCGCGCAGCAGGCCGAGGCTCTCCGGCGGCACCGTCGGCACCTTGATGGCGAGATCGGCGAGGCTCAACGTGCCCGTGACGCCGTAGAGGAGGCTCACCGCCACGAGGAACAGCGACGACCCGACGAGATTGACGACCACGTAGCGGAATCCCGTGGCGAGCGCACGCGGGCCGGCCGCATGCAGCAGCAATGCGTAGGAGGCGATCAGCAGCAGCTCGAAGCAGACGAACAGGTTGAACAGGTCGCCGGTGAGAAAGGCCCCGTTGAGGCCGGCGAGCTCGAACTGGAAGAACGCCCGGAAATGGGGCGCACGCTGCGCGAACCGCGTTTCGCCGTAGAGCAGCCCGGGCAGCGCCAGCGCGGCGGTGAGGACGACCATCAGCGCCGAGAGCCGGTCGAGGACCAGCGTGATCCCGTAGGGAGCCGGCCAATTGCCCAGCAGGTAGACGCCGACGGCGTCCGTCGTCGCGTGGGCGAACAGCCCGAGCGCCACCGCGAGCCCGGCGAGCGTCGCCACCAGCGCGACGGCGAACTGGGCGCGCGGCGCCGCCCACTCGAGGACCAGCAGTGCGGCCGCCGCGAGCAGCGGCAACAGCACCGGCACGGCGATCCAGGCCGCGCCACCAATCATCGCGCACGCTCCTCGCCGTCTTCGTCGCGGGGTTCGTCCACGCCCGAGTCGCACATGTCGTCGTCGAGTTCGAAGCGGCTCGCGAGCGCGAGTGCGAGCAGCACCGCGGTCATCGCGAAGCTGATCACGATGGCCGTCAGCACGAGCGCCTGCGGCAGTGGATCGGTGTAGTGGGCGAGCGTCGGGGCGACACCCGGGCGCAGGATCGGCTCGGCGCGGACAACCACCCGGCCCATCGCGAAGATGAACAGGTTGACGCCGTAGGTGAGCAGCGTGAGCCCAAGCACCACGTCGAACGTACGCGCGCGCAGGCACAGCCAAACCCCGGTGCCGAAGAGCACGCCGATGCCGGTTGCGAGGAGCCAGGCGGTCACCGCGCGAATCCCCGGAGGGACGGCGGGAACGCGAGCGTGCCGGTAGAGTGCGCGTTCACTGGACGACCCTCCGCGCTCCCCGCTCGCGCCGCTCGCTGCCGAGCAGCGCGGGGACGATGAGGGCCAGCAGCGTGGCGCCGACCACCGTGACGAACACGCCGAGGTCGAACAGGGCGGCGCTGGCGAGCGGCACCTCGCCGACGATCGGCAGCACCGGGTGCCCGAATGTGCTGGTGAGGAACGGGTAGCCGAGCGCCATGGCACCGAGTCCCGTACCCGCCGCGACCACGATGCCGATCGCGATCGCCACGGGATGCCGGAGCGCGTTCGGCAACGGCAGCGGCGCACCACCCGCGATGCGGACCAGGATCAGCACGATGGCGAGCACGAGGCCGGCGATGAATCCCCCGCCGGGCAGGTTGTGGCCGCGCAGCAGCAGGTAGATGGAGATCAGCACGCCGAACGGCAGGATGACCCGTGCGGCCGCGCGCAGCATCAGCGGGTTGAAGGCCGGGTCCCGTCGCGCGGGCTCGAACGAGTCGGGCACGCGCAGCCGGCCGAGCAGGACGTGCACGATCAGCCCGGCGATCGCGAGCACCGTGATCTCGAGCATCGTGTCGAAACCGCGGAAATCGACAATGATCACGTTGACCGCGTTGGTGCCGCCGCCTTCGGTGTAGGACTTCTCGAGGTAATAGGGGGCTATGGACTGGAACGGCCGCGTCAGCACCGCGTAGACGATCGCCGTCGCGCCGGCGCCGGCGACGAGCGCGATTGTCGCGTCGACGACCTTGCGGAAGCGCCCCGGCTCGGGCGGCGACTGCGCAGGAAGGTAGTGCAGCACGAGCATCATCAGGATGACCGTGACCGTCTCGACCAGGAGCTGCGTCAGTGCGAGGTCGGGCGCCGACAGCAGCACGAACGTGAGGCTCACGACCAGGCCAACCGCGCCGACCAGGATCAGCGCCATGAGCCGCCGCCGATAGAGGATGACGGCCGCGAGCGACGCGGACACGCCCACGGCCCACACGCCGAAGCCGGCCACGCCCGGCGCCGCTCCGGCCGACGGCGGCACGATCGCCGGTTGGGCGAAGCCGATACCGTCGCGCGCGAGCGCCCACGCGGCCGCGACGATCGCGGCAACGAAGACGAAGCCGAGCATGCCGCGCAGGCGGTGGTAGGGCAACGCGCGGAAGGTGCGCTCCGCGAAGCGCAGCGCGGCGCGCTGAGCGGCGTCGAACGCCAGCTTCGCACTCACCGGGAGCACCTCGAACTCGTGCAGGCGGAAGCCGCGCTGCAACACGAAATACAGGACGACCCCGGCGACGAGCGCGATGGTGCTCATCAGCAGCGGCAGGTTGAAGCCATGCCAGAGCGCGAGGCTGTACGCCGGCAGCACGCCACCCGCCGCGGGCGCAGCGGCAATGGCGAGAAGGGGACCGATCGTCACTGCAGGCAGTATCCCGACGGCGAGGCAGACGACCACCAGGATCTCGACCGGCACGCGCATGAACCGCGGCGGCTCGTGCGGCACGCGCGGCAAGCCGACCGGGTCCCCATGGAAGAAGACGTCGTGGATGAAGCGGATGCTGTAGGCGACCGCGAAGGCCCCTGCGAGCGTCGCCACGATCGGCACCGCCGTGCCGACGAAACCCCGCGACTCCAGCACCAGCGTCTCGGCGAAGAACATCTCCTTGGACAGGAAGCCGTTGGCGAGCGGCACCCCCGCCATCGCCGCCGCGGCGACCATCGCGAGCGTTGCGGTGATCGGCATCGACCGCCAGAGCCCTCTCAGCACGCGCATGTCGCGGGTGCCGGCCTCGTGGTCGATGATGCCAGCGGCCATGAACAGCGAGGCCTTGAAGGTGGCGTGGTTGAGGATGTGGAACACACCGGCGACGACGGCGAGCTTCTCGTCGAGGCCGAACAGCAGCGTGATGAGGCCCAGGTGGCTGATCGTCGAGTAGGCGAGCAGGCCCTTCAAGTCGTGCTGGAAGATCGCCACCCACGCCGCGAACACCAGCGTGACGAGCCCGGTGCCGCCAACGATCCAGAACCAGGCGTCCGAACCGCCCAGCGCCGGGTAGAGCCTCGCGAGCAGGAACACGCCCGCCTTCACCATCGTTGCGGAGTGCAGGTAGGCCGACACCGGCGTCGGCGCCGCCATCGCGTGGGGCAGCCAGAAGTGGAACGGGAACTGCGCGGACTTGGTGAAGGCCCCGAGCAGCACGAGCACCAGCGCCGGCAGGTAAAGCGGGTGGGCGCGAATCAGGTCCCCCGAGGCGAGCACGCGATCGAGGTCGTAGCTGCCGACGATGTGGCCGACCAGCAGCACGCCGCCGAGCAGGCACAGTCCGCCGCCGCCGGTGACGGCCAGCGCCATGCGCGCGCCGTTGCGTGCATCCGCCCGGTGCTGCCAGAAGCCGATCAGCAGGAACGACGTGACGCTGGTCAGCTCCCAGAACACCACGAGCAGCACGAGATTGCCGGCGAGCACCACGCCCAGCATCGCGCCGGCGAACGCGAGCAGGCTCGCGAAGAAGCGCGGTGCGGGATCCTCCGCGGCCAGGTAGTAGTGCGCGTAGAGCACGACCAGCGCGCCGATGCCGCCGACCAGCAGCACGAAGGCGAACGCCAGGCCATCCATGCGCAGGACGAACGGCACGTGCTCGAGCCACGGCCACGACGCGCGCAACACCTCTCCGCCGGCCACCGAAGGCGTCGCCGAGAGCGCGAGCGCCACGGCGGCGAGCAGCGTTGCGCCGGCAATGGCAGCTGCGGTGCCACGCGCCCGGCGCGGCAGCAGGGCCACGACCACCGCGGCCACGAACGGTCCGAGGACGAGTGCGTGCAGCACGGCGCTCAGCCTCGCCGGGCCTTGAGCTCGGCCGCGAGAGACACCGCCAGCGTGAGCAGCGTGAGGGGCAGCACGAACCCGAGCATCGCGTCTGAAAACGCTTCCGTGGCCTCGTGCCGCTGCATCGCGAGGACCAGATAGGCGGTGTAGGCGACGTAGTAGCCGAGGAAGACGGCGCCCTCCCAGCGCGCGATCGTCCGCCCGGTGAAGAACACCGGCAGGCACGCGACGGCCACTGCAGTCATCACGGGGAGATCGAACGCGAGCGCAGACGACGGTACCGGCAGGTCGCCGGGCGCCACCAGTGACGACAGTCCCGCGACGCCGAGGAGGTTGAACGTGTTGCTGCCGACGACGTTGCCCACGGCGATGTCGCGCTCACCGCGGATCGTGGCGACGATCGATGTGGCGACCTCGGGCAGCGAGGTGCCGGCGGCGACGATGGTCAGGCCGACGATCAGCTGCGGCACGCCGAGGAGCGCGGCGATCGTCACCGCGGCGCCGACGAGCGTCTGCGCGCCGAGAACGAGCAGCGCGAGGCCGCCGACGACGTAGCCGAAATCCCGGGCCCGATGCCCCCCGGTCTCGCCGGGAACCAGGCCCTCGACGGCCTCGGCGTACTCCGCGCGCGTGGCGCTGGTCTGGCGCCGCGACTGCACGACCAGGAATACCGTATAGGCGATCAGAAGTCCGAACAGGACCGCACCGTCGACGCGCGAGATGCCGAGGTCGGAGGACAGCAGGAACAGCAGCAGCGTGGCGCCGATCATCACCGGCACCTCCTGCCGGATCAGCTGCGCGTTGACGACGAGCGGTGCGATCACCGCGGCGGCACCGAGGATGAAGAGGACGTTGAAGATGTTGCTGCCGACGATGTTGCCGATCGCGATGTCGACGTTGCCGCTGTGGGCTGCGCCTACGGAAACTGCCATTTCCGGGGCGCTGGTACCGAACGCGACGACGGTGAGCCCCACCACCAGCGGCGAGATGCCGAACGAGAGCGCGAGCCGGCTCGCGCCGCGCACCAGTGCGTCGGCGCCGGCCACGAGCAGCACCAGTCCGATGCCGACCCAGAACAGCTGCATCAGCATGTCGGGGCTCCCGGGCGGCACGCCGCCTTCACAGCAGCGCCCGCGGCGCCGACCGCCGACCGCCGCATGCTCGCCACTTCAGGGCACGAGCAGGACGTGAACGCGGAATGGCCCGTGCGCGCCCAGCACGATCGTCTGCTCGATGTCTCCCGTGCGCGACGGCCCGGAGATCATGTTGATCGCCCGCGGCATGTGGTCATGCCTCGTCCGGACCCGCTCGAAAGCGTCCTCCATCCCCGCGACCACGTCGCCCTCGCGCACCACCACGATGTGCGTGTCGGGCAGGAGCGTCGTCGCCGTCGGCGTCGCGGCCGACGACGTGACGACGATCGTGCCCGTCTCCGCGATCGCGCAGAGGCACCCGGTGATGCCGAGGCGGTCGTCGCCCGTCGTGGGCCGGGCCTCGATCTCGAGGCCGGCGCCACCCCAGTCGAGGTCGGCGAACTCGGGCCAGCAGACGCCGCGGTGGGACTTCTGCGCAGCGATCGCCGCCGGCAGCTCGAGGGCGTCGAGGTAGCGCGCAACCGAGGCCGGTATCCCGGCGCGCGATGGCAGCCGTTCCACCGTCGAGGCCATGTCGGTCGCGCGTTCGAGGAAGCGGGTGACGAGGTCGTCGGGCGCTGCCGGCCGCGGACCGTGCGTGCGCCGGGCGATGCGCGCATCGCGCACGGCGGCCGGCTGCGGCTGCTTGCCCTTGTGCGCGAGCGCGGCACGCACGCGGGCGAGAATCGCGTCGCGCGCCGCGGCGTTGTCGTCGAGCGGGTTCATCATGGTCACCGCGCGTTTCGTTGGACGAACTCGGCGAAGCGGTCGACGCCCCGCTCGATCGCATCGTTCGACGCCGCGTACGAGAAGCGGATGTGCTGGCCGTCGCCCGGCACGCGCCGCCCGAAGTGGATGTCGGCCAGCACCGCGACGCCCGCCTCGTGCAGCAGGCGCTTGCGCAACTCCTCGCTGTCGGCGCAGCCGGTCATGCGGCAGGCCTCCGTGACGTTCGGCCACGCGTAGAACGCCCCGCCGGGCGTCCTGCAGGTCACGCCGGGCACCGCGTTCAGCCGCCGTACGATGAGGTCGCGGCGCTCGACAAAGCGCTCCCGCATGTCCCTCGCAGCGTCCTGGGGCCCGGTGACGGCCTCGAGCGCCGCCCACTGCGAGATCTGGGACGCGCACGAGTCGGTGTTCGTGATCCAGCGCGTGAACACCGGCGCGAGGGCGCGGTTCGCGGCAAAGCCGATGCGCCAGCCGGTCATCGCCCAGGTCTTCGACGCGCCGTCGCAGATCACCGTGCGCGCGAGCAGGTCGCGTCGCTTCGCGATCGTGTCGAACGGGCCGTCGTAGGCGAGCCGCGAGTAGATCTCGTCGGCGAACACCCAGACATTCGGGTGCTGGGAGAGGATTTCCGCGATACCGTCGAGGTCCGCGGAAGTCAGGATCCCGCCGGTCGGATTGTGCGGGGTGTTGAGGATCACGAGCCGCGTCTTGGGCCCGATCTTGGCGGCGAGCTCCGCCGGGTCGAAGGCGAAGTTGCGCGACTCGCGCAGGTAGATGGGCACCGGCACCGCCCCGTTGGCGACGATCTGCGACTCGTAGATCGGGAACCCGGGCACCGGATAGATCACCTCGTCGCCCGCCCCGTGGTCGGTGACCGACGCGATCGTGTAGGCGATGAAGGGCTTGGCGCCGGCGCCGACGACGACGTCCTCGGGGCGGATGTCGAGCCCGCGCAGCGCACCCATGTCCTGCGCCGCGGCGGCCCGCAGCTCGTCGATGCCGGCCGACGGCGTGTAGCCGTGACGTCCGCCGCGGATGGCCGCGATCGCGGCGTCCTGCACGTTCACCGGCGTGGGAAAGTCGGGCTGGCCGATGCAGAAGGAAACGATGTCGCGCCCCTCGCGCACCAGCGCGTTGACCTCGGCCAGCACGACGAACGCATTCTCGGTGCCGAGCGACTCGCCGCGCCGGGAGATCGGGGGGACTGCCGTCGCCGCGTGATGCGGTGCGTTCATCGTGAGGTTCCGCCCGCGGACTGCCGGGCACGATAGAGCTCGCGGAACGTGCGGCCCGCCGGCGCCGGCATGTCGCGGCCGTCGGTCCAGCCGCCGACGAGCGGCAGCTTGTGGATGATGCCGTCGCGGCCGCCCATCGCCTTCAGCACCCGCACGCCGATGCGCGACGCCAGTGCATAGAGCGCCGGCCGACGCGCGACCCACGTCCACGCCTTGAGGCCCGCACGCTCGTACCAGGGCCGCAGTCCCTGCTCGAAGGCCTGCTCGCGGAGCTTGCGCTGCAGATCGGGCAGCGGAATCCGCACCGGGCAGACGACGCCGCACTGGTTGCACAACGTCGAGGCCGCCGGCAGGTCGTGCGCCTTGTCGAGCCCCACGTACATCGGCGTCAGGATCGAGCCGATGGGGCCTGGATAGACCCAGCCGTAGGCGTGGCCGCCGACGTTCTGGTAGACCGGGCAGTGGTTCATGCACGCACCGCAGCGGATGCAGCGCAGCGCCTCGCGGACGTCGCTCGCCAGCACGCCGGTGCGGCCGCTGTCCACCAGGATGAAGTACATGTGCTCGGGCCCGTGGAACTCGCCCTCGCCCTTCGGGCCGGTGAGGATGTCGACGTAGTTGCTGATCGACTGGCCGGTCGACGAGCGCGTCAGGAGGCGCGTCAGCGTCGCGGCGTCCTCGAGCGTCGGCACGATCTTCTCGATGCCCGAGATCGCGACGTGCACCCTGGGCAGCGTCGTGGTCAGCGTCGCGTTGCCCTCGTTGGTGATCAGCACGACGGAGCCGGTGTCCGCAACGAAGAAGTTGCCCCCGGAGATGCCCATGTCCGCGGTCAGGTAGTGTTGGCGCAGCACGCCCCGCGCCTCGAGGCAGAGGTCCTCGACCACGTCCTTCCTGGGCGTGCCGTGCTTGCGGTGGAACAGCTCGGCCACCTCCTCCTTCGACTTGTGCAGCGCCGGGCCGACGATGTGCGAAGGCGGCTCGTAGTCGTTGATCTGCAGGATGTACTCGCCGAGGTCGGTCTCGACGACGGTCATCCCCGCCGCCTCGATTGCGTGGTCGAGCCCCGACTCCTCCGAGACCATCGACTTCGCCTTGATGATCTTGCGTGCCTCGTGCCGCTTCGCGATCGCGAGCACCAGCGCGTTGACGTCCGCCGGCGTCTCCGCCCACAGCACCGTCGCGCCGCGCTTCGTCGCGTTCTCCTCGAACATGAGCAGCCAGCCGTCGAGGTCGTCGAGCACGTCCTGGCGGATGTCCCGCCCGGCGTCGCGGGTGCCTTCGAAGTCGTCGAGCTCGGTGATCGCCGAGCGGCGGTTGGCGACGAACTTGCCCTGCATCTTCCTGAGGTTGGCCTGCAGCAGCGCGTCGTTCAGCTTGTCGTGCGCCCGCGCCTTGAAGTGCATCGAAGCGACTTGCATCGCTAGTCCTCCGTTCCGGGACGCTCGCCGGCCAGCACCTCGGTCACGTGCAGCACGCGCGTCTTCGCGTCGCCGCGCCGGCGCAGCCGCCCCTCGATGTTCAGCATGCAGCCCAGATCGCCCAGCACCACCGCGTCCACCCCGGCCGTCGCGATGTGCTGGCACTTGTTGTCGGCGAGACGCGCCGAGATCTCGCCGAACTTGATCGAGAATGCTCCCCCGAAGCCGCAGCAGGTCTCCGGCTCGGCCATCTCGCGCAGCGTGAGCCCGGCGACCTTCGCGAGCAGCGCGCGCGGCTGCGACTTGACGCCCATCTCCCGCAGCCCGGCGCAGCAGTCGTGGTAGGTGATCGTGCCGTCGAAGCGCCCGGGCACCTTGTCGAGCTTCAGCACGTCGCGGAGGAAGCTCGTGATCTCCCAGGTCTTCGCGGCGAGCGCCTCGGCGCGCGCCTGCATCGGCGGGTCGTCGGCGAACAGTTCGCCGTAGTGGGTGCGGATCATGCCGCTGCACGATCCGGACGGCGCGACGAGGTAGTCGCAGCCCTCGAATTCCCCGATCACCTTGCGCGCGAGCGCGATCGCGTCGGCACGGTCGCCGGAGTTGTACGCCGGCTGCCCGCAGCAGGTCTGCGACGGGGGCACGTAGACCTCCGCCCCGCCGGCCTCCAGAAGCTTCAGCGCGGCAAAGCCGACCGATGGGCGCATCAGGTCGACGAGGCAGGTGACGAAGAAGCCGACGCGCATGACAATCCTCCGGTACCGATGTTAGCACGCACCCCCGCGTCGTCCGCGGGCGCGAGCCGCCGCCGCGGGTTGCCGCACGGTCAGTTGAACCGCGACTGCTGCAGCGCGAGCACGCACAGGCCCATCAGCGGCTGCGGCAGGATGCCGAGCGCGAGCAGCGCAAGCCCGTTGACCGACAGGATCGCGCGCGCGTCGCCGCGCGCGTCGATCGGCGCGCGATCGACCGGATCGTCGAAGTACATGAGCTTGACGATGCGCAGGTAGTAGAACGCGCCGACCACCGATGCGAGCACCGCAACCACGGCGAGCCAGACGAACTGGGCCGACACCGCCGCCTCGATCACCGCGAACTTGGCGTAGAACCCGACGGTCGGCGGGATGCCGGCGAGCGAGAACATCACGATCAGCATGATGAACGCCCACCACGGCGAACGCTGGTTGAGGCCCCGGAAGTCCTCGAGCGCATCGGCCTCGAAGCCCTCGCGCGTCAGCAGCAGCACGACGCCGAATGCCGCGAGGCTGGTGAGGACGTAGGTGATCGCGTAGAACATCGCCGCGGAGTAGCCGTTCAGGTCTGCGGCGAGGAAGCCCATCAGCATGAAGCCCATGTTCGCGATCGTCGAGTACGCGAGCATGCGCTTGATGTTGGTCTGCGCGATCGCGATCACGTTGCCGAGGATCATCGACAGCAGCGCGAGCACGATCAGCATGCCCTGCCAGTCGAACTCGACGCCGGCGAGCGCGACGGCCAGCACGCGCAGCGCCAGCGCGAACGCGGCGAGCTTCGGCGCCGTGCCGATGAGCAGCGTGATCGGGGTGGGCGCGCCCTGGTACACGTCCGGCACCCACATGTGATAGGGGACGACGCCCAGCTTGAAGGCGATGCCCGACAGCACGAACACCAGCCCGAACACCAGCAGCGTCCGATTGGCGCCGTCACCCAGCGTCGCCCGCATCACCTGGTCGATGTCGAGGACGCCGGTCGCGCCGTAGACCATCGACACGCCGTACAGGAACAGGCCCGAGGCCATCGCCCCGAGCACGAAGTACTTCATCGCCGCCTCGGATGGCGCCGCCTCGCCGCGCTGCAGCGCGACCAGCGCGTAGAGCGACAGCGACATGAGCTCGAGCCCGAGGTACAGCGTGAGGAAGTGATTGGCCTTGATCAGCACCATCATGCCGAGGGCCGCGAACAGCATCAGCACGAAGGTTTCGCCGCGGAACAGGCCGCGGGTTTCCAGGTAGCGCCGGCCATAGCAGAGCCCCGCCGACACGGCCGCGAGGGCGAAGAGCTTGAGCAGGTCGGCGACCATGTCGTCGACGACCATGTTCGAGAACGTCTTCACCGTCGCCGCGTGCGCGGTCGTGAGCACGATCCACGCGGTGACGAGCAGCGCGGCCTGGGTGAGCCAGTAGCTCACCGCCCGCCGCGACGGCGGCAGGAACAGGTCGACGATCAGGATCGTGCACGCGGCACAGAGCAGCACGATCTCCGGCAGCACCGGCATCAGGTTGAGCGGGGTCACTAGAGCTTGCTCCGGGCGACGTGCGCGAGCAGGTCGGCCACCGAGACGTTCATCACGTCGACGAAGGGCTTCGGCCAGAGCCCCATCAGCAGCACGGCGGCCGCGACCGTGGCGAGCAGCCAGAACTCGCGCGGCGTGAGGTCGGAGAGCGCCGCGACCTCGGGATTGGCCACCGCGCCGAAGATCACCCGCTTGTACATCCACAGCGTGTAGGCGGCACCGAGGATCAGCGTCGTCGCGGCGAGGAACGCGAGCCAGAAGTTCACCTCGACCGCGCCCAGGATCACCATGAACTCGCCGACGAATCCGGAGGTGGCCGGCAGGCCGGCGTTGGCCATCGCGAACAGCATCATGAAGGCGGCGAAGCGCGGCATCGTGTTGACCACCCCGCCGTAGTCGGCGATCTGGCGGCTGTGCACGCGGTCGTACATCACGCCGACGCAGAGGAACATCGCCGCGGACACGAAGCCGTGCGAGAGCATCTGCACCAGCCCGCCGACCGTGCCCATCTGGTTGAACAGGAAGAAGCCGAGCGTGACGAAGCCCATGTGGGAGATCGACGAATAGGCGATCAGCTTCTTCATGTCGGACTGCACCAGCGCCACGAAGCCGATGTAGACGACGGCGACGAGCGAGAGCACGATCACGAACGTCGACAGGTAGCGCGACGCGTCGGGCAGGATCGGCAGCACGAAGCGGATGAAGCCGTAGGCGCCGATCTTCAGCGTGACCGCGGCCAGCACCACCGAGCCCCCCGTCGGAGCCTCGACGTGCGCGTCGGGCAGCCAGGTGTGGACCGGCCACATCGGCACCTTCACGGCGAACGCGAGGAAGAAGGCGACGAACAGCAGGATCTGCGTGTCGAGCGCGAGCGGCAGCCGGTACCAGTCCTGGAACGCGAACGATTCCGACGCGCCGTACAGGTAGATGAACGCCACCAGCAGGAGCAGCGACCCCAGCAGCGTGTAGAGGAAGAACTTGACCGCCGCGTAGACGCGGTTGGGTCCGCCCCAGACCCCGATGATCAGGTACATCGGGATCAGCATCGCCTCGAAGAACACGTAGAAGAGGATCGCGTCGAGCGCGGCGAACGCGCCGTTGATGAGGCCCGACATCACCAGGAACGCCGCCATGTACTGCGACACGCGTTCCTTGATCACCTCCCAGGCCGACCAGACCACCAGCACCGTCGTGAAGGCATTGAGGACGATGAACAGCACCGAGATGCCGTCGACCCCGAGGTGGTACCAGATGTCGAAGCGCGGGATCCACTCGTGCCGCTCGACGAACTGCATCGCCGAGGTCGCGATGTCGAAGTGCAGGAACAGCGGCAGCGTGACGACGAAGCCGGCGAGCGCGCCCGCCAGCGCGACCCAGCGCGCCGCCGCGGCATCCCGGTCGCGGCCCGCGAAGAGCACCGCGATGCCGGCGACGATCGGAACCCAGATGGACAGCGAGAGATAGAGGGGCATCGCGCGGACCCTACCGATCGAACCACGCGAGCAGCGCGAACACGCCGACGATCATCGTGAAGGCATAGTGGTAGACGTATCCCGACTGCACGTGACGCAGCAGCGACGAGGCCCAGCCGACGGCCCGCGCCGTGCCGTTGACGAAGAACCCGTCGATGATCGCCCGGTCGCCGAACCGCGACAGCAGCTGGCCCAGCTTGCGCGCGCCGCCGGCGAAGACCGTCTCGTTGAAGCGGTCGAAGTAGTACTTGTTGTCGAGCAGCGTGTACAGCGGGCCGGCGAGCCGGCGCAGACGCTCGGGCAGCGCGGGATTGACGAGGTAGCAGTACCATGCGGCGGCGATGCCGGCGATGGCCAGCCAGAACGGAAGGCTCAACACGCCGTGCTGGACGAACGCGGCGACGCCGTGCCACTCGTTCTTGAGCTCCCAGAGCACCGCGTGCTCGGGCCGCACCACGATCGAGCTGCCGAAGAAGTCGCCGAAGAGCATCGGCTCGATGTAGGTCCATCCCGTGTAGATCGACGGAATCGCGAGCAGCACCAGCGGCACCGTGACCACCCAGGGGCTCTCGCGGGGCGGCCCGCCGTGGTGGCCGTGCGTGTCCGGCTCGTCCCCCGCCTCGTGCGAGGCGTCGTGGTGATCGGCGGCGTGCGCGTCGTGCCCGTGGTCCTGCGGCGCGCCCCACCTCGGCTTGCCGTGGAAGGCGAGGAACAGCATCCGGAACGAGTAGAACGCGGTGATGAACACGCCGGCCAGCACCGCGAAGTAGGCGTAGCCGCTGCCCGGGATCTTCGCCAGGTGCACGGCCTCGATGATCGCGTCCTTCGAGAAGAAGCCGGCGAACGGCGGGATGCCGGCGAGCGCGAGCGAGCCGACCAGCGCGGTGCCCCACGTGATCGGCATCACCTTGCGCAGCCCGCCCATCCGGCGCAGGTCCTGCTCGTGGTGCATCGCGATGATCACCGAGCCCGCGGCGAGGAACAGCAGCGCCTTGAAGAACGCGTGCGTCATCAGGTGGAAGATCGCCGCGGAATACGCCGAGACGCCCAGTGCGACCGTCATGTAACCCAGCTGCGAGAGCGTCGAGTAGGCGACCACGCGCTTGATGTCGTTCTGCACGATGCCGAGAAAGGCCATGAACAGCGCCGTCGTCGCCCCGATCACCGTGACGAACGAGAGCGCCGTCTCCGAGAGCTCGAACAGTGGGCTCATGCGCGCGACCATGAAGATCCCGGCGGTGACCATCGTCGCCGCGTGGATCAGCGCCGAGATCGGCGTCGGGCCTTCCATCGAGTCCGGCAGCCAGACGTGCAGCGGCACCTGCGCGCTCTTGCCCATCGCCCCGACGAACAGGCCGATGCAGATGGCCGTCATCAGCGACCAGGTGGAGCCCTCCCAGGGCACCAGCGTCGCGGCGGCGAGGCCTTCCGCGCGGCCGAACGCCTCGGCATAGTCGAGCGTGCCGAAGTGGGCCACGACGAGGCCGATGCCGAGCACGAAGCCGAAGTCGCCGACCCGGTTGACCAGGAACGCCTTCAGGTTCGCGTGGATCGCCGAGGGGCGCGTGTACCAGAAGCCGATCAGCAGGTACGAGACGAGCCCCACTGCCTCCCAGCCGAAGAACAGCTGCAGGAAGTTGTTGCTCATCACCAGCATGAGCATCGCGAACGTGAACAGCGAGATGTACGAGAAGAAGCGGGTGTAGCCGGGGTCCTCGGCCATGTAGCCGATCGTGTAGATGTGGACCATCAGCGACACGAACGTGACGACCAGCATCATCGTCACGGTGAGCGGGTCGATCAGGAAGCCCACGGCGAACCGGACGCCGCCCACCTGCGCCCAGGTGTAGAGGTCGCCGTTGAAGGTGTGCCCCCCGGCGACCTCCCGGGCGATCGCGAGCGAGGCCGCGAACGCGAATGCCACGCCGCCGATGCAGAGCCAGTGCGACAGCGTGCGACCGAGCCGGCGTCCGAACAGCCCGACGACGACGGACGCCGCGAGCGGCACCAGCGGTACGAGGAGGTAGAGCGGCTTCATCGCGATCCCCTACCCCTTGAGCTTCGAGAGCTCCTCGACGTCGATCGAGCCGACGTTGCGGAACAGCAGCACGAGGATCGCGAGGCCGATCGCCGACTCCGCGGCAGCGACCGTGAGGATGAAGAACACGAACACCTGCCCCGCGATGTCCCCCAGGAAGTGCGAGAACGCGACGAAGTTCAGGTTGACCGCGAGCAGCATGAGCTCGATCGACATCAGCAGGATGATGACGTTGCGCCGGTTGAGGAAGATCCCGACGATCGCGATCGAGAAGAGCGCCGCGCCCAGCACGAGGTAGTGCGTGAGGCCCGGCACGATGGACAATGACACTGCGTTCTCCCTGTCGTTCCTTGCGTCCGGCGCGCGGGACGGGGCGGCCGCGCAGGGCCGCTCCGTCACCGAGGCGCGTCAGGTCTCGCGCTTCTCCGAGGGCATCTCGACGATCCGCACCCTGTCGCGGCTCTTTACCTTCACCTGCTCCGCCGGGTCCTGGTAGCGGGTCGCGCGGCGGCGGCGATGCGTGAGCGCGATCGCCGCGACGATCGCGACCAGCAGCACCACCGCGGCGATCTCGAACGGGTAGACGTAGTCGACGTAGATGAGCCGCCCCAGCGCGCGCGTGTTCGACTCGGTCGCCGCCGCCGGGACCGGCGCCGCGGCGCTGCCGCGCGTCGCGTTCACGAGCAGCAGCGTCATCTCGAAGAGCACCAACAGCCCGACCGTTACCGCCACGGGCAGGTAGCTGCGGAAGTCCTTGCGCAGGGCGTCGAAGTTGACGTCCAGCATCATCACCACGAACAGGAACAGCACCATCACCGCGCCCACGTAGACCAGCACCAGCGCGATCGCCAGGAACTCCGCGCCGAGCAGCAGCCAGAGGCCCGCCGCCGTGAAGAAGGCGAGCACGAGCCACAGCGCGGCGTGCACCGGGTTGCGCGTCGAGACGACGCGCAATGCCGCGAACACCAGCAGCGCGGCGAAGACGTAGAAGATCGCGGACTCGAAGGGCATCGTGGGCGGGAGGGTCGGGTGGGGAGCTCCGGGATCAGCGGTACCGGGCGTCCTCCGCGCGGTCGGCCGCGATCTGGGCCTCGTAGCGATCGCCCACCGCGAGCAGCATCTCCTTGGTGTACAGGAGGTCGCCGCGCTTCTCGCCGTGGTACTCGAGGATGCGGGTCTCGACGATCGAGTCGACCGGACAGCTCTCCTCGCAGAACCCGCAGAAGATGCACTTGGTGAGGTCGATGTCGTAGCGCGTGGTGCGGCGGGAGCCGTCGTCCCGCTGCTCGGACTCGATCGTGATCGCAAGTGCCGGGCAGACCGCCTCGCAGAGCTTGCAGGCGATGCAGCGCTCCTCGCCGTTCGGATAGCGACGCAGCGCGTGCAGGCCGCGGAAGCGCGGGCTCGCGGGCGTCTTCTCCTCGGGGAACATGATCGTGACCTTGCGCGCGAACAGGTGGCGGCCGGTCAGCGCCATGCCGCGGAACAGCTCGAGAAGCAGGAACGTCGAGAAGAAGTCGCGGACGCGGGCGAGCATGGCGTTCAGTGGAACAGGTTTGCCCAGCGGGTCTGCATCATCGCGCCGACGAACACGATCCAGATCAGCGTGATCGGGATGAACACCTTCCAGCCGAGGCGCATGATCTGGTCGTAGCGGTAGCGTGGGAACGTCGCGCGGATCCACAGGAAGACGAGCAGCACCGCGGCGACCTTCAACGCGAGCCACGGCAGCCCGTCGCCGAAGGGGGCGGCGCCGCCGAAGACGGGCAGGCCGTCAGGCAGGCGAACGTCGTTCAGGCCCGGCCACGGCGACAGCCACCCGCCGAGGAACATGACCGCGGTCAGCACCGCGATCAGGATCATGTTCATGTACTCGGCGAGGAAGAACAGCGCGAACCCGATCCCCGAGTACTCGACGTGGAAGCCGGCGACGATCTCGGACTCGCCCTCGGCGACGTCGAACGGGTGTCGGTTGGTCTCGGCAATGCCGGAGATCAGGTACACGGCGAACAGCGGGAACAGCGGCCAGACGTACCAGTAGGCGGCCCCGCCGTCCTGGCCGCGCACGATGTCCGAGAGGTTCAGGCTGTTCGCCGCCATCAGCACGCCGACCAGCGCGAAGCCCATCGCGATCTCGTAGGAGACGATCTGCGCGGCCGAGCGCAGGCAGCCCAGGAATGCGTACTTGGAGTTCGACGCCCAGCCGGCCAGGATCACGCCGTAGACGCCGATCGACGTCATCGCCAGGATGTAGAGCAGGCCCGCGTTGATGTCGGCGAGGACCAGCGTGTCGGAAAACGGCACGACCGCCCAGGCGGCGAGCGCGGGCGCGAGCGAGAGCATCGGCGCGATGAAGAACAGCCACCGATTCGACCCCGACGGGACCACGATCTCCTTGAAGAGCATCTTGATCACGTCGGCGAACGGCTGCAGCAGACCGTAGGGACCGACCCGGTTGGGTCCGACACGCACCTGCATCCAGCCGATGACCTTGCGCTCGGCGTAGGTCAGGTAGGCGACACAGAGGATCACCGGGATCGCGATCACCAGTACCTTGACCAGCGTCCACAGCGGCAGCCAGGCGGGGCCGAGGAACTCGCGCACCGGGGCGAGCAGCGGGTCCATCTACGCACGCTCCACGTTGACCGGGCCGGACAGGGCATCGAGCGCACACGTCGATGAGTGCGCCGCCGCCAGCCGGACCACGCCCGGCGGCACCTCGGGATCGACGACCGTCGCGACCACGGCCTCGCCCTGGCCCTGTCGGATGCGGACCTGCGCGCCCTCGGCAATGCCGAGCTGGTCGAGCAGCATGCGGTGCACCCGCGCGCGGGGTGGGCGAGCGGCCCTGGTCTGCTGCAACGACGTCGCCCGGCGCACCAGCGGATCGGCGAAGTAGATCGGCACGTCGGCGACGCGCTCGATGCCGGCCACGGGCGCGGCGGGCGCGACGAGCGGCACGTCGGTGCGGTTGTCGAGGCGCCCGGCGAGGTCGCTTCCGGGCGCGACGACGGCATCGCGTATCGACTCCGATGCCTCGGCGTCGAAGCCCGCGAGCCCGAGCATCGTGCCGAGCACGCGCAGCACCTTCCAGCCCGGGCGCGCCTGCCCGCGCGGCTTCACCACGCCGCGGAAGCTCTGTGCGCGTCCCTCGCAGTTGACGAACGTGCCCGACGTCTCGGTAAACGGCGCGATCGGCAGCAGCACGTCGGCGTAGGCCATGCCGTGGCGGAACGGGCTCATCACCACCACGAGCTCGGCGCGCTCGAGGGCGGCGCGCGCAGCGAGCGGGCTCGCGCAGTCGAGCTCGGCCTCCGCGTGCAGCATGAGATAGGCGCGCCGCGGCGCGGCGAGCATCGCCTTCGCGTTCAGCCCGTCGCTCTCGGGGCGCGCGCCGGCAAGCTCCGCGCCGACGCTGTTCGCAGCCTCGCGCAGGAACCCCAGCGTGGCGCCGGTGATTGCCGCCAGTGCCTGCGCCAGCGCGTGGAGCTGCGACGCCTCGGCGTGCTGCTCGGCGAAGTTGCCGAGCAGCACGGCGCGCCGGGTGCCCGACAGGAGCTCGGCGGCGATGGCCCGTGCGGCCTCCGAAGGCTCGAGGCCCGCGATGCCGTCGAGCGGCACCGGCACCGGCCGCCCTGCGGCACGGGCCGCGGCGACCACGATCTGGGCGAGCGCCGCCGGCAGCTGCGACGGCGGCACGATCACCTGGTGCGCGACGGGCATCAGCCAGTCGTCGTCGACGGAACCGAGCTTGAGCACTCGCGCGCGGCGTTTCGCGGCCTGGCGCAGGCGCTGGGCGACCAGCGGGTGGTCGTTGCGCAGGAAGCTGCCGACCACGAGCACGCGGTCGAGGCTGCCCAGCTCGGCGACCGGCATGCCGAGCCAGCGTGCCGCCGGCCGGTCGCCGCGGAAATCGGCCTGCCGCAGGCGGCAATCGATGTTGTCGGAGCCGAGGCCGCGCATCAGCCGTGCGACAAGCGCGAGTTCCTCGAGGGTCGCGTGCGGCGAGGCCAGCGCGCCGAGGGCGCTGCCACCGTGGCGGGCGACAACGTCGCGCAGGCCGGACGCGACCCGCTCGAGCGCGGTCGGCCAGTCGACTTCGCGCCACGTCCCGCCCTCGTTCACCATCGGGACCGTGAGGCGGTCGTCGCCGTTGAGCGCTTCGTAGGAAAACCGGTCCTTGTCGGAGATCCAGCACTCGTTCACCGCCTCGTTCTCGAGCGGGAGCACGCGCATCACCTGGTCGCCCTTCACCTGGACGACGACGTTGCTGCCGAGCGAGTCGTGCGGCGCGATCGACTTGCGCCGGGCGAGCTCCCAGGTGCGCGCGCTGTAGCGGAACGGCTTCGACGTGAGCGCGCCCACGGGACAGAGGTCGATCATGTTGCCGGAGAGCTCGGAGTCGACCGTGTTGCCCACGAACGCGACGATCTCGGCGTGCTCGCCGCGGCCGATCATGCCGAGCTCCATCACGCCGCCGATCTCCTGCCCGAAGCGGACACAACGCGTGCAGTGGATGCAGCGCGTCATCTCCTCCGCGGAGATCAGCGGGCCGAGGCTCTTGTGGACCACGACGCGCTTCGGCTCCTGGTAGCGCGAGGCGGATGCCCCGTACCCGACGGCCAGGTCCTGCAGCTGGCATTCGCCGCCCTGGTCGCAGATCGGGCAGTCGAGCGGGTGGTTGATGAGCAGGAACTCCATCACGCCCTTCTGCGCACCGACCGCCTGGTCCGAGTGCGTGAAGACCTTCATGCCCTCGGTCACCGGCGTTGCGCACGCCGGCATGGGCTTTGGCGCCTTCTCGACCTGCACGAGGCACATGCGGCAATTGGCCGCGATCGACAGCTTCTTGTGATAGCAGAAGTGCGGGACGAAGATGCCGAGCCGGTTGGCGGCGTCCATGACGGTGCTGCCTTGCGGCACCTGCACGGCACGACCGTCGACCTCGACGTTGAGCAGTCCGTCGGCCATGGTCTACACGTACGCCGGCACGATGCAGCGGCCGTGGTCGATGTGATGCTGGAACTCGTCGCGGAAGTGCCTGATGAAGGCGCGCACCGGCATCGCGGCTGCGTCGCCGAGCGCGCAAATCGTGCGGCCCTGGATGTTGTCGGCGATCGAGTTCAGGAGGTCGAGGTCCTCGGGACGCCCGCGGCCGTGCTCGATGCGGTCGACGACGCGCCACAGCCAGCCGGTGCCCTCGCGGCAGGGCGTGCACTGGCCGCAGGACTCCTCGTAGTAGAAATAGGACAGACGCAGCAGCGACTTCACCATGCAGCGCGTCTCGTCCATCACGATCACCGCGCCGGAGCCCAGCATCGAGCCGGCCTTGGCGATCGAGTCGTAGTCCATGTCGGTCGCGAGCATGACGTCCCCGGGAAGCACCGGCATCGACGAGCCGCCGGGGATCACGGCCTTCAGCCTGCGCCCGCCGCGCACGCCGCCGGCCAGCTCGAGCAGCGTGGCGAACGGCGTGCCCAGCCGGATCTCGTAGTTGCCGGGGCGCTCGACGTCGCCGGACACCGAGAAGATCTTGGTGCCGCCGTTGTTCGGGCGGCCGAGGTTCGCGAACCACTCGCCGCCGTTGCGGATGATCCAGGGCACCGCGGCGAAGGTCTCGGTATTGTTGATCGTGGTCGGCTTGCCGTAGAGGCCGAAGCTCGCCGGGAACGGCGGCTTGAAGCGCGGCTGGCCCTTCTTGCCCTCGATCGACTCGAGCAGCGCCGTTTCCTCGCCGCAGATGTAGGCGCCGTAGCCGTGGTGGTTGTAGAGGTCGAACGAGAAGCCGCTGCCGCGGATGTCCCGCCCGAGCCAGCCGGCGGCGTACGCCTCGCGCACCGCCTCCTCGCAGCGCTCGTAGACGTCCCAGATCTCGCCGTGGATGTAGTTGTAGCCGCGGGTCGCGCCCATCGCGTACCCGGCGATGGCCATGCCCTCGATCACCGCGTGCGGGTTGTAGCGCAGGATGTCGCGGTCCTTGAACGTTCCCGGCTCGCCCTCGTCCGAGTTGCACACCACGTACTTGTCGCCCGGGAACTGCCGCGGCATGAAGCTCCACTTGAGGCCGGTCGGGAAGCCCGCGCCACCGCGGCCGCGCAGCGCGCTCTTCTTCACCTCGCCGACCACCTGGTCCGGCGGGATGCGCTCGGCGACGATGCGCGACAGGGCCTCGTAGCCGCCGCGCGCGACGTAGTCGGCGAGCCGCCAGTTGCGCCCGGTGAGGCCCGCCATCAGCACGGCGTCCGGCCCGTAGTCGAGGAATTCGCCCGGAGCGTTCACGCGTTCTCCGTCTGGTCCGGCGTCGATGCGAGCGGCGCGCCCTCGCCCCGCCCCGCAGCCTCGCGCAGCTCGTCGACCAGCGCATCGAGCGCCGGCGGGGCCATCTTTACGCACATGCGCTTGTTGTTGACGAGCAGCACCGGCGCATCGCCGCACGCACCCATGCACTCCCCTTCCTTCAGCGTGAACGCCTGGTCGGGGGTGGTCTCGCCGAAGCCGACGCCCAGCGACGCCTTCAGGTGTTCCGCGGCGGCCGTCGCGCCCTGCAGCGCGCACGGCAGGTTGGTGCAGATCGTGAGCTTGAATCGCCCAGTCGGCGCGAGGTTGTACATCGCGTAGAACGACGCGACCTCGTAGACCGCCACCGGCGGCATGCCGAGATGCTGCGCAACCGCGTCCATGACCTCGGTCGAGAGCCAGCCGTGTTCGTCCTGCGCGATGGCGAGCGCCGACATCACCGCCGACTGCCTCTGGTCGGCCGGATACTTGGCGACCTCGCGGTCGATCCTCGTCCTCGCGTCCTGCGAAAGCAGCATGGATCAGTCCTTCGGGCAGCCGCGCGTCATCGGTCGATGCTCCCGAACACGATGTCCTGCGTGCCGATGATCGCGACCACATCGGCGATCATGTGGCCGCGCGACATCTCGTCCAGCGCCGCCAAGTGCACATAGTCGGGCGGGCGCAGCTTGAGCCGATAGGGCTTGTTGGCACCGTCGGAGATCAGATAAACGCCGAACTCGCCCTTGGGGTGCTCGATCGCGGCGTAGACCTCGCCGGGCGGCACGTGCATGCCTTCGGTGAAGAGCTTGAAGTGGTGGATCAGCTCCTCCATGTTCGACTTCATCGACTCCCGCGGGGGCGCCGCGACCTTGTGGTTGTCGGTGATCACCGGCCCGGGGTTGGCGCGCAACCAGTCGATGCACTGCCGGATGATGCGATTCGACTGGCGCATCTCCTCGACGCGGACCAGATACCGGTCGTAGCAGTCGCCGTTCACGCCGACGGGAACGTCGAAGTCGACGCGGTCGTAAACCTCGTACGGCTGCTTCTTGCGCAGGTCCCAGGGGACGCCCGAACCCCGCAGCATCGCCCCCGTGAAGCCGAGCGCCATGGCCCGCTCGGGCGAGACGACGCCGATGCCCACGGTACGCTGCTTCCAGATCCGGTTGTCGGTGAGCAGGGTCTCGTAATCGTCGACGTACCCAGGGAAGCGCCGCGTGAAGTCCTCGATGAAATCGAGTACGGACCCCTGCCGGTTCTCGTTCAGGCGCTCGACGTCCCGGGCGCTGCGCAGCGTCGAGGGCTGGTACTGCGGCATGCGGTCGGGCAAGTCCCGGTACACGCCACCCGGCCGGTAGTAGGCCGCGTGCATGCGCGCGCCTGACACGGCCTCGTAGATGTCGAACAGGTCCTCGCGCTCGCGGAAGCAGTACAGGAACGTGGTCATCCCGCCGACGTCGAGCGAATGGGAGCCGAGCCACAGCAGGTGGTTCAGCAGCCGCGTGATCTCGTCGAACATCACCCGGATGTACTGCGCGCGGATCGGCACCTCCAGCTCCAGCAGGCGCTCGATCGCCATGCAGTAGGCATGCTCGTTGCACATCATCGAGACGTAGTCGAGCCGGTCCATGTAGGGCAGCGACTGGATGAACGTCTTGTGCTCGGCGAGCTTTTCGGTCGCGCGGTGCAACAGGCCGATGTGCGGGTCGGCGCGCTCGATCACCTCGCCGTCGAGCTCGAGGACGAGGCGCAGCACGCCGTGGGCCGCGGGATGCTGCGGCCCGAAGTTCATCGTGTAGTTGCGGATCTCGGCCATCGCCGGGGCTACTCGCTGTCCGCGTAGTGTTGCTCGCGCACGATCCGCGGCACGACCTCGCGCGGCTCGATCGTCACCGGCTGGTAGATGATGCGGCCCTGCTCGGGGTCGTAGCGCATCTCGACGTGGCCCGACAGCGGGAAGTCCTTGCGGAACGGGTGACCGACGAAGCCGTAGTCGGTGAGGAGCCGCCGCAGGTCGGGGTGGCCGTCGAAGACGATGCCGTAGAGGTCGAAGGCCTCGCGCTCGAACCAGTTTGCCGACGGCCAGATGTCGACGACGCTCGGCACGACCGGGAAATCGTCGTCGGCCGCGAACGTGCGCACGCGTATCCGCTGATTGTTGGACAGCGACAGCAGGTGGTAGACGACGGCGAAGCGAGGCCCCTCCGAGGCGCCGTTCCCGTGGGTGGAATAGTCGACGCCGCAGACGTCGATCAGCGTCTCGAACCGGAGCCGGGCAACGTCACGGAGCGCCGTCATCGTCGCGACCAGGTGCTTCGGTTCGACCACGAGCGTGACCTCGCCGAAGGCGACGGAGGCCTCTTCTAGGCGCTCCCCCAGGTCGTCGCGGGCCAGGCCGGCCAGCGTGTCGGACTTCGTGGCCATCAGCGCGCGATCGTGTTGGTGCGCCAGATCTTGTTCTGGAGCTGCAGGATGCCGTAGAGCAGCGCCTCGGAGGTGGGCGGGCAACCCGGCACGTAGACGTCGACCGGCACGATGCGGTCGCAGCCGCGCACCACCGAATAGGAATAGTGGTAGTAACCGCCGCCGTTCGCGCAGCTGCCCATCGAGATCACCCAGCGCGGCTCGGCCATCTGGTCGTAGACCTTGCGCAGCGCGGGGGCCATCTTGTTGCACAGCGTGCCGGCGACGATCATCACGTCGGACTGCCGCGGGCTCGGCCGGAACACGATGCCGAAACGGTCGAGGTCGTAGCGCGCGGCGCCGGCATGCATCATCTCGACGGCGCAGCAGGCGAGGCCGAAGGTCATCGGCCACATCGAGCCGTTGCGTGCCCAGTTGATGACGCTGTCGAGCGTCGTCGTGACGAAGCCCTTCTCGAGGACGCCTTCGATGGCCATGCGCCTATCTCCTCATTCCCACTCGAGCGCACCCTTCTTCCACTCGTAGACGAAGCCGACCACGAGGATCAGAAGGAAGATCATCATCGCCACGAAGCCGAACATGCCGATGTCCGGCAGCGCGACCGCCCATGGAAAGAGGAAGGCGATCTCGAGATCGAAGAGGATGAACAGGATTGCGACGAGGTAGTAGCGGACGTCGAACTTCATCCGCGCATCCTCGAAGGCCTCGAATCCGCACTCGTACGGCGAGAGCTTCTCCGGATCGGGGCGGTCGGGCGAGACCAGCTTGCCGAGGCCGAGCAGCACGCCTCCGAGCACCAGGCCGACCAGGATGAAGAGGAGGATCGGGAAGTAGTTTTCCAGCATCACAGCTCCACGGCACCCGGCACAGGTTCCGGATCTCGGCCATCCGCCCCCGCGCCCTCCCCGCCCGCTCGCAAGCCGCCGGAAGCATGCGGTCGCGAACGCCGATCGACTGGTGCCCGGCACGGGCACTCCCGGCCGCGGCGCCCGTCCGGTCCTGGTCAAGTCCTTGGTGCCGACGGGGAGACTCGAACTCCCACGGCTTTCGCCACTGCCCCCTCAAGACAGCGTGTCTACCAATTTCACCACGTCGGCAATACCTCGGTGCGACGTCCGGGACCGATCGAACTCCGCGGTTCCCGATGTCGTTCCGTCAAACCCGTCAACGCTCCTTCTTGCCTCGATGTCTCGCCGCGACAGCGCGTTGCAGACCCTGCTGCGCGGATCGGCTCTACTTCGGCACTTCGCCCACCTTGCCCTGCGCTGGCGCAGGTGCCGCCGGCGCGCCGCCCGTGGGCGCCGCCGGCACGGCCGGCACGTCGCCTGCCTTCGGGACCTGCGAGTCCATGATGCTCTTCTCGGCCGTCGGCACCGCACTGCTGCGCGTGCTGCCGAGATAGGTGAGACCCAGGCTCGACAGGAAGAACACGGTCGCGAGCACGGCGGTCGATCGCGACAGGAAGTTCGCCGATCCGGCGGCCCCGAACAGGCTCCCCGAAGAGCCGCTGCCGAAGGCCGCGCCCATGTCCGCGCCCTTGCCGTGCTGCAGCAGCACGAGGCCGATGACGACCAGCGCCACCACCACGTGCACCGCCAGCAGAATCGATTCCAGTAAGCCCATGTCCGCTATCGCCCTTGCCCTTGCGCCGCGCCTGCCTGCTTAGGCAAGGCCGATCGCCAGAAATTCGCGCGCGTCCAACGACGCGCCCCCGACGAGTCCGCCATCGACGTCCGGCATGCCGAACAGCGATGCGGCATTCGCCGCCTTCACGCTGCCGCCGTAGAGCAGCTTCACATCGGCAGCCCCCGCCGACGCCAACCTGCCACGGAGCAGCGCGTGCACCTCCTGCGCCTGCTCGGGCGAGGCGGTGCGGCCGGTGCCGATCGCCCAGACCGGTTCGTACGCGACGACCGTCCGCGTCATGGCCGTCCCGAGGGCACGGATCGCCGCATCGATCTGCCGCGTCACCACGGCCGAGGTCTGTTCCGCCTCGCGCTCGGCCAGCGTCTCGCCGACGCACACGATCGGCGTCAACCCCGCCGCCAGCGCGGCCTTGGCCTTCGCGGCCACCTGCTCGTCACGCTCGCCGTGGAACTGGCGCCGCTCCGAGTGTCCCGCGAGCACGTACCGTGCGCCGAACTCCGCGATCATTGCCGCGGACACCTCTCCGGTGAACGCGCCCGACGCGTGCTCGCTGACGTCCTGGGCACCCCACGCGATCGCACTGCCGGCAAGCAGCCCCTTGGTCTGTTCCAGGTACGGAAACGGCACGCAAACCGCCATGTCGCGATCCGCGCCGGCGCGCCACCCCGCGGCAAGCGCGGACAGCAGCGCCGCGTTCTGCGCCAAGCCGCCGTTCATCTTCCAGTTGCCGACCACCAGCCTGCCGCGCATGCCGCGTCACCAAATCCTGTTCCGGACCGTGCCGAATCCCCGCGGACAGCCGACTGCCCGCACGAAAAACTTTTGAATTATACCGCGCTGCCGCAAACACGGGCAAACCCGCCCCTCGACGGTGACGGGTTCAGGCGCCTGCGGTACGCCGCAGGCGTCGGATCAGTGGCGGCAGGAACCAGGCGGCGATGGCGAGCACGCCCAGCGTCGCCGCGACGGGCCGATGGAAGAAGGCGAGCAGGTTGCCGTCGGCCTTGATCATCGACGTGACGAAGTTCTGCTCCAGCATCGTGCCGAGCACCACGCCGAGGATCGCCGGCGCCACCGGGAAGCCGTTCTCCTCGAGCACGTACGCAATCACGCCCGCGACCAGCATGACGCCGATGTCGAACCCGGAGTTGTTGATCGCGAACGAACCGACGATGCAGAACAGCAGGATGATCGGCATCAATACGTTGCGCGGCACGCGCAGCAGGTTCTTGGCGATCTTGATGCACCACCACCCGAGCGGGATCATGATCAGGTTCGCGAGGATGAACAGCAGGTAGACGGCGTAGATGTTCTCGGGATTCTGCGTGAAGAGCGTAGGGCCCGGGTTCATGTTCTTCATGTACAGCACCCCGATCACGATCGCCGTGATCGAGTCTCCGGGGATGCCGAACACGAGCGCCGGGATGAACGCGCCGGCCAGCGCACTGTTGTTCGCGGCGCCGCTCTCGATGATCCCCTCGACGTGGCCGGTGCCGAACTTCTCCGGCTCCTTCGACGTCTTCTTGCTGATCGCGTAGCTCATCCACGCGGCGATGTCCGCGCCCGCGCCCGGCAGCGCGCCCACCAGCGTACCCAGCATGCTGCCGCGCAGGATCTGCACCGGGTATCGTTTGGTCAGCGTCCACATGCCCTTGAAGACGTTGTGGATCGGCTGGTCGACGATCTCCCCTCGCGGGTTCGTGTCGACGGCGAAGCGGACGATCTCGGACACCGCGAACATGCCGATCATCATCGGGATCATGTTGATCCCGCCCATGAGATCCGTGACCGCGAACGTGAACCGGGGATGGCCGGCCGGGTTGTCGAGACCGACCGCGGAGACCATCAAGCCGATGAGCAGCGCGACGAGGCCCTTGAGCGGCCGCTCGGCGGTGATGACGATCGCGCAGGTGAGACCGAGCAGCACGAGCCAGAAATACTCGAAGGAACTGAAGCCGAGGGCGAAGTCCGCGAGGGTTGGCGCTGCAGCAATCAGCACCGCCGTGCCGAACAACCCCCCGATGGCCGAGAAGACGAGCCCTGCCCCGAGCGCAAGCTCGGCCTGACCCTTTTTCGTCATCGCGTACGCCTCATCGGTGTACGCGGCCGAGGCAGGTGTGCCCGGCATGCGCAGCAGGCACCCCGGAACGTCGCCGGAAAAGATGGCCATCGCGGTCGCGGTCACGATCGCCCCGACCGCGGGGATCGGCGGCATGAAGAACGTGACCGGCACGAGCAGTGCAGTGGCCATCGTCGCGGTGAGGCCGGGGACCGCCCCCACGAACAGGCCGAACAACGCGGCCCCGACGATGGCGAGCATCGTCTGCAGGTTGAACACGAGGCCGAATGCAAGCGCAATGGCGTCCATGGCCTCGTCCCTAGAACGCGAAGGGCGTCAGCAAGCCCCAGGGCAGCGGGACGCGCAGCAGCTTGTAGAACGCGTACCACATCAGGAGGGTCGTCACCACCGCAGCAATGAGCGCCACAGGCCATCTGACGCCGAGCACCCGGAACCACGCCAGCAGCAGGGCGGGCGCCACGATCAGGAACCCCACGCGCTCGGCGAGGGCAAGGTAGACCGCAACGCCGAGGACGATCACCGTCACCGCGACCACGTGGCGCGGCAGGCGCAGCCACGGGCCGGCGGCGAACCAGGGCTGCTCGGCGCGCGAACGCAGCCCGCTGAAGACCAGCAGCACCCCGCACACGACGAAGCCGGCCGCGATTATTCCCGGGAAGATCGCCGCCCCGTACTGTTGCCCGGGGATGTTCGGAAAACTCTGTACGTGGAAGAGAACCACCGCGCCGAGCAGCGCGAAGATCGCACCGAAGATGGCGTCGTTGATTTTCATGTCGACCGCCGGTCCGGTGGCAGACTACCGGACCGGCATGACGACACTGGATCCCCGCCTGCGCGGGGATGACCCCCGGCAACAGCCGGGGTCACTTGGCGAGACCGGCCGCCTTCATGACCACGCCCATGTCGGCGTCGCCCTTGGCCATGAACGCCGCGAAGTCGGCCTGCGCCGCCCAGGCGGTGCCATAGCCCTTGCTCTCGGCGAAGTCCTTGAACTCCTTGCTGTCCCAGATCTTCTTGATCGCGGTGACGAGCTTGGTCTCGACGTCCTTCGGCAGGCCCTTCGGCGCGCCGATGCCGCGCCATGCGGACACCGTCCAGCCGCTGCCCGACGCTTCCTTCATCGTCGGCACCTTCGGGTAGAGCGGCGTCGCCTTGGTGTCCATCACGGCCAGGGGCTTCGCCTTGCCGGCGTCGATCAGCGCGCGCGCTTCCGGCAGCGAGCAGGTGACGATGTCGACGCCTCCGGCGACGAGATCCTGCATGGCCGGCGCGGCCCCGTTGGAGGGCACCCACGGGATCGAGTTCTGCGGCAGCTTCGCGTCGTTGAGCAGCCCGGCGAGCGCAAGGTGCCAGATGCCGCCCTGTGCCGTGCCCGAGGCCTTGAGCTTGCCCGGGTTCGCGCGCGCGAAGTCCAGCACCTCCTTGACGGACTTGAACGGCGAGTCGGCCTTGACAGTGAAGCCGGCCGGGTCGGCATTGACCAGCGCGAGCGGCGTGTACGACGCCGGCGTGAGGTCGGTCAGCCCCTGCCAGTGCATCATCGAGATCTCGACCGTGAGCATGCCGATCGTATAGCCGTCGGGCGCGCCCTGTGCGATCGCGCTGTGCCCGACGACGCCGCCACCGCCCGTGCGGTTGACGACGTTGACCGGCTGCCCGAGTTCCTTCTCGAGCTGCGCGGCGAAGTAGCGTGCGGTGGTATCGGTGCCGCCGCCGGCGCCCCACGGCACGACGAAGGTGATCGGGCGATTCGGGTAGTTGGACTGGGCGCCGGCTGCAAAGGGCATTGCCGCGGCAAGTGCGACGACGGCGACGCGAGCGAGCGCGCGCATGGGTTTGCTCATGGTTCCTCCTGCGTGGGGGGTGTCCTGGTCGGATCCGCGGCGGGACGATGCGCTGCCCGCGTGGGTTGCCTCGGCGACGTTAGCAGCGCGCTCGATCGTGGTCAAGTGGTCAGGCCAATCCTCGCGACCCGACCTCGTTCAGCCAGCAGGCCGCGATCCGCCCGGGTGCGACCTCGACGAGCGGTGGCGCTGCCTCGCGGCAGCGCGGCATCGCGTGCGGGCAACGCGGGTGGAAGTGGCAGCCCGAAGGCGGGTCGAGCGGTGACGGGATCTCACCGCGCACCGGCACGAACGCCCGCTTCCTGGGCTCGACCTTGCCGACCTCGGCGAGCAGCGCCTGCGTGTACGGATGGCCGGGCCGCGCGAACAGGTCGAGCGTGGGCCCGCTCTCGACGACGCGACCGAGATACATCACGACCACGCGATCGCTCAGGTGCTGGACGACGCCGAGGTCGTGGCTGATGAACAGGTACGTGAGGTCGAGGGCCGAACGCAGGTCCATGAACAGGTTCAGCACCTGCGCCTGGATCGAGACGTCGAGTGCTGCGACCGACTCGTCGCAGACCAGGAATTCCGGCCGCACGGCGAGCGCCCTGGCGATGCCGATGCGCGCCCGCTGCCCGCCGCTGAACTGGTGCGGAAAGCGGCGCATCAGCGTCGGGTCGAGCCCGACCCGGTTCAGCTGCAGGCCGACGTACTCGACCTTCTGGCGCGGCGCGACGATGCCGTGCACCACCGGCGCCTCGCCGACGATGTCGACGACCCGCATGCGCGGGTTGAGCGACGCGTACGGGTCCTGGAAGATCATCTGCATCCGCAGCTTGCATTCGCGCGCCTGTACCGGAGGCAAGTCGGCAATGCGCACGCCGCGCCACAGCCGATCGCCCGCAGTCGGCTCGAGCAGTCCGACGGCAAGACGGCCGAGCGTCGACTTGCCGCACCCCGACTCGCCGACGAGCCCGACGACCTCGCCGGGCGCGATGGAGAGCGAGACACGATCGACCGCGTGCACGATCTCCTCGCGCACGCCGGCACCGAGCAGGTTGCCGATCTTCGCCGCGACGTCGAGCGACTTCACGAAACGCCTGGAGATGCCCTTCAGCTCGACGAGCGCGGGACGCACCGCCGTCTGCGGCGTCAATGTCCCATCGGGACCCACCGTGGTTGCGATCACGCGGTCGCCTCGATGCGAACGAGCGGCACGTGGCACCGCACGCCCCGCGGCGACGCGCCGGTGCCGAAAAGCTTCGTGGGCGGGGCCTCGGCGCATCGTGCGTCGGCACGGCCGCAACGGTCGCGGAACGCGCACCCCGTCGGCAGGTGTGCGAGCGACGGCGTCATGCCGGGGATCTGCCTGAGACGCGCACCGTGCGGGTTGCGCGCGGGCACCGAGTCGAGCAGCCCCTGCGTGTACGGGTGCGCCGGCCGGGTGAGCACGTCCTCGCAGCTGCCGTGCTCGACCACGCGGCCCGCGTACATGACGCACACGCGGTCGGCCAGCCCGGCGATCACCGACAGGTCGTGGGTGATCCAGACCAGTGCCGTCCCGGTCTCGCGCGCGAGCTTCTGCATCTCGTAGAGGATCTGCCCCTGGATCGTGACGTCGAGCGCCGTCGTAGGTTCGTCCGCGATGATGACGTCGGGACGATTCATCAGCGCGATCGCGATCGCGACCCGTTGCCGCATGCCTCCCGAAAACTGGTGGGGATACGCGCGCAGACGCTCGTCCGGCGAGGCGATGCCGACGGCGACGAGCGCCTCGCGCGCCCGCGCGAGCGCGGCCCGCTCGCCGACCTTCTCGTGGGCGAGCACGGCCTCCGTCATCTGGCGATCGATACGCAGCACCGGATTCAGCGTCATCATCGGGTCCTGGAAGATCATCGCGATGCGGTTGCCGCGGATGCCCCGCATCGCCTCCGACGGCAGGCCGACGAGCTCGCGGCCGTCGAGGCGGATGCTGCCCCCGACGACGCGGCCGGGCGGGTCCACCAGCCCGATGATCGAGTAGCCCGTGACCGACTTGCCCGATCCGGACTCGCCGACCAGTCCCAGCACCTCGCCGCGCGCCAGCGAGAACGACACGTCGTCGACGGCCTTGACCACGCCCGACTTGGCGAAGAAGTACGTGCGCAGGCCCTCGACTTCGAGCACGGGCGCGGCATCGTTCCGCGGGCCCGCGACCGCATCAGCCACCGCAAGCGTCCCGCTCGCTGGACCACCCTTCGCGCTGACGCGCTTCGGGGTGGATTCGCCCTCGGGGCGGCCCATCGGGCTCACTGGACTACCCTTCGCGCTGACGCGCTTCGGGGCGGATTCGCCCTCGGGGCGGCCCATCGGGCTCATCGCTGCAGCCTCGGATTGAGGATGTCGCGCAGCTGGTCGGCGACGAGGTTGATGCTGACGATCGTCAGCAGCAACGCGATGCCGGGGAAGAAGCTGATCCAGTATTTGCCTGACAGCAGGTACTGGTAGCCGTTGGCGATCAGCAGGCCGAGCGAGGGCTCGGTGATCGGCAGCCCGAGGCCGAGGAACGAGAGCGTCGCCTCGAGTGCGATCGCCGCCGCCACCTGCACCGTCGCGACGACGATGAGCGGCGGCAGGCAGTTCGGCAACAGGTGCCGGAAGACGATGCGCAGCGGCGGCAGCGCGAGGCAGCGCGCCGCCTCGACGTACTCCTTGCGCCGCTCGACCAGCGCTGCGCTCCGCACCGTCCGCGCGTAGTAGGCCCACTGGATCGTCACCAGCGCCGCGATCACCTTGCCGGTGCCCTGCCCCAGCACCGCGATCAGGATCAGCGCGATCAGGATCGCCGGGAACGACAGCTGGATGTCGACGATGCGCATGAGCAGCGTCTCGAGCCGGCCGCCGAAGTACGCGGCGACGAGGCCGAGCGTCAGGCCGATCAGCAGCGCCAGCACGGTGCTGATCGCACCCACCATCAGCGAGATGCGCAGCCCGTAGAAGATCGCGGAGAGCATGTCGCGGCCCTGGTCGTCGGTGCCGAGCCAGAACGTGCCGCCGGCGGGCGACGGCGCTCCCGGCGGGAGCCGCGCGTCGGTGATGTCGAGCTGGGCGAGGTCGTAGGGGTCCTGCGGCGACACCAGCGGCGCGAAGACCGCGAGCAGCACGATGATCGCCAACAGCGACAGGCCGAACACGGCGACCGGGTTCGCGAGGAAGTCGGACAGCGATGCGCGCGAAGGGGCGCTCGCCGGCGCGATCGGCGGCGGCACGCGCACTCATCCCTTCGCCTCGCCCATTCGCACGCGCGGGTCGAGCACCGAGTAGAGGATGTCGACCGCGAGGTTGATCAGGATGAAGATCGCCACGATCACCAGCAGGTACGCGACGATCACCGGCCGGTCGAGCGTGTTGATCGAGTCGATCAGCAGCTTGCCCATGCCCGGCCAGGCGAACACGCTCTCGGTGACGATCGCGAACGCGATCACCGAGCCGAACTCGAGGCCGATCACGGTGACGATCGGGATCAGGATGTTGCGCAGCACGTGGACCAGGATGACGCGGGCATTCGACAGGCCCTTGGCCCGCGCGAACTTCACGTAGTCCTGCAGCAGGGCCTCGCGCGTCCCGGCGCGGGTGAGCCGGATCAGCAGCGCCAGCTTGAACAGCGCGAGGTTGGTCGCCGGCAGGATCAGGTGGCGCCAGCCTTCGAGCGACAGGAACGACACGGGAACGCCAAGGATCTCGACCGTCGGTCCCCGCCCGTTCGAAGGCAGCCAGCCGAGCATCACCGAGAACACCATGATGAGCATCAGTCCGACCCAGAACGTGGGGAGCGAAAAGCCGAGGATCGAGCCGGCCATGATCGCCCGGCCGCCCACGGAGTCGGGCTTGAGCCCCGCCCAGAGGCCGAGGGGGATGCCCAGCAGCACCGCGATCAGCATCGCCACGATGGCGAGCTCGAGCGTCGCCGGCATGCGCTCGAGGATGAGCGAGAGCGCCGGCGTCGCGTGGACGAACGAGCGACCGAGGTCGCCGGCGAGTGCGCCGCGGATGAAGGTCGCGTACTGCTCGTGCAGCGGCCGGTCGAGGCCGAGCTCCGCGATCGCCCGCTCGCGCTCCAGCTGCTCGGCCTGCGGGTTGATCAGGATGTCGACCGGGTTGCCGATCGCGAAGACGCCGACGAACACCAGCAGCGACATCGCCACCAGCACGACGAGGCTCTGCAGGCTGCGCCGGATGACGTAGACCAGCATCGCGCGGCGCGCGTCAGCCGCGCCGGCGCCCGAGCCAGGCGGCGAGCTCGCCGACGATGCCGCGACGGAACGCCAGCACGCACACCACGAAGATCAGGCCGGTGATGATCGTCACCCACTGGCCGAACGGGGCGAGGTAGTTCTCCAGCGCGATGATGACGAGCGCGCCGACGACCGGCCCGAAGATCGTGCCCATGCCGCCCAGGAGCACCATCAGCACCACCTCGCCCGACATCGTCCAGTGCACGTCGGTGAGCGAGGCGAGCTGGAAGACGATTGCCTTGGTCGCGCCGGCGAGCCCGGACAGCGTCGCCGACAGCACGAACGCGAGGAGCTTGTAGCGATCCGCGTCGTAGCCGAGCGAGATCGCGCGCGGCTCGTTCTCGCGGATCGCCTGCAGCACCTGCCCGAACGGCGAATGGATTGCGCGGTAGATCACCAGGAAGCCGAACAGGAAGATCGCGAGCACCGTGTAGTACATCGCGTAGGGATTCGAGAGGTCGATGAAGCCGAACAGCCGGCCGCGCGGCACCGCCTGGATGCCGTCCTCGCCGTGGGTAAAGTTCGCCTGCAGGTAGAAGAAGAACATCATCTGCGCGATCGCGAGGGTGATCATCGCGAAGTAGATGCCCTGGCGGCGGATCGTGATGAAGCCGGTGACCACGCCGAGCGCAGCGGAGGCGAGCGTGCCGAGCAGGATCGCACCTTCCGGCGGCAGGCCCCATTCCTTGGCGGCGTGCGCCGAGACGTAGCCCGCGGTGCCGAGAAACATCGCGTGGCCGAACGACAGCAGGCCGCCGAAGCCGATCAGCAGGTTGAAGGCGCAGGCGAAGAGCGCGAAGCACAGCACCTTCATCAGGAACACCGGGTAGAAGCCCACCAGCGGCGCGAGCGCGAACAGCGCCACCATCACGGCGATGGCCACTGCAGGGCGACGGGGTGCGCTGCCGGTGGCCGGCGCGGCCGTCGCTCCCGCCTTCGCGTGCGTGTCGCTCATCGTCAGCGCTCCCGCCCGAACAGTCCCGCGGGGCGCAGGATCAGCACGATGACCATGACCACGAAGATCACGGTGTTCGAGGCTTCCGGGTAGAACACCTTGGTGAGGCCTTCGACGACGCCGAGCAGGAAGCCGGTGAGCACCGAGCCCAGGATCGAGCCCATGCCCCCGATCACCACCACGGCGAACACGACGATGATCAGGTCGGCGCCCATCAGCGGGTTGACCTGGTAGATCGGCGCGGCCATCACGCCGGCCAATGCCGCAAGGCCGACGCCGAACCCGTACGTCAGCGTGATCATCCGCGGCACGTTGACGCCGAACGACTGGACGAGCGTCGGGTTCTCGGTGGCGGCGCGCAGGTAGGCGCCCAGCTTGGTGCGCTCGATCACGTACCAGGTCGCGAGGCAGACGAC
The DNA here is from genome assembly GCA_963765065.1 of uncultured beta proteobacterium. Taxonomy (GTDB): domain Bacteria; phylum Pseudomonadota; class Gammaproteobacteria; order Burkholderiales; family Casimicrobiaceae; genus VBCG01. The sequence goes on along the minus strand of CAVXVH010000016.1, from coordinate 66,127 downwards.
GAGCGAGGCGACGATCACCCACGCCCGGTACTTGGGCAGGAACATGAACCCGAGGTTGAAGCCGCCGGCGAGCTCCGGCGGGATCTGGTAGGGCAGCCCCGACGAGCCGAACTCGTTGCGGAAGACGCCCTGGATGACCAGCGCGAGGCCGAACGTCAGCAGGAGGCCGTACAGGTGGTCGAGCTTGTACAGGCGCGACAGCATCGTGCGCTCGATCAGCATGCCGGTCGCGCCGACGGCGATCGGCGCGATCAGCAGCGACCACCAGTAGCCGATACCGAGCTTGTTGAGCAGGAAATAGGCGCAGAACGCGCCCATCATGTACTGCGCGCCGTGCGTGAAGTTGATGATGTTGAGCAGGCCGAAGATCACCGCGAGGCCGAGCGACAGCACCGCGTAGAACGCGCCGTTGATGAGGCCGATCAGCAGCTGCCCGAACAGGGCCTGCGTCGGTACGCCGAAGATCTCGGTCATGGCGCGGTCGTGCGCATGCTCACCGGCAGTGGCGGACGCCTGCAGCGCCGATCAGCCGGCGCATCGGCGACGGGTTCGTCGTTTCACGGATTGCTGCACGACATTCGTCGTTCCCGCGCAGGAGCAAACCCGGGGTCCTGCGCATGGCACAGGCCCCGGACCCCCGCTTGCGCAGGGATGACCCCTCGCTGCCGCGAGCGGTCACTTGACGAGCGGGCATCCCCCTTCGGCCTGTGGGCGGAACGCCTGATCCGCAGGGATCGTCGCGCGGATCTTGTGGTAGTCCCACGGGCCCTTCGACTCCGAGGGCTTCTTGACCTCGACCAGATACGCCGGATGGATCTTGCGGCCGTCGGCGCGGATCGTACCCTTGCCGAACAGCGGGTCGTCGGTGGGCGTCGCCTTCATCTGCGCGATCACCTTGGTGCCGTCGTCGCTCTTGGTGGCCTCGACCGCCTTCAGGTAGTGCAGCACCGCCGAGTAGACGCCGGCGTGGATCATCGTCGGGTGAATGCCCTTGTTGGCCGCGGCAAAGCGCTTGGCGAACGCGCGCGTCTGGTCGTTCATGTCCCAGTAGAACGTCTCGGTGAAGATCAGGCCCTGCGCCGTCTGCAGGCCGAGCGAGTGGACGTCGGTGATGAACACCAGGAGGCCGGCGAGGTTCTGCCCGCCCTTGACGATGCCGAACTCGGCCGCCTGCTTGATCGAGTTGGTGGTGTCGCCGCCGGCGTTGGCGAGTCCGACGATCTTCGCCTTCGACGCCTGCGCCTGCAGCAGGAACGAGCTGAAGTCCTGGGTGTTGAGCGGGTGCCGGACCTTGCCCAGCACCTTGCCGCCACCCTTCATGACGACCGCTTCGGTGTCGCGTTCGAGTGCGTGGCCGAACGCGTAGTCGGCGGTGAGGAAGAACCAGGAGTCGCCGCCGGTCTTGACGATCGCACTACCGGTGCCGTTGGCCAGCATCCACGTGTCGTAGGTCCAGTGGATCGTGTTCGGCGAGCATGCCTTCCCGGTCAGGTCGGACGACGCCGCGCCGGAGACCAGGAACGCCTTGCCCTTGTCGCGGGTGATCTGGTTGACGGCGAGCGCGACGCCGGAGTTCGGCGTGTCGACGATCACGTCGACCTTGTCGACGTCGTACCACTGTCGGGCGACGTTGCTGCCCACGTCCGGCTTGTTCTGGTGATCGGCCGAAACGATTTCGACCTTCATGTTCTTCTTCGCGGCGCCGAAGTCCTCGACCGCCATGCGCGCCGCCAGCACCGAACCCGCACCGGCAAGGTCGGTGTAGAGGCTCGACATGTCGGACAGCACGCCGATCTTGATGGCGCCGTCGGAAACCTGTGCCTGCGCGGCACCGGCGCCGAGCGTAGCGGCGATCGCGGTCGCGACCAGGGTGCGCTTGAGCATGTTCATGTTGCCTCCTCCTCCTTGGTTGTGTTCGGCGCCGCGCTGGGTCGCGCGGCGCTCGCTGGTCCGGCGACGCGAGGGTTCACACGCCGAGATAGTCGTGCAGCTTGGCCATGCTGGACGCGAGTTCCGCGTTGGGAATCATGTCGATGACGCGGCCGTGCTCCATCACGTAGTGGCGGTCGGCCACTGTGGCCGCGAAGCGGAAGTTCTGCTCGACGAGCAGGATCGTGAAGCCCTCCTTCTTGAGCCGCTCGATCGTGCGGCCGATCTGCTGCACGATCACCGGCGCGAGCCCCTCGGTCGGTTCGTCAAGGAGCAGCAGGCGCGCGCCTGTGCGGAGTATGCGGCCGATCGCGAGCATCTGCTGCTCGCCGCCCGAGAGCTTCGTGCCCTGGCTCCGCAGGCGCTCCTTGAGATTCGGAAAGAGCTCGAAGATCTGTTCCACCGAGAGTCCCCCGGGCCGCACTTGCGGCGGCAGCAGCAGGTTTTCCTCGACGCTCAGGCTCGCGAAGATGCCGCGCTCCTCGGGACAGTAGGCGATCCCGTGCCGCGCGATCCGGTTCGACGCGTGCCCGATCGTCTCGTGGCCCTCGAACACGATGGATCCCTCGCGCCGAGGCACGATGCCCATGATCGACTTGAGCGTCGTGGTCTTGCCGGCACCGTTGCGCCCGAGCAGCGTCACCACCTCGCCCGCGCGCACGTCGAACTCGACGCCGTGCAGCACGTGCGACTCGCCATACCACGCGTTCAGGCCGCGCACCGCAAGGAGTGGCGTGTCCGCCCCGGAACCGGCGGCCGACGGTGCTGAGCGGGTGCCTTCAGGCATGGGCGGTGCCGAGATAGGCCTCGACCACGGCCGGGTGCTTCGACACCGTCGCGTAGTTGCCCTCGGCGAGCACCTCGCCGCGGGCGAGCACGGTGATGTGGTCGGACAGGCGCGAGACGACCGAGAGATTGTGCTCGACCATCAGCACGGTGCGGTTCGCCGCGACCTTGCGGATCAGCTCGGTGATGCGCGCGACGTCCTCGTGGGTCATGCCCGCGGTGGGCTCGTCGAGCAGCATCATCTCCGGTTCGAGTGCCAGCGTCGTGGCGATCTCGAGCGCGCGCTTGCGGCCGTAGGGAAGCTCCCCCGCCGGCGTGTCCTCGTACCCGGAGAGCCCCACGGCGTCGATCAGTTCGTCGGCGCGTGCGTTGTGCCGCTCGAGCACGGCCTGCGACCGCCAGAAGTCGAACGAGTGGCCACGGTGACGCTGCAGGGCGATGCGCACGTTCTCGCGGACCGAAAGCTTCGGAAACACCGCGGAGATCTGGAACGAGCGCACGAGTCCCATCCGGGCGATGTCCGCGGGGCGCGAACCGGTGATCTCACGGCCGTTGTAGAAGATGTGGCCACGGGTGGGAACCAGGAAGTGCGTGAGCAGATTGAAACAGGTGGTCTTCCCTGCCCCGTTCGGCCCGATGAGCGCGTGGATCGTGCCGCGGCGCACCGACAGGCTCACGTCCTTGACGGCAACGAAACCCTTGAACTCCTTGGTGAGCCCGCGCGTCTCGAGAATCGTGTCGCCTGCCATGCCGCCGTGAAGCGGGACCGGCGCGCCGGTCGTCGCCGGCTCCCTGCTCGGGTCCCGCCCCGCTCCTCCTCCGGGAAAGGTGGGGCATTATCGTGAGGATGTCGCGGTTTGGCAACGTGCGGGGCCGATCGCGCCGCCGGCGCTCGCACCGACTTGGCGAGCTTGATGAGCTACCGCCGGGTCCCCAGCCAGCGCTGGGCCTTCTGCATCTCGAGGAGCTGGCCGGGGCAGCCCATGCCGACCGCGTCCGCCGCCTGCAGCGCGATCAGGAACAGTTGCGCGGTGGCAAAGGCGTCCGCGACCGCGTCGTGGCGCGCGCCGGCCGCAATGCCGAAGTGCCCGGTCCAGTCGTCGAGACTGTCGCATTCGGTGCCGCGGAACAGCGCCGGCAACAGGAACGCGAGGTCGATCCACGCGAAACCCACCGGCACGCCGAACAGGTCCTTCATGCCGCGTTCGAGCATTGTCTGGTCGAACTCGGCGCGGAATGCGACGAACGGCGATTTGCCCGCCCACTCGAGGAACTCGATCAGCGCCCAAACCGGGTCGGTGCCGGCAAGCTGGGCTTCGCCGCCGATGCCGTGGATCAGTATGTTGGCATGCGGACTGGCCTGCGCCTGTCTCAGCACCGCCGAGTAGGCGTCGCCAATGGCAATGCGGCCGCGCGCGACGCCAACGGCGCCGACCGCGACCAACGTGTCGCGGCGCAGATCGAGGCCGGTGGTCTCGACGTCGACGACGACGTAGCGCGTGCGCACGTGCGGGTGCCCGAGGTCCGGTGGCCGACGGCCCCGCCATGCGCCGAGCCGCGCCTCGGCGACACCCCCGATCTTCGGACCCCCGATCAGCCACTCGATCGAGCGTCCGATGAGGCTCATCTCAGTGCCCGCCCGGCCGCCCGAAGGACACTGAGCTCCCCCTCGGGGGGCAGCGAACGCAGTGAGCGTGGGGGTCGTTCAACTCAGGCCTGGAACGTCTGCGTGAGGCGTTGTTGGAGCTTGCGTGCCTGGCGGAAGGATTCCTTCAGCATGCGCTGGTCGACCTCGTTCAGCGTGTCGGGATCGAGGCGGTTCGCGGACGCATGCCCGATCGCGGCATCCTGGACCCGCAGTCGGAGCAGCTGCAGGTAGTGGAAGGCATCGACCGTGGCCTCGACGTGCCGAGGCTCGATGCCGAGCTTCGCACCGGCAACGCGCATGCGAGCGCCAGTGCCGCTCTCCGGGATGCCGAGGCCCAGCGCAAAGGCGCGCGCGGCGTCGACGAAGATGCGTGTACCCCGAACCTTGAGGTCGAGCGTGCCCCGGTGGGGAGGCTCGTCGTCGGTGGCGAACGCCCGGATCAGGCCGAGCGGCGGCGTCGCCTGTAGCGCGTTCTGCACCAGGAGTCTCAGGAACACCTTGCTCTCGCTCGTGTAGGACAACAGCCACGTCCGCAGCGCGTCGGCGAGCATCGCGTTGCCGTGGATCGGGCGAAAGTCGAACAGGATGTTCGCCGACAGCAGGGCTTCCGGCGTCGGCGCCGAGATCCAGCCGAGAAAGCGCTCCTTCCATTCATCCTGCGCAAGGCACATGTCGCGTTCGCGCGCCATCACCCCGCCGCTGCACAGCGGGAAGCCCAGCTTCGCAAGCGCGTCGTTGGTCTCGGCGGCGAACGCCATCAAGCGTCCGCGCTCGGCGTCCGCTTGTCCCGGATCGGCCGGCGCGAACACGATCGCATTGTCCTGGTCGGTGGCGAGCGTCTGCTCCCCGCGGCCTTCGCTGCCCAGGGCGAGCCAGCACCAGTCGATGCCGGCGAGCTCGTGGTGCGCGGCGCAGAGGTCGATCGCGCGGCGCGTGAGACCGTCGTTGAGCGAGGCGATCGTCCGCGTCAGCGGCTCCGCGCCGACGCCTTGGGCGAGCAGGTTGCGGGTGAGGCCGCGGATGTCCTCGGCGGCACGCGCAAGGTCCTCCAGCGACTCGGCGCCGCGCAGGACCTCGATCACCTGGCGCATCGACACCCGTTGCAGCGCGAACAGGTCGCGCTCGTTGACGACACCCTGCACCCGCCCACCGTCGACGACCACGATCTGGCGAATGCCCTTCTCGGCCATCTGGTGCATCGCCTCGTGCGCCGTCGCCGAAGCCTCGAGCGTCATCACCGGCGCGGTCATGACGTCGGCGACGGGTGTGGCCAGTGCGCGCTCGGGCAAGGCGACGCGGCGCAGCAGGTCGACCAGCGTGAACAGCCCGACGGGACGCTGTTTCTCGTCGACGATGACGACGGTGCGGACCTTGGCGTCGTTCATTGCCACGAGCGCGTCGCGCACCGGCGCGCTTGCGCTGCACGTGATCGGCGCGCGCCGCACGAGCTCGCCCAGCGGTCGCGTGAGCGTCTGTTGCTCGGCCGCGCGCTGGCCATACTGGACCGCGAGCTGGGCAAGCGAGGCCTTGAGCGTCTCGGTGATCGCCTGCGTGCAGAACCGCTCGAGCTCCGGCGACCGGCGGCGCAGCTCCATGAAGTCGTCGCGCGGCAGCACGTAGCAGAACGTGTCCTGCACCGCGTGGAAGATCTTCGTCGTCGGTCCGCCCGCGGACAATGCGCCGACCGGGAACAGCTCGCCCGCACCGAGCGTCGGGTCGGGCTCGGCCCGGGGATCGTCGGGACGACTCCCCACGCGACCGCGCTGGATCAGGTGCAAGTCCTCGACTGGGCCGGACCCCGGCGTGAGGATCGTGGCGTCCTTGGGGAAGTAGACCAGCGCGAGCCGCGGAATCGCCCAGTCGATGGCATCTTCCGCCATCGCATCGAACGGCGCGTGCCGGCGCAGGAACGCGCGCGTGGCATCGGCAAGGGGTGGCGAGGCGTCGGTCATCGGCCGTTCAGACACGAGCGGCCCCCGTCGTGGCGGGGGCCGTCAACGAACTGCAGGCGACGTCGCGCAATCGTCAGTGCGCAGCCGCCTTCGCGGCAAGGATGCCGGTATTCTGGCGCGCGTAGAGCTCGTCCCACATGTCCTCGGCACGCTTGTCCCGGTACAGCAACGACCCGATGATCACCGCGAGGAATCCGAGCGGGATCGAGATCAGTCCCGGGTTGCGCAGCTCGAACAAGGGCTTTTCGAGGCCCACCAGCGAGGTGTCGTCCTTGCCGAAGCGCTCCAGCGTGGCCTTGGCGCCCGCGACGTCCTTGTCGAGTGCCGCCTGGGCCTTCGCCACCGCGGCCTTCGCCTGGTCGTCGGCAGCGCCCGCGAGATCGGTATCGATCCTGGCCTTGCGCACCGAGGCGCCATCGAGGACCTTCTGCGCGGCGGCCTTGAGCGGCTTCGGATAGGTCATGTTGGGCGAGACCAGCACCAGCGCGATCGCGGTGAACGTGCCGACGATCATGCCCAGCACGATGCCGCCCGTGTTGCAACGCTTCCAGTACAGCGTGAGCAACACGCAGGGGAAGTTGGCCGATGCCGCCACGGCGAAGGCGAGCGCAACGAGGTGGGCGACGTTCTGGCCCTTTGCGGCGATGCCGATCCCGATCGCCAGCGCGCCCACCAGCACCGTGGCGATGCGCGCTGCCTTGACCTGCTCCTGCGGCGTGACGTGCTCGCCGCGGATCACCCCGACGTAGAGGTCGTGCGCCATCGCCGACGCCGCCGCGAGCACCAACCCGGCGACCACCGCGACGATGGTCGCGAATGCCACCGCAGCCACGAACGCGAGCATGAAGTTGCCGAGCAGCGAGTCGGGGCCGCCGCCAAGCGCCTGCGCGAGAAGCGGCGCGGCCATGTTGCCGCCGGGGTCCACTGCGCGGATCTGGTCGGCACCCACCTTCATCGCCGAACCCATGCCGAGGAACAGTGTCAGCACGTAGAACCCGCCGATGATCGCCATGGCCCAGATGACGGAGACCCGCGCCGCCTTGGCGGTGGGCACGGTGAAGAATCGCATCAGGATGTGGGGGAGTCCCGCGGTGCCGAACACGAGCGCCATGCCGAGCGAGATCTGGTCGATCGGCGCCTTGAACAGCAGCCCCGGCTCGAGGAAGCGCTGGCCGAGCTGCTCGGGCGTCATGCCTTTCGAGGCGTCGCCGAGGATCTGCGCGACGCGCGCCTGCACCTTGGGATCGGCGACGACGTTGGAGAGGAAGTCGCCGAACACGCCGTACTGCGACCACACCATGATCACGAGCACGATCGAGGCGGTGACGAGCAGCACCGCCTTGATGATCTGCACCCAGGTGGTCGCGACCATGCCGCCGAAGAGTACGTAGGCGAGCATCAGCACGCCCACCGCGACCACCGAAATCTCGTAGTCGATGCCGATCAGCGTCTTCACGAGCACGCCACCGCCGACCATCTGCGCGGTGAGGTAGAACGTCGACACCGTGATCACGGAGATCGCGCCGACGATGCGCGTCGCCCGCGGGTTGTTGCGGTAGGCGAGGATGTCGGCGAGCGTGTACTTGCCGATGTTGCGACATGGCTCGGCGATGACCAGCAGCACCGTGATGTACGCGACGAGCCACCCCACCGAATACATGAAGCCGTCGTAGCCCCAGATCGAGATCAGCCCGGCGATGCCGAGGAACGAGGCCGCCGACAGGTAGTCGCCGGCAATCGCCCAGCCGTTCTGCAGGCCGGAGACGCCGCCGCCGGCGGTGTAGAAGTCGGCGGCGCTCTTGACGCGCTTCGCGGCCAGGTACGTCACGAACATCGTCGTGGCGATGATCGCGCCGAAGACGCTGAACGCGAGCCACCGCCACTGGGGCTCGACCGCCCCTTGGGCGAACGCCGGGGTGGCGACCGCGGCGGCCGCGGCGAGCACGCCGATCGCGGCGAGATGCCTGCGATTCATCGACAGCCTCATTTGCGACCCCCGATCTTCTCGGCATCGCGGATCAGCTCCGCCGCCATCCGGTCGAACTCCGAGTTGGCGCGCCGCGCGTACACGAACGCCACGCCCCACGCGACCAGGAACTCCGACAGCGCGAAGAGAATTCCCACGTTGACCGGCCCGAACACCTTCCTCGCGAAGAGCGCGGGCGCGTAGGCGGCACCGAGCGGAAGCAGGAAGTAGAAGAGGATGGAGAAGACCATCAGCCCCCACAGGAACCGGGTCTTCGCAGCGTGGAGCGCCTGGAAGCGCGGATCGGCGACGATCGCCTGCCAGTCGATGCGTACGGGTACGGCAGTGGCCATGGATTTCCCCCCGAAACTCGCGATGACGAAGCCACGACCCCCACGGAATGCGGAGTGTGCCCATTCGTGCCGGCAACAGGCTGGCGCACGTCAGCCCGGATCAAGGATACTCGGTTGCTTGGCAGATTAGGTTGGTTGATCCTGATCCTGCCAAGCGCGCCGGTGGCGACACGCGACGGACCCGCGCCGGGGTCCCCCTTCACCCTCGGCCGGTCGCGCCCGTTAAACGACGCGCACCGCGCTAGGACTGCCAGTTCGGCTTGCGCTTCTCGATGAACGCGCCCACCCCCTCGGCGGCGTCCTCGCCCAGCATGTTGCGGGTGATCGCCTTGCTCGCCTCGCCGTAGGCTTGAACGAGGCGCGCCTCGAGCTGTTCGTAGAAGAGCGCCTTGCCCGCGGCGACGACGGCGCGCGGCTTCTCGACGATCAGGCGGGCCAGCCGCGCCACCTCCTCGTCGAGCTGGTCGGTGGGGACGACACTGTTGACCAGGCCCCACTCCCTCGCGGTCTCGGCGTCGATGAACTCGCCGGTGAACAGCATCTCGAAGGCCCGCTTCTGCGAGACGTTGCGCGACAACGGCACCCCCGGCGTGGCGCAGAACAGGCCGAAGTTGATGCCGGACGTGGCGAAGCGCGCCTCGCTCGCCGCGACCGCGAGATCGCACGCGGCGACGAGCTGGCAGCCGGCGGCGGTCGCGGTGCCGTGCACGCGGGCGATTACCGGCTGCGGCAACCCCTGCAGCTGGAGCATCACCCGGCTGCACTGCTCGAACAGCGCGCCGATGAAGGGCTCGCTGCGATTGGCCATCATTTCCTTGAGGTCGTGGCCGCCGGAGAATGCGGCGCCGTTGCCCGCAATCACGACCACCCGCACCGAAGGATCCGCGGCGACCGCCGTGAGCGCGTTGTCCATCGCCACCAGCATGTCCATCGAAATCGCATTGAACTGGCGCGGCCGGTTCAGCGTGAGCCGGGCGATTCCGTTCTGTACGGAAGTCAGCAGGATGGGCTCGGCCGCCTTCGACGCGTCGGGGGTATTCATTGCGGCGCTCCTACTCGATCGCGCTCGCGGACTTCGCCCGCTCACGCAGCATGAACTTCTGGATCTTGCCGGTGGAGGTCTTGGGCAGTTCGCCGAACTCCAGGGACCTCGGCACCTTGTAACCGGCGAGGTGCTGCCGGCAATGGGCGATGAGCTCTTCGGCGGTCGCGCTCGCCCCCGGCTTCAATTCGACGTACGCGCGGGGACTTTCCCCCCATTTTGCATCGGGCTGCGCGACCACCGCCGCAGCCAGCACGGCCGGGTGGCGATAGAGCGCGTCCTCGACCTCGAGCGAGCTGACGTTCTCGCCGCCGGAGATGATGACGTCCTTGCTGCGGTCCTTGATCTTCACGTAGCCGTCAGGCTGCAGCACCGCCAGGTCGCCGGTGTGGAACCAACCCCCGGCGAAGGCTTCCGCCGTCGCGGTCGGGTTCTTGAGGTACCCCTTCATCGTGACGTTGCCGCGGAACATGATCTCGCCCATGGTCTCGCCGTCGGCGGGTACCTGCGTCATCGTGGCGGGATCCATCACCGTCATTCCTTCCTGCATCGTGTAGCGCACCCCCTGGCGCCCGTTGCGCTCGGTGCGCGCACCGACGTCGAGGTCCGCCCACGCGGCGTGCTTCGCGCAGACCGACGCCGGACCGTAGGTCTCGGTCAGGCCGTAGACGTGCGTGATGTCGAAGCCCATCCGCTCCATGCCTTCGATCATCGCCGCGGGCGGTGCCGCCGCGGCGACCAGGCCGGAGACCCGGTGCGAGATGCCCTGCTTCATCGCGTCGGGCGCGTTGATGAGCGTCGAATGCACGATCGGCGCGCCGCAATAGTGCGTGACGCGATGCCGCCGGATCGCATCGAAGATCGCACCGGCCTCGACACGCCGCAGGCAGACGTTGGTGCCGGCGATTGCCGCGACAGTCCACGGGAAGCACCAACCGTTGCAGTGGAACATCGGCAGCGTCCACAGGTAGACCGCATGCCGGGGCATGCCCCAGTCGACGATGTTGGAGACCGCGTTGAGGTAGGCGCCGCGGTGGTGATACACGACACCCTTGGGATTGCCGGTCGTCCCCGACGTGTAGTTGAGCGAAATCGCCTGCCACTCGTCCGCGGGAGGCCGCCACGCAAACGCCGGGTCGCCGGTGGCGATGAATGCCTCGTAGTTCGCCGCGCCCAGGCGCGCGGACGGATCGTGGGGCGCCGGCCCGAGCGGATCGGCGACGTCCACGACCAGCGGCTTGACGTCGAGCAGTTCGATCGCCTTGCGGATCGTCGGTGCGAACTCGGTGTCGGTCACCAGCACCTTCGCCTCGCCGTGGCGCAGCATGAACGCGATCGACTCGGCGTCGAGCCGGGTGTTGAGCGTGTTCAGCACCGCGCCGGTCATCGGCACGCCGAAGTGCATTTCGACCATTTCGGGCGTGTTGGCCAGCATTGCCGCAACCGTGTCGCCGGGGCCGATTCCCCCGCGCACCAGCGCCGACGCCAGGCGGCGGCAGCGCAAGGCAGTCTCGCCCCAGGTGAAGCGCCGCTCGCCGTGCACGACCGACGCGTGGTCCGGCCAGATCGCGGCGGTGCGGTCCAGGAATGAGAGGGGCGTCAGCGGCGCGTAGTTGGCCGCGCTGCGCTCGAGGTCCTGCTCGTACAGGTTCACGCCCTTCACCCCGTCCGTTGTGGCCGCGATTGCGTATCCTAGCATCGGGGTTGCTCCGGGCCGGTACATTCGCTAGGCTCCCCTGCTTCACTCGAGGACGAGCACATGGGCAATCGCTTATCGAAAATCGTGACCCGCACCGGGGACGACGGCACGACGGGTTTGGGTGATGGCTCACGCGTGGCCAAGGACTCGCCGCGCATCGACGCGATCGGGGCAGTCGACGAGCTCAACTCCAGCCTGGGCGTGCTGCTCGCGGAGTCCGTTCCGGAGGACGTCGCCGCGCTCCTCACGGACATCCAGCACGACCTGTTCGATCTCGGCGGCGAGTTGTCGGTGCCGGGCTACACGGCGGTCTCGGACGCGCACGTCGCGCGCCTCGAGGACGCGGTCTCCCGTTTCAACGCGGACCTCGCCCCGCTCAAGGAGTTCATCCTGCCGGGCGGCGCCCGTGCAGCCGCCCTGGCACACATTTCGCGAACGGTCTGCCGGCGGGCGGAGCGCGCGGTGGTGAAACTCGCCGCCGTGGAAGCCGTCAACGAGCCGGCGCGAAGGTACCTGAACCGGTTGTCGGACCTGATGTTTGTATTGGCGAGAGTGCTGAATCGAGAAGTGAATCGGGGTGACGTACTATGGCAGCGGGTGAGGTGACTGTTGTAAAACTTTGTTTTTTCGATAATATTTCACGATTACTCCCGATACCCATAGGGTACTAGTTTGCCTTCTCCTGTGGTTCGGAGCCGACACGAGGTTGCTCGTGGACGCTACGCGACACGGGTTGCCGCTGTGCGGCATCCGGCCCCACCTACCCCTCTGCAGGTAGATCTCGATTGGGCCGAGCAATTGTTGGCACGACATGTGCTGCACATCCTTCAGGAGGGCGCCAGCCGTAGCGACGGCCATCGTCTTCAGCAACACTTTGAAGCAGAGACGTCGTCTGGAGTCAGATACGGACATCGGCACATCCTTGACCGTACAACAACGTCGAAGATGCTAGGGCTTTACCCAGTACTTGACCGGTTCATATGGAACGTCTGAGAGAGGCACCCGTCCGCTGTGCAAGAGGGTTCCTGGATCGCTCAGCCAACACTCGCGTTGCGCGAAATCGAAGCATCTCAGCACGCCATTTCCGCACATATGTGAATACTCCGTTTGCCACGAGCATCAGTAGCGAAAACCCCCGCGCCCTGCGAAGGCTTAAAGCGCGCACCGTGGACGAACTACCACGCCGCATATTGGCACCCGAAACGTGATAAGCCGACTTCGCCGCATTCGCTCGAGTATACGAACGCGTCTGGGGATCTCAGAAGCGAAGGTCCGCGACCTGGACGCTGAACAGGCATATCTACGCGTGGTAATCGCGGGCATTGTGGTCGGCTACGCAGCTGTCGTTCATGTTGCAGGCACACCATCCGTAGGACTCAACCTTGCACTTGGTGCTGCAGCAAGCGCTCTAGCGGCAGGCGATGGATGCTCTGGTGGTTTCGCCACCATAGGCATCGTCCTCGACCAATGCGCTACTTCGGAATTGCTGCCGACCTTGTTCCGTTGACAATCGGACTATCGGGATCCGGAGAAGCGGGCGTACCGCTCATAGGCGTCTATCTTTGGGTGACGATTGGTAACGGATTTCGGTTCGGAGCCCGCTACCTGCTAGTCGCATACTGGATCTCCCTAGGGTGTTTCGCCCTGCTGTTGCTGTTCGTCCCGTACTGGCAGGCCCATCAAGCCATCGGAATTGGTTTTGGCGTCGTCCTCGCGGTGGTGCCCCTCTATGTTCTCGTTCTGCTTTCGCGACTTACGGCGCAGAAGGATGCGGCCGAGCAACTCTCAAACGCAAAGAGCAGATTCGTCGCGAACGTAAGTCACGAGCTCCGAAGCCCATTGACTGGTGTGTATGGCGTGTACGAGCTGCTCAGGCACTGCCGACTTCCGGCGAGGGAACGCGAACTCATTGCCATGTTAGGTAATTCAATGGCGACTCTGAAGTCCGCGGTAGATGCTGTACTTCAAATGAGCAAGCTTGAGGCAGGCGCTGAGAAGCGGAAATGAAGCCCTTCAACTTGCGCCACTTCCTTCTGCATATGGCAGCTGTAGCGAAGCCTCAAGCAACGGCTAAGAAACTTGCATGGCAACTTGATGTCGACATCGCTATTCCCACGGTTGTACTTGGCGATTCTCGTCACCTGCGGCATGTCCTGGGCAATCTCCTACACAACGCATGCAAGTTTACGGTCTCTGGTAGTGTGACGCTTCGCGCGCGCTGCGCCGGAAGCGGTCGTGTGCGCTTCGACGTTCAGGACACAGGGATCGGAATTCCCGCCGCGGCACAAGAAAGGTTGTTTGAGAGATTTGTTCAGGTCGATGCGTCTGCGCGGAGACGGTACGGGGGCACCGGACTTGGAACGTCGATTGCACATGACTTGGTCAAGCTAATGGGAGGTTCGATTGGCGTGACGAGCGCCCGGCACGGGCAGCACGTTCTGGGTTGAGTTGCCCCTGCCCGAGGCATCGCGCCAGGTGTCCCACAAGTGGGGCTCTCTTACCCATGTCGTATGCGTGGGCTATCAATCTGAGTCCCTTGATCGCCTAGCGCAGACGATAAGCGACGCAGGACTTTCGGTGACCGTGCGGTCGCTCCGAACACAGAGTTTGTGGGTAACTGGGGCGCGCCACTTCTTGCGGTTCTCGTTCTATTGCCCGCAGGTGAAGCGGCTGCGTACGCTCAAAATACGTCATTAGCGGAACGAAGCGCACTCGTACCCTGGATAGTGCTTGCCGATAACTACTCTAATGTGGAGAGAGCAGTGCTTACGCGTCTTGGAGCCTCCTCCCTGCTTGATAGAGAGCCGTCAGAGGCGGATCTGCTGTACACACTTAGCGCACTCGCCAACCTAGTGGCGAGTGACAGCGAGGACGGGCTCGATTCGATCGATCCGTCCCTTACCGATCCCTTAAAATTGTCCTTGCTGATGACAACGCGAGCAACCGTTTGCTTCTAGCCCGCATTCTCGAGAATGCGGGCCATCACGTGCAGGAAGCATCTCGCGGCGATCACGCCTACGACATGATGCTAAAGCAGACGACAGACTTGGCGATACTAGACTTGAACATGCCCGACATGACAGGCCCTGATGTCATAAAGCTCTATCGGGCGGGGAAAGTGGGAGCCACAAAGAGACTTCCGATACTGGTCTTGTCTGCGGACGCAACGCCGGCCGCGCGCGAAGAGAGCATTGCGGCAGGCGCCAGTGAATTCTTGACCAAGCCGGTTACAGCGCAAGCGTTGCTCGCAGCAATTCACCGTCTGGTTGGTGGACTCCCTACTGAAGATGCGCACGAAGGCAAGGTCCAGTTGGTTGGGGCGGACCAGACTATGGACAAGTACGCGCCGATAACCACAGTCGAACCGATCGAATTGCAGGAGCCCAGCGAAGCGCATGTGCCAGCCGGAGTGATCATCGACACCGATCGCCTGCATTCCCTGCGCAGAATAGCGAACTTCGACCAGCGGTTTCTAGAAAGCTACGTAACCGCCGCGATCGGCGACCTTGAACAGGCGGTTGCCGAATTGCGAGTTGCCGTCCCAGGCAGGAATGGCGTGCTGGCAAGGTCCGCACGACATAACATCGACGGAACCGCCGCAACAGTCGGAGCTGCGGCTGTCGCTGCGAGTGCGCGGCACTTGCGCCAAAAAATCCTCGAGAATCAACCTCGAGAGGCACAACTGGCGCTGGCGGAACTCGAGTCAAACATGACACTTACAAGATTGGCTATTCGCGGCTCCATCGTTTCGATGGGAACCAAACAAGCCTGAATGCTTGCTAATGGGCGAGCGACCATTGACGAAAGCGTTCGAGTATCCCATCTGGCAGGGTCGGGCGGTAGCGGCGGAGATAGTGTCCACCAGCGAAATTGGTGGACACCTTCGAAATCGCCGAGCCCCACCGACGCCCCACCTATAGCAAACTACTGAAGTTCGAAGTGGTGGCCGCGTGCGCGGAGCAAGAGGCGTCGGTGGCGGCGACATGCCGACGCAGCCGAACAACCGCATCCAGAAACTGGCGCCGCATCGCTAGACGCCGGCCGTCGCCGATGCAGAGCCGCCGCCGGATCACCCGATCCGCGCCGCGGCAAATTAACTTCGCCGAGCACTTACCGATTGACTAGTTTGTCGCGGGCGTGCCAACCTGGACCTCGATAAGCCGCTCAATCGTTGCGACCGCCTCGGCAACTGTCGTCTTGTGCCCAAAGGCCTCCATGGGAACTTGAATTTTGAAAGCTTCTTCAAATCTAAATATCAACTCGATCAATTGAAGAGAGTCGACTCCAAGTTCGTACAGGGTAGCGCTCGGCGCAATGTTTGACTGTTCCAACCCAAAGGTCTCTGCAAACCCGGACACGACTGCCAAGATTGCTTCCCGAGTGGACATGGCTGATTCATTGGACTGATACATGCCACATCGTTCATTTCTTATCAAGTTGATCAGAATCATACCTCCGAATAACCAAGCTAACTCCGGTGCCCCCAAAACCAAAGGCGTTGGACATAACCAAATCTAGTTTCGACAGTCGGCGCCCCACATTCGGCACGAAATCCAAATCGCACTCCGGGTCGACATCGCTTAGGAAGGCTGTGGGAGGGATTTGCCTTGAATGAATCGCAAGTGTTCCTATTAGGGCGCCCATAGCTCCTGCGGCACCGACCATGTGTCCCACCTGCGCTTTACAGGAACTTACAGCAAGCCTCCTCGCTGCGCGCCAAAGACTTGCTTGATTGCCTTTACTTCGGTCAAATCGTTACGGCGATGTGCTGTTCCATGCGCCTGTATCGTAATCGACCTCCTCAGGCGTCGCCCCTGCATCGGCTAACGCTACGCATTGGCCTCGATTGGCCATCCACCGAGGGTTGAGTGACGTGCGCGCAGTCGCCAGCTATTCCGTAGCCGGCGAGTTCCGCATACACGCGCGCCCCGCGCGACCTTGCGTGATCCTCTGCCTCCAGAACTAGGAAGACTGCCCCCTCCCCCAACGCGGTGCCGTCGCGATTCGCTGAAAAAGGACGACAACTTTGCGCGGCCACTCCAAACAGTTGCCAACAAGTGGCCAGACGACCAGATGTTGAATGCAGCATAGGTCAAAAGCGTCTCGCTGCCGCCAGCGATCATGGCGTCAGCGTAGCCATGTCGAATCTGGCGCATCGCTTCGCCAATGGCCGCGGAAGAGGACGAACATGTAGTGCTATAACTAAGTATGGGGCCGGTTAGTTCATGCTCCTGAGCAATAAAGGCTGCCGGCCCGTTATCATCGTACGAATGACCGTAAAGGGATGGGTTCTCGGTCGTTTCTGTACGTAGATGGCGTTAAAACCGCGTTCAGTCTCCGTAATACCACCCATGCACGTGCCGGATGAAACACCGCATCGACTTCGATCGACGTGACTTAAGTTGGACTCAGCGAACGCGTCCCTAGCCGCCAAGATTCCCAACCACGTGAACCTATCGACCAACGGCGCACCGATTTCGAAAGGGGCTCCAACACGCTTTCCACCGGTGCCCCTGGCACGCATAGCGACGCGCCAGTCGCCGCGTTCAACAACGTGATCGCGCGAACCGAAGACTCGCCCGACATCAAACGGCGCCAAATTGCTGAAACGGAACGCCCCAACGGCGTAACCGCCCCGATCCCCGTGATTAGAACGCGACGGCTGGACACGTGAGCGTCGACAATTCCTCTCCTCTTAACTAGGCGTCCAAAGCCAGTTCATGCCGCACGCGAGATGCCTGCCAATGGTACGGTCTGAAGCGTTCCAAACGTGACCAGCTGATGATGGAAGAGCCGCTTCATCCACGCACGCCCGCGAGCGTCCAGGGAAAGTGCACGATCAACCCAAACGCCGACAACCTGCTCCAACTCCGAAAGTGGAACTGGCTGAACCAAGCGGGCGGCGGAACTAATCGCCGCCTGTGCAAGCCGTTGCGGCTGGCTGCGACCAATAATGCGACGTGTTGCATCCAGGCCGCCACCAGCCTGAGCGACTTCGTCGACAACACCGCGTTCGAGAAGCTCTTGTGCACTGTAGAGTCGTCCACTACGCACCATTTCGTTGGCGACTCGTTGGCCGGCGCGACGAACCAGAAAACTCATCCCTCCCATACCAGGAAACATGTTGAAAAGAACCTCTGGAAAACCAGCGCGGATGTGACTTTCGGCGACGACAACGTCGCACGACAGGGCGCACTCGAGGCCCCCACCCAACGCGTCTCCCTCAAGCAAGGCAATCGTGGTGACCCCGCGTATTCCGTGTCCAGTGTAGTTTCGATACTGCGCAGCAATCGCCGCCTTTGCGTAATCGGTCAGAGCTTCGCGATCCTGGTGATCAATCAAATCAATGAATAGGGCGAAATCTCCACCTACGCTGAAAGCTCGTGAGTGGAGAGATCGGACAATTAGGAAATCTAGGCCGTGATCGTTGGCGTGCGGCGCAAAGACTCTCTCTAGAGCGCGGCTACCCGTCTCCATCTCTGCGAGCAGACCCCGTGTTATGCACGGAATGCCCTTAGCCATCATCTCGACATAAACGGTGCGAACGCTGGCGTCGTAGCGACAGCGGAGCTGGTCACCGGAGTAAATGTCAAACGAAAACCTTGTTGAATCTAGAGGAACAGCGCCGCCAAGTGAGCCTAGGGGTGAACGCATCATTGTTATAGGGATCTAGTGGTGTTGGCTTACATACGGCACCGTAGCCGCGCCGGACGCGGTTCGGTCGAGTTGTCGTACACACAAAGTACCTATGTTTACTTTTACCGCTCCTGCCCGAGATGGTCAAGCGGCATTCGCGTGACGTAGCCCTGCGGAACTCGCCACTGGCCGATATGAATCAAAGAGTTACGAAGAATGCGCTTGTGGGCTACAAGTTTGCGCTAACACAAAGCGCCCATCCGAAGCTCCCCCGACAAGTAGACAGTTCTAGACTGGAATTTCCGCGGCGAGCGGTTGCGCGCGATAGCGCGTTGGCGGCATGCTTCCCAGCGCGTCGTGCGGTCTGAGCTCGTTGGACCGCTCGAGCCCTTCGGCGGTGGTGTCGCGGACCTCGGCCAACGAGTCGAACAGATAGGCGCTCCGGACCTCCTCGCGGTAGGTCCGGTTGAAGCGCTCGGTGCAGGCGTTCTGTGGAGTTGACCCGTTTTCGCGGACACCCCATCCTTTTGAAGGGAGGAGTCCGAGATGCCCAAGTCTCATCCGCCGTATCCGGCCGAGTTCCGCCGGCAGATGATCGAGCTGGTTCGGGCCGGCCGCACGCCGGAGGAACTGGCGAAGGAGTTCGAACCCTCGGCGCAGGCGATCCGCAACTGGGTCGCGCAGAGCCGACCGTGACGAGGGCCGCCGCGAGGACGGCCTGACGACGGCAGAGCGCGAGGAGCTCAACCGTCTGCGGCGTGAGAACCGCCAGCTCAAGTTGGAGCGCGACATTCTCTCAAAAGCCGCGGCCTGGTTCGCTCGGGAGACGGATGTGATCCCGCCGAAGGGTTCCAATTCGTGAGCGAGAACCGGGCCCAGTTACCCCATCGCCGTGATGTGCCGCGTCCTGGGCGTCTCCCCCAGCGGCTATTACGCGTGGGTGAAGCGGCCGACCTCCGCGCGTGCGATGAGGACGCCGCGTTGATCGCGAAAATCCGCGCGGCGCACGCGGCGTCGAAAGGCACCTATGGAGCACCGACGTCTGCAGATTGATCTTGCGAAGCCGGCATTCGCGGAGCCGCAAACGTATGGCCCGGCTGATGCGCGACGCTGGCTGGTGGGCGTGAGCCGCGCCGCAGGCATACTCGTCACGACCGTGCGGGATGGAGCGCGTCAGGCGCCCGATCTGGTCGACCGCAACTTCACGGCGGACGGCCCAATAGGCTGTGGGTGGCCGACATCACCTACATTCCGACGTGGGCCGGCTTCCTCTATCTGGCGGTCGTGCTCGATGCGTTCAGCCGCCGGATCGTCGGCTGGTCGATGGCGACCACCTTGCACATGCAGGTGGTGCTCGACGCCCTCAACATGGCGCTCTGGCAGCGGCGGCCGAGCGGCGTGATCCACCATTCGGATCATGGCTCGCAGTACACCTCGATCGAATTCGGCAAACGATGTCGGGAGGCTGGCGTGCGCCCCTCGATGGGTTCGGTCGGAGACGCCTACGACAACGCGATGGCGGAGAGCTTCTTCGCCACGCTCGAATGCGAGTTGCTCGACCGGCGGAGTTCGAAACCAAGTCCGAGACCCGGCTGGCACTGTTCAGCTACATCGAGGGCTGGTACAACCCGCGCCGGCGGCACTCGGCGCTGGGCCGGATTTCACCGGCCAACTTCGAGAGGAGTCACGCTAACCGCTCGGAGCCGAAAACCCTGAACGAAGTCCCAGAACCCGCTTGAAATCCAAGCGACTACCCGTCCGCGAAAGCGGGGCAACTCCAAACCTCCAGGGGCTTGGTGCGCAGGGCATTCTCCATCCCGCGCTTGCCCTCATCCACCCATTCCTCGATCTCCGACGGCGTTAGGTCGAAGGATCGACTCGCCTCGGCCACCGTCGTCTTGCCCTGAATGATTTCCAGGACCAGCGCCGCCTTGCGCCGCGCCGTCCACCGCTTGATGTCTTCTTCCATCACTGCGCTCATGTCATGTCCCTTTCGAAATTATGACTTGAGCAGGAAATCAGTGGGTCATTACACCGGCTGATCCCGTACTTGCGCGCCAGCTGCGCTCCCGCCAGCCCGGCGTCCCCTTCTTTCAGAATCGCCACGATCTGCGATTCCGTGAATCGCGACCTCTTCATCGGACTTCCCCCCGGCACAAAATCCTGCCAGAAAAGTCCAGTTCCTGCGGCCTACCGGAAGGGGGAGCTTAAGCCGCCATCTCATTCAACTGGGCGTTCATCTCGGTCAGTGCCGCATTCACCAGCAGCCTGACCCCTCGCAGCGGGGAATCCTCGGGCACGAAGTCGTCCATCTTCGCCACCGTAAACAGGCTTTCCTCCATCGCGTCCGCACTGCGCATCGCCGTCACCCCGAGGTCTCTGTAAATCATGACTACGACATCCACAGTCTGCCACTCGGATAGTGCGGCGAAAATGCAATGAATTTCAAAAGCCTACTAACGCAAGTTACCTAAAGACTAGCCGCAGGTGCATCTACGTCATCTAGCTGCGCCCGCACAGCTGCAAGCATTGTCGCCTCCGCAACCAGCTCATCATCAATGGTGGCGCGCGTAGAAAACTTGCCTACGCCGCGTGCCCTCATGATCCTTTCAACTCGCGCTTCAACGACTATCCGATCACCGATCCCGGGCCTTCGATGAAATCTAGTCTTGTCTATCCCCGCAAAAAAGAACAATTGCCCAGTACGCTCGGACATGCCTAGCGTCTTGAACGTCAGAATTACCGCCACCTGTGCCATTGTCTCCAGAATCAAGGCATCTGGCATTGCTTGCCGGCCGGATTCACCACCTAATGATGGCAGATCCTGCCGGGATACACATTTCCAACCGACGATACTGCGCCCTGGTTCACATTCTTCGATGCGATCCACTAAGAGAAATGGATACCGATGCGGAAGCAGGCGTTGAATTTCCGACGAGTCAATTCCAGACATGATTCCGGTCTCCGGCGGTGCGGCGATAATTGGCCAAACCTACCATTGCAGCTAACTAGAGCAATTGCCACCTCCCCCCCACGAACCCCTCCACCGGCCGAAACGTCGCCTTGTAGGCCATCTTGCGGCTGTCCGCTATCCAGTACCCGAGATAGAGGTAAGGCATCCCCAGGCGAAGGCACCGATCGATCTGCCACAGGATGCTGAATGTCCCGTAACTGGCGCTGGGAACGTCGGGTTCGTAGAAGGTGTAGACCGATGACAGCCCGTCGACGAGATGGTCGACCAGGCTCACCATCCGCAGCACACCATCCTGTCGGAACTCGTAGAGATCCGTTGCGACGTTGCTGTGCAAGAGGAAGTGCTGGTATTGCTCCCGGCTGTCCTGGTCCATGCCACCGCCAGGATGTCGCAAGCGCTGATAGCGAAGATACAGCGCGTAGTGTTCGCTGTCGTAGGCAAGCGCCCGGCGCGTCGCGGCAAGCTCGGCGTGCTGCCGCATCGCGCGCCGTTGCGCGCGGCTAGGCCGAAACGCGGCGACCGGCACGCGTACCGGCACGCAGGCGCGACACTGGTCGCAGTAGGGCCGATAGGTGAACGCGCCGCTGCGCCGAAAGCCCAGTCGCACGAGTTCGCTGTAGACCCGCGTGTCGATCAGATGGCTCGGTGTTGCGACCTGCGAACGGGCGAGCCGGTCGGGCAGGTAGCTGCACGGGTAAGGTGCCGTCGCGTAGAACTGGAGCGAGGCAAGCGGGAGGTCGTTGAGCTTGGTCACGGCGCGTTGCCGCCCGGCGCACCCGGGCACCACCCCGGGGGCGGCGCCGCGGAGTGTATCAACTCCCGCAGAAGGGCCGCAAACCGGGCCCGGGGGATCGGCCGGGCCCCGAGGGAAGCGAGGTGCGTTGTCTCCTGTTGGCAGTCGATGATCGGCACGCCCTGCTCCCTCACCATCGCAACCAGATGCGCGAGCGCCACCTTCGACGCATCGGTCTCACGCGCGAACATGGACTCGCCGAAGAAGACTCGTCCGAGCGCCACGCCGTAGAGACCTCCGACGAGGCGGCCATCGCGCCAGGCCTCCACGCAGTGCGCGTATCCGAGTCGG
Source organism: uncultured beta proteobacterium (assembly GCA_963765065.1). Taxonomy (GTDB): domain Bacteria; phylum Pseudomonadota; class Gammaproteobacteria; order Burkholderiales; family Casimicrobiaceae; genus VBCG01. Next base: position 44,058 of record CAVXVH010000016.1, on the reverse strand, counting down.
TGCAGGTCGCCGTAGGCCCCGCACATCGCCCCGGTGATCCACGTTCCCGCCTGACCTTCGCGCGGCTCGGCACAGGCGGCCATCACGTCATCGAATGCGGTGTCCACGCGCACCTCGAAGCGGCCCTCCCGGATTCGCTTGCGCAGTGAGCGCGAGACGCGGAACTCGTCGCAGAACAGCACCATGCGCGGATCCGGGCTCCACCACAGCAGCGGCTGGCCGTCGCTCGACCACGGAAAGATGCCCTGGCGATAGGCGTCGATCAGCCGCGGCGCATCGAGCGATCCGCCCGCGGCCAAGAGCCCGTTGGGGTCGACCAGCGCCCGGTCGACGACCGGAAAAGGATCGCCCGCGCCAAGCCACGGAATCACCGCGTGGCGTCCCTTGGCATCACGCCGCGATGGGTGCTCCGCTCCCGTCTCATCGCGCGAGCGCCGCCGACATCCTCGATTGGGAGTCGCGCCGGTGCCGCACTGCGAGGATATGCGACGCGACGCCGCGCTCGCTTCGCGCCGCGTGGTCCGCGTGGTGGTTGCAGCCGGTCCACCACAGAGACGACAGGCCGAGCGCCAGCCAGTCCGCATGAATTGAGAGCCGGATGATCTGCTCTAGCATGTTGGGTGCCTGTTGGCGCGGCACAAGAATAGCGCAATGCCCATGACTCCCGGCCGCACGCCCGCGGGGGCGCCAAGCGTGCCGGACGCCGCCCTCGGCGTCCCTGCCTCCGCGCCGACTACGACTCCCCGTCCGGTAGAATTCCCGCTCGCGCCCCGGTAGCTCAGTGGATAGAGCAGCCCCCTCCTAAGGGGCAGGTCGGACGTTCGATTCGTCTTCGGGGCGCCACGAATCCGCCTCACCGCTGCCCGTCTTCGACCGTGCGGCCCAGGCGGCGAGCGCACTTCGCGCCGCTTCGTAGCCGATCTCGATGATCGGCGCATAGGCGCCGTAGCCCATGATCGCGTAGCCGCCCACCGGCGGCTCGATGAGCAGGTCTGCCAGTGCGCGGAACGAGGGCTGGCGCATCCTGTTGGCGCTATTGATCTCGGTCGCGCGCATGATCGAGCCGAAGATCGACGGCGCCCGGAGCGTGATGCCGAACAGCTTCAGTCGCCCGAGCAGTGCCTGCCAGCCCGACACGCTCGGGCCGCAGTTGTACCTGCGCATCGGCAGCTCGCTCGGCATCGGGTTGAGCCCGATCAGCGTCCCGCCCTCGCAGCGCTCGCGCATCACGTCGAGCGGCATGTTGTTCATCACGTTGCCGTCGACCAGCACTTCGCGGTCCTCGGCGATCATCGGCGGGAAGATCCCCGGCACGGCGGTGCTCGACCGCACTGCGCGCCACAGCGGCCCGCGCTCGTGGACCACCGCCTCGGCCCGGGCGAGCCCGCTTGACACCGCGAAGTACGGAATCCACAGGTCCTCGATCTGCGCGTCCCCGTACACGCCCTGGTAGATGCCGGTGAGCTTGCGCCCCTCCATCAGCGCGACGATCGGCAACGTGCGGTCCATGATCTTGCTCTTCGAGGCGAACGACTCGGCAAGACCGACGATCTCGTCCGGGGACAGCCCCACCGCATGGGCGCCGGCGATCGCCGAGCCGATGCTGGTGCCGCCGATCATGTCGATCTCGACGTTGGCCTCGGCGAGCGCGCGCAGCGCGCCGATGTGCGAGAAGCCCCGGGCGCCGCCGCCGCCCAGCACCAGTGCCGTCGCACGCCCGCTCGCCCGGCGCGCGAGCCTTCGCAGCTGGGCCTCGTCGCCGAGTCGCACGTGATGGTGCGCAGCGACATTGCGCGCCTCGAGCCAGGCCGCCGTGCCCGATGGACGCGTGACATTGTCCGGGTGCACCAGCACGAGCTCGCAGCGGGCGGTGAGTCCCATCGGCTCGAGCGCGGCTTCGAGTGCCCCGCGTGCAGGGTCGTCGCCGGCACGCCCGACGATCAGCACCCGGTCGGCGTGGCGCACGCACCGCTGCGTCCACGCGGTATCGCCGTCATCCGCGACCAGCACCAGGTACCGATGCTCGCGCTCCTGCTCGGACAGCCACGCGACGATGGACTCGTGGACCGCGTCGTCGTGTGCCGTCTGCGCGATGCCCACGCGCCCGAGCAAGCGGTCGACGTCGCCGCTGCCGAGCAACAGCACGGCTCCCGGTTCGCCCAGCGCGGCCGCGAAGCGCTGCGCGAGCACGACATGCGGTGCGCCGGGACCTGCGGGCACCAGCGCGAAGGTCGACGGAGTCGCGAATGCCCGCCGTGCGCGCGCGGCACCCTGCCGCAGCCGCCACGCCGCCGCCCGTGCGATCTGCAGCATCGCCCGTGGATGGCGATCGAGCAGGCGGTCGAACGAGGCGCGCGACAGCCGCAGGAGGTCGCTGTCGCGCACCGCCGTGACCGTCGCGGCACGCGTCTCGCCGGTGAGCAGCGCCAGCTCGCCGACGGCTCGGCCCCGCCCGGCCTCCTCCACCACGCGCTGTCCGCCCGGGGCGTTCGGGTCGGCCATCGCCACGCGCAGGCGCCCGTTGACGACGATGAAGACGTCCTCGCCACGGTCGCCTTCGCGGAACAGCGTCGCCCCGCCAGTGAGTTCGGTCCAGACGAGCTCGGCCTCGAGATCGGCGATCGCCGCCGGCTCGAGGTCCCCGAAGAGTTCCGTGAGCACGCGCACGAGCTGCGTGCGGCGCATCCGCGGCAGCACCCGGTGCAGGAGCACATTGAGCGCCTTCGGATGCTGCGACGCGACGCGCTCGAAATCGGTCCGCGACAGTCGTGCGGCGTCGGTGGTGGCACGCGCGACGACGGTCGCATTGCGCGGCTGGCCGGTGAGGAGCGCGAGCTCGCCCACCACGCCGCCCTCGCTGATCGTATCGACAACGGTCTTCGTGCCGTCCGGATGCTGGACCTCGACGTCGACCTGTCCCGCGATAACGAGGAACAGGTCGTCACCGGTGTCGCCCTGCCTGATCAGCACCTCGCTGGGATCGAGCCGCACGTGGCGCAGGACAGCGACCAGGTCGCCGATCGCGTCGTTCGGGAACGGCGGACCGAGGTGTCGCTGCCGGAGCAGCGCGACGTGTTCTGGCAGAAGCAGACTCTCGTTCATCGCGCGAATCGTAGCGCAGTCGGCCAACGCGTGCCCCTTGGGGCTCCAGCGCAAGGACGGATTCGCACTGCGATCCGGGCAATGCGCATCACCCCGGTACACTCCTGCCGCTGCCACTCCGACCAACGCGCCCCGTGTCGACACCCTTCCCCGTCACCAAGTACCGAATTGCCGCCCGCGACCCGCACGCGCACCTCTTCGAGGTCTCGTGCACCGTCGATGCGCCCGCCGTCGAAGGCCAGCGCTTCCGCCTTCCGACCTGGATTCCGGGCAGTTACCTGATCCGGGAGTTCGCGCGGCATTTCGTCGGCGTCCGGGCGGAATGCGCGGGACAACCCGTCGCGCTCACCAAGGAAGCGAAGGACACCTGGCGCGCCGCTCCCTGCGCCGGACCGCTGACGGTGATTGCCGACGTGTACGCCTACGACCTGTCGGTTCGCGCGGCGTACCTCGACGCGACGCGCGCCTACTTCAACGGCTCCAGCGTGTTCCTCTGTCCCGACGGTCGCGAAGCCGCAGCCTGCCGCGTCGAGATCGTCGAGCCCGACGGCCGACGGGGATGGCGCGTGGCGACGACGCTGCCCGCGGATGGCGCGTCGCAGTGGGGATTTGGCTTCTATCGTGCCAACGACTACGACGAGCTGATCGACCACCCCGTCGAGATCTCCGACTTCACGCATGTGTCCTTCGAGGCCGGGGACGCGGTCCACGACGTCGCGATCGCGGGTCGGCACGACGCCGACCTCGGGCGCCTCGCCGCGGACCTCGCGCGCATCTGCCGCTTCCACATCGAGCTTTTCGACGGGGCGGGGGCGCGTGCGCCGTTCGAGCGCTACCTGTTCCAGGTGCTCGCGGTCGGCGAAGGCTACGGGGGCCTCGAGCACCGCGCCAGCACGAGCCTCGTCTGCGCGCGCCGTGACCTGCCTCGTGCCGGCGTCGCGAAGTTGAGCGACGAGTACCGCTCGTTCCTGGGACTCGCGAGCCACGAGTACTTCCACGCCTGGAACGTGAAACGCATCAAGCCGGCCGCGTTCGTGCCCTACGACCTCGCCCGCGAGGGCTACACGCGGCAGTTGTGGGCGTTCGAGGGCCTGACCTCCTACTACGACGACCTGGCGCTCGTTCGCAGCGGTGTGATCGACGCCACGAGCTACCTCGAGCTCCTCGGCCGCACGATCACCGGCGTGCTGCGCACGCCCGGGCGGCACGTGCAGAGCGTCGCCGACTCGAGCTTCGACGCCTGGATCAAGTACTACCGGCACGACGAGAACACGCCGAATGCGGTAGTGAGCTACTACGCCAAGGGCGCGCTGGTCGGGTTGGCGCTCGACCTGCTGCTGCGTCGCGAGGGCGCTTCGCTCGACGACGTGATGCGGGCGTTGTGGCAGCGCTACGGCCGCACCGGCATCGGCGTCCCCGAGGGCGGGATCGCTAGGCTTGCGAGCGAGATCGCAGGCCGCGACCTCGGCGACTTCTTCGCGCGACACGTCGACGGTCTCGAGGATCCGCCGCTCGCCGACCTTTTCGCGTCGTTCGGCGTGACGATGCGGCTGCGCGCCGCCGAGGGCCCGCGCGACCGCGGCGGTACCGCAGGCGAGCCGCGTGGCGACGCGCCGCCGCGCGTCACGCTGGGCGTCAAGCTGAGTGGATCGGGAGAGGCGAAGCTGCAGCACGTCTTTCGCGGCGGGCCCGCCGCGCGAGCGGGCCTGTCCGGAGGCGACGTTATCGTCGCCATCGACGGGCTCCGCGCGACCGGCGAGGGCATCGACGCTCTGCTGGGCCGACATGTGCCGGGCGATCGGGTCACGGTCCACGCGTTCCGGCGCGACGAGTTGCTCGTCTTCGACGTGGCGCTCGATGCTGCGCCCGATGACACCTGCCACCTGGCGCTCGCCGCCGACGCCTCGGCGGAGGTGCTCGCGCGCCGTGCGGCCTGGATCGGCGCGTAGCGGCGAGGACGCTACAGAATGACGGCCGGGTTCAACGTGTAGCGGCCCGTTACCGCGGCCTGGGCGAGCACGTGACCCTGCATCGCCGTTCTCGCGTCCTGGCCGGTGAAGCGCGGCGGCAGATCGAGCGTCGGCACGTCGAGGGCGTAGAGCGTGAAGACGTAACGGTGCGGGAGCGCATCGTTCCACGGCGGGCATGGACCGTCGTAGCCGTGGTAGTCGCCACCCATGTCCTTGTCGCCGGCGAACCATCCGGTGTAGTCGTTGAGGCCGTGGCGCCCGCCACCGGGAGCCGCGGGTCCGGCCTTGCCCCGCGCCGTCACGCCGCTCGAGTGCGCACCGCGCGCGACCGACGCCGCCGCGGCGGGCAGGTCGACCAGCACCCAGTGGAAGAAGTCGACGCGCGGCAGCGACGCGGGCACGACGCGTCCCTCCTGGTTCACGTCGTCGCCGCGCGAGGGCACGTCGGGATCGTGGCAGACGAGCGCAAACGAGCGCGTCCCGGCGGGCGCCCCGCTCCACGCGAAGTCGGGGTTCAGGTTCTGCGACAGTGCGACGTGCGTGGCGGGGTCGATCCGGCCGAACGCGAATTCCGGAGGAATCACACCGCCATCGGCGAATGCGGTCGTGGTGAGCTTCATGGGTTCAGGGCTTCTTCGGTTTCGAGGGGCGCGGCGATGCGCTGGCGGGCCGATGGGCAGCCGACATGGCCTCGAGCGAGGCCTTCTGCAGTTCGAGCGTGCGTATGCTCATCTGCATCATGTTGTGGCTCATCGCGAGCCAGCTCTCGATCACGCGGAGCTCGTTGATCTTGCGTTCGATCTCGGCGGGATCGAGCGCGGCGAACATCATCGCGGGATTGGGAAACGGCATGGCGCCGGCGGCCGGCGCGCCCGGCGGCGTCGCCGGCGGCGCGAAGCCGGGCATGGGCACGCCGAGCGGATTCCACATGCGCTGCATGAATGCCAGCGCGTCCTGCGGCGTGAACGGCAAGCCCGACGGGGCGTCGCCCTGGTCGCTGTCTGACATGCGCAATCTCCCGGGGATGAACCGACGGCCGACGGGATGCCGGACGATATCGGCTAATATTCCCCTATGACGGACCCCGGCGCAACCTTGCTCGCGCGCGTCGCCGGCGCCGTGGGTCCGGCGCAGGTGCGCACCGCCCCGGACGAGCTCGCCCCCTGCCTGCTCGACTGGCGTGGGCGCTACCAGGGCGCAGCCCGCGCGCTGGTGCTTCCCGGCTCGACCGCCGAGGTCGCCGAGGTCGTGTCGATCTGCCGTGAGCTGCGCGTGCCGATCGTTCCGCAAGGCGGCAACACGTCGCTGTGCGGGGCGGCCACGCCGTCCGCCGACGGCCACGCCATCGTGCTGTCGCTCGCGCGAATGCAGCGCGTGCGCGCATGCGACGTCGCCAACGCCGCACTGACGATCGAGGCCGGCGCGCCGCTCGCCGCGGCACAGGCCGCGGCCGAGAGCCACGACATGACGTTTCCTCTCTCGCTCGCCTCCGAAGGCAGTTGCACCGTCGGCGGCGTGCTCTCGACCAACGCCGGCGGCACGGCGGTGCTGCGCTACGGCAATGCGCGCGAGCTGGTGCTCGGGCTCGAGGCGGTGCTGCCGGACGGGCAGGTGTTCGGTCGGCTGCGGTCGCTGCGCAAGGACAACACGGGCTACGACCTCAAGCAGCTGTTCATCGGCGCCGAAGGCACGCTCGGCGTGATCACCGCCGCGGTCCTCAAGCTCTTTCCGATGCCGCGTTCCCGTGCCACCGCGCTCGTGGCCGTCCCGGACGTGGAGGCCGCCGTACGCCTGCTCGGCACGCTGCGCGACGCGCTCGCGGACCGCCTGGTCGGCTTCGAGCTGATGAGCGCGTTGTCGATGGCGCTCTCGCGCAAGCACCACCCGCACCTGCCCGATCCGCTGCCCGGCCACCCCTGGTACGTGCTGGTTCAGGCCGACGACGCGGCATCCGACGGCGCGATGCCTGAACGCGTCGAGTCGGCGCTGGCGCGAGGCGTCGAAGCGGAAATCGTCCGCGACGCGACGGTCGCGCGGTCCGATGCGCAGGCCGCGGCGCTGTGGGCGCTGCGCGAGAACATCTCCGAAGGCCAGCGCCGCGAGGGACCGAACATCAAGCACGACATCTCGGTGCCCGTGTCCGCGATTCCCCGCTTCCTGCACGACGCCGAAGCCGCGCTCGCGCGGGCGTTGCCCGGTGTCCGCTTCGTGATCTTCGGCCACCTCGGGGACGGCAACCTGCACTACAACCTCTCCGGACCGGAAGGCACGGTGGCGAAGACCTTCATGGGCAACGAGACCGTCGCCAACCGCATCGTCTACGATCTCGTCGATGCGGCGGGCGGCAGCATCAGCGCCGAGCACGGCATCGGGCAACTGAAGCGCGGCGAGTTGAGGCGCTACAAGCCCGGCGTGGAGGTCGAGCTGATGGCGCGAGTGAAGGCCGCGCTCGATCCCGACGGCATCATGAATCCGGGAAAGGTGCTGTAGCGATGGGCAAGATCGTCTTCTGGATCGTCGTCTTCTTCGTGATCCTGCTTGCCTTGCGGTTCGTCAACGTCGCCAAGAGCCGCAGGTCCTCGCGCGATCAGCAACGTCGCGAGCGACCGAGGGAGCTGCCGCCGGCCGAGCCCACGGTCCGCTGCGAGGAGTGCGGCACCTACCTTCCGACCTCCGAGGCGAAGGCCACGGCCACCGGATTCCGGTGCGGCGACCCCGCGTGTCCGCGCCGACGTTGACGAATCGCGCGCGGCAGGTCATATAGCGGCCCAGATGCTGCCCTTCGCCACCCCTCCGCTCGATGGCGGGCCACTTCCATCGGTGGCCGCCGATTCCAACCGCCGGATCCTCTGGATCGTCGCCCTGTACCGGGCCGTCTGCGGGGCGATCCTGCTCGGCATCGCCCTGCTCGCCGACCTGCGGGCACTCGCCGTCGACGCACCCAACACGTTCGTCACCGCGGCCGGACTCTACTTCCTGTTCGGGCTGGGCTCGTTCTGGTGGCTCCAGCAGCAAACGCAGCGCCTGCCGGTCACGCTGCCGACGCTGGTGCTCGCACTGCTTTCCGTGGACATCGGCTTCCTGGCGCTGATCGTGATCGCGGGGGGCACGTCCGTCGCGCCGCTGCCGATTCTGCTGTTTCCCCAACTCGCGGCCAGCGGCTGGCTGCTGCGCACGCAGACCGCGTTCTTCCACGCGGCACTGGCCACGCTGGTGCTGCTCGGACTGGACATCTTCCGCAACATCGAGGGCAGGATCGCCTACCCGCAGCTGCTGCAGACGGCGATGGTCTGCATCGGCTACTTCGCGATGGTGAGCATCGCCGTCGCGCTCGGCCGTTACGCGAAGGCGTCCGAGGATCTCGCGGCGCAGCGCGGCATCGACGTCGCGAACCTCGAGCAGGTGAACCGCCTGATCATCCAGGACATGCAGGACGGCGTGCTCGTCGTCGACCTCAACGGCGTGGTCCGTGGGCACAACCAGCAGGTCACCCGCCTCCTCGGCGGCTTCGGACGGATGCGTGGCGGCATGCGGCTCTCCGAGTTCAGCTCCGTCCTGCACGACTACTGGCGCCGCTGGCACGAGGACCCTGCCGAGGCGCTGCCCCCGTTCAAGGTCGAGGCCACGCAGCGCCTGCTGCGTACGCGGCTGGTGCGCATCGGCTCCGGCCTCAACGGCGGCACGCTGATCTACCTCGAGGACCTCGGCCGGGCGCAGACCGAGGCGCAGCAGATGAAGCTCGCGGCGATGGGGCGGCTCACCGCCTCGATCGCCCACGAGGTACGCAACCCCCTGTCGGCGATCAATCAGGCCGCGCAGCTCCTCGAAGAGGACGGCGCCGTCGCCCCCGAAGGCCGCCGGCTGCTCAGCATGATCCGCAACAACGCACGGCGCATCGACCGCATCGTCGGCGAGGTGCTGCAGTTGAACCGCCGCGACCGCCAGCAGCCGGAGACCGTGGCGATCGGCGACTTCGTGCGCGCGCTGACCGAGGAGATCGCGCAGGCCGAGAACATGCCGGCCGGCGCGATCGCGATCGACATCCCCGACGATCTCGGCGTCATCTTCGACCGCGGCCACCTGAACCAGATCGTGTGGAACCTCGCGCGCAACGCCTGGCAGCATTGCCAGAAGAAGGAAGGCAGCATCGGCATCGGCGCCCGGCCCGGCTACATGGGCGACGTCGTGATCTTCGAGCTCGGGGACGACGGTCCCGGCATTCCCGCGGAGCTCCGCAGCCAGATCTTCGAGCCGTTCTTCACGACGCGCCCCGGGGGCACCGGGCTGGGCCTGTATATTGCGCGCGAGCTCGCCGACGCCAACGGTGCGACGCTCGAGCTCCTGCCGCGCTCGCCGGGCGCGCAGTTCCGCATCACCATGAGGCGCGCTGGCGTGATCGTCAAGCCCGCGAGCATCGCCTGATCACTGCAAGAAGACCACCACCATGACCCGAAAGTCGCGCGGCCAACCCAAAGTGCTCGTCATCGACGACGAGCCCGACCTCCTCGAGCTGCTCGAGCTCACGCTCTCGCGCATGGGACTCGACACGATCCGCGCCGAATCGGTCGGCGAGGCGATCCGCCTGCTCGACCGCGAGCCGTTCGACCTGTGCCTCACCGACATGCGCCTGCCGGACGGCGAGGGATTGCGCGTGGTCGAGCACATCAACCACAAGGGCCTCGACGTGCCGGTCGCGGTGATCACCGCCTACGGCAGCGCCGAGAACGCGGTCGCCGCGCTGAAGGCCGGCGCGTTCGACTACCTCGCCAAGCCCGTGGCGCTCGAGCAGCTGCGCGCGCTGGTCAAGCAGGCGCTCAAGGTGCCCGACAAGCCGCAACCCGCCGCGGGGTACCAGCTCCTCGGCGTGTCCCCGGCGATGGAGCAGGTGCGCAGCATGATCGAGCGCCTCGCGAAGAGCCAGGCCCCGGTGTACATCAACGGCGAGTCGGGCAGCGGCAAGGAGCTCGCGGCACGGATGATCCACCGCGGCGGTCCGCGCGCGGAACAGCCCTTCGTCGCGGTCAACTGCGGCGCCATTCCCGAGAACCTGATGGAAAGCGAGTTCTTCGGCTACAAGAAGGGCGCCTTCACCGGCGCCGAGGCCGATCGCGAGGGGTTCTTCCAGGCCGCCAACGGCGGCACGCTGTTCCTGGACGAGGTCGCCGACCTGCCGCTCGCGATGCAGGTGAAGCTCCTGCGCGCGATCCAGGAGAAGAAGGTGCGCAAGGTCGGCTCGACGCAGGAGGATCCGCTCGACGTGCGCATCATCAGCGCGACGCACAAGAACCTGCGCCGCGCTGGTCGAGTCCGGCGAGTTCCGTCAGGACCTCTTCTACCGGCTGCACGTCATCGAGCTGCCGATGCCGCCGCTGCGGGAAATGCGCGAGGACATCCCGGTGATCGCCAATGCGATCCTCGGCAAGCTCGCGCGCGGCACGCCCGCGCGGCTCCTGCCCGACGCGGTCGCCGCCCTCGAGAAGTATCCCTTCCCCGGCAACGTGCGCGAGCTCGAGAACATCCTCGAGCGCGGGCTGTCGCTGGCCGCCGACACGCAGCAGATCAACGCCGAGGACCTGCACCTGACGCCGCTCGCCGAGGAGTCCGACGTCGCCATCCCGCCCGGCGAGAAGTGGCCGCTGCAGGACTACCTCGACCGCGTCGAGCGCGCGGCGATCAACGAGGCGCTCGAGAAGACCCGCTACAACCGCACCGCCGCCGCCAAGCTGCTCGGCATCACCTTCAGGGCGATGCGTTACCGGATGGAGCGGCTGGGCATCAAGTGAGCCCGGCGGCCGGTCGCCTGTTGGACGAGGCCGGCTGGTACCGGCGTGCCGCCCGCAGGAAGTCGCCGAACTGCGACGACCGCCCACCGGGGGTCCGCATCAGCCTGCTCGTCGTCCACGGCATCTCACTGCCGCCGGGGCGATTCGGCGGCGACGCGGTGGAGCGGCTCTTCACCAATCGGCTCGACTCTCGCCGGCACCCGTATTTCGCGGGCCTCGCGGGCGTGCGCGTCTCGGCGCACTTCTTCATCCGACGCAACGGCGCGCTGCTGCAGTTCGTACCCTGCGCACGGCGCGCGTGGCACGCTGGCGTCTCGTCGTGGCAGGGGCGCGAACGCTGCAACGACTTCTCGATCGGGGTGGAGCTCGAGGGCACCGACACCCGCCCCTACACGGCACGGCAGTACGAGCGGCTCGCGCGACTCGTTCGCGCGTTGCGGTCCCGGTACCCGATCGCCGACCTGGTGGGACACAGCGACATCGCTCCCGGCCGCAAGACGGACCCCGGCGCCGCCTTCGACTGGCCGCGGCTGCACGCGCTGGTGCGCGGGCGCCGCGCCTGACCCCGAAAGCCGCCGGCGCTCCCCGTCGGGCAGGCGTCCGTCCCGCCGCCCGGACGGCGCCGGCCGCCAGGCGGCAAGGGGCGGGTCGGAGCTGCGATATAATGGAAAGTTATGCAGCTTCTGGCCGACTACCTGCCGCTGATCCTCTTTTTCATCGCCTTCAAGTTGAAGGGGATCTACGTCGCGACCGCCGTGGCGATCGCGGCGTCGGTGATCCAGATCGCCTGGTTCGCGTGGCGCGGCAAGGTGTCGACCGTCCATTGGCTCTCGCTGGTGATCATCGTCGTGTTCGGCGGCGCGACGCTGCTCCTGCAGGACGAGACGTTCATCAAGTGGAAGCCGACGGTCCTCTACGGCCTCTTCGGCTCCGTGCTGGCGGTCGGCAAGCTCGCTTTCCGTCGCGACTGGATCGCCGTGCTGCTCAAGGACGTCGCGCTGCCCCCCCACGTCTGGTCGGCGGTCACCTGGTCGTGGATCGCGTTCTTCGCCGCGATGGCGGTGGCGAACTGGTACGTCGCCTTCCACTTCTCGACCGAGACCTGGGTCAACTTCAAGGTCTGGGGCGGCATCGGCCTGTTCCTGGCCTTCGCGCTCGCGCAGGGGGTGTGGCTCGCGCGCCACATCGTCGAGGCGCCGCAGAAGCCCTGAACCCTGATGAACGAGTCCATCGCCGACACGATCCGGGCGCGCCTCGCGCCGCTCGAGCCGTCGCTGGTCGACCTCCACGACGACAGCGCCGAGCACGTCGGTCACGCCGGCGCCGCGGGCGGCGGCGGGCACTTTTCCCTGGTGATCGTGTCGAAAGCGTTCCGGCAACGACCCCGCCTTGCGCGTCACCGCGCGGTGCTCGATCGGGTTGCCGACCTGATCCCGCATCCGCTGCACGCGCTCGCGATCCAGGCTTACACCCCCGAGGAATTCCCCTCCAACCCGAAGGAACCACGCAATGATCAAGAACCGAATCGCAGCCGCGATGGTCGCGGCGCTGATCCCGGTGGCTGCTGCGCAGGCGCAGGCACCGGCGACCAAGCCCGCGCCCGCGGCGCCCGCCGCTGCCGCCGCGCAGGGCAAGACGCTGTATCCGGCATCCCAGTTCGACCTGATGCTCAAGGAGCGCATGGGCCAGGGCCAGCCCGACTCGCCGGAACTGCGCGCCGCCGTGCGCGACGAGCTCAACACGCGCGAACTCCTCGTGCGCGAGGCGAAGAAGAAGAACCTCGACAAGAACGCGGACGTGAAGACGCAGATGGACCTCGCCTCGCAGACGGTCCTGGTCCGCGCGTACGTCTCCGACTGGGTGAAGGCGAACCCGGTGCCGGATGCCGACCTGCGCAAGGAATACGAGTCGATCAAGACCCAGATCGGCGACAAGGAGTACAAGGTCGCACACGTCCTGGTCGAGAAGGAAGACGAGGCGAAGCACGTGATCGCGGACCTGCAGAAGGGCCAGAAGTTCGAGGACCTCGCCAAGCAGCGTTCCAAGGACCCGGGCTCCAAGGACCGCGGCGGCGACCTCGACTGGAACGCCCCGGCCAACTTCGTGAAGCCCTTCAGCGACGCGATGGTCAAGACCGACAAGGGCAAGTTCACGCCGCAGCCGGTGCAGACGCAGTTCGGCTGGCACGTGATTCGCGTCGACGACGTTCGCGCCGCGAAGGTGCCGTCGTTCGACGAGGTGAAGCCGCAGCTGCAGCAGCGCATGCAGTCGCAGCACCTCGACAAGTACCTGCGCGACCTGCGCGCCAAGAACGGCGTCTGAGCGCCGGTCGACGCGACCGGGTTGACGAGGGCAGGCCCGCGGGCCTGCCCTTTTCACTTGGGCGCGGCGCCGCGACGGGCGGGCCGACCTGCTAGACTACGGCGCGCCTCGCAAGAAGGCGCATCGCGCGGAACGCGCGAGCAGAAATACACGCGCGAGTCGACAGGGAGGCACGTGGCGCTGATCCGTCATCCGAAGGACTTCTGGGCCGGGGTCTTGTTCATCGCCTTCGGCGGTGCGGCCTGCGTGATCGCGCTCGACTACGCGATGGGCACGGCGGCACGCATGGGCCCGGGCTACTTCCCCCGCGTGCTCGGGCTGCTGTTGATGCGCCCTCGGCGCACTGCTCGTGCTGCGATCGTTCAAGCTGCAGGGCGCGCCGCTGTCGTTCCCCACGTTCAAGCCGATCGTCATCGTGCTCGCGAGCGTCCTGCTGTTCGGCCTCGTGGTGAACCAGGCCGGACTGGTGATCGCCACGCTGCTGCTGGTGCTGGTCTCGAGCACCGCGAGCCACGAGTATCGCTGGCGTGAATCGGTCGTCGCGGCGATCGCGCTTGCGGTGTTCGTCGTCGTCGCGTTCCGCTATGGACTCGGCCTGCAGTTGCCGACCTGGCCGCCCGCGCTCACGGGCTGACGGCATGGAGGTCTTCGCCAACCTGGCCATCGGATTCGCCGTCGCGCTGACCGCGACGAACCTGTTCTATGCTTCCTCGGCGTGCTGCTCGGCACGCTGATCGGCGTGCTGCCCGGCATCGGACCGGTGGCGACGATCGCGATGCTGCTGCCGATCACCTATGCGCTGCCGCCGGTGTCCGCGCTGATCATGCTGGCCGGCATCTACTACGGCGCGCAGTACGGCGGCTCGACGACCGCGATCCTGGTCAATCTGCCGGGCGAATCGTCCTCGGTCGTCACCTGCATCGACGGCTACCAGATGGCCCGGCGCGGCCGCGCCGGCACGGCGCTCGCCATCGCCGCCCTCGGCTCGTTCATCGCCGGCACGTTCGCGACGATGGTCATCGCGGCCTTCGCCGCCGCCGCTCGCCGAGCTGGCGCTCAAGTTCGGTCCGGCCGAATACTTCTCGCTGATGGTGCTCGGCCTGATCGCCGCCGTCGTGCTGGCGCACGGCTCGCTGCTCAAGGCGATCGGCATGATCGTCCTCGGCCTGCTGCTCGGCCTCGTCGGCACCGACGTCAACTCCGGCGCTGCAGCGCTACTCGTTCGGCATCCCCGAGCTGTCCGACGGCATCGGCTTCGTGGCGCTCGCGATGGGCGTGTTCGGCTTCGCCGAGATCATCGTCAATCTCGAGCACCGCGAAGCGCGCGAGGTGTTCACCAGCAAGGTCACCGGCCTGTGGCTCAAGTGGAAGGACTTCAAGGAAGGCGCTGCCGGCGATCGCTGCGCGGCACGCTGCTCGGGTCCGGTGCTCGGCATCCTGCCGGGCGGCGGCGCGCTGCTCTCGGCGTTCGCGTCCTACACGCTCGAGAAGAAGATCGCGAAGGACCCGTCGCAGTTCGGCAAGGGCGCGATCGAGGGCGTCGCCGGGCCGGAGATCGCGCCAACAACGCCGGCGCGCAGACGTCGTTCATCCCGCTGCTCACGCTCGGCATTCCGCCCAACGCGGTGATGGCGCTGATGATCGGCGCGATGACGATCCACGGCATCCAGCCGGGGCCGCAGGTGATGACCGCGCAACCCGCAGCTGTTCTGGGGCCTGATCGCGAGCATGTGGATCGGCAACCTGATGCTGGTGGTCCTCAACCTGCCGATGATCGGCATCTGGGTCAAGCTGCTGCAGGTGCCCTACCGGCTGCTGTACCCGGCGATCCTGCTGTTCTGCTGCATCGGCGTCTACAGCCTGCAGCAACAACGTCTGCGACGTGCTGCATGACGGCGCTGCTTCGGCCTGATCGGCTACGGCTGTTCGTCAAGCTCGGAGTGCGAGCCGGCGCCGCTGCTGCTCGGCTTCATCCTCGGCCCGATGATGGAGGAGAACCTGCGGCGCGCGCTGCTGCTGTCGCGCGGCGACCCGACGGTGTTCGTTCACCCGCCCGCTCTCGCGCCACGCTGCTCGGCGTCGCGGCCGTGCTGCTCCTGATCGTGCTCGCGCCGAACGTACGGCGCAAGCGGGAAGAAGCCTTCCACGAAGCCTGACGCGGAGGCGAGGCCGATGCGCTTCGACTGGTCGCAACCCTATCCGTCGCGACGGCAGCCGGTGCTCGCCCGCAATGCCGTCGCCACATCGCAGCCGCTCGCCGTGCAGGCCGGGCTCGCGATGCTCCATCGCGGCGGCAACGCCGTCGACGCGGCACTCGCGACCGCGATCGCGCTCACCGTCGTCGAGCCCTCGCGGCAACGGCGTCGGCAGCGACCTCTTCGCGATCGTGTGGGACGGCAGCGCGCTTGCCGGGTTGAACGCCTCCGGCCGCGCACCGGCAGCGCTCACCGCGGCGCGTTACGCGGGCCTGCGCGAAGTCCCGCCACGGGGCTGGGAGCCGGTGACGATCCCGGGCGCGGTGTCGGGGTGGGCGGCACTGTCGCAGCGCTTCGGCGTCCTGCCCTTCGCCGACCTCTTCGAGCCCGCGGTCCGCTACGCGCGCGACGGCTTCCCGGTCTCGCCGAACGTCGCCCGGCAATGGGGTCGTGCGGCCGCGGTGCTGCCGCACGACCTGGGCTTCGGCGAGCACTTCCTGCCGCGCGGCCGTGCCCCCAACCCGGGCGAGACCTTCGCGTGTGCCCCGCTGGCCGCGACGCTGGCCGCGATCGCCGAGAGCCACGGCGAAGCGTTCTACCGCGGGGCGCTCGCGCAGGCGATGGTCGACGACGCACGTGCCCACGGCGCGCTGCACACGCTCGCCGACTTCGCCGGCCACGCGGTCGAGTGGGTGGCGCCGCTCGGACTCGACTGGCAGGGCGTGCGCGTCCACGAGATGCCGCCCAACGGACAGGGGGTCGCCGCGCTCATGGCGCTCGGCATGCTCTCGCATCTCGACGTTGCGTCGCTGCCGGCCGATTCGGTCGCGAGCCACCACCTGCAGATCGAGGCGATGAAGCTCGCCTTCGCCGATGCGCACCGGTACGTCGCCGATCCCGCGCGCGATGGACGTGCCCGCCGAAGCCCTGCTCGACCCGGCCTACCTCGCGGAGCGCGCGCGCCGGATCGACCCGGCGCGCGCGCAGGACTTCGGGCCCGGCGACGCCGCCCAAAGGTGGCACGGTGTACGTCGCGGCGGCCGACGCGCGGGGCACGATGGTCTCGCTGATCCAGTCGAACTACATGGGTTTCGGCTCGGGCGTGGTGGTGCCGGGCACCGGCATCAGCCTGCAGAACCGCGGCGCCGGATTCACGCTCCTCCCCGGCCACCCGAACGAACCCGGCGGCGGCAAGCGGCCGTTCCACACGATCATTCCGGGATTCCTCACCGCGGACGGCTCGGCGCTGGCGGCGTTTGGCGTCATGGGCGGCCCGATCCAGCCGCCGGCTCACGTGCAGACGCTGGTGCGCATGGTGGCCTGCGGCATGAATCCGCAGGCGGCGCTCGATGCGCCCCGCTGGCGGGTGAATGCCGGGCGCTCGATCGACCTCGAAGCCTCGGCCGCCTCCGGACTTCGCGCAGGACTCGCGGCGCTGGGACACGAACTCCGCGCGCTCGAGGACTCCTACATGGACTTCGGCGCGGGGCAGTTCATCGTGCGCGGGGAGGACGGCTACGTTGCCGCTTCCGATCCGCGGCGCGACGGCCAGGCCGCCGGGTTCTGAGAGACCGCCCAGAAATCACGCAGCAGCCACCGGCGTTTCGCAGCGTTCGCAACGAGGCTCGGGCCCGGACAGCACCGCCCCGGTGACGGCATTGGGCCGGAACACCGTGCAGCCCTTGAGGCCCAGCTCCCACGCGCGACGGTAGATCCGGCCGAATTCATCGCGCGGAATGTCCGCGGCGACGTTGGTGGTCTTCGAGATCGCGTTGTCGACGTGTGGCTGCAGCGCCGCCTGCATCGCGAGCTGGTCGCCGGCGGCGACCTCGCGCGCCGTGACGAACGTGTCGGGCAGCGACTCGCTGCCGCGAAGCGCACGAAACCGGGCGACGGCGTATGCCTCCACGGCAACGTGGGCGGTCGAGCCGTCCGGCTGCCGGACGTCACGCGCGTACTCCAGCGCGAACACCGGCTCGAGCCCGCTCGACACGTTGCCCGCAAGCAGGCTGATCGTTCCCGCCGGCGCGATCGCCGTCAGGTGGCTGTTGCGGATGCCGTGGCGGGCGATCGCCGCGCGGACGTGCGCCGGCAGTCGCGCCACGAACGGCGCCGCCAGATACCGCTCCCGATCGAAGCGCTCGAAGCTGCCGCGCTCGCGCGCGAGCTCGATCGACGCCAGGTAGGCCGACTCGCAGATCGTGCGCATGGCCTCGCCTGCGATGCCGCGTGCCGCCGCGGCCGCATAGTGGAGACCGAGCATCGCGAGCGC
Organism: uncultured beta proteobacterium; assembly: GCA_963765065.1. Lineage (GTDB taxonomy): Bacteria > Pseudomonadota > Gammaproteobacteria > Burkholderiales > Casimicrobiaceae > VBCG01. The sequence goes on along the minus strand of CAVXVH010000016.1, from coordinate 26,414 downwards.
GTCGGCGAGGCCGGTGATGCCAAGGCCCAGCCGCCGCGAACCGCGGGCCGCGCTCTGCTGCTGCGGCAACGGGAACCGCGACACCTCGTAGACGTTGTCCAGCATGCGCGTCGCCACGCCGGCGGTGGCGGCGAGCGCGTCGAGGTCGAGCGCAGCCTCCGGCGTGAACGGTGCCCGGACGAAGCGCGTCAGGTTGATCGAGCCCAGGTCGCACGCGCCGTAGGGCGGCAGCGGGATCTCGCCGCAGGGATTGGTGGCGCTGATGGTTTCGGCATAGGCCAGGTTGTCCTCGGCGCGGATGCGGTCGATGAACAGCACGCCCGGCTCCGCGCTCGCGTAGGCACTGTCGACGATCGCATTCCAGAGCGCACGCGCGCCCACGCGCCGCTCGACGCCGGCGCGCGCGAATGCCAGCGTCCAGTCGGCATCGACCTCGACCGCACGCATGAAGGCGTCGGAGACGAGGATGGAGAGATTGAAGTGCGTGAGCCGGCCCGCCCGCCGCTTGGCGTCGATGAAGTCGCGACGTCCGGGTGCTCGCAGGAGAGCGTGCCCATCATCGCGCCGCGGCGGGGGCCGACGCCGGTCACGGTGTCCGACATCTGGTTCCACAGGTCCATGAACGAGACCGGACCCGATGCGATGCCGCCGGTGGCATCGGCCGGCGCAGCGCGCGGGCGCAGCGTCGAGAAGTCGATAGCCGATGCCGCCGCCCTGCTGCATCGTCAGCGCCGACTCGCGCAGCGCGGCGAAGATGCCGTCGAGCGAGTCCTCGACCGTGCCCATCACGAAGCAGTTGAACAGCGTCACGCGGCGCGCGGTGCCCGCGCCGGCGAGGATGCGACCACCGGGAAGGAACTTGAAGCCGTCGAGCACGTCGCGGAAGCGATCGGCCCAGTGCCCGCGGTCGCGAGGTTCCGCCGCGGCGAGCGCACGCGCAACCCGGTCGAACGTCGCGTCGATCGACGCCTCGGCGGGGCCCGACGCCGGCACGAACCGGTAGCGCTGCGACCAGATCGACCGCGCGAGCGCGTTCTCGAACCCTGTGCTCACTGGACTACCCTCCGCGCTGACGCGCTGTGGGGCACATTCGCCCTCGGGGCGGCACTTCGAGCTCAATGGACTACCCTCCGCGCTGACGCGCTCCGGGCCTGATTCGCCCTCGGGGCGGCCCTTCGGGCTCATCGCGGTCTCGCGCGCGGCGCCGTCAGCCTCGGGTGCGCCCCTTGAGCACCGAGAGCGGCAGCATCTCCGGCAGGTCGAGCCGCTTGCGGTCCGGCTCGGCGCGGGCAGCGGCGCGACCGCCGGCATCGTCGCGAGCGACTGCGCGCGCGAGGTCCTGGTAGCTGCGCGCGTGCCCTCGACCTTCCAGGCGAGCTCCGTGTCGGTGAGCGCGCGCAGCACCTTGGCCGGGACACCGGCGACGAGCGTGCGCGGCGGCATCACCATGCCGGCCTTGACGAACGCCATCGCGGCCACGATCGCCGAGTCGCCGACACCGCGTTGTCGTTGACGACGGCGTTCATGCCGACGAGGCCGTTGCGCTCGACGAGGCAGCCGTGCAGCACCGCGCCGTGGCCGATGTGACCGTCCTCCTCGACGACCGTGCCGAGGCCTGGGATAGCCGTGCATAACGCACGTGTCCTGGATGTTCGCGCCGGCGCGGACCTCGATGTGGCCGAAGTCGCCGCGCAGGCTCGCGCCGGGCCGATGTAGCAGCCCGGGCCGACGATCACGTCGCCGATCAGCACCGCGGACGGATGCACGAACGCCGTCGGATCGACCACCGGCGTGACGCCGTCGAGCGCGTACACGGTGAGGTTCATGCCGGCCATCGCGTCCCCTTCCTTCGCAGCTGCCGGCGCCGCCGCTAGCCGAGCCAGACGCGCGCATTGCGGAACATGCGCATCCACGGCGAATCCTCGCCCCAGCCTTCGCGGATGCCAGGACATCTGCACGCGTGCGGAACACGCGCTCCGGGTGCGGCATCAGGATCGTGAAGCGGCCGTCGGCGCGTCGTCAGGCCGGTGATGCCCTGCGGCGAGCCGTTGACGTTGTACGGATAGCGCTCGGTCGGCGTGACCGGCGGTGTCGACGAAGCGCAGCGCGACGAGGGCTGCGCCGCGGCGAGCTGCGCGGCGTCCGCGGAACTCGCGCGTAACCCTCGCCGTGCGCGGTGGCCACCGGGATGCGGCTGCCGGCCATGCCGGCGAAGAACAGCGACGGCGAGCGTCCGACCTCGAGCATGACGAGGCGCGCCTCGAACTGCTCGGAGCGATTGCGCACGAAGTGCGGCCAGTGCGCGGCGCCGGGAATCAGCTCGTGCAGGTTGCTCATCATCTGGCAGCCGTTGCACACGCCGAGCGCGAACGTGTCGGGCCGCGCGAAGAACGCGGCGAACTCGTCGCGGGCACGCGCGTTGAACAGGATGGACTTGGCCCAGCCTTCGCCGGCGCCGAGCACGTCGCCGTAGGAGAACCCGCCGCACGCGACGAAGCCCTGCACCTGGTCCGAGCGTGCGCCGCCCGGAGATGATGTCGCTCATGTGCACGTCGAACGCGGCAAAACCGGCCCGGTCGAACGCCGCCGCCATCTCCACCTGCCCGTTCACGCCCTGCTCGCGCAGGATCGCGACCGCCGGGCGCACGCCGCTCGCGATGAACGGGGCGGCGAGGTCCTCGTCGGGGTCGAACGTGACGCTTGCGGGCATCGGCGGCTCCGCGGCGTCGAGCAGGCGATCGTACTCCTCGTCGGCCAGTCCCGGATTGTCGCGCAGCCGCTGCATCGCGTGCGTCGTCGCGGACCACGCGCGATGCAGGTCGACGCGCGCCTCGTCGAGCAGCACGTCGTCGTGGTGCGCACGCGAATCCGGTCCCCGGACGCCGGCGCACCGACCACGCAGGCATGGAGCCCGGCCGCACGTGCGGCGTCGATCAGTGCCTGCGTGTCGCCGGCGTCGACCTGCACGACCGCGCCGAGCTCCTCGGCGAACAGCGCCGCGAGCGGCGGCGTGTCGATGCCGTCGAGCATGATCGTCGAGGCCGCAGCGCGACGCGAACGCCATCTCGACCAGCGTCGCGAACAGGCCGCCGTCGCCGACGTCGTGATAGGCGAGCAGCCGCCCGTCGCGGCGTAGCCTGCTGCACGACCGCGAAGAGCGCAGCCAGGCGCGCAGGGTCGTCGAGGTCGGGCGACTCGTTGCCGAGCTGCCCGTAGACCTGCGCCAGCGCCGAACCGCCGAGGCGTCGCCGGCCGCCGCGCGACGTCGATCAGCACGAGGGCGGTCGGCCCGCGTCGATGCGCAGCAGCGGCGTGAGCGTCGCCGCGCACGTCCGCACCGGCGCGAACGCCGACACGATGAGCGACACCGGCGCGGTCACGGCGCTGGTCGCCGCCGTCATCGCGCCACGTCGTGCGCATCGACATCGAGTCCTTGCCGACCGGAATCGACGACGCCGAGCGCGAGCAGAACTCGCTCGACCGCGCGCACCGTGTCGTAGAGCGCGGCGTCCTCGCCGGGATGCCCCGCGGGCGCCATCCAGTTCGCGGACAGCTTGATCGTCACGATCGTCGCCACCGGTGCCGCCGCGAGATTGGTGATCGCCTCGGCCACCGCCATGCGGCCGGACGCCGGCGCATCGATCAGCGCGAGCGGCGTGCGCTCGCCCATCGCCATCGCCTCGCCGGCGTAGCCCGCGAAGTCCATCAGCGTCACCGCGACGTCCGCGACCGGCACCTGCCACGGCCCGACCATCGGGTCGCGCGCGCTCATGCCGCCCACGGTGCGATCGCCGATCGTCACCAGGAACGTCTTGTCCGCGACCGCGGGGAACTGCAGCACGCGATAGGCCGCCTCGGCGAGGTCGACCGCATCGAGCGACAGCGGCACCGACGCGCGGTGCACGTGGGCGACGTCGCGGGTCATCTTCGGCGGCTTGCCGAGGATCACCTCGATCGGCACGTCCACGGGCCGGTTGCCGAAACGGCCATCGCCGACGACGAGGCGTCCCTCCGCGTTGGCCGTGCCGACGACGGCGAACGGGCACCGCTCGCGCTCGCAGATCGAGCGCGAAACGCTCGAGGCTCGCCGGCGCGATCGCCAGCACGTAGCGCTCCTGCGCCTCGTTGCACCAGATCTCGCGCGGCGACATGCCGGGCTCCTCCGAGGGCACCGCGCGCAGGTCGAACGTGCCGCCGACGCCGCCGCCGTGCACGAGCTCGGGCAGCGCGTTGGACAGCCCGCCGGCGCCGACGTCGTGGATCGACAGGATCGGATTGTCGTCGCCCTGCTGCCAGCAGCGGTCGATCACCTCCTGCGCGCGGCGCTGCATCTCGGGTTGCCGCGCTGCACCGAATCGAAGTCGAGATCGGCGACGTTCTGCCCGGTGGCCATCGACGACGCCGCCCCGCCGCCCATGCCGATCAGCATCCCCGGGCCGCCCAGCTGGATCAGCAGCGTGCCGTGCGCGAGCGGCCGCTTGGCCGTGTGCAGATCGCGGATGCTGCCCACGCCGCCTGCGATCATGATCGGCTTGTGGTAGCCGCGCCACTCGCCGCCGACGCGCTGCTCGAACGTGCGGAAGTAGCCGGTCAGGTTCGGGCGGCCGAACTCGTTGTTGAACGCCGCCGCACCGATCGGCCCTTCGACCATGATCGACAGCGCGGACGCGATGCGATCGGGCTTGCCCGGGTCCGCCGTCTCCCACGGCTGCGCCAGGTCGGGGATGCGCAGGTGCGAGACGGTGAAGCCGACGAGTCCGGCCTTGGGCTTTGCGCCGGCGCCGGTCGCGCCCTCGTCGCGGATCTCGCCGCCGGAACCGGTCGCGGCCCCCGCGAACGGCGCGATCGCCGTCGGGTGGTTGTGCGTCTCGACCTTCATCAGGATGTGCGCGACCTCGCGATGCGACCGGTATCGGCCCGCGGCATCGGGATAGAAGCGCGCCACGTGCGGACCCTCGATGACCGCCGCGTTGTCCGCGTAGGCGATCACCGTGCCCTGCGGACGGGCCGCGTGCGTGTCGCGGATCATGCGGAACAGGCTCTTGTCCTGCGCTTCGCCGTCGATCACGAAACTCGCGTTGAAGATCTTGTGGCGGCAGTGCTCGGAGTTGGCCTGCGCGAACATCATCAGCTCGACGTCGGTCGGATCCCGTCCCAGCGCGCGGAACGCCGACTCGAGATAGTCGATCTCGTCCGCCGGCGAGCGCCAGGCCGAGCGCGACGTTGGCTGCCTCGATCGCGGGACGGCCGCGCGCGAGCAGCGGCACGATCTCGAGCGGCCGTGGCTCGAAGTGGGCGAACAGGCGTCGCCCGTCGGCCAGGTCGTCGAACACCGCCTCGACCATGCGGTCGTGGATCTGCGGCAGAAGCGCCGCGCGGTCCGCGGCGGGCAAGGCGTCGCCGTCCGCGATGGCGACGTGCCAGACGACTCCGCGCTCGATGCGGTTCACGGCGGCGAGGCCGCAGTTGTGGGCGATGTCGGTCGCCTTCGACGACCACGGCGAGATCGTGCCGGGACGAGGCACGACCAGCAGCGCGATGCCGGCGTCCTCGTCGGGGGCATCGCCGTGCCCGTAGGCGAGGATGCGCTCGAGCGTCGCACGCTCGGCCACCGAGAGCGGACGCGCCGCCTCGACGAAGTGCCAGTGACGGGCCGACAGCGCGGCGATGCGGTGCGATGGCCGGGCCCGGGACAGGGCTTCGTGCAGCTTGGCGATCCGGAACGGCGACAGCGCCGGCCGGCCGCGCAAGGAGAGGATTTCCATCGCGGGCGCCGCGAATGTAGACATTGAATTATACGCCGCTGTGCGCCCCCGGCCGCGTCGCGCGCCGGTGGGTCATGGGTCGCCGCACGTCGCGGCGCGGCCTCAGCTCTTGCCGAACACTTCGTTCAGCTGCTGCGTGGCGCGCACGAACGTCGTGCGCTTGGAGAGCTCGCGCAGCCTGCGCGCGCCGACGTACGTGCACGCCGAGCGCACGCCGCCGAGGATCTCCTGCACGGTGGCGGCCACCGGTCCGCGATAGGGCACGAGCACCTCCTTGCCTTCGGCGGCGCGATAGTCGCCGACGCCGCCCGAGTACTTCTCCATCGCGGACTTGCTGCTCATGCCGTAGAAGCGCTGGAACTTCGAGCCGTCGCGCTCGACCAGCTCGCCGCCGGACTCGTCGTGTCCGGCGAACATGCCGCCCAGCATCACGAAGTCGGCGCCGCCGCCGAACGCCTTGGCGACGTCCCCCGGCGTCGCGCAACCGCCGTCAGCGCAGATGTGCCCCTCGAGGCCGTGCGCCGCGTCGGCGCACTCGATGATCGCGGACAGCTGCGGGTAGCCGACGCCGGTCATCTTGCGTGTCGTGCACACCGAACCCGGCCCGATGCCGACCTTGACGATGTCGGCCCCCGACAGGATCAGCTCCTCCGTCATCTCGCCCGTGACGACGTTGCCCGCCATGATCACCAGATGGGGGTAGCGCTCGCGCACCTTGGCGACGAACTTGACGAAGCCCTCGGTGTAGCCGTTGGCGACGTCGATGCACACGTAGCGTATCGCCGAATTGGCGTCGGTACCGGCCTCGCTCATCACCTTGTGGAACTTCTCCTCGTCGGAGCGCGCGATGCCCATCGAGTAGAACGCCGACGACTTGCGCTCCAGCGCCCGGAAGAACGCCACGCACTCGTCGACCCGGTAGTGCTTGTGCAGTGCGGTCGAGAGCCCGTAGGGCTCGAGCGCGCGGGCCATCTCGAAGGTGCCGATCGTGTCCATGTTGGCGGCGACGATCGGCGCGCCGTGGTATTCGATGCCGGCGTGCCGGAAGCGGAACTCGCGCGTGACGTCCACGTTCGAGCGCGTGGAGAGCGTGCTCCGCTTGGGACGGATCAGCACGTCCTTGAAGTCGAGCTTGACCTCGGTCTCGATGCGCATCGTGCTCTCCCTTTCCGGGCGACAAAAACGCCGGCCCGTGCCGCGGGTCCGGCGTCGGCCGATTCTACCCGCAATGCCCGCGCGGGCCTACGCGCGGTGGCCGCGCCGGGGGTTCCCCCGGGGCAGGCGCTCGCGTGACAATGGCGCCGTCTGCACTCCATGCGCACACGCGGCGAACGATGGCACTGCACGCACTGATCTTCGACGTCGACGGGACGCTTGCCGACACCGAGCGCGACGGACACCGGGTGGCATTCAATGCCGCCTTCGCGGCGGCCGGGCTCGATTGGCAATGGGACGTCGCGACCTACGGGCGCCTGCTCGACGTCACCGGCGGCAAGGAGCGCCTGCGGCACTACGTCGCGAAGGAGCATCCGCGCGACGCGGTCCGGCCCGACCTCGATGCCCGCATCGTCGCGCTGCACGCCGAGAAGACCCGCCGGTACGCGGAGATCGTGGCGACCGGCGCACTGCCGATGCGGCCCGGTGTCGCCCGGTTGCTCGCCGACGCGCGCGCCGCCGGCCTGCGGCTGGCGATCGCGACGACGACCACTGCGGAAAACGTCACGGCGCTGCTGCGCCACGGCCTGTCGGAGGATGCCCCCGGCTGGTTCGACGTGATCGCCGCCGGCGACGTCGTGCCGCGCAAGAAGCCGGCTCCGGACGTGTACCTGCACGCGCTCGAGCACCTCGGCGTCGCTGCGTCCGCATGCCTGGCGATCGAGGACTCCGAAAACGGCATTCGCGCGAGCCTCGGCGCCGGCGTCGCGACTGTCGTCACGCTCAACGACTACACACGCGGACAGGACTTCGCCGGCGCGGTCAGCGTGCTCGACAGCCTGGGCGAGCCCGGCATGCCGGCACGCGTGATCGCGGGCGCCGCACCGCGGTTGGGGTACGTGACGGTCGACGACCTGCGGCTTTGGTCGCGGGGCGCGCCCGCGCAGGTATGATCCCGTCACTCCTCCTCCCCGCCTCCCCATGCCCTCCATCGACCACCTGCTCGAACGCAACCGTGCCTGGGCCGCCGACATCGAAGCGCAGCGCCCCGGATTCTTCAAGCGCCTCGCCGCGCAGCAGGCGCCGCGCTACCTGTGGATCGGCTGCTCCGACAGTCGCGTCCCGGCGAACGAGATCGTCGGCCCTCGACCCGGGCGAGCTGTTCGTGCACCGCAACGTCGCGAACGTCGTCGTGCACACCGATTTCAACTGCCTGTCGGTGCTGCAGTTCGCCGTCGACGTGCTCAAGGTCGAGCACGTGATGGTGGTCGGCCACTACGGCTGCGGCGGCGTCAAGGCCGCGCTCGAGGACAGCGCGCACGGGCTGATCGACAACTGGCTGCGGCACGTGCAGGACGTCGCATCGCGCCACCGGGAGGAGCTGTCGCGTGCGGCCACGCCGGCCGACAAGGTCGACCGGCTCTGCGAGCTCAACGTCGTCGAGCAGGTGGTGCACCTCGCCCGCACGACGATCCTGCAGGAGGCCTGGCGGCGCGGGCAATCGGTCACGCTGCACGGCCTCGTCTACGGGCTGAAGGACGGCCTGCTCCACGACCTCGGCATCGCGGCCGACTCGGTTGCGGGGGTCAACGCCCGCTACGAGAAGGTGCTGGCGGCGCGCGCCGCCAAGGCAAGCTGAGCGACGCGTCGGGAGCGCGCTGCGCGCCGGCGGTACGCCGGCGTTCAGTGGTGCAGGATCTTCGCCAGGAACTGCTGCGCGCGGTCCGAGCGCGGCTTGCCGAAGAAGTCGTCCTTGGTCGCATCCTCGACGATCTGGCCGTGATCCATGAAGATCACCCGGTGCGCGACCTTCCTCGCGAAGCCCATCTCGTGGGTGACGACCATCATCGTCATGCCCTCCTTCGCGAGCTCGACCATGACGTCGAGCACTTCGTTGATCATCTCCGGGTCGAGCGCCGATGTCGGCTCGTCGAACAGCATGCAGATCGGGTCCATCGACAGCGCGCGTGCGATCGCGACGCGCTGCTGCTGCCCGCCCGAGAGCTGGCCGGGGAACTTGTCGACGTGCGCCGAGAGGCCCACGCGGTCCAGGTAGCGCAGGCTGCGTGCGTCCGCCTCGTCCTGCGGCCGCTTCAGCACCTTGACCTGGGCGAGCCCGAGGTTCTTCCGCACGGTGAGGTGCGGGAACAGCTCGAAGTGCTGGAACACCATGCCGACGTGCGCGCGCAGCTTCGGCAGGTGGGTCTTCGGGTCGCCGACCGACGTGCCGTTGACGCGGATCTCACCCTGCTGGAACGCTTCGAGCCCGTTCACCGCCTTGATCAACGTCGACTTGCCGGAGCCCGACGGACCGCACACCACGACCACCTCGGCCTTCTCGACCTTGGTCGTGCAGTCCTTCAGCACCTGGAACGTGCCGTACCACTTCGACACGTCGCGGATCTCGATCATGGCCATCGGTGGCGTTTCCCGGCGTTCAGCGGATGACGGCGACCTTCGTCTGCAGGCGCTTGACCAGCCACGACAGCGTATAGCAGAGCACGAAGTAGACGATCGCCACGAACAGGTACATCTCGACCAGCCGGCTGTCGCGCTGCGCGATCTTGGCGGCCGCGCCGACGAAGTCGGTCGCGGAGATCACGTAGACGAGCGAGGTGTCCTGGAACAGGATGATGGTCTGCGTGAGCAGTACCGGGATCATGTTGCGGAACGCCTGCGGCAGGACGACGTTGCCCATCGTCTGCCAGTAGTCGAGGCCGAGCGCGTAGGACGCGAACACCTGCCCGCGCGGGATCGACTGGATGCCGGCGCGCATGATCTCGCAGAAGTAGGCGGCCTCGAACAGGATGAAGGTGATGAGCGCCGTACGTTCGGCGCCGATCTGCGGCGGCCGCTCGGCGCCGGTGATGCCCTGGGCCATCAGCGGTACCAGGAAGAAGAACCAGAAGATCACCAGCACCAGCGGAATCGAGCGCATCAGGTTGACGTAGCCCGCGGCCACCAGCGCGAGGGGGCGCCACGACGACAGGCGCGCGAGCGCCAGCAGCGTGCCGAAGAACAGGCCGCCGATCGCCGACGTGACGGTGAGCTGAACGGTGTACTGGAAGCCCTTCCACAGGTACGGCAGCGAGTTGGCGACGACGCTGAAGTCGAGGTTCATCGTCGAACCTCACTTGCCGCCGGAGATGTAGCCGGGCACGGCGGCGCGGCGCTCGATCCAGGCCATCACCCGGTTGGCGGTCATCGCGATCGCGATGTAGATGATCGTCGCCGCCGAGAACGCCTCGAAGAAGTTGAACGTGTACTCGCCGATCTCGCGCGAACGGAACGTGAGCTCGGCGAGCCCGATCGTGAGCGCGATCGAGGAGTTCTTGATCAGGTTCATCGTCTCGCTGGTGAGCGGCGGAATGACGATGCGAAACGCCATCGGCAGCAGCACGTGCCGGTACACCTGCGGTTCGGAGAGCCCGAGCGCGCGCGCCGCCAGCCGCTGGCCACGCGGCAGCGCCTGGATGCCGGCGCGCACCTGCTCGGCGACCCGCGCCGAGGTGAACAGGCCGAGGCAGAGCACCGCGGCGAGGAACTGCGCGTAGATCGGCTCGGTGCCCACCATCCAGCGCTTGAGCGGCGGCACGAACTCCGGGATCACGAAGTACCAGAGGAACATCTGCACCAGCAGCGGGATGTTGCGGAACAGCTCCACCCAGGCATTGCCGAGGCGCACGAGCCAAGGCCGCTCGGTGGTGCGGATCACGCCGATCGCGCTGCCGGCGACCAGCGCGATCACCCACGCGACCGCCGAGATGGCGAGCGTCCAGGCGAAGCCCCAGACGATCCACTCCCAGTAGAAGCCGTCGCCGTCGGGCGTCTGCTGGAAGAAGACGCCCCAGTTCCACTTGTAGTTCATGGCGTGGTCGACGAAAAACGCGGGACCGGCCCGCGTTTTTCGGGTTCCGCCCGACGCGCGCTACTGCACGCCCTTGTCGTTGGGGTTTGCGAACGCTTCCTTGATCGCAGGCGTCATCGCGAAGTTCAGGTTGACGTTGCGCGGCGGGATCGGCTTCAGGAACCAGCGTGCGTAGATCTGCTCGATCTCGGGCGACTTGTAGACGGCGGCGAGCGTCTTGTCGACCAGCGCCTTGAACTGCGGATCGTCGCGGCGCAGCATCACGCCGTAGGGTTCGGTGCGCAGCGACTCAGGCAGGATCACGAAGTCGCCGGGATTCTGCTGGTTGGCGATCTGGCCGGCGAGCAGGATGTCGTCCATGATGAACGCCTGCGCGCGGTCGGTCGCGAGCAGCTGCATCGACTCGGCGTGGTCCTTGCCCTGCAGCTCCTTGAAGTCGATGCCCTTGGCCTTCTCGTAGCCGCGCAGCAGCGGGATCGAGGTCGTGCCCGAGGTCGAGGCGACCGTCTTGCCGGCGAGGTCGGCGAACGACTTGATGCCCGAGCTCTTCTTCACCGCCGCCGACACGTTGATCACGAAGTAGGTCGGGCCGAACGCGACCTGCTTCTGCCGTTCGACCGAGTTGGTCGTCGAGCCGCACTCGATGTCGATCGTGCCGTTCTGCAGTAGCGGGATGCGGTTGGCCGAGGTCACCGGCTGGAACGCCACCTTGAGGTTCGGCATGGCGAGCTGGGCCTTGACCGCACCGACGATCTTCGCGCACAGGTCCATCGCGTAGCCGACGGGCTGCTGCTTGTCGTCCAGGTACGAGAACGGAATCGACGACTCGCGGTGGCCGATCGTGATCGAGCCGGTGTCCTTGATCTTCTTCAGCGTGCCTTCGAGCGCCTGCGCGTGCGCCGGGACGGCGACGAACGCCGCGAGCGCGACCGCGAGGGGCAGACGGTGGATCTGCTTCATGGGATTCTCCTGAAAAGGGGTGGTGCGCCGTCGGCGCGGCCCGCCGCACGGACGGCGGGGAAGCCGGCGGATTCTACGGGGCGTGCCCCGGATTTGAAAGCCGGAGACGGTTCCTGGACCCAGGGGGACGGGGGTGGGGCGCGCCGTGCCCGGCAGCGGCCACACGATGCCGGCGCGGCAGGCTGCCTATAATCGGACCATGACTTCCGAGCGCGAACGCAGGCTGCCTCCCGTGTACCGCGTCGCCGAGCTCCGCACGGTCGAGGCGAGGCACGCCGGCGAGCCGCTGATGGAACGGGCCGGTGCCGCTGCGGCCGATGTGGCACGCACGATGGCGTCCGGGCACAGCGGGCCGATCGTCGTGCTCGCCGGTCCCGGCAACAACGGCGGCGACGGCTTCGTCGTGGCGCGACTGCTGCGCGCGGCGTTCTTCGAGGTCCACGCCGTGTTTCGCGGCGATCCGGAACGTTTGCCGGCGGATGCCGGTGCCGCCTACCGCGCGTACGTCGCGGCAGGTGGCGCTACCGTGCCGGACCCCCCACCCGCCCGGCCGGCACTCATCGTCGACGCGCTGTTCGGCATCGGCCTCGCCCGTCCGCTGCCGCCGGACATGGCGTCGCTCGTCACCTGGGCGAACGCGAGTCGTGTGCCGATCCTCGCGCTCGACATCCCGACCGGTCTGCACGCCGACACCGGCATCGCGACCGCGCCGGCGATCCGCGCCACCGCGACTGCGACGTTCATCGCGCTGAAGCCCGGGCTCCTGACCGCGGAAGGCCCCGACTTCTGCGGCGAGGTCACCGTGCACTCGCTGGGGCTCGCTCCCGACGCCACGGCAGCCGCGACCGGCCGGGCGCTCGACTGGACCACGCTGTCCTCCGATCTGCCGGAGGTGTTCGCACGGCGCGTGCGCGCGGTGCACAAGGGCACCTTCGGCACGCTCGGCATCGTCGGCGGCGCGACCGGCATGACGGGTGCGCCGCTCCTCGCCGGGCGCGCGGCGCTGCGCACCGGCGCGGGCAAGGTGTGGGTGGGATTCGCCGCCGCCAGCCCGCCCGCAGTCGATGGCGGCATGCCCGAGCTGATGCTGCGCAGCGCCGAGGACGTGCTCGACGCGGCCGCAAGCGCCTATGTCGTCGGCTGTGGCCTCGGTACCGATGCTCGGGCGCACGATCTGCTGGCGCGCGCGCTCGCGCGCGCCGTGCCGATCGTCCTCGATGCCGATGCGCTGACGCTGCTCGGTGCCCACCCCGCACTGCGCGCCGCCGCACGTGCGCGGGAGGCCGCGACTCTCGTGACACCGCATCCGGCCGAAGCGGGTCGGCTGCTCGGCGGGGACGTCGCCGCCGTCCAGCACGATCGTCTGGGCGCCGCGCTCGCGATTGCGCGACAGCTGCGCGCCCACGTGGTGCTGAAGGGCGCGGGCAGCGTGCTCGCGCACCCGGACGGCACGTTCGAGATCAACCGCAGCGGCAACCCCGCGCTGTCGGTGGCGGGAACCGGCGACGTGCTGGCGGGGATCGCCGGCGCGTGCCTCGCCCAGCAGGTCGACGCCGGGGAGGCGCTGCGCATCGCCGTGTGCCTGCACGGCGCGGCGGCCGATCTCCTGGTGGCGCGCGGCATAGGTCCGGTAGGCGTCGGCGCGTCCGAGCTCCCGGACGCCGCGCGGGAGCTCCTCAACCATGCCCGAAAGTAGGGTCAGACTCGACTTTCCTGTCAGGAACCGAAGGGAACGCGCGTCCTCCCGCTGACCAGGAAAGTCGAGTCTGACCCTACTTTTCCGTCAGGGGATGAGCAGTGTCGCGCCAGTCGTGGCGCGCGACTCGAGCGCGCGGTGCGCATCCGCCGCCCCCGCCAGCGGAAAGGTCTGCCTGACATCGGCCTTCACCTTGCCCGCCGCGACCATCGCGAACAGCTCGTCGGCCATCGCGAGCAGGTCGGCGCGCTTCGCCGCGTAGCCCATGAGCGTCGGCCGCGTCGCGAACAGCGATCCCTTCTGTGCGAGCAGGCCAAGGTTGAATGCGGCGACCGGCCCCGACGAGTTGCCGAAGCTCACGAACAGGCCGCGCGGCGCGAGGCAGTCGAGGGACGCGGGGAACGTGTCCTTGCCGATGGAATCGTAGACCACCGGCACACCGGCGCCGCCGGTCAGGGCCTTGACGCGCGCAACGAAATCCTCGCGCGTGTAGACGATCGTCTCGGCACAGCCGTGCGCGCGCGCGAGTGCCGCCTTCTCGTCGGAGCTGACCGTGCCGATCATGCGCACGCCGAGCGCCTTCGCCCACTGGCAGGCGATCAGGCCGACGCCACCCGCCGCAGCGTGGAACAGGATCGTCTCTCCCCCCTTGAGGGGAAACGTCTGCCGGAGCAGGTACTGCACGGTGAGGCCCTTCAGCATCAGCGCCGCGGCGTCGCGATCCGAGACGGCCGCCGGCAGCGGCACGAGCCGGTCGGCGGCGATCACCCGTGCCTCGGCATAGCCGCCCGGCGGCCCGCCGCAATAGGCGACGCGCTGCCCGACGGCAACATCCGTCACGCCCGAGCCCACGGCCTCGACCACCCCCGCGGCCTCGCTGCCGATCCCCGAGGGAAGCGGCAGCGGATACAGGCCGCTGCGGTGGTAGGTGTCGATGAAGTTCACGCCGATCGCGGCGTGGCGCACGAGCGCCTCTCCCGGCCCGGGCGTCGGCAGCGAGACGTCGTCCAGCTGCAACGCTTCCGGGCCGCCGGTCGCGTGAATGCGGATCGCACGGGTCATGGGGGATCTCCTCGATGGATGCGAATGGGGTGAGCGCGCGCACTCAGGTCGTGAGCGCGCGGAACGTCGCGAAGCCGGCCGCGGTGAGGACCAGCGACCCGGCGAGATGGGCGAAGGCGAGCACCAGCCCATGGCCGTACCCGCCGCGCAGCAGGTGCTCGGTAACCTCGGCCGAGAACGTCGAGAACGTGGTGAGTCCGCCGAGCAGGCCGGTGACGACGAACAGGCGCCACTCCGGCGCGAGATCGGTGCGCGCGATGAAGAACGCGATCGCAATCCCGACCAGGTATCCGCCGACCAGGTTGGCGGTGAGCGTGCCGAGCGGATACTGCGGCACCTTCGGATTGAGCCAGGCCGCGAACCCCCAGCGCAGCCATGCGCCCAGCGCGGCTCCCGCTCCGACGGCGACGAACTGACCGATCATGCCGCGCGATTCTACGCGCAGGCGGGCGCGCGCTGCCTACGGGCGCAGGAACCAGACGTTGGCGATGCGCCCGCCGACCACCTCGTAGGTGGCGATTGCGTCGAACGCACCTTCCGGCACGCCGTTGACGTGCTCCCAGTCGACGACGAAGCGGTCGAGGACGATGCGGCGCTTGATCGTCGCCTGCAGCGCCGGGGCGTGGTCGAAGCGATCGCGATAGCGACGCCGCAATGCCTCGATGCCGGACTCCGTGAGCTCGTTCGGCGGCCGCCACAGCTTCGCGTCCTCGGCGTAGCACGCGAGAAAGCCGTCGAGATCGCGGCGATTGTAGGCGTCGACCTGCCGCTGCACCACCTCCTCCGCTTCCGTCATCTCCCCTCCCCCTCAGCGTACGAACTGATCGATGTAGTGCTCGCCGAGCCCCACGCTCGCGTAGTGGCGACGGCACATCTCGATCTTCGACCACACGTCCTCGTAGCCCACCTGCGCGCCGTCCTCGTCGAGATAGATCATCGCGCCGAGGATGTTGAAGAACGTGATCATCTCGGCGCAGTCATCCGGCACCGTGAGCGTGTGGATCTCGCCGGGCGGCTCGTAGACGAAGCTCCCCTCTTCTGCAGTCCAGGGGTGCTCGAGGTACTTCCAGCGTCCCCTGATCACGTAGCCCACGACCGCCATCGGGTGGCGATGGCGGTGCAGCACGCCGCTCTTGCGCACGCGCAGCAGGTTGCACCAGCCACCGGTGACCGTGTTGAGGAGCAGCGGCCGGAACCAGACGTCCTGCGCCTGGGGGACCCAGACGCGCTCGTCGTCGGGAATCGCGCCGACCGCGAGCTCCGGCTGGATGCCGTGCGCGGGGATCACATGCGGGGCCACCGGTGCCTTGCTCCGCGTGGCGCTACGAGATCGAGAAGCCGCCGTCGACGGCCAGCACCGCGCCCGTGACGAACGCCGCGGCCGGCGAGACGAGGAACGTGATCGCGGCCGCGACCTCCGCCGGTTGTCCCCATCGCGCGAGCGGCGTGCGGGCCAGGATCGGCGCGCTGCGCACGGGATCGCTCCACACCGGCTGGGTGAGCGGGGTCTGGATCCACCCGGGCGCGACGGCGTTGACGCGGATGCCCTCGGCGGCGTAGGCGCAGGCCAGCGACTTGGTGAGCTGCACCACGCCCCCCTTGCTCGACGCGTAGCCCGGCGCGTGCGGCGCGCCGAAGAACGAGTACATCGAGGCGATGTTGACGATCGCGCCCTTGCCGGCGGCAAGCTTCGGCCGCGCGTGTGCGCAGCAGCGCGCGGTACCGACGAGGTTGATCGCGATCGTCTGCTCGAACTCAGCCGGGTCGTGCTCGACGCCGCGACGGATCGTGCCGGCGCAATTGACCAGCACGTCGAGCCGCGGCAGGTTGGCGATCAGCGCGCGCACGCCCGCGTCGTCGCGCACGTCGAGCGGCAGTGCATCGCGCGCGGTGAACCCCGGCGCGGCGCGCGCGGCGTCGCACTCGGCCTGGGTCGCGCCGGTGACGGTGACTACCGCGCCCACCGCGGCGAGCGCCTCGGCGACGCCCGCGCCGATGCCGCTGGTGCCGCCGGTGACGAGCGCGACGCGGCCGGCGAGGACGTCGTTGCGAAACGTCGAGGACATGCGAACGCTCCCTTTCTAGCGCACCACGCGCGCGCCCTTGGACTTCATCACCGCCTCGACCTCGGCGGTAGCGTCACCATCGACGTGTCGCCCGGCGTCGTCATCGCCAGCGCGCCGTGCGCGGTGCCGTAGTCGACCGCCGCCTGCGGTCCCTTGCCTTCCAGGAAGGCGTACGCGAGCCCGGAGGCGAAGCTGTCGCCGCCGCCGACGCGGTCGTAGATCTCGAGGTTCTCGCGCAGCGCCGCCTCGTAGAACTGCGCCGTCCGCCCACACGACCGCGCCCCAGTCGTTGAAGCGTCGCGGTCTTGGCGTTGCGCAGCGTCGTCGCGACCACCTTGAAGTTCGGGAACTGCTTCGACGCCGTGACGATCATCTTCTTGAAGTTCGCCGGGATCGATCTCCGAGATGTGCTCGTCCAGTCCCTCGACCTCGAAGCCCAGGCACGCGGTGAAGTCCTCCTCGTTGCCGAGCATCACGTCGACGTGCGTCGCGATGTCGCGGTTGACGCGCTGCGCGGCCTCCTTGCCGCCCTGGCTCTTCCACAGCGACGGCCGGTAGTTGAGGTCGTAGGAGACGATCGTGCCGTACTTGCGCGCGACCTCCATGGCCTCGATCACCGCCTCGGAGGTGCTCTTGTCGAGGGCCGCGAAGATGCCGCCGGTGTGGAACCAGCGCACGCCCTCCTCGCCGAAGATCTTCTCCCAGTCGAACGTCGCCGGGCTTGAGCTGCGAGGCGGCCGATGTGGCCGCGGTCGGAGCAGCCGAGCGCCGCGCGGATGCCGAAGCCCTTCTCGGTGAAGTTCAGGCCGACGCGCGTGTTGCGGCCGATGCCGTCGTAGCGCGCCCACTTGACGTGCGACATGTCGACGCCGCCCTGCAGGATCAGGTCCTCGACCAGCCGGCCGAGGTCGTTGTCCGGCGAGCGCGGTGACCACCGCGGTGCGCTTGCCGAAGCACTTGCGCAGTCCGCGCGCGACGTTGTACTCGCCGCCGCCCTCCCACACCTGGAAGCTGCGCGCGTTGCGGATGCGGCCGTCGCCGGGGTCGAGGCGCAGCATGACCTCGCCGAGCGCGACGCAGTCCCACTTCGTCTCGGCGGCGCTCCTGATCTTGAGGATGTTGTCGGTCATGGCGTTCACTTTCCGCGGATCTTGCGAATGATGGCGATGCAGTCGCGGACGTTCGCCTCGATGCCGGCGTAGTCCCTGCTTGTCGAGCAGCGCCTTGGTGATGAGGTTCGAGCCCATGCCGACGCACGCCACGCCGGCCTTGAACCAGGCGGTGAGCGACTTCTCGTCGTACTCGACGCCGCCGGTGGGCATGATGCGCGTCCACGGGCACGGGCCGAGCATCGACTTCACGAAGTCCGGACCGCCGACCTAGCCGCCGGGGAAGACCTTGACGATTTCGCAGCCCAGCTCCTCGGCGAGCGCGATCTCGGAGGCGATGCCGCAGCCGGGGGTGTAGGGGATCTTGCGGCGGTTGCAGACCTTGGCGACGTCCGGATTGAGCAGCGGGCCGACGACGAACTTCGCGCCGTTGGCGATGAAGATGCCCGCGGTCGGCGCGTCGACGACCGAGCCCACTCCCATGATCACCGATGGGTCGGCCTTGGCGAAGTGGCGGGTGACGTCGAGGAACACGCTCGCCGCGAAGTCGCCGCGGTTGGTGAACTCGATGCACTTCGCGCCCCCGTTGGCGCAGGCCTGGATCACCTTCTTGCAGACCTCGACGTCGGGGTGATAGAAGACGGGAATCACGCCCTGATCCATCATCTGGGTCAGGACGGCCATGCGGTCCTTGGCAGCCATCAGTGTCTCCTGGTTCGGTGGCAGCGGGCACGGGGCACGTTGTCCCGGAGCCCTTGCTGCACGGTGATACGTCTGCTTGCTCGCTGCGCCGCGGTCATGGCGACGCGCCCTCGCTGCGCGCGGGCAGCGCGCGGCACGCGGCGGCGAGCGCGTTCGCGGCCGCAGCCACCGCGGCGGCACCGGACCCCGGCCGGTAGAGTCCCGATCCGGTCCCGAAGCCGCTCGCCCCCGCGGCCCAGTAGGCCGCGAGACTGTCCGGGCCGATGCCGCCGACGGGGAAGAGCAGCGTCGACTTCGGCAATACGGCGCGCCACGCCTTGAGCACCCCCGGCGGCAGCGCCTCGGCGGGGAACATCTTGAGACCGTCGGCGCCGGCGCGCAGCGCCGCAAAGGCCTCGGTCGGCGTCGCAACGCCGGGCAGGCAGGCGAGTCCGGCCGCCTTCGCCGCGCCGATCACCGCGGCATCCGCGTGAGGCATCACGACGAGGCGTCCGCCGGCGTCGCGCACCCGCGCGGCATCGGCCGCGTCGACCACCGTACCGGCACCGACGAGGCATGAATCCCCCCAGCGCCGCGCGAGCTCGGCGATGCTGTCGAACGGCCGCGGCGAGTTGAGCGGCACCTCGAGCATCCGGAAGCCCGCCTCGACCAGGACGCCGCCGATCGCGGGGATCTCGTCGCGGGTGATGCCACGTAGCACGGCGACGAGCGGAAGCGGTGCGAGATACGGTGCGACGGGATTGCTCATGGCCGAAGCGTCAGTGGATCAGGTTCGCGAGCCGCGCGACACGCGCGATGCCGCGCACCGCCGCGTCGCCGGGGCCGGCTTCCGCGTCGATGTCGGCCTGCGCAAGCGCCTGGCGGTAGCGTGCGACGAGGGCATCGCCCCCGATCACGCGGACGCGCGCCGCGTCGAGCCCGCGCCGGTTCGCCCAGGTACGCGCGCTGCGGATCTCGCGGCCGATCAGCAGCCCCGACAGCCAGTCGGGCACCTCGTTCGGGGCGAGCTCGCCGGTGAGGGCGAGCGTGCGTGCACCGAAGATCAGGTGCCCGAGGCCGCCGCCGGCCAGGCCCCGGGCGACTCCACGCGCGAATGCCGGTCCCGGCACGTCCGGCGCGTGCGCGGCGTCGGCAAGCCGGCCGAGCAGGCTGTGCGCGAGCAGCACCGCGTACAGCTCGCCCGTCATGTGCGTCTCGAATTCGACGATGCGTCCGCGCGCGACGTGCACCCATTTGCTGTGCGTTCCGGGCAACACCGCGAGCAGGTCGCGCTCGTCGTCGCGTACCGCACCGAAGACCTGCGTCTCCTCGCCGCGGATCACGTCCGGGACGCCGGCCTCGTCGCGGACGATGATGCCGGGAATGACCGCGAGTTCCCCGCCCGGCGTGTGCGAGATTGCCGCCGCGACCGACGCGGCGCCGGCGGGACAGGTCACGTAGGGTGCTTCGACCCAGCCCTGGCGGCTGCCGATCATGCCCGACGCGACGCGGGGCACGGCGAGGGCCGTCCAGTCGCCGAGGAGCCGTAGGAGCGCCCCGCCGAAATCGCCGTCGTGGATCGCGCCGACCCCCACAGGTGCCGCGCGCTCCGCGACGATGCGCCCGTCGGTATCGACGACGTAGGCACGCGCGTGCGACGTGCCCCAGTCGATCGCGACCAGCGCCGCCTCTTCGAACCCCGTTCCCGACATGACTCCGGCGTCCCGGTCGCCCCCTTGATTGCGCGACTCTAAGGGCGGATCGGTCGATTGGTCAAGTGGTCAGGCCAATCGGGCCGTCCGAGGAGCGGGGAACGCGCGCCGCGGGGGGCGTCGCCGTCTACCAGCGGGAGGCGGCCTCGTCGTCGGAGGCGCGGGCCTCGACCCAGCGCTCGCCCTCGGGCGTGCTTTCCTTCTTCCAGAACGGCGCCCGGGTCTTCAGGTAGTCCATGACGAAGCGGCAGGCGTCGAAGGCGTCGCCGCGGTGGGCACTGGTGACGGCGACGAGCACGATCTGGTCGGATGGACCGAGCGTCCCGACACGGTGGATCACCAGGACTTCGTAGACGTCGAAGCGCTGCTTCGCCTCGCCGACGATCGCCTCGAGCGACTTCTCGGTCATGCCGGGGTAGTGCTCGAGCGTGAGCCGGGCCACCGAGGCGTCGTCGTTGACGTCGCGCACGGTGCCGATGAACGATGCCACCGCACCCACACGGGAGTCACCGGCGCGGAGCCGGGCGATCTCGGCACCGACGTCGAAGTCCGCGGTCTGGACGCGCACGGTCACCGGACAACTCCTCGCGGTGCGCGCCCCCGGCTCATCGTCAGCCGCCGGTCACGGGGGGAAGAGGGCCACCTCGTCGCCGTCCCGGAGCGCGTCGGTGGGCTTGGCCATAGCGTGATTGATCGCCACCCGTACCGCGCGCCCGGGCGCGAGCTCCGCAGCGAACGGGCCGCCGCGCCGGCGCAGCGCATCGAGCACGGCCGCGACCGTTGCCTCGGGTCCCGCGGGTACGGCAAGCGACTCACCCGCCGTCGCGAATGCCTCGCGCAGGCGTGCCAGGTAGACGACGCGCACGGTCACCGGAGTCTGGTCGCGCATGGAGGATGGCAGCGCGTCGGCGGCGCGCGCTGCGCGCCGGTTGCTAAAAGCGGAACTGCAGGCCGAACTGCACCTGATCGTCGTAGGGCGTGCCGTTCACGACCTCGCCGGCGAAGATGCCCGTACGGGCGTATTCCAGCCGCACACCCAGCGACCGGGTGACGTCGTAGCGCAGACCGACACCGTAGTTCACGCCGTCGCGCGTGCGCGCCTCGCCCGGAGTTGCGACCACCGAGGTGCGATACAGCGGCGCCAGCTCGGACTGGGAGTAGCCCAACCGGCCATACAGCGACAGGCTGCGCCACAACGCCCAGCTGCCCTGGACGTCGACGTTCCAACGCCGGCTCGCGCTGTCGTCCTCGACCGGCAGCACGAGGCCGACGCCGCCACGGCCCGGCAGACGATAGCTTTCGCTCCCCAACGCCGCTTCCAGCGCGAGGTCGCGACGCCAACGATAGCCACCGTACACCAGCGCCTGCGACGCCGGGCCTTCGGCAGCGACAGGCGCAAGACGTCCCCACGGGCTGGACGCGTCCCTGATCGCCACCCCCTGCTCGCCCGTGGCGTCACGCAGCGCGATGCCGCCATAGAAGCCGTCGCGCGCGAGCTCTGCCGCGCCAGCCGCGGCGCAGGGTAAGCCCAAGGCAAGGGCGAGTGGAAGTACGAGGAGCCTTCGCATCGGTTTCATCTTCATTGCCGCCCCCGGACGGGGTGACCCGAGCATTGGAAAGCCGAAACCACACCCGAGTTCAACTTACGCCCGTCGCCGAAGGCCCGTCAACCGCCAGTGGTCGCGTACACCGCCCGCTCCTCGACAAACGTGGCAAGCGCGTCATACGCGTCGAGGCCGAACACGGGGATGCGACCCCCGGCGAAGGCCGCTGGCGTGTCCGTGGCGAGCCCGACGATGTTCGCGTCCCGCGGGTGCAGCAGCGGCTTGCCGAGCTCCGCCCGGTAGATCTCGAGCTTCGGCAGCGCGTGGCGCTTGTAGCCCTCGACCAGGACCAGGTCGCACGGGGAGAGACGGGACAGTACGTCGGGCAACCGCAGTTCCGCATCGCCGCGCAGCTCGTGCATCAATGCCCACCGGAGCGGCGAGGTGATCAGCACCTCGGTGCAACCGGCATGACGGTGGCGATAGCTGTCCTTGCCGGGCTGATCGACCTCGAACCGGTGGTGGGCGTGCTTCACCAGCGATACCCGCAGCCCCCGTCCGACGAGACGCGGCACGAGCTGCTCGACCAGGGTGGTTTTGCCGCTGCCCGACCAACCGGCGAACCCAAAGATTCTCATGCCGGATTTGTCATACGATGAATTCGAAGAAGTTAGAGCAATTTGTGGTCAACTTAACCTGTTTTGAAGTCAATTGACGAAAATTGAAGCTGGTAGTCCGACGCCTCCGGAAGCTCGCCCACCGGCCTCACAGGACGCCATGTCCGAGGATCGCGACGGTGATCGTGGCAAGGCCGACGACGAGGTTGAAGCCCACCAGCCGCCGTACCTGCGTCAGCGCCTCGCCGGCCGCCGGCAGGGCGCCGCTCGCGATGGCAGCGCGCATGCGGGGATAAGGCACCGCGACGATGTAGCCGAACACCGAGGTCATGACGAGGCCAAGCGCGGTCATCGCGTGAATGTGCGCGCCGAGGTTCGCGAAGCCCCCCATCCACGCGATCATCATGAAGCCCGTGACGATGATCGTGACGACGGCGCCGCCGACCCAGCGGAAGAAGGTGGCCAACGTCGCGGCCATCAGCGGCAACCGGACCGGCGGTGGCAACGTCAGCGCGGCCGGGCGCAGCGCGACGTGCGCGAAGAACATCCCGCCCACCCAGATCACCGTGCCGAGCAGGTGCAGCCAGAGTGCGACGCGCATCGAGTTCCCGTATCAGGAAGGCAACGTCGCCATTCTATCCGGCGCTACTCTCCCGGACCGGCAGTCACATTGGCCTCGGCGCCACGGGGCGCCCGTTGGTGTCTAATAGCCGAACGCGCCCGCCACTTGCGGGCGCGGGACGAAAGCGAGCCATGCAGCGACTACCGGTTCCCGAGCCCGTCGGCGAGGTGGGCGGCGTCATCGAGCGTGTCATCAGCGACGTACCGGCTGCCCGCACGCGTGAAGTCGAGCACCCCGACGAGGCCGCCGATCGGCTCGCCCGCAGCGCGGCGAAGCGCGCGGCGCTCGTCGCCGGATCGCTGGCGCTGCCGCCCGGTCCACTGGGCATCCTCACGGTGCTGCCCGACCTGTATCTGATCTGGCAGACGCAGCGCCAGATGGTTGCCGACATCTTCGCGCTCTACGGGCGCAGCGCCGAGCTGTCGCGCACCCACATGCTGTATTGCCTGTTCCGCCACGCCGCGAGCCACGTGCTGCGCGACGTCGCCGTCCGTTCTGGTCAGCGTTTCGTCGTCAGGCAGCTCTCGTCGCGAGCGCTTGCGTCCGCTGCGGGACGGGTCGGATCCGCCGTGTCGCGGCGCCTGCTCGGGCGCGCCGCGAGCCGGTGGATTCCGATCGCCGGTGCGGCCGCCGTCTCCGCGTACGCGTACTGGGACACGCTGCAGGTGGCGAGGACCGCCCGGCGGCTGCTCGAGCGGTCCGCGGATCCGGGCGAGCGCGACGACGCTGAAAGCGGACTGGAGGCCTGACCCACCGTGTGCGGCCGCTACGAGCTTCACTCGAACCCCGCGGCGATCGCCCTGGCGTTCGGGCTCGCACACACGCCGTCGGTGCGGCCGCGCTACAACGTGGCGCCGATGCAGGAGGTGCCGATCGTGCGGGTCGCCGCGAGCGGCGCGCGCGAGCTCGTCGCCGTCCGCTGGGGGCTCGTGCCGAGATGGGCGAAGGATCCCGCGATCGGATCCAAGATGATCAACGCCCGTGGCGAGACGGTTGCATCCAAGCCGTCGTTCCGCACCGCGTTCCGCCGCCACCGCTGCCTGATCCCCGCGAACGGTTTCTACGAGTGGATGCCGGCAGCGGACGGGCGCAAGCAGCCGGTACTGATCGCGATGAAGGACGGCAGCGTGTTCGCCTTCGCGGGACTCTACGAGCGCTGGCTCACCGGCGACGGCGAGCCGCTCGACTCCTGCACCATCCTCACCACCGACGCCAACGACCTGCTGCGCGCCGTGCACGACCGGATGCCGGTGATCGTGCCTGCGGACCAGTACGCGCGCTGGCTCGATCCCGCGCAGGACGGTCCGCAGGCGCTCGTCGCGCCCTATCCGTCCGCAGCGATGACGTGGTGGCCGGTGTCGAGCCGCGTGAACAGCGTCCGGCACGACGATGCGTCGCTGCTCGAGCGGTTGCCCGAATCCGACGCGCTCCTGCCGCTGCACTCGGACGCGGCCAAGCCGGGGCCGAAACCCGAACAGCCCGAGCTGTTCTGACGACGCCCGGAAGTGCCCCGCGTCAGAGGGGCACGCACATCGTCACGCCGGCGCCCAGCCCTTCCGCGATCCAGCCGCGGGACAGCATCTGCTGCTGCAACGCGCTGTCGGTGGTGAAGCGGTGGTTCGGCGCCCCGCCCAGGCTGCGGTTGTAGATCCGGTACACCGGCTGGGTTCCCGCCCCGCAGGCACCGCCGCCGTCGGGCAGCGCGACGAAGAAGACCTCGCCCTCGAACGACCAGTCGAGGTTCTGCTTCACGGTTGCGCACTCGGCCGTGAACGACGTGTAGAAGTGCGAGCTCTTCGGCGCGAACGCATCGCTGAAGAAGCGGCACACCGGCGCCGTGCCTGCGCCGGCGCCCGACCACGCCTTGAACGAGCGCCCCGTGCGCGACCAGCCCGCAAAGGTGCCGTTGTCGAGCTTGGTGATCTCGTCCTGCAGGTGCGTGACGAAGTAGTGATCGAATGCCGCGTGGTAGTACTCGATCAGCGTCACCGAGGTTGCCGGAGGCGGCGCGGTGCCGCTGCCCTGGTAGGCGATCGGCACGCTGTACGCGCCGTCGCTCAGCTGGAAGTTCGCCAGCGCCTCGAAGGCCACCGCGAAGAGCGGGCGCACGACCACGTTGGTGGTGCAGCTCCCGCCCGGCGGGATCACCGTACCGGCGCCGCAGGCGGCGTCGGCCGTGACCTCGCTCGACGTGAAGCTGCGTGACGTGATCGCGAGCGGCCCGTTGCCGTCGTTCCTGAGCGTCAGCGCGCGCGGCGCGCTCGGCACGCCGACCGTCACCACGCCGAAGTCGAGCTTGGGCGGCGGGGCGCAGACGTAGCCTGCCGGCGCCGCGGCGGGCGCCCCGTAGAGGCAACGGCAACCGCGCACGTCGTCGACCTGCAGCGTGGTCAGGTTGTTGTAGGTGGTCACCGGCGGGCCGCTCATCAGCGCGCCGTAGAAGTCGGAGTGCGCGAGCCCGAGCGCGTGTCCCCACTCGTGCGTTCCCGTGCGCTTCATCTCCGTCGCGGACTGCACGAGCGCCGTCGACAGGATGATGTCGGTGTCGACCAGCTCGTTGCCCGACGGGCCGGTCGCGTTCCAGGCCCAGGTGACGCCGGCGGTCCGCCCGTCGAGCTCGCCCCAGCCGACGACATTGACGAAGTCCGGCTGTTCGCCATAGCGGGGATCCTGCACGCGGTTGTTCGCCGGCGTGGTGGTCTCGCCCTGGTAGACGAACGCCACGTCGCACACGGCGGTCCACGCCTCGAGCGCCTTGCGGATCTCGTTCACCGTGCCCGCGGGGTCCCCGTCCCAGGGCGACGGCGCGTTGGTCCGGTTGTACCACCAGCGCAGCGGCTCCCGCCAGCGCGTCGCCGGGGGGTACAGGATGCGGAACTTCGGCAGCAGGCGGGCGCCCTCCCCCGCGGTCGACGGGAGCGTGAGCACGTACAGGTCCGACTCGTTCCCCGCATTCGCCGGGGCGTTGGTCGACAACGGCGCGAGCGCGACCAGCGCGAGCAGGGACAGGGCAGGAGCAATGGACGGCTTCGGCATCGGTCGTTTCCCTTCGAGGCCGGCAGGATACCAGCGCGGCACGTGCGCGCCGCCCGGACCCGTTGGACGGATGCCGTGCATCGCCCGGTCAGCGCCGGGCGCCCCCCGCGATCCACGCGCCGAGGGCCGTGCGCTCGGCGTCGGTCATGCCAGTGAGGTTGCCGATGGGCATCGCCCGGGTCGTCACCGACTGCTCGGCGATGCGCGCCGCGGCGGCGACGATGCGCTCGGGCGTGTCCAGCAGAACACCCTTCGGCGCCACCGAGAAACCGGTGTGCGTCGGCCGCTCGGCGTGGCAGGACGCGCAGCGGTCGTGCACGATCGCCTGCACGCGCGCGAACGACGGCACGTCGGCAGCCGACGGGCGCGCCGGCGCGATGGCGACGGCGATGGCCGCGGTGGCGAGCAACCCGAGCACGGGGATCGCCCACACCGTGCGCCCGCGATGCCGCAGGTTGAAGAAGTGCCGCACGTACGCGGCAACCAGGACGATCCCGACCAGCACCAGCCAGGCGTGGGAA